>JAHDCV010000024.1:0-16124 GCA_020629695.1 Acidimicrobiales bacterium | reverse complement strand
GACACCGACGTCGTCGAGCCGTCGGGCGAGATACTCGACCGGGTCGGCCGCACCGAGTTCGCCGGCAGCGGCGAGCTCGTCGCCGACCCGGTGGAGCAGGCGGGCCTCGGAGGAGATCTGGAGACGGAGCAGCCGATCGACCCAATCGGCCGGATCGCCGAACGCTCCGAGATGGACCTCCTGAGCGGCGAAGAGTCGCACGGCGACCGATCGCAGGACCGCCGAGCGGGAACCGAAGTGATAGAGCACGGTCGATTTCGCGACACCGGCGCGCTGGGCGATCTCGTCGAGACCGACCTCGACCCCGCCGGCCTCCACGAAGGCGTCGATCGCCGCATCGATCACGGCGCTCCTGGTGCTCTCGCGCCGCTCGGCCTGGGTCGCCATGACGACGACGGTAGCGGCGGCGCCGACCCTCGCTTGCTCGACTGACCAACGGTCAGTAAGTTGCTCCACATGACCTCGACCTGGATTCTCGGTGGCCATCAGACCGACTTCGCTCGCACGATCCGCAAGGAGTCCGCCGACGATGGGATCGGTGCCGACATCGCCGATCTGACTCGCGATGTCGTGCTCGGCACACTCGGGGCCGCAGGGCTGGACCCCGGCGACATCGACACCATCCACGTCGGTAATGCGTTCGGGCAGCTCTACACGGGGCAGGGCCACCTGGGCGCGATGCCGGCGACGGTCGTCCCCGACCTGTGGGGCGTGCCGGCGATGCGCCACGAGGCCGCCTGTGCGTCGTCGTCGATGGCCGCGCTGGCGGCCATGGCCGAGCTCGAGGCCGGCCGCTATGACTGCGCACTCGTCCTCGGGGTGGAGCAGGAGAAGACGATGTCGGGTGCCGACGCAGCAAAGACCCAGCAGGCCGCGGCATGGGTCGGCCACGAGACCGACGGCATCGAGTTCATCTGGCCGGCGACGTTCGATGCGCTGGCCGACGAGTACGACCGCCGGTTCGGCCTCGACGATGCCCATCTCCGGGCGATCGGTGAGCTCAATCTCACCAACGCCCAGTCGAACCCCAACGCCCAGACCCGCAACTGGCGACTCTCGTCCGACAGCTTCGGCACCGACGACCACGTCAACCCGCTCGTGGCCGGACGGCTCCGACGAAACGACTGCTGCCAGATCACCGACGGCGCCGCCGGCGTCGTTCTCGTGTCCGACCGCTGGCTGGCCCGGACCGGTCGCCGGCCGCTCGCCAAAGTCGCCGGCTGGGGCCACACCACGGTCGGGTTGTCACTCGCGTCGAAACTCGAGGCCAGTGTCGATCAGCCCTACGTGATGCCGCACGTCCGCACCGCGATCACCGACGCCCGTCGCCGGGCCGGGATCGACGGCGTCGACGATCTGGACGCCATCGAGACCCACGACTGCATGACACCGTCGGAGTACATGGCGATCGACCACCTGGGCATCACCGAGCCCGGCCAGAGCTGGCAAGCGGTCGAGGACGGCCGGATCGCCCGCGACGGGTCGATCCCGGTCAACCCGGGCGGCGGCCTGATCGGCGGCGGCCACCCGGTCGGGGCGACCGGCGCGCGGATGCTGGTCGACGCGACCCGGCAGGTGTCCGACACCGCCGACGGCTATCAGGTCGACGGAGCGAGCCGCGTCCAGACGCTCAACATCGGGGGGAGCACCGCCTCGACCGTGTCGTTCGTGATCGAGCGGGTGGGAGACGCCTGATGAAGACCGAGATCCTCCAACGGTTCGAATCCCTCCTCCCGAGCGACGACACCAACCCGTATCGCACCGGCGTCTGGCGGCCGCAGACGACGGAATGGAAGGCGTGGGACCTCGACGTCGAAGGCGAGATCCCGACCGATCTCGCCGGCGTCTACCTCCGCAACACCGAGAACCCGCTGATCCCGGCCAATCGCACCTACCACCCGTTCGACGGGGACGGGATGTTGCACTCGATCCACTTCGCCGACGGCGAAGCCGTCTATCACAACCGATTCGTCCGCACGGCCGGTCTCCGGGCCGAGCAGGACGCCCGCGGCCCGCTCTGGGCCGGCATCGCCGAGGGTCGGCACCACGCCCGCCGCGACGATGGCTGGGGCGCACGGGGCCAGATGAAGGACGCCTCGTCGACCGATGTGATCGTGCACAACGGCCTCGCGCTGTCGAGCTTCTACCAGTGCGGCGACCTCTATCAGCTCGATCCGATCACGCTCGAGGACCGGGGCATCGCCACCTGGGGAGGATCGTTCCCGGCCGACGGTGTGTCGGCGCACACCAAGCTCGACGAGCAGACCGGGGAGATGTTGTTCTTCAACTACTCCACCGACGCCCCCTTCATGCACTACGGCGTGCTGTCGCCCGCCGGCGAGCTCGTGCACTACATCGACGTGCCCTTGCCCGGGCCCCGGTTGCCACACGACATGGCGTTCACCGAGAACTACGCGATCCTCAACGACTTCCCGTTGTTCTGGGATCCGCGAGCGCTCGAGAAGGGCTCCTACGCGAACCGGTTCTTCCCCGATCTCCCGAGCAGGTTCGGCATCGTGCCCCGTCGCGGATCGACCGACGAGATCGTGTGGTTCGAGGCCGAACCCACCTTCGTCCTCCACTGGATCAACGCCTACGAGGACGGGGACACGATCGTGCTCGACGGCTTCTTCCAACGGAATCCGGCGCCGACGCCGAAGCCCGACGACACGTTCGAGGATGCGATCTACCGCTACCTCGACCTCCACACCCTCGGCGCCGAAGCCCGACGGTGGCGGTTCGATCTGCGCACCGGCCGCACCACGGAACAGACCCTGTCCGACCGGGTCATGGAGTTCGGCATGATCAACGGCCGACACGGCGGACGACGTCACCGCTACAGCTACAACGCCCTGCCCGAGGAGGGTTGGTTCGGCTTCGGCGGCCTCGTGAAACACGACCTCGACCGTGGTACCGAGACGGTCGTGCGCCTTCCTCCGGGGGTGTACGCCAGCGAGACCGTGATGGCGCCCCGCCTCGGCTCGACGGCCGAAGACGACGGCTACCTCCTCACCTACACGATGGACATGAACGACGATTCGTCGTCGTGTCTGATTCTCGACGCCGCCGATCCGACCGCCGGCCCGATCGCGACCGTTCGTCTACCGGAGCGGATCTGCTCGGGGACCCACGCAACGTGGGCTCCCGCGAGCACGCTGAGCTGACGTCGACCTTCCGCACGCGACGTGACGAGGGGATGCGACTCCCGGTCATCGGGGAGGCCGAACGGCTCCCCCACACTCGGGGAGCGGTTGGAACCTTTCGCGTCGCATGGCGTCCAATTCGACATGGCCAACCGTGAGCACCGCGACGCCGCCCCGTATCGGGTGCCATGGAGGAGCGCGTTGGCGATCATCGTCGGCGTGCTCGCGCTGGCTGCGCTCGCTGCACTGGGGCCGGGTGACCTCGGTCAACGATCGAGTGAGATCCTCGACGATTTCGGTTTCGACCCCGATGTCGTCCGGACGGTCAACTCGCTCGCAGAGGACCGGGAATGCGAGCAACTCGACCAGACACTCGACGAGGTGCTGGACGAGGCGGAGTCGAACCGCTCCGAGGGTCGCGACGTGGACGGCCTCGTCGTCCACATCGAGCTCGCCCGCCGCGACGCCGGCTGCTGAGCTCCAGCGCGACGTGCCCGACGGCGGGTCGGCGACACCGAGCTGAACTTGTCGAGATCTTGACGAATCGCGGCGGCCGATCTTGCCGCCGCCGATCGACGCTGCTTGTCCATCCCCCGACAAGGAGTGTCCCCGTGAGCGACCCGACCGCCCCCATGCCAACGTCCGAACCATCCGAGCCATCGTCGCCGAAGCGCCCGGTGAGCACCTCACGTCGAGCGCTGCTCGGCGGCCTCGGTGTCGGCGCCGCCGCCGTGATCGGCGGACCCGCCGTCGCCGCCGCGGCCCAGCGAGGCAGGAACGGCGGCCGAGGGGACCGTGACGGCGGCGGACGCGACGGCGGCGGCCGACGGGACACCGCCCCGACCACCACATCGGCGGACGGCCCCGACCGGTTCACCCGGCTCTTCGACGACCACCCGCCCTTCGCCGACGTCGACGATGAACTCCGCGAGATGCTCACCGAACTCGGCCGCCCGGGCGGGATCCTCGACGCGAACGATCCCCTCGACGCGGGCCCGATCGAGCTCATCCTCGATCCCAGCCTGAGCGTGAACAACCCGGACAACCCGAGCCAGACGGCTGGCATGACCTTCCTCGGCCAGTTCCTCGATCACGACATCACCCACGACGCGGGATCGACCCTCGGTCGACCGACCTCGGTGCAGCGCAGCACGAATCTCCGGTCGGCTCGCCTCGATCTCGACAGCGTCTACGGCGGCGGGCCCGGCGAGACCCGCGACCTGTACGACGACGATGACCCGTTCGTGCTGCGTGTCGACTCGGGTGGGCAGTTCGAGGACCTGCCCCGGGCCACCGACGGGACCGCACTGATCGGGGATGCCCGCAACGACGAGAACCTGATCGTCGCCGGCATGCATGCGGCCTTCCTGAAGTTCCACAACGCCGTGCTCGGACGGGTGCGAGCGACCGGGCTCGACGGATCCGCCGCCTTCGCCGAGGCCGCCCGCATCGTCGTCTGGCACTATCAGTGGATCGTGGTACGTGAGTACCTTCCGGCCATCGTCGGACAGGACCTGGTCGACGACATCCTGGCCAACGGCCCCCGATTCGCCACCGGTGACCGGGCGACGATCCCGGTCGAGTTCCAGACCTCGGCCTTCCGCTTCGGCCACGCCCAGGTCCGCCCGTCGTATCGGGCGAATCTCGCCGGTGACGACGGCGACCCCTTCTTCGCGTTCGTCTTCTCCCCGGACTCGCTCACGGCGGCAATGGGTGGCGACCCGGATCCCGAGGATCTCTCGGGCGGGCACCGGGCGGCGCGCCGGTTCATCGGCTGGCAGACCTTCTTCGACTTCGACGACGGTGAGGTCCGCAACAACAAGCGCATCAACACCACACTCTCGAGCCCGCTGTTCCAGCTGCCGCTCGGGACGATCTCCAACTCCCGGGGCGAGCCGGTCGGCCCGAGTTCGCTGGCCAGCCGCAACCTGTTGCGCCACATCACCTGGGGCATCCCGTCCGGCCAGGACGTCGCCGGTGCGATGGGCGTCGACCGACTCTCGAGCGGCGACCTCGCCGATCTCGACGCTGTGGCGCCGCGGCTCGCAGGACAGACACCACTCTGGCTGTACGTGCTCCGCGAGGCGGATCTGATGGCCGACGGTCGGCACCTCGGCCCGGTCGGCGGACGCATCGTCGCCGAGGTGTTCCTGTCCATGTTGCAACTCGATCCGGACTCGTTCCTGATCGCCGACCCGGAGTGGCGGCCGACGTTGCCGACCCGTGCCGGTGGTGGCGAGTTCCGGATGGTCGACCTCCTCACCGAGGCTGGCGTCGATCCCGCCTCGCGCGGCCAGTAGGCACGCACCCTCCGGATCTTGACGAAACCTTGCCGAAGCCCCGATGCGCTGTTGTCGAACGATGTCGACCATGGAAACCAGCAAGCAAGCACAGGCAATCCCCCGACACATCCCCCACCCGAACCATCCCCCGACCAGGAAACGAGCATCCCGATGAAGAACCGCCAGACCCTCGCCGCCACCCTCCTCTGCCTCGGCATCGTCGCCGGTGGCGCCGGCACCGCCGCCGCCCAGTACGGCGGCGACGCCGAGCCGGCACAGACCGAGACCAGCCTCGTCCAGGTCCAGGCGACCGACGACGCCACCGACGGCGAGAGCCGTCGGGGCCGTGGCTGCGGCCAGAAGCACGAAGCGGCCGCCGCCGCCCTCGGCTTGACGGTCGAGGAGCTGCAGACCGAGCTCGACAGCGGCCTGTCCATCGCCGACGTCGCCGCCGACGAGGGCATCGACATCCAGGACGTGATCGACGCCATGGTCGCCCAGGTCGAGGCGAAGCTCGACGCAAAGGTCGACGAAGGACGTCTCAGCGCAGACGAAGCGGCCGAGAAACTCGCTGAGAAGACCGAGCGCATCGGCGAGAAGGTCAACGAGGTCCGCCCCGCCAGCACCGACACCGACCTGAACGCCTGACACCCTCCCCACACCCCAACGGTTCCCGCCGCCGTCCGTGGGTTCCGAGGGACGATCCGTCCCCGGAGCCCACGGATTAGGTTCTGCCCCACGCCAGTCCACCGAGGTCCACGATGAACGCACCGAGCGCCACCATCCTCATCGCCGAGGACGATCCTGAGATCCGCACGGCGCTCGAACGCATCCTGACTTACGACGGGTATCAGGTCCGCCTGGCCAACGACGGGGCGGCGGCACTCGAGGCCGTCGGTGAGGCCGGACCCGACCTCATCATCCTCGACGTGATGATGCCCTTCGTCGACGGGCTCTCGGTGTGCCGGAAGCTGCGGTCGGACGGCAACCGCACCCCGATCCTGATGCTCACTGCACGCGAAGAGCTCTCCGATCGGGTTGCCGGCCTCGATGCCGGCGCCGACGACTATCTCGCCAAGCCCTTCGAACTGGAAGAACTGCTCGCCCGGATCCGCGCGTTGCTCCGGCGCACGGTCGACCCGGGCGACACCGCACTCACCGTGGGTGAGCTGCGTCTCGATCCCCGCCGGCACGAGGTCCGCCGGGGCGACGAGGTCGTCGACCTCACTCGGACCGAGTTCGAGATCCTCCAGCTCCTGATGCACAACGAAGGCATCGTGCTCGAGCGCAGCACCGTCTACGAACGCATCTGGGGCTACGACTTCGAATCATCCTCGCGCTCGCTCGACGTGCACGTCGGCTACCTGCGCCGCAAGCTCGAGGCGGGGGGCCACCCGCGGATGATCGACACCGTGCGCGGCGTGGGTTTCGTGATCCGGCCGCCGTCATGAGATCCAGCCTGGCGCTGCGACTGGCCGTCGTGAGTGCCGTCATGATCGCGATCACCGCCCTCGGTGCGACCGGCACGGCGATCGTGTCGACGAACGCCCAGGTGCGCGACGACGTCGACCGATTCCTGATGGAGCGCTCGGAGGAGATCCTCGATGGCCGGCGGGAACGCCCCGGTAAGGATCGCGACGACAACCGGAACCACAACGACGGCGACGCCGCGATCCACGACACCAGCACCGACGACCTCGAGAACGGCACCGCGATCGAGGTCGCTCTGGCCACCGACGCCGACTCCGACGCACAGACGATCGACCGTGACGGCACGATCACGGGTTCGACCGGTCTCGGCATCCCGGTCTCGGCCACCGATCTCGGCCTCGCGACGACCGACGGCTCCCGCCTCCGGACCGTCGAGATCGACGGTGCGGAGTACCGCGTGTTGACCACTCACATCCCGGGTGGTGGCGCCCTGCAGGTCGCTCGTTCACTCGACGACACCACCTCGCTCCTGGACGTCATCCAGGACAGACTCCTGATCGTCGGATCCGCCCTCGCGATCGTGGGCGGTGCCATCGGCTGGCTGATCGCCCGCCGAGCACTCCGACCGCTCGGTGAGCTGACCGCGGCCGCCGAACGGGTCGCCGAGACACAGGACCTGGACACACCCATCGGGATCGGTGACCGTCCGGACGAGATCGGGCGGCTGGCCGCGTCCTTCGACGAGATGCTGGCCGCGCTCTCGACGAGTCGAGACCAGCAGCAGCGACTGGTGCAGGACGCGGCGCATGAACTGCGCACTCCGCTCACCAGCGTCAATGCGAACATCGATCTGCTGGCCTACGCGCCCGATCTGCCGCCCTCGGAGCGCCAGGACATCCTGTCCGGGGTGAAGGCCGAGCTCCGGCAGCTGAGCACACTGTTCACCGAGATCATCGAGCTGGCGACCGAGGGCCGTGACACCGCGGCCCATCAGCCGGTGGACCTCGCCGACGTCGCCCGATCGGCCATCGACCGGCTCCAGCGACAGGCGGAGAATCCGGTCGACGCCGACCTGACGCCGTCGATCGTGCTCGGCGACGCCGCCGATCTGGAGCGTGCGGTGTTGAATCTCCTCGGCAACGCCGTCAAGTACTCCCCTGCTGGCTCACCGATCCGGGTCCGCGTCGCAGGCGGATCGATCACGGTCTCGGACCGTGGCCCGGGCATTCCGCCGCAGGACCGAGCGTGGGTCTTCGACCGATTCTCTCGCGGAGACGATGCACGGGCCCGGCCGGGATCCGGCCTGGGTCTGGCCATCGTGGCCAAGATCGTCGCCGACCACGGCGGCCACACGATGGTCGCCGATGCCGAGCCCGGGCCCGGCGCTCTGGTCGGGTTCAGCCTTCCGTCCTGAACGTCTCGGCAACGGCCTTCGCGATCCCCCTCGAGTCACCAACGATTCGTTTCGTCGCAGGGTGAGCAGTGTTCGAACTCACCGGTTCACGGCGATTGGCGTGAAATCATCGATGTTCGATGGCTCGGGCGACAGGCTCGCTCACTACGGTGCGTGCCGCGAGACACGGGGAAAGGCGGCGATGTGGAACGCAGCACACGCGATCGATTCATTGACGCGGTCTTCGAGCACGTCGTTGCGTCGTACGAGCCACCGAGTGTCCGAACGATCGCCTCGCTCGCCTTCGCAGCGCCGAGCCTGCTCTACAAGTACTTCGGGTCGCTCGAGGCGCTCAACAAAGAGGCTCGGGTCGAAGGACTCCGAACCGTGCTGGGCGAACCGACGCGTTTTTCGGAGTTGCACGATCTCCTCGGCGGTCTGGTCGGCACCGAGCCGTCCGCCGAGCTCGAGATTCCCGAGGGGTTCGTCGACAACGACCTGTTCCCGGCACTGCATGTCGCGTGGCTCCGTCGGAACTCGTCGTTCGTGTGCTGGATGTTCGGCAGTTCCGACTTCGTCGATGTCATCGACGAGATCCGCCCGGGTCTGGCCGAGTGGTTCATGGTCGCGGGACCGGCCGGTCCATCGAGTCGGCTGGCGCTCCAGACCGTTGCGCTGTGGGTCTGCCAGATCTCCCGGTGCCCCTCGAGCGACCTTCCCGAGATCCTGTCATGGGCGAGTCACGCCGCCGGGGGCGCCACGATGATGTCGACCTCCACGGAGCAGTGGACGACGCTGTCGGAGGCGATCGAGCACTACGACCGTCACGAATCGGAGAACCCCGCTCGGGGCGCCGGCGGCAGCTGAGTCCTCCGCCTGCCACCATGGGGTGATGGCGTCGCAGACCGAGTTCGAGATCCGAC
This sequence comes from Acidimicrobiales bacterium, assembly GCA_020629695.1. Taxonomy (GTDB): domain Bacteria; phylum Actinomycetota; class Acidimicrobiia; order Acidimicrobiales; family SZUA-35; genus JAHDBV01. The sequence continues at coordinate 6,952 of JAHDCV010000024.1, read as the reverse complement.
GAGCTGCCTCCACCGCGGCGGACGATCTCCGGCCCCTCGCCGACGAAGCCACGTCGGTGGGCATCCGCAACGTGGCGACGCTCCGATCCGACTGGGCCGACGGCACGCAACGGTTCGACGGACGGGGTGAGCAGCTGCTGCTCGCCTGGCAGGACCAACGGGCGATCGGCGTCGGCGGTCTCACCCGGTGTCCGCACGTGGCGGACGCCCTCCGAGTGCGGCGCTTCTACGTCGCCGAGTCGATGCGTCGGCGTGGGATCGCCCGAGCGCTCGCGGTTCGGCTCCTCGAGGACGGATTCCGAACGAGCGACACCATCACCTGCAACGCCCGGGCGTCCGCGGCAGCGTCGCCGTTCTGGGAGTCGCTCGGCTTCGAGCCGGTCGACATCGACGGCATCACCCACGTGCTCCACCGGGGCTGACCGTGATCCGAGCGTCGCTCGGATCACGGTCGGCCGATCGGTCTCGGCAATCAGCTGGTGAGGAAGCTCTCGATCCAGTCGAGCTCCAGGCTCCGGTCGATCCGGAACACACCGCCGACGCCAGCGCAGTTGCCGTTGAGCCCGAACGAGGTGACGGCCACGATGGTGTCGCCGACGAGGCTCGGGCCACCCGAGTCACCGAAGCACGTGCCGCCGTGCTTGGCGTCGCCACTGAGCATCATGGAGTTCGTCCCGAACGGCACGTCGATGTTGCCGATACCAGCGACACCCTGGGTGTTCACGATCATCAGATCGGCCTGGTAGCGAACCCGATCAGCCTGGGTCTTGTCGGCCTTGACCGGGTTCTGCGAAGCCGCTTGCAGGCCGTAGCCGACCGCGGTCACGGTGCCGTTCTTCCGACCGTTGCCGAGCGAATCGACGAAGCCTGCCTCGGGCAACGAGGCATACGTGTCGAGGTGCACCGGTGTGTCGAGCACCACGATCCCGAGGTCGTACAGGAAGAAGGCGGCGTCGACGTAGAGCGGATGGTCGTACGGCGTACCACTCACCTCGGTGCCACCGCCGAACGGATAGCCGTTCGTCGGGATGCCGGCATCGACGTCGGTCTCGAACCAGATGTTCGCGTTGTCCGAGCCGTAGGTGCAGTGCCCGGCGGTCACGTACACCGTCGGCGAGATCAGCGCACCGCTACACCGTCCGAGCGGTGTCTCGCCGTCGAAGAACACTGACAGCCCGACGTAGGGATGGTCCTCACCGTCGAGGCTTCCTCCCTTCGTGATGCCGGTGGCCGGCGCTGCGACGAGCAGCAGGGATGCGGCGATGGTCAGAAGTGTCAGTAGTCGCTTCATGGATCTCCCTTGATCGAGTGATCGATCACTCTGCCTCATTTCGAGTGGCCGTGTCGCCCAAACCGCCGATGGATCCGCAGACCGTCAATTGCGACGGCCACGCAGCGGTCGTCGGCGACCCCGGACGGACATCACGGCGAGGTTGTGTGCGATCCGCTCGTCGTGGCGGAGGCGGTGCAGTCGATAGTTCTGATCGGCGTCCATGGATCGATCTTCCGCCTCGCGATACGATCACACAAGCGACGGTTTCTGGACGTCAACCGACAGCCAGACTGGACAATCGGGAGGCGCGATGAGCGTGACACTCCAACACCTGCGACTCCTGCGAGAGGTCGCCAGGAAGGACACGATCTCTGCCGCGGCCGACTCGCTCGGCTACACGCGCTCGGCGGTGTCCCAACAGCTCGTGAACCTGGAGAAGGTCACCGGTGTGGCGGTGCTCGAACGCGTCGGTCGAGGCGTCCGACTCACCGACGCCGGCCGGGAGCTGGTGCGGCATGCCGACGACGTGCTCGCCGGGCTCGAGTCCGCCCAGGCCTCGCTCGAACGGTTCGGCGACGACGCCCGTGGCGAGCTCGATCTGGGGCTCTATCAGTCGGTGGCCGACACCCTCCTGCTCCCGATCGTGTCCGAACTCGCAGCGAGACACCCCGAACTGCGTCTCCGGACCCGGGAGATCGATCCGGGCGTCGCCGTCGACCAGCTCGTCCACGGTGACCTCGACCTCGCCTTCACGGTCGACTACCCGAACGCCCCGGTCGAGGTTCGAGCGGGCATCGTGCACGAACACGTCGCGGACGATCCGTTCCGTCTGATCGTTCCCGACGATCACGAGCTCGGCCGCAACGGTCCCGTTGCACCCTCCGAGTTGGGCGGGCACGACTTCATCGCCCCTGATCCCGACCATCTCTGCGGATCGTTCGTGGCCGCGTTCCTCCGCCGCTCCGGGATCGAACCGGCGGTGCGCCATCGCATCGAGGCCTACCCGACCACACTCAACTTCGTCGCCGCCGGTCAGGGGATCGCCCTCATCCCCGAACTCGGGTTGACCGATCCGCCGGAGGGTGTTCGCATCGTCGAGCTTGCCGAGCCGGCGATCCGCGAGCTGCGCCTCTCGTATCGGGAATCGAGCGCCGACCGACCCGCGATCCGGGCCGTCGTCGCGGCCGCTCGAACCATCACGGGGTCATGAGACTCGACGACCTCCTCGTCGAGGTTCGAGCGTGTCGGATCTGCGCCGACCGGCTCCCCCATGAACCGAGACCCGTGGTGCAACTCGGTGGATCCGCCCGCCTCGTCATCATCGGCCAGGCGCCGGGACGACGAGTGCACGAGTCCGGCGTGCCCTGGGATGACCCGAGTGGCCGGACGCTCCGAGCGTGGCTCGGCCTCACTGATGGCGAGTTCTACGACCCCGACCTCGTCGCGCTCGTCCCCATGGGGTTCTGCTACCCCGGGAAGGGCAGCTCCGGCGACCTCCCTCCGCGCACCGAGTGTGCACCCGCCTGGCACGACCGGGTACTCGACCAACTCCCCGACGATCGTCTCACCATCCTGATCGGCGCCTATGCGATCGGGCGGTACCTCCCCGATGCCGGCAATGTGACGGAGGCCGTCGGTGCCTGGCGCGAGCACCTGCCGAGCCACCTCGTGCTCCCCCACCCCTCCCCACGCAATCAGGGTTGGCTCCGCCGGAACCCCTGGTTCGAGGCGGACACCGTGCCGGATCTCCGTCGACGCGTCGCCGAGGTGGTGGGGCGAACGCCGGGCTGACGCCGCGGTCGTCACCCTTCCCGGATCAGAACGCTTCCGGACATCGATCGCAGCGACCGGGTCGAGAGTAACGAGAGTGCCGCAGCCGCGAGCACGCCTGCGAGCCCCGCGACGAGCGACGGAACGACCATCGGCACGGACACGACCCCGGGTCCGAGCCCGATCTGATCGACCGCCGACGACACGATCCAACGGGCGGCGATCAAACCGACGGGCAACCCGATCACGACACCCACCGCTCCCAGTGCCGCCCCGGATGAGAGCGCGAGGCGGCAGAGCTCCGACGTGCCGAATCCGAGCGACCGCACCACACCGATCTCGCGACGACGCTCACGGGCGCCGGCCACCACCGTCGCCACGAGGTTCGCGCCCGCGACGCCGCCGACCAGGGCGACCAGCACACCGAGCACCCACCGGAACGGTCGAAGCTGAGCGCTCGGATCCGCTGCAGGCTGCACGATCGCGAGCCCGGCCATCGCATCCTCGAGCCGCCGGGCCAGCTCCACACGCTCGACGGTCCCATCCGAGACCACCCGCCAGTGCCGGGGCGAGGCGTCGCTCAGCGATCGGAACGTCTCGTCACCGATCAGCAGAACCTCGCCACCCTCATCCAGGTCGGCGTGGCGCCCCACGACGGTCACCGTGAGCCGACCTTCCGGCAGCTCGATGTCGACCGTCTCACCGATGCGCACGCCCCCATCACCCAACAATCCCCAACCCACCAGGGCCTCGCCCGGACTCGTCGGCCACGCCCCGTCGACCAGGACCAGACCAACATCCGACACGACCGGTCCGACGATCCGGACCTTGACACTCGATCCGATCGCTCCGCCCGATCGCAACTCGCCGCGGCGGCTCTGATCTGTGTACCACCCACCGACACCGTCGACGGCCTCGAGACGCTCCACCAGACGGTCGGACTCCACGAACGTCGGCGCGGCGACGACGGCGTCATACGGATCCCCTGTTGCCGCCCGATCTTCGACGACACCGTTCACCGCGGCATGCACACCCCAACCCGCCACCCCGGCCGCGACGGATGCCGCAATCGCGGTGGCTGCCAACGCCGCCCGCACCGGACGAGCCACGGCGATCTGGAAGCCGAGCTGAACCGGAGGCGACACGGGAAGCTTCGCGATCCTGCTCGATCGCGCACGATCGGTCGGAGCATCCGAGACCGACGCGGCCATCGACACGTCACCCGCTGCCCGTGCCGGCGCCGAGGTCGCCACTGCGACGACGATGAGCACGGCGCCGCCGGCGACGAGCAGCACCGTCGGGTCGAATCGGGGTGCCTCGGTTCCGAGTTGGTCGAGCCCGAGCTGGAGGCGTGGCGCGAGAACAGATCCGCCGACCCAGCCGACCACGACGCCGACCGCACCGAGCACGACGTGCTCGAGCACCGTGATCGAGACCAGGTGCGACGGCGTGGCACCCAGAGCACGGAGCACGCCGAGTTCTCGCCGACGGGCAATCACACTCCCGGTCGCCGTGTTGGCGACGACGAGCAGGGACGACACCAGGACGAACCCGCCGAACCCCGCCAGCATCGCCGAGAAGATCCTCCCCTGGAGCAGCAGATCCGCTCGGATCTCGTCCCACGTCGCCACGGCATCGACCAGACCGTCGCGTCGGAGCCGCTCTGCCGCCATCTCGCGATCCCAGTCGGGAGCGAGCCGAACGTGGGCCCGCATGTATGTCCCGTCGGGAGCGAGGGTCGTGAGGCCGGCCGCCGTCGTGTACCCGCGCAGCGGCGTGCACGACGGGAAGAAGCAGGCGCTCAAATCCGTCGCGAACCCCACGACGGTGGCCGTTCGAGCGTCGCCGCCGATCTCGAGACCGATCGTGTCACCGAGTGCGACGAGATCAGCGACCCCGACATCGAGCACGATCTCGTCGCTGGACTCGGCCCAGCGACCACCACGGAGCAGCGGGCGTCCGACGACCACCGTTCCGGGATCGTCGATGGACCGGACCTCGATACCGACGCTCGTGCCGTCGCCCAGCGGGAAGGAACCGAACGCGGCGTCGAACCGACTCTCCGCTTCCACCAGACCGGCCGACGCGGCCGCGTCGAGGCCGGCGGGCACACCCGTCGGGCCGCCCCCGACCACCAGATCCGGTGCGCCGACATCCATGAATGCTCGGTCGAGGCGAGCAGCGGAGCCTCGTCGGCTCTCCAGGCCAGTCACGACCGCCGCCATGGCGATCGCGGCCACCAGCACCAGGGCGAGCGTTCCGATGAGGTTCCGACTCCGGAGGCGTCCCTCCATCAGAGCGGCGAACACGTTCACCTCTCCGCCTCGAGGCGAACCAGACCGGGCAGGTCCATCGGATGCACAGCACGCAGATGGTGTTCCTCGACCAGCCGTCCGTCTCGCATCATGACGATCCGGTCAGCGGCCGCCGCCACGCGATGATCGTGGGTGACCATGACGATGGTCTGTCCCGCCCGGTGTTGGTCTCGCAGGAGATCGAGGACGTGCCCGCTGGCGGCGGCGTCGAGTGCGCCGGTGGGCTCGTCGGCGAGCAAGACGACGGGTTCGATCGCCAACGCCCGAGCGATCGCGACCCGTTGCTGCTCCCCGCCGGACAAGCGGGCCGGAACGGCATCGGCACGCTTCTCGAGCCCGAGCCGCTGGAGCATCACGTGCGCTTCGCGGCGCGCCCCTCGTCGTGACCGCCCGGCAAGTCGCAGCGGCAGCATCACGTTCTCGAGCGCCGTCAGGTCCGACAGCAAGTTGTACTGCTGGAAGACGTACGCGATCTCGGTACGACGTAGGCGGGCCCGCTCCCGCTCGGAAGCATCACCGAGGTCGCAGCCGCCGATCGAGATCGAGCCGGCGTCGATCCCCTCCAGGCCTCCGAGCGCGTGGATCAACGTCGTCTTGCCACACCCCGACGGCCCCATGATCGAGACCCACTCCCCGGCCTGAACCGTGAGGGAGAGACCGTTGAGCACCTGCGTACCGGTACCGCCGTCGCCGAGGTGTCGCCAGAGGTCGATCGCCTCGACAGCCGGAACGACGTCGCGCTCCTCGGAGAACGACGTCGTCGACCTGGTGGCGCTCATCGCGGGGTTCCCGTTCTGGAGACGATCTGCTCGACGTGGTCGAGCCAATGGAGTTCCGCCTGGAGATGCAGGGCTGCCGCCTGCGCCAACGCATCGAGTGCTGGCCCGGGCGGCGCACCCTCGACCGCGCCGTCGAGGGCTCGGAGCGCCTCCAGGCAGGTGCGACGGTGATCACGGATGAGGGTGCCGACGTCGAACCGACCGAGATGGAGTGCGGCGACGATCCGCATGAGGGCATCGGACTTGAGTTCGAGGCCGGCGGGCGGTGACTCGAGCCAGACCCGCAACTCCTTCGCTCCGTCCTCGGTGAGCTCGTGGACCTTGCGATCCGGCCCGACCTCGGATGGCTCGACCCGATGCTGCACGAGGCCCGTCGCCTCCAGCCGGTTCAGCGTTGTGTAGATCTGTCCGACGTTGATCGGTCCGGCGATCAGACCGACCAGCTCGTCGTACTGCTGTTTGAGCTCGAGTCCGTAGGCCGGTCCGTCGTCGAGCAACGCCAGGAGGAGATGCTTCATCGATCGGGATTCCCCTCCGATTGGCGGTACATAACATGTATCTACCAGTCGGATCGCACGTCGGCCCGCCGTCGGGAAGATCGACCCAGGTCGCGCCCACCCGCAACAGCCACGACCATCTGATCCGTCCCGCCTCCACGTCATCGATCAACGCACGGAGCTCACGCTCCGCCTCCGTTTCGAACCGTGGAACGTCCGGCTCCTCTGCCGGCACTTCCCCGTCAGCGGGTCGCGACCCGCATCGACGATCAGCCCCCACGAACCCTTCGACCGCTGCCTCAGATGCCCACGCGTGCA
>JAHDCV010000098.1:4378-8695 GCA_020629695.1 Acidimicrobiales bacterium | reverse complement strand
TGAACGCCGACAGCGGGTACCAGACCTTGATGTTGCCGGTGAGCACCACGTCGAGGTCCGGGATCGGGGTGCCGTCGGCGCCCTTGCTCGGCAGGTGGTTGGCCGAGGTGTCGGCACCCGTGACGATCACGTCGATCGCCCGTGTGTCGTTGTTGTAGATGCAGGTCCAGGTGCCGTTGTCGGCAACGGCGTTGTCTGCGTAGGGCACACCCTGGCCGTTGCCGGGCAGCGAGGCCGCGCCGTCTTCGTTGAACGGGCCGGCGCTGCAGGACTGCAGGGCGGCGCCGTGCTGGGCGAGCACCGGATCGAGCACGTTGGTGAAGGTGAACTCCTCGCCCAACGCCGACGTGCCGACGCCATTGCCCTCGGCGAGGAGGCTGACGTCGTAGTAGAAGACCTTGCCGAGTTCGGGCTCGCCGGTGATCGGGTTGATGCCCTCGGCCAGCTTGGCCTGTTCGAAGACCCGGTTGCGGGTGTTCGACTCGTCACGGTTCATGGTGAGGTCGAAGCGGGGTGAGGCCGACACGATCACGGGCTCGGCGTCGAGGATCGGCGTGGCCACCGCGTTCGAGAGGCCGGCGTAACCGCGGGCGGAGAACTCGAAGCTCGACCCGGGGGGTGAGTCGCCGGAGACGACGACGTTGGTGGTGAGGAAGTTGACCTCGGCGGTGTCGAAGTCGCCGATGTTGCAGACCAGCGTCGACGAACCATCGTCGTGGCGGGTCACCGACGACCGACGGGTCACGTCACTCGTGAGGCAACCGGTCGGCACACCGAGCACCGGGTCGATGTCGAAGGAGACCTCGGCGCCGTCGATCGGCGTGATCCGCTGCTCGAGGATGACCTCGGGCAGCGGGTTGAGTGCTTCGTCGATGTTGTCACCCGACACCGACACCGTGAACGAGGTGATGTCGTTCGTCCGCACGACGCCGTCGTTCGGACCGCAGTCCTCACCCGCAGCAGGGACGCCGTCGACACAGGGGCTGAAGGGAGCGGTGCCGGTGGCGATCGCCTGCACACCGTCGGCCGCCGGGTCGACGTCGACCCACGAGATGTCCAGCGACGCCGTGGGACGCAGGCCGACCGAGCCAGCCACCACGTCGGCTCCCTCGATCGTCACGGGCATCCGGGCGAACTGGCTGAAACCGGGCAGCGGTGCCGGATCCGACACGGAGCTGTGTTCCCCTTCGGCGACCGTCGAGGAGAAGTCGAAGCCGACCGGGGCCTCGAACTCGAGTTCGTAGGCACCATCCGGCTGGGTCGGGAAGGCGTAGCCGCCGTCGGCGGAGGTGACCGTGGTGGCCACTTCGTCGCCGGTGTCGGTGAGGAGGCGGACGTTCACTCCGCCGGCGCCGGGCTCGATGCCCAGACCGTCGACGAGCCCGAACGGGGCCAGGACACTCGTGTCGCCGTCGATCGCCTGGTCGGCGTCGAGGTCGACCCAGAGGCGGCCGGTCACGGTGCCGTCAGCCGAAGCGATGGCGGCGTTGACGAACGGCACGGTGGCGATGACCGAGAACATGAGCGACAAGGCCATGAAGACCCGGGTCGATCGTCTGTTCGGCGTTCCTTCAGACATGGTTCCTGCTTGCGTAAACGAGGTGCACTTGGTGGTGGTGGTGGCGCCGGCACGAAAGACGCGTCGATGCACCTCGTGTTCTCGAATCGGCGGGTCGATTTCTGTAGTGAGTGGGCAGGCTTCAGCAATACGTCCCCTTGAAAATGAGCCGGAAGACCCAGCGGTGGCACGCATCGTGCGGGAAGAGATCCCCCGTGTTCGGGTCCGCCTCACCACCGGCGGGGCAATAGCCTTGGGAACGTGACCTCACGAGACGACCATCTCGCACGCCTCTCCGACGCCGATGTCGACGTCCTGATCGTCGGCGGTGGCATCAACGGCGCGGTGGCCTCGGCCGCCCTGGCCGGTCACGGCGTGTCCGTGGCGATGGTGGAGCGGAACGACTTCGCGAGCTTCACCTCCCAGGAGTCCTCCAACCTCGTCTGGGGTGGCTTCAAGTACCTCGAGAACTACGAGCTGCCGCTCGTGTTCAAGCTGTGCAGGAGCCGGAACCATCTCATGCGGTCGTACCCGACCCGAATGTCGGAGCTCGGCTTCCTGGCCACGCTCGACCGCACCTCCCCGTTCCCGCCGTGGCTCGCGGCGCTGGGCTCGGTCGGCTACTGGATGATCGGCATGTTCCACACGAAGCGGCCGTCGTTCTTCCGACCGTCCGCCATCGAGAAGGCGGAGCCGGTCGTCAACACCGAAACCGCTCGCGGCGGCATCGAGTACATGGACGCCTACCTCAAGGACAACGACGCCCGGTTCGTGTTCGAGTTCATCCGCACCGCCGGTGACCTCGGGGCGATCACGGCCAACTACTGCGAGCTGACGGCCAGCCGCCGGGACGGTGATCGCTGGATCGCCACCGTGACCGACACCGAGACGGGGACCGAGCACACCGTCCGTGCGAAGGCGATCGTGAACGCCGCCGGCCCGTTCGTCGACGGGCTCTCCGAGGCATGGGGCCTCACGACCGAGCACCGCATCGTGTATTCCAAGGGCATCCACCTCGTCGTGCCCCGGATCAACGACAGCGAACGGGTGCTCGCCTTCTTCGACGACACCGAGCGGCTGTTCTACGTCATCCCCATGGCGCACCGCTCGGTGATCGGCACGACCGACACCCGCACCGACGATCCGTACTCGGAGGTGACCGACGCGGACATCGAGTTCGTGCTCGGGCAGATCAACGCCCGCCTCGACCTCGAGCAGCCGCTGACGGCCGACGACATCATCGGCACACGCTCGGGCGTGCGGCCGCTCGTCGTCGAGAACGACGGCGACGATCGCTCCGACATCGACTGGACGAGCCTCAGCCGCAAGCACGCCATGGAGACCGACCGGGCCAAGGGCATCGTCACGATCTTCGGCGGCAAGCTGACCGACTGCCTGAACGTCGGCGAAGAGGTCGTCGAGGCCGTGCGGTCACTCGGCATCGCCACGACCGGCGAGCAGCGTTGGTTCGGCGAGCCCGACGAGCACGCACGGAAGCGCTTCGAGAAGCGTGCCTTCGCCGTCGGCCTCGACCGGGCGCCCCGTCACGAGCGGGCCGACACCGCGGCCGAGGTGCTGTGGCGCCAGCACGGCCTGAAGGCCTTCGACGTCGTCGGCGCCATCGAGCGCGATGCGTCGCAAGGAGAGTTCGCCTTCGAAACCGGCGACACGCTGCGGGCCGAGCTCCCCGTGTTCGCCGAACGCGAGTTCATCGTGCACCTGGACGACTTCCTGCGTCGACGGACGAAGCTCCGCCTCATCGAGCGGGACGAGGTGCTCGCCTCGGATCCGGGCCTGAAGGAAGCCGCCCGCATCCTCTTCGGCGACCGCGCCGACGACGAACTGGCCACCCTCACCCCCTAACCCCCCCCTCAAATCCCAGGCCAGAACGACACGTTGTCGCGTGCTGCGGGGGCAATTCCGGCAAGCGACTGCTCGCGTCAGGCGAAGAACTCCTTCGTCTCGTCGCTGCGGAAGCGACGAGCGCCGAAGCCGGCGAAGACGATGCCGAACGCGCACAGCACGGCGACCGAGGTGGCGACGTCGGCGAGTCCGCCGTCTTCGAGGAAGACCGCCCGGTGGCCCTGCATCACCCAATAGGTCGGGGTGATCGGCGCAACGGCCTGTGCCCAGCCCGGCAACTGCTCGAGCGGAACCAGGGCGCCGCCGAGGCCGCCCATCACCATCGCACCGAGGTTGACGATCGCCTGGTGCTGGTTGACCGTGCGGAACGACGCGACCGAGAACAGCATGATCGAAATCGCCGCGAAGCTGAACGAGACGATCACCGCCAGGTCGGCGATGATCGAGACGTCGAAGCGCAACCCGAAGAGCAGGCCTCCAACCGCAAGCAGGACGATCTGGTAGAGCACGTGGATGATGATCCACGGGATCGCGAACCCGGCCAGCAGGCTGATCGGGCTCGCCGCCGAGGTGCGGAGTCGGTCCCACGTCTTCCACCCGTGCTCGCGGAACACGCTGAAGCCGACGCTGCCGGCGACGAAGAAGCCGAACACGACCGACTGACCGGGCACAGCGAGCTCGGCACCGTTCGCCCCCTCGAAGCCCTCGGCAGCGAGTGACAGGCCGACCGTCTGCCGGAGGATCGGCATGATCACGAGCGGCATGCCGAACATGATCACGAGGAACGCCGGGTCGCGACGGAGGATCCGCAGCTGGAGCTTCGTGATGGCGAGTGCGGTGCTCATCGGCTCGCCTCCGGCTCGGTGCTCATCGGCTCGCCTCCGGCTCGGTGTCGA
>JAHDCV010000098.1:0-4278 GCA_020629695.1 Acidimicrobiales bacterium | reverse complement strand
TCATCGGCTCGCCTCCGGCTCGGTGCTCATCGGCTCGCCTCCGGCTCGGTGTCGAGTTGTCGACCCGTGACGGCCAGGAACACCGACTCGAGATCCGCTTGCAGTCGTTCGACCGAGAGGATCGACGACGTCTGATCGCCGGCGGCCTCGAGCACACCGGCCATGGTCGCTGCGCCGTCGAGGCGGAGGCGTCCACCACCGAGGTCGACGGGGCGGAACGTGTCGAGCCGTGCACGGTCGAAGTCGGCGGTCACCTCCACGGCGAGGCCGCTGATGGCGTGATCAGCCTCGAGCTCGGCCTGGGTGCCGCGAGCGAGGATGCGACCATCGTCGATGATGACGATGTCGGCACCGAGCTGGGTGACCTCGGGCAGATAGTGCGTGGTGTAGATCACGGCCGCGCCGTCGGCGGCGAGCGCCCGGACGGCCTCGATGAGCTGATTACGGGTGGCGACGTCTGCGCCGACCGTCGGCTCGTCGAGCATCAGCAGCTCGGGTGCGTGCACGAGCGCGCAGCCGGTGTGGAGTCGGCGGACCTCACCACCGGAGAGCGCACTCGCCTTCCGGTCGAGCAGGTCGGTGAGCCCGAGTTGTTCGGCCACGACCTCGGCACGGGCGGCACGGGTCGCCTTCAGGCCGGCGAGTTCGCCGAAGAACTCGAGGTTCTCCCGCACGGTGAGCACCCGGTAGACGCCGGTGTCCTGCGGTGCGATGCCGAGGTGCTGTGACGCGGCAACGGGGTCGGCGAGGGCGTCGATCCCGTGGATCTCGACCGAGCCGGCATCGGGCGGGCGGAGCCCGGCGATGATCGACAACAACGTCGACTTCCCGGCACCGTTCCGGCCGAGGAGCGCCACGACCTCACCGGCGGCGACCGACAGATCGGCACCCCGAAGTGCCACCACGTCCCCGTAGGCCTTCTCGATGTCCTTCGCCACCAACACGAGGTCGAGTCTGACGTCGGGCGACCCGCGCCGCCAGCGAGTTCACAGCGAGCAAGCAGACGCTTGCCGAAGTTGCAGCTTCTCAGCAGCGAAACCTGTCGCCTGAGCCTGGGATTTGTCAGGGGCGGGCGAGTGACCAGAAGGCGCGGACGAGCGGATTGTTGAGGTGGCGCTTGAGGGTCACGAGCCCGAGGTCGTAGGCAGCGAGGGCCGGTTGCACGTCGAGGACCCGAACGCGGCTCGCGAGCGTGCTGTTGTCGAGCACGATCTGGGGCACCACCCCGACGCCGAGGCCGAGGCTGACCATGCTGACGATCGCCTCGTTGCCGGCGACCTGCGCGTAGATCTTCGGCGCCACACCCCTGTCCCGGAACCATGCGTCGACCCGGTCGCGGGCGATACCGGACGCTGCGAGGATCATCGGCACCTCAGCCCACGCAGCCGGACTGGCCGGCGGGACGTCGACGAGGGCGTCGTCCGCGGCCTCGACCGGGGCGATGAACACCAGCGGCGAGATCTCGATCGGCTCGAACAACACGCCGTTCGGCAGGTGGTCGGGTCGGGCGGCGACCGCCACCTCCTCCTCCAAGGCGACCACCCGGTCGATCGCGTGATCGGGGTCGCCGGTCTGGAGCCGGATCTCGACGCCAGGATGCGCCGGCCGGAACCGATTGAGCAGGTCGACGAGGATGGAGTGGCTCGCCGTGACCGAGCAGTAGAGGCTGACCTCGCCACTCAGCTCCTCGGAGGGGTCGGTCAGCTCGAACCGGACCTGGTCCCACTGCAGCACGGCGTCGCGTGCGTAGCGGAGGAACCGCTCCCCCTCGGGAGTCAGCTCGACGGTCCGGTTGTCACGGGCGAACAGGGTCACCCCGAGCTCGATCTCGAGCTGGCGGATCGAGCGTGACAGCGCGGATGTGCTGATGTTCACCTGCTGGCTGGCCCGCCCGAAGTGGAGGGTCTCGGCCAGCACGATGAACTGCCGCAAGGTCCGGATGTGCACACCGAGAGTCTGCCGCCGCGACGGGACGGTGTTGCACAAGTCGGGACACAGTGTTGCGAACATCTCAATTCACTGAACGCGCCAGCGTCGGTAGTGTCGAACCCGCAACAGCTCTGATCGGGGACCGTCATGACCAACTACTTCAACACCCTGCCGCTGCGCGAGCAGCTCGCCCAGCTCGGCAAGTGCCGCTTCATGCACCTCGACGAGTTCGACGACGGCGTCGAAGCCCTCCGGGGCAAGAAGATGGTCGTGATCGGCTGCGGCGCCCAGGGCCTCAACCAGGGCCTGAACCTGCGCGACTCCGGACTCGACGTCTCCTACGCCCTGCGTGAGTCGGCCATCGCCGAGCAGCGCCAGTCGTGGAAGAACGCCACCGAGAACGGCTTCACCGTCGGCACCTACGACGAGCTCCTCCCGACTGCCGACGTCGTGCTCAACCTCACCCCCGACAAGCAGCACACCAACGTCGTCGAGACGATCATGCCGATGATGAAGCAGGGCGCCTGCCTGTCCTACTCCCACGGCTTCAACATCGTCGAAGAGGGCATGCAGATCCGTGACGACATCACCGTCATCATGGTCGCCCCGAAGTGCCCGGGCTCCGAGGTGCGGGCCGAGTACGTGCGTGGCTTCGGTGTGCCGACGCTCATCGCCGTGCACGAGGACAACGACCCCAACGGTGAGGGTCTGGCGCTGGCCAAGGCCTACGCCGTCGGCACCGGCGGCCACAAGGCCGGCGTGCTGATGTCGTCGTTCATCGCCGAGGTGAAGTCCGACCTCATGGGTGAGCAGACGATCCTCTGCGGGATGCTCCAGACCGGCTCGCTGCTCTGCTTCGACAAGATGATCGAGGAGGGCGTCGACGCCGCCTATGCCGCCAAGCTCATCCAGTACGGCTGGGAGACGGTGACCGAGGCCCTCAAGTACGGCGGCGTCACCAACATGATGGACCGCCTCTCCAACCCGGCGAAGATCCGCGCCTTCGAGCTCTCCGAGCAGATGAAGGACATCATGCGGCCGCTCTACAACAAGCACCAGGACGACATCATGACCGGGGCGTTCTCGTCCGGGATGATGGCTGACTGGGCCGACGACGACGCCAAGCTCCTCGGCTGGCGTGCCGACACCGCCGAGACGGCGTTCGAGAAGACCGAGCCCGGCGACATGGAGATCCCGGAGCAGGAGTACTTCGACCACGGCTTGCTGATGGTCGCCATGGTGAAGGCCGGCGTCGAGCTCGCCTTCGAGACCATGACCGCGGCCGGCATCATCGCCGACTCCGCCTATTACGAGTCGCTGCACGAGACGCCACTGATCGCCAACACGATCGCCCGCAAGAAGCTCTATGAGATGAACGCCACGATCTCCGACACCGCGGAGTACGGCTGCTACCTCTACAACCACGCCTGCGTGCCGCTGCTCGCCGACTTCATGACGGGCATCACCGCCGCCGACATCGGCCGGGGCCTCGACGTCGCCGACACCGCCGTCGACAACGCCCGCCTCATCGAGGTGAACGCGGCCATCCGCAGCCACCCGGTCGAGGAGATCGGCGCCGAGCTGCGCGGCTACATGGCCGACATGAAGCGCATCGTCTGAGTCGCTGCCGTTCGCTTCGCTCACTCACCGAGTTGCTCGCTGACGCTCGCAACTCGCAGCAAGGAGATCACCGATGACGATCTCGTTCGAGCGATTGGCGCTCGACTTCGACGGGCGGTTTCGGCTGCACGATCTCGACTGGGCTGTGGGTCCCGGTGAGCACTGGCTGATCACCGGGACCAACGGCTCGGGCAAGTCGGCGCTCGCCGCCGCACTCGCCGGGATCGGGAGCGTGGTCGAGGGTGAGCGATCGGGCCTACCCGACCACGTCGCCCTCGTCTCCTACGAGATGCAGGCCGAGCTGATCGCCGCGGAGCTCCGCAAGGACGACGCTGACATCCTCGACGTGATCTCCGAGGGCACGCCGGTGGCGGAGATCATCACGGCGCCGTTCGACAACGGTCGGGCGGTCGACCCTGCGCTGGCCAACGGGCTCGTCGACACGCTCGGTATCCGGTCGCTCATGGACCGGGCGTTCCGGAAGCTGTCAACCGGCGAGACCCGGAAGGTCATGTTGATCCGGGCGCTCGCCAGCGACCCCGACCTGCTCGTGCTCGACGAACCGTTCGACGGTCTCGACCACGCTTCGCACGAGTGGCTGCGAGGCCACCTGACCGAGCTCGCCGCGACCGTCCCGATGGTGCTGGTGCTCAACCGTCTCGACGAGTGCCCCGAGTTCGTCACGGACGTCGCCTACGTCGAGGACGGAACGATCACGTACCGGGCTCG
>JAHDCV010000023.1:21193-55648 GCA_020629695.1 Acidimicrobiales bacterium | reverse complement strand
TCGTCCTTGGCCTTGGTGACCCAGGCGATGGCGTGCGCCGACTCGAGCGCCGGAATGATGCCCTCGGTGCGGGACAGGAGCTTGAAGGCCTCGAGCACCTCGTCGTCGGTGACGGGGAAGTACTCGGCCCGCTTGGTGGCGGCGAGGTGGGAGTGCTCCGGGCCGAGGCCCGGGTAGTCGAGTCCGGCCGAGATCGACTCGGCTTCGAGGACCTGCCCCACCTCGTCCTGCATGAAGTAGGCCCGCATGCCGTGCACGATCGCCGGCACACCACGACCGGCGGCGGCACCACCGGCGGGTTCGGCGCCGACGAGGCGGACCGAGGGGTCGTCGGCGAAGCCGGCGAACAGGCCGGCGGCGTTCGAACCACCACCGACACAGGCGACGGCGACGTCGGGCAGGCCGCCGGTGATGGCCTGCACCTGCTCCTTGGCCTCGATGCCGATGATCTCGTGGAAGGTGCGGACCATCCACGGGTACGGGTGCGGACCCATGACCGAGCCGAGGCAGTAGTGCGTGTCGCCGACCTCGGAGACCCAGGCCCGCATCGCTTCGTTGACGGCGTCCTTCAGGGTCCGGGAGCCCGACATCGCCGGCACCACCTCGGTGCCGAGCAGGCGCATGCGGAAGACGTTCAGCGCCTGGCGCTGCATGTCGACCTCACCCATGTAGACGGTGCAGCTCATGCCGAGCAGGGCGGCGGCGGTGGCGGTGGCGACGCCGTGCTGGCCGGCGCCGGTCTCGGCGATGAGGCGGGTCTTGCCCATGCGCTTGGCGAGGAGAGCCTGGCCGATCACGTTGTTGATCTTGTGGCTGCCGGTGTGATTGAGATCCTCGCGCTTGAGCAGCAGGCGCAGACCGAGCTGCTCGGAGAGGTTGGCGCACTCCGTCGTCGGCGACGGGCGGCCGCCGTAGGTGGTGAGCACGTGGAGGAACTCCGCCCGGAACTCGGGGTCACCCCAGGCGTCGACGAAGGCCTCTTCGACCTCCTGGCAGGCGCCGATCAGCGGCTCGCCGACGTAGCGACCGCCGAACTCGCCGAAGAACCCGAGCTCGTCGGGCCTGCCCATCTGGTCGGGAGACGCCACCGGGGCGTCGCTGAGATCCGTCATCGTCGTGCTCTTTCGTCGTCCCGGCCGAGATCCGGGGTGGAGACTTCTAGAACTCTAGAATACTCGGACGAAGCGTCGAGCAGTCAATCGGATTCCGAGACGCCGTAGGCGAGCGACAGTCGGTCGGCCCGACGGTCGGCGGCGATCGAGCATCGACCACCGACCAGGTAGGCGTCGTCGTGGAGGAACGGTCGACCGAACTGATCGATCGACGTGCGCTCGGAACGGAGCGCCGGGTGCCCGACCGACGCCTCGGCCAGGGCGGCGAGGTCGTCGTCGAGGGCGACGGCCGACATCGTCTCGCGTGCTTCGACGACCGCCGAGCCGGTCGCGGACTCGATCGCCGCGTAGAGGGCGTCGCCGGCACCGTCGGCCAGATCGATCGCGCCGTCCAGGTACGAGCGCTGCACGGCGAACACCTCACCCTCGCTCCGGCGGGTCCGCACGAGCCGCCACAACGAGCCCGACGGGTCGACACCGAGCCGCGCCGAGACCTCGGGGTGATCGCCGGCCACGACCCGGTCGACCGACACGACCTCGGTGGTCACCTCGACGCCGTCGGCCGCCATCTGGGCCGCGAAGCTCGACAGGTTGCCCAAGCGGATGTCGACCGGGCGTTCGGCGACGAAGGTGCCCCTCCCCCGCTCGGCCCGGACGAGCCCTTCGGCCTCCAACTCACCGACCGCCTGACGCAGCGTCATGAGGGTCACGCCGAAGCGCTCGGCGAGCTGCGACTGCGGCGGCAGCTTCGACCCCGGCGTCAGGGCGCCGGCGAGGATCTCGGCCCGCAGGCGCTCGTGGATCGCCTGGTACTTCGGGATCCTCGGGGCCGGCATGCACGCGACGCTACCGGGTACCCGGTGCGCGCTCCGGGGTGTGCCAGGCTCTGCCCGTGGCTGATCGTGACATCGAGAAGAACGTCCCAGTTTCGCAGTTCGTCGACACCCTCCGTCGACTGGCCGATGCCCTCGAGGCCGGCGAGTCGTTTCGGATCC
This sequence comes from Acidimicrobiales bacterium, assembly GCA_020629695.1. GTDB lineage: Bacteria > Actinomycetota > Acidimicrobiia > Acidimicrobiales > SZUA-35 > JAHDBV01. The sequence continues at coordinate 53,541 of JAHDCV010000023.1, read as the reverse complement.
AGGTGCAGAGCAAGCGCTTCACCGTGCCCGCCGATGCGAGCATCGTGATCTCGCACGAGGTGGAAGACGGCGAAGAGGAGCTCGAACTCGAGCTCCAGTGGACCAACGCTGGCTGAGCCACCCGGACCTGCCGCTGCCATGTCGCCGCAGCGATCACGTCAGCCGCGCACGGGCGCAGGAGCGCCCCAGGACGGGAGAGAGTGACGGTCGTGCGCCACGAGGTGGTCGGCCGCCCCGCCGTGTTCCCCGCGCTGTGAGCTGCCTCAGTCGTGCCCTCCGGACGCCGCGAGGCCCGAGGCTCGACCTGTCCCGATCAGGCCGTACCGATCGACCAAGTCGTCGAGCGGCATCGCCCGAGCGAACAACCAACCCTGGAGCTTGTCGCATCCCAGCCGAGTGACGGCGTCGGCGGTCGCTGCCGTCTCGACACCTTCGGCGACGGTCTTCATCCCGAGGTTGTGGGCCAACTCGATGGTCGACTTCACGATCGCGGTGTCGACTCGTTCGGCGGGGACGCCACGAACGAAGGACTGATCGATCTTGACCAGATCGAATGGCAGTGCACGGAGCCGCACCAACGACGATGCTCCGGTTCCGAAGTCGTCGATCGCGAGCTGGCAGCCCAGTTCCTTGAGGGCGAGCAGACTGGGCGCCAGCCGGTCGGGGTCGTCCGCCAGGCCTTGCTCCGTCAGTTCCAGCACGAGCCTGCCCGCAGCCAACGGATGCTCCCGCAGAAGCGTCTGGACACTTCCGACGAGCGCTGCTGAACGCAAGCTCGCCGGTGGGAGGTTGACGGTCACCAGGGGACCGTCCTCGCATGCGACGAGCTCGGCGGCCGCCTGAAGCGCCAGGCTCACGACGTGACGGTCGAAACGGATCGAGAGCTCGGAGGCCTCGATGAGCGGCATGAACTCGCTCGGGCCGATCAACCCGCGTTCGGGATGCTGCCACCGGGCGAGCGCTCGACGCTGTGCAGGCGGCGGGTCGACGAGTCGACGATCGGCTGGTAGTGAAGCACGATCTGGGACTCGAGGTCGCTCTTGAGCATGTTGCGCTGCCGGAGGCGATCGGCCGAGCCGACGTCGTGGGCGGGGTCGTACCAGCGGAAGAAGTCGTTGGTCCGCTTGGCGGAATACATGGCGCCGTCGGCCCGCCGGAGGAGCTCGAGCCAGTCCAGTTCGCTCCCCGCTGCGATGCCGACCGATCCGCTCACCGAGACCTCGAACCCGGCGATGGCGAAGCTGTCGTGCAGCGCGTCCTCGATCTCGGCGGCGAAGTCCTCCGCAGTCGCGGCGGTCGTGGTGTCGTCCTCGGTCACGATCGCAACCGCGAATTCATCGCCGCCCAAACGAGCGATGCACACGTCCTGCCGCTTGAGCGCATCGAGCCGATGAGCGACCGCAGCGATCAGCCCGTCACCAGCGAGATGCCCGAGTGAGTCGTTGATGTCCTTGAACCGGTCGAGGTCGACGACCAACACCACTCGACCGCCCCGAGCGACCGCCTCGTCGAGAAACTTCGCGAATCCGTCTCGATTCGGCAGCCCGGTCAGAGCATCTCGCTCGGCACGCTGCAGCTCGGCCAGTCGCCCCGCCTCGACGTCGGTGATGTCGATGGCGATGCCATAGGAGACCTCGAGGCCATCGGCTCGACTCCGCCGGAGCGCCGAGACACGGAACCGGCGTCTCGACCCATCGACGTGTGGCACCTCGACCGTCCAGTCGTCGCCGGAGATCGGACGACCCCGGTACGCAGCCCCGAGAGGCGACGCGTTGAGCATCGCCAGCGCCTCCTGCTGGTCGAGACCCAACATCTCCATGGTCGGCCCCTCGAGCGACAGGAAGCGGCCACGTTCGATGTCGAACTCCCAAGCCACGGCGCGACCGGAGTGCATGAAGAGTCGCTCGCGCCGACGCCGGACATCCTGCTGGCCCGCCGCCCACAGTGAGTACTGGATGTGACCGGGGGCGAGCAGCGCCAGCGCGAGCGTCGGGAGATAGTCGGGCGTGGGAGTGATGACGAGGTGGACGACGACGAGCCACAGCAGGGCCAGACCCAACACCCAGAAGATCGAACGCCCCATCTCACGCGTACCGGCGATGATCAGACCGGCGACGGCAACGATGGCCGCTGCGAGCAGCGACGGCTGGATCGTGCCGATGGTGAGCGCGACGACAACGCCGAGCCACACCTGAATGCCCTCCGACAGCTCCGGCGACACACGGAGGCGGAGCGTGTACATCGTCGACCCGAACCCGAGGAGGATCGCCGAAACGGCGATTCGAGCGCCGCCGAGAGGGAGGAACAACACGACGGCTGCCAACGTCACGACCCCGATGAGTTCTCCGCGGTTGAAGACCGAGGGTCGGCCGACGTCGCCACCGGACTCCAAGCTGAAGCCGTCTGCCCGGACGAACGACCCGACGATCGCAGCGAATCTCACCATCGCGTCCACCTCCCCCGATCGGTCAATAGCGGCGTGTCGTTGAGCAGGTCAACCCACGCCGACCCTCAATCCAGGGACGCAAACGCCGGCGACGCAGAGCGGGCCATCCAGAACGCGAACAGGTCCGGACGCCGAGCCGGCGCCCGGACCCTGAGATGGACGACAGCGGGACGATGTCGGAGTTGCCAAAGGCAGCGGGAGAGCCGGAACATCTCCCTTCGACACAATGACGTCAACAAGGCAGCCTCTTCCCCTTCTGGGGCGGGGCGCGACAAGGCCCGGACCCCAGGTCCGAGCCTTCTCTTTTCAGGAGCGAGACCACGGGCCGCACCGCCTCAGGAGGTGGTGGCTCGCGATCTGCTGTTCACATGGCTGTCACCAGCGGGGACCACCGGTGACAACCATGGTCGGCTCAGTCGTGCCGGAGGTCGTCTCGCCGCCTGCGGGTGACGAGGAGGAGACCCATGCCGAGCGTGACCAGAGCCAACGCGAAGAGCATGGTTCTGGCGAGTTCGGATCCGGTGAAGGCCAGCGTGTCCGGCGCATCGCCGCCGGCGGAGGCGGCAGCGACAGCGATCGAGGCGACATCATGGTCGTCTTCGTCGCCGCCGGTGTTGTCGATCACACCATCGACCGGCGTCTCACCGTTGATCCGGTCGAAGACCGAGTCGAGGTCGAGAATCAGACGTCCCTGCGGATCGGTGAGCGGTTCACCGTTGTCGCCGACAGGCGTGGCCGAGGTGATCTCGGCGTGGTTCTCGAGGGACCCCTCACCCGTGAGGGTGACGGTGATCTCGACGGTGGTGGACGCTCCCGGAGCGATGCTGCCGGTCACGGTCCGCGACACGGTCCCGTCGCCGTTGTCGGTCCACGACGGATCCGAGAGGGTCATCCCGCTCGGGAGGTAGTCGATGATCGTCGGGTCGACAGCGGTGACCGAGCCCTGGTTGAAGACCTCGATCTGGAACACGACGGTGTCGCCGACGGTCAAACCGGTTGCGGCCTGTCCAGGGGCGAGGGTCTTCTTGAGAGCGAGGTCGAACTCGGGTGCCCAGAATCCGAAGTCGATGGTCAGATTCGAAAGCTGATCCGGGGTGTTCGGATCGTTCTCGAACCCGGGTTCGTTCTCCGGTTCACCATCGTCGAGGGTCACCGTGGTCGACACCACATAGCCATCGGGTCCGTTCCGGCCGTCGTCGTTGTCGTCGACATCGTCGTTCGAGTCGATCGAGGTCGGATCCGACGACATCGTGTTCGCCAGCGGACCCCCATCGTCCCAGTTCTCCGGAGCGACACCCACCACATAGTCACCACTCGGGAGATCCTCGAACAGGTACTCCCCGTCGGGTCCAGTGGTGTCAGCAGCGATGGCGTCAGCAGCATCGATGACCCCGTCGTTGTTCAGATCATCAGGCTGCCCATCACCGTCATCATCGGCGAAGAGATGAACAACAACACCCTCGACCGGATCTTCACCAGCGTCGACCATACCGTCATTGTCGTCGTCGAACCAGACCTGGTTACCCAGGCTGTAAGTCGGCGGCATGACACGCGCGACGTCGTGATCATCCTCATCACCATCGGTGCCGTCGATGACATCATCAACGAGCGGGTCGTCGTTGTCGCCATCAGCGATCGAGTCGAGGTCGACCACCGGTGACCCGTCGGGGTTCGTGACGGTGTTCCCGTCAGCGTCGGCAGCGGCCGCTCCCGACACCTCGGCGGTGTTGGACAACATCTCGAGATCAGCGCCCGCAGCGATCACGAGCGTGACCGGGACCGTGATCGTGTCACCGGGTGCGAGAACACCGGTGATGGAGAGATCACCGTCCTGGCCGTTCACGTTGGTGGCCCAGCTGTACCCGAGCGCAGCATCCCCGCTCGTGGTGCCAGCCGGGTTGACAGCCACGTCGAACGCGTCCCACATGGCAGCGTCGACATAGTCGGTCACCGTGATCCCGTTGACATGGGTCGAGCCCTGGTTGACGACCTCGATCGAGAACGTCACCGGAGCACCGACGAACACAGGGAACTCGGTCACGGGATCAACCGTCTTACGGAGCGCGAGATCCATGACGGGGATGACCACCAGATCGTGGTCGTCCTCATCACCGCCGGTGGTGGCGTCACCATCGATCGCGTCATCGATGAGGTTCCCGTCGGGATCCTCACCAGGACCGTTGCCGTTCTCCCCGTCGGTGGTCGAATCGATGTCGTTCAACGTTCCATCCGAGGCGTCCCCCGTTGCCGGGTCATCGTCATCATCGAAATTCGAGATCTCAGCCACATTGACCAGGTCCCGCGAGGTGTCGAACCCCTCAGCAACCACCACCGTGACCGGGATGGCGATGGTCTCACCGAACCCGAGCTTGTCGCCCGGGGTGTCGGGTCGGACCGTCGCCACCGGGTTCAGCGGATCCGCGTCATCCCACGAGAACGAGAACCCGCTGAGGGCGGTGGACGCAGGATCCACCGGCCCATCCACATTCAGCGCAGCATCGAACCCGGCCCACAACAACGGATCGAGATAATCAGTCACCTCGACCATCTCCACCGGCGGACCCTGATTCGTGACCGTCAACAACATCGACACCGAACCACCAGGCACCAACGGCGCATCAGCCGACACGAACGTCTTCGCCAACGCAAGATCCCACGGCAACACGATCGCCTCGGTGTCGTGGTCGTCTTCGTCGATGCCGTTCGTGTTGTGCAAGTTGCCGTCAGCGTCGGGATCGTTGTCGATCGTGTTGTGCGAATCGGCAGGGTCGACGACACCATCGGCCGTGATGGCGTCATTGCCCGGATCGTTGTCCGGGACCGAATCGACATCGGCAACGGGATAGGTACCGAAGGGCAACGGACCAAGCGGCCCGTCAGGATCCCACGCACCTTGCATGCCCGAGATCTCAGCCGTGTTCACCGACGGCAACGCCGCCGTGGCCAGGTCGAGGTCGTACACGACGGTGAAGGTCACCTGCCCACCAGCCGTCAGCTGACTGACCGTGAACTCGTTCGGCGAACCCGAGGTGACCGCGGCACCAGCATCAGCGGCATCAGAGAAGCTGACCGTACCGATCGAGTCGAACGTCAACCCCGCAGGCGGGGTGTCGGTGACCGTCACGTTGACGGCATCACCCGGACCCTGATTGTTGACCGTGATGTCGAACGACACCTGCAACGGCGTCGCTGACGGATCGATCACGTAGGACTGACCAGCAGAGCGCTCCTTGATCAACTCGAGGTCCCACCAACGGGTGAAGGCCTGGTCCATGTCGTCCTCGTCGACGACACCGTCACCAGAGATGTCTCCGGTTTCCGGGCCTTCGTCGATGACATCGTCCGACATCGGGTCACCGTTGGTGTCGTCCGGGGTCGAATCGACATCGGTCAGCGGACCCGACGCCGGGTTGTCCGGATTGTCCGGATCCGAATCGCCGTTCGACGGATCACCGTCGTTGTCGAAGTACGAGATCTCGGCGTAGTTGAACAGGCCATCACCAACATCGTCGATGTTCACCGTCAGCGTGACCGGGATGATCACCGAGTCACCGTTCGGAAGCACACCATCGACCATCGCGACCGGCTTCGACGGATCCGTGACATCCCACGTGAAGGGGAGCAGCTGATCACCCGTCGTGGTCCCGTCCAGGTTCAACGCCGGATCAAACGTCCACGAGTCCGACACATAGTCGGTCACATGGAAATCCTCGGCCGGAGAGCCCTGGTTGAACACCTCGATGAAGAACGTCAACTCATCACCGTTACGCACACCATCCAACAGATCCGGATCGTTCGGATCGATCCGCTTCTGCAACGCCAGGTCGTAAGGAGCGATCGTTTCGATGTCGTGATCGTCCTCATCACCGGGAGTCGGTTCGTTGAGATCGCCATCAGCATCCGGATCGTTGTTCTGGGTGTCGTGATCGATCACGTCATCGGTGTTGTCATCCGACGGCGTCGAATCGACATCAACCGCAAACGGATCAGCCGCATTGTTCGGATCGTTGTCCGAATCGAACCCGGAGATCTCGGCCGCGTTCGTGAACGGCGCCTGAGACAGATCCATGTCGTACACCACCGTGAACGTCACCGAACCACCAACCGGGATCGTGTCGATCGTGAACACCGGCGAAGTGTCAGTCACCGACGTCAACCCCGCAGCCGTCCATCCAGCAGCCGTCGCAGTCGCGTTATACGTCAATCCCGCAGGCGGATGCTCGGTCACATCAACCAAGAACACATCCGCGCTGCCCTGATTCGTGACCGTGATATCGAACGACGCCGTCGGGGGCGACACCGAGAAGTCATACACCTGCGACGCCGGCGCCTTGATCAACTCCAGATCGAACACCGGGATCCCGGCAACATCGTGGTCGTCTTCGTCGCCGGTGACCGGGTCACCGTTAGAGGGGTCGCTGTCGCCGTCGCCGACGCCTGCGGTCACACCGTCGCCGGGGGCGTCGGGGCCGGTCGGCTGGTTATCGCCAGCCTGGTCATCGTCGGGGGTCGAGTCCTCGTCGGTCAGCGCCCCGGTCGACGGGTTGTTCGGATTGTCGGGATCCGAATCACCGTTGGATGGGTCACCGTCGGAATCGAAGTAGCTGATCTCAGCCCAATTCACGAGGGGGCCAGCAGCATCATCGATGGTGAGGGTGACCGGGATGAACACCGATTCGCCGTCAGGGAGCGCACCATCGATCATCGCCACCGGGGCGGCGGGGTCGGTGGTGACCCAGGTGAAGGGAAGGGCCTGGTCGCCGGTGGTGGTGCCGTTGGGGTTGTCCGCGGTGTCGAAGGTGAAAACGTCGGTATCGACGTAGTCGGTGACGTGGAAGTCTTCGACGGGGTCGCCCTGGTTGGTCACCTCGATGAGGAAATCGATCGTGGTCGTGCCCTCGGTGATCCAGTCGGAACCGGGGGTGAAGGACGGATCGACGGTCTTTTCGAGTGCGAGATCGAATTCGCAGTTGACCATGATCGACACGTCGTTCGAACGGATCGGCAACAGCACCTCGTTGGTGCGGGCACCGAAGGTATTGGTCCAGATGTCGTCGCATTCGTGTTCGTCGGCGCCGAGGGTGAGGGTGTGGGTCAGGGTTGCGCCCGGGGCGAGGGGGCCGTTGGTCACCGAGTAGGTGGCGGTCACGTCCGCATTCGTCGCAGGACAGGTTCCGCCGGCAGGGCCAGCGACCTGAGCGCCACCGACTGCGTCACACCAGACAGTGTCAACAACAGAACGGTCAGCGTCTCGGCTGATCGTTCCCGGTGCGTCACCGGAGACCCAGACGGTGTCCGCGCCGCTCAACGACACGTACGAGAGCGTGCCCTCGAAGTCCGACGGCGGGGTCCGGCCGTCACCCAGTGTCGGGGCGGAACCGGTCTGGTTCGGGGTGTTCGACGCCGGTTCGACGTTGTCTCCGTTGTGTGGGAAGACGTCGACAAGGCGAATGTTGTTGAACTCGGTGTTGCCCTCGTTGGTCAAGCTGAGGGTGAACGACATGTTCCCCTCGAAATCGATCATCGAGCAGCGCGCCCCCCAATCCGCTGGTGGTGGGTCTTCGCTCGGGTGCAACTCGCATGGGCCTTCGAGCGTGTCGACCGCTTTGACGATCGCGCCTTCGTCGGCCGGGATCGGCAGGAACGACGACGCGTAGGCGTTGACGTCCTGGGATCCTGCGGTCGTGCCGAACGGGAAGCTTTCCGTCACCGGGTCCCACGCTCCGAGCGCACTGCTTTGGGCGCGGGCCCGGTTGGTCAGGATGACCGGGTTGTCCGGATCCGCGACCGCGCCCTTCACGACCACTTCGATCGTGAACGACGCATCATCGGTGCCGGGCCAACCACCCGGCAGGCCCGCGGGAAGCGCGCCACCGGTCGCGCCGGATGGGTCAGAGAACTGACACGTGACGTTCTGCCCGGACTGTGAGCAGTCATGGGCGACGTCGGGGAAGTCGACGAACCGGACGAACTCGTAACGGGATTCGAGGATGTCGGTCACTCGCACATTCGTGAGTGCTTCGGTCGCGCCACCGGTTACCGACGGCGTGATTTTGAACTGCACCGTCTGACCGTTGTTCGCGATGTCGCCAGGACCATCCACGTTGACCTTGTCAACCGCGAGCTTCGCCGCCACGATCCGAACCATCGCACCCGACCCGAAGTACCACTTGTTGGTTCCTTTGTTGAACTCGCCGGCATGCTGGGGCCAGTCGACCAGATCCGTCGTGTCGAACGAGTCATCACCATCATCATGGAAACGACCGTTGCACCAACCCGTCGCCGTGAAAATGCTGTCACCAGCCTGATCATCAGCGTCCCACTGAGCGCCGCTGTACGGCCGGCAGATGTTCTCGGTGCCGCCGCGGCCGTCGGTGATCTGAGGAGCGTTCACACCATCCCACGGATCCCCGGTGAACGTGTACGAACTGAACGTGAACAACTCCTGGTTGTCGGTGTTCACATCGAGGTCGTCCTTGACCCGGATGTTGAAATACGCCGTCATACCCGCAGCATCCCAACGACCATCGACGGCCTGGGCCTCATCGGTGGGGAACGCACTGGTCGACTCGAGGGCACGGATGCGGGCCCGGGTGATCAACTCGAAATCGCCGTCACCATTCGGGTCGAACGCACTCAGATCGCCGGTCGCGTCGACCCAACCCAGCCCACCAGCATCCGCGCTGTCACAGGTCAATCCGTCATCATCGATACCCGTCTGCCCCGCACCCCCATAGGTCGGCAGCGGAGCATTCGTGACCTCCACGACCACCGGGAACGCACGCTCTCCGCCGAAACCATCGAGCCAGGGCCGATAGATGATATAGGTCGAGGTGTTGCCGGTCGCCACGTGGGCTAGACCGTTGCTCGGCGCCGTCGACGAGTAGCCGGTCGTACTGATCGTGCCGCCGTTGGAGGGCGCGAACGCCTCCCGGACGGTGATCGACGACGGCAACGACGTCAGCTCATAATGCGCCGTGTCGAACGCCACACACTGCGAGAACGCGAGGTTGACGCCAGCGCCGGGCTGCTCAGCAGAGTGACTCCGCGAACTGATTGTGAGGACCTGACCACGAGCGACCTGACCGGTGTCGTCGGTGCCGTCGACCGTGCCGTGCCGGTCTCGAGCCGAGCCAGGCAGCTCGCCGAGACCACCATTCGCCGGGGAATCGCCGTCATGACTGACCTGTTCGTGTCCAGCGGCGAACGTCACATCGACGAGCTGCAGCGGACCAGGCAGGAACTTGATGTCATGATTGGTTCGCCAGTCTGGCGCGCCACCGGTGGTCGTGGCACCGAAGGTGATCGGGGTGTCGTTGTTGGAGATGGGTCCGAGCGTGGTGGGACCCGACGTTCCGTTACCAGCGATCTCGACGATGTCAGTGACCGCGGTGATCACGACGGTTTCGTCCTGTGCGGTGATCGCATTGTCGAAACGAGCATCGCTCGTTCCCGACCCGTTCCCCGGGTCAGCGATCGCGGCCTGGACCTCGGCCTCGGTCAACCACACTGCGATCTGACCAGCGCTCACCTGCGGCGCAGCCGGATCATTCGGGCTGCCATCAGCCAGCGTCGGCGGGAACGGCTGCGCCGTGAAACCGGTGATCGTGACCGGCACCACCGGATAACCACCAGCACCGGTGACCGACGCGCCACACGTCCAAGAACCATTCCCGACAACGTACGGACCGCTCTGCGCGTAGTCACCGCACGGAGCACCTGCAAAACCCGCAGCGGTCATCTCATCGGCAGTCGCCAAACGAGCCGACGGGGTGAGGTTCCACATGTGATCGAACATCGGGATCGGCACCGCGTCATTGATCGGGCCGATACCGACCTGTGGCATCGGGATCTGTGAGTAGTCGACGAACGACAACGGGAACAACGCGACATAACCGTTCTCGCTCACGCCCGGAGTCGTGTCCGGAATCAGAGCGGACACAACCGGATCGTCCTTGGTGTGATCGACGAACGGCGCCTCCGAAATCGTCAGATCGTCATCGAGCGCATCGGCGACACCGGTCGGGTCATCCGTGGTCGTCAACGTCGCCGTCACGTTGAACGTCTCGTTGTCGAGACCCGCATTGAGCTGGGCGATCGGACGGATCGTTCCGTTGGAGCCCTCCTGCTGATCGAGCAGCCCACACACCAGCGTCTGCGGGTTCGGGAACGACGAGGTCACCGGATCACACCCGGCGAACATCCCGGTCGCATCCGGCCGCCACTCCGAGTGCGACGGCAACACCACCGTCAACGCCACGTTCGTCGCAGCGTCCTCATTCACATTCCAATCAACACGAACCGCGTACTGGTCGCGCAAACGAACCACACCATTCTGCGCCCCACCATCGAGCCCCGGCGTATGCGCCTCCGGCACCGAACCCACCGGCGCAACCAAATCAACAAAGCCGCCATCGGTCGACGTGCCGTCGTACAGCACCGTCGTCAGAACCTCGTTCTGCGACTGCGCCGACACCGGCGTGGGAACGCCAACCAACGTCGACGCAGCCACAACGGCGGCGAAAAGGACTCGCAAGCCAGATCTCGTGATCATGGTTCGAACTCTCATCTCCAGAAGGGGTGTTGGGACTTCCGACGGCCCGTCGGGTTCCTTTTTGAACTCTCTCACGGCCAATCATCAAAATTGATGAGTCGCCGGCAGAGCCACGGATCGCACAGACCACGGTGACGGCTCGAGGTCATGTCAACAACCAACCTGCAAACGTCATGCCACCTGTCAGGGCCCACAGAGAACCGCTGATCGCTTCAGCAGGGCAGGAATCAGTGGCGCCCGACGTCGTGGCCTGCCGACTGACCAGCCCCCAGGAGAAGGGTTCCCGTTTGCGTTCCCGCAGGTTGCTACCGTCCCGCTCGTGGAGATCTGTGTTGCAGAGGCCACTCGTGGTTGGGATGTGTCGGAACGAACCCTGCGACGTCGACTCGCAACCCGGTCAGTGGATGGCGCCTGGAAGGACGAACTCGGACAGTGGCGAATTCCCGTCGAGTGGCTCGATGCCGAATTCACGAAGTCGGCGATCGATTTGAGAGACGCCGGCGTCGCCGAGGGACTCGCCGAGGCTCTCGGGCTGGTGTTCGAACGAGCCGACCTCTCCGCCGAAGCCGAGGTCCGAGCCGCTCGAGCCGAGGCCGAGGCTGCGACCGGGGAGGCGCGAGCGCTTCGTGCAGAAGAGGATCTGAAGTTGCTTCAGATCTCGTTCACACAAACGACCGAGCAACTCCAAGACACGCGGATCCAACTCGCGGTGGCCGAGACTCAGCTCGAGCGCGAGATCGCGGCCCGAACCGCTGACCAGTCGAACCATGCTGAGCGGGACGGCGAGTACCGCGCCGCTCTCTCCAAGACCGAGGAACGAGTCGATGCGCTTCAGCAGGAGCTCAACGAGCTGAGAACTCGACTCGGCGACTACCGGCTCCGCCGCCGATGGATGTCACGGCGACAACAAACCTCCGCCTGATCTCTTCGGTCGGGACGACACAACCCTCGTCGCACCCTGGGGCGAGGCGCGACAAGGCCCGGACCCCAGGTCCGAGCCTTCTCTTTTCAGGAGCGAGACCACGGGCCGCACCGCCTCAGGAGGTGGTGGCTCGCGATCTGCTGTTCACATGGCTGTCACCAGCGGGGACCACCGGTGACAACCATGGTCGGCTCAGTCGTGCCGGAGGTCGTCTCGCCGCCTGCGGGTGACGAGGAGGAGACCCATGCCGAGCGTGACCAGAGCCAACGCGAAGAGCATGGTTCTGGCGAGTTCGGATCCGGTGAAGGCCAGCGTGTCCGGCGCATCGCCGCCGGCGGAGGCGGCAGCGACAGCGATCGAGGCGACATCATGGTCGTCTTCGTCGCCGCCGGTGTTGTCGATCACACACCCCCATCGGTTGCCTGATGGTCAAGACCATGATGAATTCGACCGAGTGTCCGCCGACCCGTGATCAGCTCGAGCGATACCGCGACGGTCTTGTCGGCGGTTTCACGTCCACCCTGGAGCATGCGCGCGGGCTCGGCGAGATCGAGGCCGACAACCTCCACCATCGAGCCGAACTGCACTACATGTGGTTCGGGGTCATCAATCTCACCGCCGACAGCGGCCGCCTCACCGCCGACAGCGGCCGCGGCACGAGGGCGTTGAACCTCAGCCCATCGCCGTCGTCGACGCGATCCGGTCCTGGCGTCTCGCCTGAGGGCCGTCAGGCAGAATCGGCCGGGTCGGCGGCGCGGGGTCGCAGCCCATCGAGCAGCAGCGCCCGGATCACACGCGTCACCCGGGCTGCATCCACCGATCCGCCGTCGACGTACTGGTGCAGCACCGCCCGATTGACAGCGCCCAGGATCGCCGGGATCACCACGTCGGGGTCATCGACCCGTGCGAAGCCGGAAGCCCGGGCCTCGATCAGCGCCTCCCGCATCGGCGCCATCACCTCGACCCGCATGGCCCGTACGACTTCGGCAAGCGCGAGCGGCCGCGCCTGTGCCGCCGTCAGGTGGAGGCACATCGCAGGCTCAGCGCAGAGATCCTCGACGATCACGCCGAGGGCGACCTCGAAGCGCTCGAGCGGACCGGTCGCCGCACCACTCGCCTCAGCGATCGCCCGGCCGACCCGCTCCAACTTCTCCGTCATGAAGAACGACGTCACATCGTCCTTCCCCGAGAAGTAGTAGTAGAGGGTCGCCCGGGCGACGCCGATGCTCTCGGCCAGATCATCGAGGCGAGCGTCGTCACCCAGCGCCAGGAACGCATCGGCATTCGTCCGAAGACGTTCGGCGAGGTCGGGGGGTACCGCTTTCATCGTGTGCTGCTCCGGCTGAGGGCGTCGATCGGTCCGGATGTCAGGACGACTGACCGGACCAGGCCTGAGCGGCGAACGCATCATCGACGACCGTCTCGCTCAGGTGGTTGACGTAATTGCTGATCGTCTTCTGTGCGACACCGACCAGCACGTCGAGGAGGTGCGACTCGGCGTATCCGGCGGCGAAGAAGGCCTCGAGACTCGGCCCCGACGGCCAGCCGTCCTCCCGGACGACCTCGCGAGTCAGGTTCGCCAGCGCTTCGAGCTTGGGGTCCTCGATGCTCGAGCCCGAGCGAAGCGCCTCGAGCAGCCCGGCGGGTGCGCCGGGCATCGACGCGACACCGGTGGAGTGGGCGGCCATGCAGTAGTGACAGCTGTTCTCGTAGCTGACCGTCATGAGCACGACCTGCTGCTCGATGGGATCGAAGGCGGACTTGGCGAACGATGCGCTGACCTGCATGTATGCCTCGAGCGCTGCGGGCGATCCGGCGAGGACCCCGAGGAGGTTCGGCGTGAAGCCGTACTTCGCAGCACCCTTCTCCATCAGCGGGCGGGACGACTCGGGAGCGGAGTCGATGGTGTGAGTGGTGAGGTGAGTCATGGCAGAGGTTTCGTTGGTTGTTCGGGGGTCAGGCCGACTTCAGGTCACGGTGCAGGAGCACCGCGAGGGCGATCCACCACATCATCATGAGGCCGACGAAACCGCCGAGGAGGGGGAATCGTTCCTCGAATGTGACGTCGATGATGCCCGAGACGAAGCCGGCAAGGGCGACGATGCCGATGGCGACGCCGATGAGGCTGTGGAGGCCGAGGCCGAGGAGGCCGGTGGCGAAGAGGGTCGACGCCATGAAGTGTCCACCGAAGCTGGCGGCGGTCTCATGGAGAGCCACCATGACGGTCGACGCGATCTCCCGCTCGCTCCCGGTCGCCGAGAGGAGTGGTCCACGGCGCGAGGCACGGCGACACCATCCAGGATCGCTGCGACGAGATAGAGGAGCAGCCCGGCGGACATGCCGAACACCGAGGCGAGCGTGAGTCGCTCGCCGACCGGATTGTCCTTGCCGCGGGTCACGATCTGGTAGACGGCGAAGAAGCCGTAGACGAGAAGCGGCACCGACAGCACAGCCATCACATGCGAGATGTACCAGCCACCATGGGTTGCGACGGTCGCGAGATCATCGGGATTACCCGGGGCAGTTGATCGATCTCGAACCCGTCGCTCAGGAAGATCGGGGCCATCCGCAACATGTTGAGTGCGGTGCCTGCCACGAGTGCGGCAACGCCCAGGCGGGCAGCGGTCCGTTGGTTGGCTGTGAGATCGGAGGTGTCAGGAGTGAGTGTCGTGACCATCGTGGGTTCCTTTGTTCCGGACCGCCGACACGATGACGGCGGACCTTCGATGACGTTGTACACGAGTCTAAACGCTTCTCTGAACACCGATCTTCCAGCGCGTGACGAATGGCACGGTCGAGTCCCGTCACCGATGGGGCGCCGCCATTCCGGCCTCCATCGCCAGGCTCAGTGGGAGCAGAACTCGTTGCCCTCGGGGTCCTGCATGACGGCCCAGCGGTGGCCCGGATGCTCGCCGAACTCCACGAACGTCGCACCCCGTCCGACGAGCTCGTCGACCCGGCGTTCGAGGTCGCCCTGCTCGACCCGTAGATCGAGGTGGAAGCGGTTCTTCGCCGTCTTCGACTCGGGCACCCGCTGGAAGTAGAAGCGCGGCTGCACGCCCTCCGGGTCACGGAGCGCCACGGCGTCGGCGAAGAACCGCAGACCGTCGATCTCGACGATGTCGGCCTCGGTCACGTGGCCGGCGTCGAGCAGCTCACCGATGAAGGCGTCGCTCTTCTCGTCGCCCTCGACCTCGTAGCCCACGAGGGGCGCCCACCAACGGGCGAGCGTGTGGGGATCGTTTGCGTCGACGGTGACCTGGAACGGCGCCATGGGTCGACCGTAGACCAGTGAACGGCCGGGTTCCCTCGACGTGAGACACCACCGAGACCGCGTCCGTGGCCCGTTGGGTCGGACCCCGCGACCGCCACGTCGGCTCCGGCACGGGTCGCCACCTCCTGCCGCTCCCCGAGCGGCTGAACTCAGCTGGCCGCGTTGCGTCGGGCGACGATCTCGTCGAACTCGGCGTAGGAGATCTCACCACGCAGCAGCGACATCACCGACCGGCCGAGCGGATGACGTGGCCACGTGTCCTCACCGACGAGGTGCGTCTCGGAGCGCACGGTCCCCTCCGGCTCGAACTCGTAGCGGCGGTACCCCGGCGGCAGCAGCGTCGCGGCCTCGAGGTCGAAGTTGTTCTTGAACGCCGGGGCGACGAACACCGGCACCCCCTCGAACGTGTGCTCGTCGGGCACGTGGGTGTGACCGCCGCCGAAGCCGCGGACCTTCGGGAGGTCGGGCATCACGGCCCGCCACTCCTCGGCGTAGTCGGCGTCGTGGCTCAACGGGGCCTGCGGGTCGGGCGGATGGTGGAGCCAGATGAAGACGTGCTCGGCCGAGGAGGTGTCGTGCATCGACCGGACCCGGGCGGCCTCCCGTGCTCCGAGGGCGCCGTTGCGATGGAGGCGCTCCTCGTAGTCCTCGGGGTCGTGGGTGAGCCCGGTCTCGTCGACCCGCAGCACTCCGGCGTTGGAGTCGACGAACAGGAAACACCAGTCGCCGAGCTCGAGCACGCGGGAGGTCCCGATGCTCGGCCGCCCCATGCCGGCGCCGAAGACGGCGTGCTGGTCGTGGTTGCCCGGGCAGACGTTGACCGGTGCGGGCAGCCGACTGAACGCGGCCGCCGCGACCCGGTACTGCTCGGCTCGGCCGTGATCGGCGACATCACCGGTGACCGCGACGAGGTCGAGCGCCTCTCCGGACTCGACGTCGGCGAGCACGGCCTCGAACGCCGCGGAGGTGTCGTAGCCGAAGCCACCCTCGAACGTGTCGCCGGGGGCGAGGAAGTGGGTGTCGGACAACTGGGCGACGCGGATCAGCTCGGTCATGTCGGGCATCTTGGCAGGCCCGCCGGCCGCGCTTGCTGAAGTTGCAGCGCTGAAGCGACAGGACTCGTCGGCTCCGCCTCGGATTTGGCAGCTCGCTCAGCCGACGACACCTCCAGCCGTCAGGCTGGAGCGATCACGTTGTGTTCGGGGCCGTAGGGGAAGCCCGTGATGTTCTCGACGGTCTCGTCGTCGTGGATCACGAGCACGTCGTGCTCCCGGTAGCCGCCAGCGCCGGGCTGGCCGTCGGGGATCATGATCATCGGCTCCATCGAGACGACCATGCCCGGCTCGAGCACGGTGTCGATGTCCTCGCGCAGCTCCACCCCGGCCTCCCGGCCGTAGTAGTGGCAGAGCACCCCGAAGCTGTGGCCGTACCCGAACGAGCGGTACTTCAGCAGGTCGTACGAGCGGTAGATCTCGTTGAGCTCAGCCGCGATCTCGCCACACCGGGCGCCGGGCTTGATGAGCTCGAGCCCCCGCTCGTGCACCTCGACGTTCACGTTCCAGAGCCGCAGCGACTCGTCGTCGACGGTGTCGCAGAACAGCGTGCGCTCGAGGGCGACGTAGTAGCCGAACACCATCGGGAAGCAGTTGAGGCTGAGGATGTCGCCGGACTCGATCTTCTTGTTCGTGACCGGGTTGTGGGCGCCGTCGGTGTTGATGCCCGACTGGAACCACGTCCAGGTGTCCATCAGCTCGACGAACGGGAACGAGTTCGCGATCTCCCGCACCATCGCCCCGGTCGAGGCGAGCGCGACCTCGTGCTCGGGCACCCCGGCGGCCACGGCATCGGCGCAGGCCTGCCCGCCGAGGTCGGCGATGCGGGTCAGGGTCTTGATGTGGGTGATCTCCTCGGCGGATTTGATCGTGCGCATCCACATCGTCGGCTGGCCGACGTCGACCAGCTCGACGCCCGGCATGGCCGCTTCGATCCGCGCCTTCAGATCGAGGTTGACGTGGTCGAACTCGATGCCGAGCCGCCGCACCCCGGGCGTGAGCGACGACACGGCGTGGAGGAAGTTGTCCTTCCGCCAGTCGGTGTAGGTGAGGTTGTCGCCGTGGGTCATCCGCCAGGGCTGGCCACCGTCGATCCCGGCGGAGATCGTGGTCGCCGCATCGGCGGTGACGACCATGCCGTAGTTGCGGCCGAAAGCGCAGTAGAGGAAGCCGGAGTAGTAACAGATGTTGTGGTAGCTGGTGAACAGCACCGCATCGAGGCCGGCCGTGGCCATGTGCGCCCGCAGCTCGGTCTGCCGCCGATCCATCTCGGCGTCGGAGAACGGGCTGAACGCCCGCTCACCGTTGTGCCACTTCATGATCCGGTCCATGTCGTCGGAATTCGACAGTTCCAGCACGTTGTTGTCGTTCACGGCTCGCGCTCCTCGCATCGTCGCGGTGGGCCGGTCTAGCAGCGCAGCCACCGGCGGGGCAGGCGATGTCCACGATGAGGGTGGCCACTCGAACCCGAGCGGACGACGTCGGCGATCGGGCTGCCTAACGTGGGGCCATGACGCTCGCCTTCGGCAACGCCACCGATCAGATCGCCGCAGCGTGGCGCGACGACCTCACCGACCGCCTCGTGGAGTACGTCGCCATCCCGGCGTTGTCGCCCAACTTCGACCCGGGTTGGGAGGCGAACGGCGAGATCGAACGCGCCGTGACCCACATCCGCTCCTGGATCGAAGGCCGCGACGTCGCCGGCATGACGGTCGATGTCCAGCGGCTCCCGGGTCGGACACCGCTGATCGTCGTGGAGATCGACGCCTTCGGCGAGCCGACGACGGACGCGACCGTGATGCTCTACGGGCACCTCGACAAGCAACCCGAGATGGAGGGGTGGCGCGAGGACCTCGGGCCGTGGACACCGGTGATCGAGGACGGCAAGCTCTACGGTCGCGGCGGCGCCGACGACGGCTACGCCGCGTTCGCGAGCCTCACGGCGATCGAAGCCGTGCAGCGCAACGGCGGCAGCCACGCCCGGTGTGTCCTGCTCATCGAGGCCTCCGAGGAGTCCGGCAGCCCCGACCTGCCCGCGCATGTGGACGCGCTGGCCGAGCGTCTCGGCGACGTCGACCTCGTGCTCTGCCTCGACTCCGGCTGCATGACCTACGACACGCTCTGGCTGACGACGTCGCTGCGCGGCCTGGTCCTCGTCGACGTGCGGGTCGACATCGTGGCCGAGGGCCTGCACTCCGGAAGCGCCGGCGGCATCGTTCCGTCGACCTTCCGGATCGTCCGGGGCCTGCTCGATCGCATCGAGGACGTCGGTTCCGGTCGCTTGCTGCTCGAGTCGGCCAACGTCGAGATCCCGGCCGGGAGGATCGCCGAGGCCGCGTCCGTGGCAGCGGAACTCGGGGTCGCCGCACTCGAGTCCCCGCCGCTCGTGCCGGGTGCGACCGTCACGACCGAGGACGTGACCGAGGCGCTGCTCAACAAGACGTGGCGTCCGTCGTTGTCGACGATCGGCGCGGACGGGCTACCACCGACATCGAAGGCCGGCAACGTGCTGCGGCCCTACACCACACTGAAGCTGAGCATCCGTGTGCCACCGACGGCCGACTCGGCCGCGGTCCTCGAGGAGCTGACGTCGACGCTGACGACCGACGTTCCCTACGGCGCGCCGGTCACGATCGGCCACCCGGAATCCGCCGACGGCTGGGAGGCACCCGAGCTGCAACCGTGGCTCGCCTCGGCGCTCGACGACGCCAGCCGAACGGTCTTCGGCAAGCCGATGCAGCTCTATGGCGAGGGCGGCTCGATTCCGTTCATGGGCATGCTCGGCGCGAAGTTCCCGTCGGCCCAGTTCGTGATCACCGGCGTCCTCGGGCCGCAGTCGAACGCCCACGGCCCGAACGAGTTCCTCCATCTCGCCTACGCGGAACAGCTCACGGGGGTGCTCGCCCGGGTCCTCGACCGGCACGCCAGCACCTCGGCGTGACCGACCGGCGCGCGATCGCCGCCTGGCTCGCGGTGCCGTGGCGCGACCGGGCGCTGCTGTTCGCCTTGATGGCCGCCGCGGCGACGCCGGCGTTTCTGATCGCGTCCGCCGACCTCTGGCGGTCGGCGGCCGCCGACGAGATCGCGCGCCGGGTGATGGTCGACGCTCCGGCGACCGACGACGAGGTCGTCGTCGAAACGCCGGCGTGGCTCCGGCCGGACGAGGTCATGGCCGCGGACGACGCCGCCCGCACCGTGTTCGACGAGGCCGACTCACTCGGGCCGGCCCGACGGACGGTCGTCCTACCACCGAGCCCCCGCGACGTGCTCGAGACCGACGAGGGGGCATCGATTCGCGTGCCGCTGCGCCTCGTCCACCACGAGGGTGCCGACACCGACCTCGACCTGACGGCGAACGTGACGACCGATGGCGGCATCGGCATCTGGATCTCGACGTGGCTCGCCGCCGAGTTCGGGCTCGCCGCCGGCGATCGACTGACGAGCCGGGAGTGCGTCGACGTACCGGCCGATCGCTGCGTGCGCACCGTGCCCGCCGACGGCTTCACCGTCTTGGGCGTGACCGATCCGCTCTGGCGGGAACCCGGCGACCAAGGCCCCGTCGCGACGGTCGACGGACTCGACGCGGCGCTCGTCCCGCAGTTCATCGCTCCGTTCGGACTCCCCAACTTCGCGATCGTGTTCGTGGACGAACCGACGATGGCCGACCTGGGCGTTCAGGCCTCGATGGTCTGGCGGGCCGAGCGTGAGGAAGCGATCGACGGGCTGCGTTCGCTCGAATCCGCCACGGCGGAGATCCGAACGATCGAGCGCCGCTTCGTGCAGACGCCATCGGTGGCCGGACCCGTCGCCGAACTCGCCGCCGGTGCCGGCGCGGTCGACGTGCGCTCGACCCTGCCGACGAGCCTCGCGACCACTCGGTCACTCATCGCCGATCTCGATCAGCCGTTCGCCGCGGCACGACTGGCCGGCGTCGCCCTCGGACTCGCCGCCTGTGCGGCTGGCGGGGTGTTCGTCGTCGCCCGATCCCGACGGGAGTTCCGGCTGCTCGCCGGCGAAGGCGACCGTTGGCCCGAGTTCGCCGGCCGCGCCGTGGCGCAGTCGGTGGCGCCGGCGATCGTCGGAACCGTCCTGGGGGTCGTCCTGGCGCTCGTGGTCGCGGAGGCCGAGCTCGGCGTCGGCCGGTTCGACGCCCTGGATCTACGCCCGATCCTGGTCGTCGCGGTCGTCGCCGTCGCCGGCAATGCGCTGGCGACGGGCATCGCCGGAGAGCGGAGCCTCGGCGACCGGCCTCCGCTCGCGTCTGCCGAACTGCTGGCCGCCGGTCTGCTCGTCATGGCCGCCACGACCGCCCTGCTCTGGTTCCAGGTCGGGCGGGGCAACCGTGACGGCGGTGTCGATCTGGCCGTCGTGCTGCTCCCGATCGCCGGCCTGGCGACGGCTGTGGCGATCGTGATGTTCGGCATCGGTGCCGGATTGCGACGCACCACCGGGTTCGCGCGTCGGCTCGGACCGATGCGCCTCCTGCTCTGGCGTCGGTTGGATGGCGGAGGAGTCGGCGAGCGCACCGTGGTGGCCTTCACCGCGGTCGCGATCGGCGTGACGCTCCTGGCGGGTGCGCTCGTGGAGACACTCGATCGCACCCTCACGAGGGATCTGGCGACCGAGCTGGGCGGCGCGACGAGGGTCGAGTTGATCGGGCCGCTCCCGGAGGGGGTCGTGCTCCCCGAACGGACCACGGTGATCGGGTTGTCGTCGACTCGTGTCAGCCCCGGGAATCGGGCGGCGACGGTCATCATGGTCGATCCCGGCACCGTCGCCGACGCCGTCGTCTGGCCCGACGACATCGGCATCGATCTCGACGTCGCACTCGATCTGCTCGCCTCCGATGCCGGCGACGACCTCCCGGCGCTCGCGCTGGTCGACCAGACACTGCCCGTCACGGGCGGCTTCGGGCTGCGCGACGTGGTGCGCTACGAGACGGTGGGGCGTCTGCGATCGGCGCCGCTCGCGAGCGCCGGTGAACCATCGCTGCTCGTCGCGGCCGACCGGCTCGACGCGTTCGTCGCCGACGAACGTGCGCGGGTCGGAGCCGCAGCCAGCCTCCGTCCGCCCAGCCGCGAAGCCCGGCAACGACTGGTGTCGGCGCTCGGCGCAGCCGAGGTCCAGGCGTTCCTCGACGACCTGGACGTCCGCTACCGGAACGTCGTCACCGACGACGCTCGGCGGGCCGACGCCGACATCGTGGGACCGAGGTTCGCGTTCGGGTACCTCCGTTGGTTGGGCATCGTCGCCGTCCTCATCGCCACGGTCGCCCTGGCGTTCCAGCTGTCCGCCCGACGGGCGGTGCGCTCGCTGACGACGGTGCTGACGGTCCGCATGGGTGCGTCGCCGAACCGCCTCGCATTGGTGACCGCCGCCGAGATCGTGGTCCTGCTCGTGATCAGCTCCGTCGTCGCGCTGCTCGCCGCGCAGCCACTGGCCGCTCGACTTCTCCCACGATTCGACCCGACACCCGACCTCCCGCCACGACCCGAACTGGTCTGGTCGTTCGGTCCGCTCGCCGTCCGGATCGCCATCGTGCTCGTGGCCGTGGGCGCCACCGTCTGGGCGAGCGAACGCTGGGCCTCGGATCGACAGGCCGTGGAGGTGCTCCGTGACACACCGACCTGAGCCGCCCGAACTGCTCGCCCTCGATCCCGTCGTCATCGAGGGTGCCTCGGGACCAGCCGCAGCACCGCTATCGGCACCGGCGGTGCGATGCCGACACGTCGTCAAGATCTACGAGGCCGCGAGCGGTCGGGTCTTCGCCGTGCGCGGGATCGATCTGGACGTGGAGGGCGGCTGCACGACCGGGGTGGTGGGACCGTCCGGGAGCGGCAAGTCGTCGTTGCTCCGCATGATCGCCGGGCTCGAACTCCCCTCCGCCGGATCGGTCGAGATCGACGGCATCGATCTCACCAGCCTGTCGACGAAACGTCGAGCCCGGACCCGTGCACAGCTCGTCACCCACGTGCACCAACGCCCGCCCGACAACCTGCTCTCACACCTCACGGCCGCCCAACAGCTGGCGCGGCTGGTCCCGCGAGAGGCCGACCCCGACGTGGTCGCCGATGCACTCCAGACCCTCGGACTCGATGGGCATCACGACCACCGACCGGCCGAGCTCTCGAGCGGTGAACAACAGCGCTTGGCGCTCGCCCGGGCCATCGTCGCGGGTCATCGCCTGGTGATCGCCGACGAGCCGACCGCTCAGCTCGACGGCGAGAGCACCCGGGCCGTGCTCGCCGCCATCGACCGCCTCGCGGCACGTGGCGTCACCGTGCTCGTCGCGACCCACGACGCCAGGGTCCTGCCCCATCTCCAGCAGGTGATCGCGCTGCGGGACGGCGCCATCGCGTCGATCACCGAGGCCGGCACCGAGCGGGCGGTGATCGATCGCGGCGGACGACTCCAGCTGCCGATGGCCGCACGGGACGCGTTCTCCGAGGACCGCGCCGTCATCCGCGTCGACGACGACGGCAACGTCCGGATCGAGCGGCCGTGAGCGATCGCATCCGTCTCGAGTCGGTCACCCGGATCCACCGCCGCCGGGCCGAGACCATCCGTGCCGTCGACGACGTCTCGGTCACGTTCCGCTCGAGGCGCGTCGCCGCGCTCGTCGGACCCTCGGGTTCGGGCAAGACCACCCTGCTCAACCTCGTGATCGGCTGGGACACGCCCGACGAGGGCCGCGTCTTCCGGGACGAGTCCGTCGACCGGACGTGGCAGGGGTTGTCGGTCGTCCCGCAGGGC
This sequence comes from Acidimicrobiales bacterium, assembly GCA_020629695.1. GTDB lineage: Bacteria > Actinomycetota > Acidimicrobiia > Acidimicrobiales > SZUA-35 > JAHDBV01. Next base: position 30,540 of record JAHDCV010000023.1, on the reverse strand, counting down.
CTCGGCCTCGTGCCCGACCTGACGATCGGCGAGAACATCGAGTTGCCGATCGCGCTGGGCAACCCCCGGCGCTACCGGAGCGAGGACCTGATCGAGCACCTCGGCCTCGGCGGTCTGGTCGACCGACGCCCCGCCGAGGTCTCGCTCGGGGAGCAACAGCGCACCGCGGTGGCCCGGGCCGTCATCTGCCAACCCGCCGTGCTGATCGCCGACGAACCGACGGCGCATCAGGACGAACACAACAGCGACCGGATCCTCGCGGTCCTGCTCGCGGCGGGAGCCGCGGGAGCGGCGGTCGTGCTCGCCACCCACGAGGAGCGTCTGCTCGATCGGGTCGACGAGGTCTTCGAGCTGACCGAGGGGCGTCTCCGACAGCGGCACCCCGTCGTGTCAGACGTTGATCGTGACGATCGAGGACGTCGAGAACCGGACGGCGGTGGCACACCCGAGTGAGTCGTAGACCGACGGCGGCACCGAGATGTCGGCGACCGCGAGCTCGCCGACCTCCGGAGCATCCCGCAGCGCGACCTTCGGCTGCGCGACGGTCAGCGTCATCGTCGCTCGGACCACGGCGCCCGGGGCGGGTCCACCCGACACGTCCAGTCCCGATGGTGTGTCGAGCGCCAGCACGGGACACCCACTCGCGTTCATCGACTCGATCAGCACGGCCGCCCGCCCCGACGGCGCCCCGCGGAGTGCGTACCCGATGACCGCGTCGATGAGGAGGTCAGCGTCGGCGACGGCCCCGTCGACGTCGTCCGATGGCCCGACACCGAGGTGACCGAGGATCGCCGCCTGCTCGCCCGGTACGCCGCGGAGCTGCCCGATGGGGCGCGTGGTCACGAGTCGGACGTCGACGCCGCGGTTGTGGAGGTGGCGCGCCGCGACCATGCCGCCGCCGCCGTTGCCGCCAGAACCGGCGAGCACGGTCACCCGGCGGGGGGCGAACCGCTCGACGGCGACCTGTGCGAGGTTGCGGCCGGCGTTCTCCATCATCCGAACGAGATCGATGCCGAGGTCCTCCATCATGACCCGGTCGACCTCGACCATCTGTGCCTCGGTGAGCCAGGCCGCTTCGGCCGCGGGAACCGATGGCCACGGCGTCGACGCCGTCATCGTGTCACGACGTCACGTGTCACCTCGGCGACGGCATACCCGGACTCGATCCCCAGCTTCGCGTCGTAGGTCGCGTGGTAGTGGTGGAGGGCCGGTTCGTTCCGCCCGAACACGATCGACTCGAGCGACCCCGTGTTCGCCGCGGCCTGTTGGGACGAACTCATCACGTAGTCCTCGTCGCGGATGATCTCGGCGAAGTTCTGGGCGATGGTCGCGATCATCTCGTTGACCTCGGCGGCCTCGGGACCCTCAGCGTCGGCGAGTTCGCCCTTCATGTAGAAGCCGATCCGGGAGATGTGACGGCCCGGATCGTCGGGGTGTGGGTAGGCCCGCACGAGGAACGCCCCGGCCCGGAACGGCATGAGGATGATGTTCGGGAAGAGCCAGTAGACGGGCAAGCCGGCGACGGTGATGTCCCAGTCGGCCTCCGGCAGGTGCCGCATCTCGTCGATCTCGCGTCGACACAGGATCATTCGGTGGTTGTGCCCGTCGTCGTCGTAGCACTGCACGTTGCCGTGGAAGCTGTTGAACAGCGTGTCGGCGTGGAGCGACGAGAAGTGGTACGTCTCGCCGAAGGTGTCCATGGCGAGCTTCCAGTTGCAGGCCGTGTCGTAGGTGTCGGCGTTGATCGGCACCATCGTGTCGAAGCCCCAGGTCGAGAACTCCTCGTCGAACCACGCACCGAGCAACTCATCGACGTCGAGGACGCCGTTCGGGTCGGGATGCACGAACAACAGCCCGTGTCGCTCCTCGGCCGGAAGCGGCCGCAAGCTCAGACACTCGGTGTCGACGTCACCGAAATGATCGTTCTTCGGCAGGCCGACGAGGGTTCCGGCCACGTCATAGGTCCACGAATGGAATGGGCAGGTGAAGCGGCGCTTCGTGCCCTTCGCCGCGGTCTCGACCAGTGCACCCCGATGGCGGCACGAGTTGACGAACGCCCGGAAGGTCCCATCGTTGTCCCGAGTCGCCAGGATGGGCGTCCCGAGGTCGTCGTTCGTGAAGAACGCCGTCGGCTGGTCGAGATCCCGGGACATGCCGAGGCAGTGGCCGGTCTGGCGGAAGAAGAGATCCCGTTCTCGGCGGGCCTGTTCGGTGTCGGTGTAGGTCCGGGTGGACTGCACCCGCAGAGAGCCGGCATCGACATTCGTGCCGGCGTCGAGCCGCTCGATGAGTTGCTTCAACAACCGGACCTGCTCGGCGTGGCGCATGTGCCATCTTGTCGATCACCCGGCGGACAGTCCAGACGGAGCCGCGTCGCCCGTGGCGCCGTCGAGTCGGGCCGCGCCGGTACGGAGCATGGTGAGGACCTCCGGCGGCACCTCGACGAGCTGGAGGTCGAACGAGGTCGAGAAGATCGCGATGTTGGCGGCCAGCCAGTCGATCGAGTCCGACTTCAGCCGGAGCCGCCGACGCCCGTCGACCTCCTCCAGCACGACGGCGCCGTACCAGTGTGGCATCGCGCCGAGGCGCTCCTCCGGGCCGGTGAGCACCACCGTGGCCTCGTGGGCCGCCGAGGCCCGGCGCAGCCCGTCGGCCACGAACTCGGCCGGCGTGTCACCGGGTAGCTCTCTCGTCGGGAACCGCACACCGGCGAGGCGGGGCTCCTCCATCCGGTCGATCCGGAAGGTCCGCCAGTCCGCTCGGCGCACGTCCCATGCCACGAGGTACCACCGCTGCCCGACCGAGACGAGCTGGAGTGGTTGCACCAGCCGGGCCGAGGCCTCGCCGTCGCGGCGGGTGTAGCCGAACCGGACCTCCTCACGATCACGACAGGCCTGGGCCAGCAACCCGAGGCTGGACGGCGGCACGACCGTGGTCGGGGTCCACCGGAGCGACTCGATGTTGGAGTTGAGGGCGTCGACCCGGCGTCGAACGTGATCGGGCAGGATCTGCTCGAGCTTGGCCATCACCCGCAGCGTCGTGTCCTCGATCCCTTCGATCGAGGCACCCGCCGCCGCCCGGAGTCCGATGGCCAGCGCGACGGCCTCGTCGTCGTCCACGACGAGCGGCGGGAGGTGGGCGCCCGCCGCGAGCTGATAGCCGCCGTCGAGACCCGGCGCCGCTTCGACGGGATAGCCGAGTGACCGCAGTCGATCGACATCCCGCCTGACCGTGCGGGCACTCACCCCCAGCCGCTCGGCCAGATCCGGACCGGACCAGTGCCGGTGGGTCTGGAGCAGCGACAACAGTCGCAACGCCCGGGCGGTCGGGTCGCTCATGCTCAGCCGGCCGCCACTCGACCCCGGAGGGCCGCCAGGCACATCGACATGCTGAGCGCACCCACGGCCACGATGGCGATCACGCCCCACAGGAGGTCGATCGTCCAGCCGTCGATGGCGAGCGAGCGCAGGCCCTCGAGGATGTAGGTGACGGGATTGAACGACGCCACGGTGTCGAGCCAACCCGACAGTTGCGCCCGGGGTACGTAGGAGGTCGTGAGGAACAGGAAGGGGAAGAACAGCAGGAAGACCGACTGGACCGCCGCCGGATTGCCCGTCTTCAACGCCACGGCGTAGCCGAACCCGGCGAATGACAGGCTCCAGAACGCGGCCATCAGGAGGAACACGATCGCCCCGACGACGCCGGTCTCGAAGCCGGTGCCGAGGATCAGACCCAGCACGAGGATCGGTACGGCGAGGGCCATCGCGATCGCGACGTCGGCCACGAGGTGCCCCAGCAGGATCGCGATGCGGCGCATCGGGGTCATGAGCAAGCGGTCGAGGTAGCCGTTCTGGACATCGAGCACCAGCGCCGGCGCGCGTGACACGCCGGTCACCCCCAGCAGGATCGCGGTCGGCATCTGGAACGCCGTGTAGTCGAAACCGTCGATCTGGCCCTCGGTGAGGCCCTCGAGGGTCGCGATGTTCACGACGAAGAAGAACGTGGCGATCAGCACCGGCGGGATCACGGCTTCGAGGTCGCCGGGGACGGCCCGCAGGGCACGACCCGCGATCGTGGACACGTCGTGGACGAAGCTGGTGGGTCGGGCACGGATCGTCGAGGTGGACCCGGGGAGAAGGGCGGTGGACGTGGTGGTCATCGGGACACCTCATCGATCTGGTCGGTGGACGTGGGGCGTGCGTCGCTGCGGAGTCGGTTGCCGGTCACCTCGAGGAACACGTCGTCGAGGGTCGGGGTGCGCAACGTGAGATCGCGTAGCGGGATCCCCGCCTCGGCGAGGGCCACGGCCACGGGCCCGACCGTGGCGGCGCCGTCGGGTGCGGCGACCATCAGAGCGCCATCGCTCGTGTCGACGACACGGGCGCCGTCGAGTGCGCCGACGACCGCGGCGGCCGCCGCGGGATCGCCATCGATCCTCGCGACGATGAGATCGTCACCGACCTGGCGTTTCAGCTCAGTCGGAGTGCCTTCGGCGACGAGTTTCCCGCCATCGATGATCCCGACGCGATGGGCCAGCGAGTCGGCCTCTTCGAGGTACTGGGTCGTCAGCAGGATCGTCATGCCGAGCGTCTCGTTCAGCATCCGGACCTCATCCCAGACCCGATTGCGGCTGACCGGGTCGAGCCCCGTGGTCGGCTCGTCGAGAAACAACACCTCGGGGTTGTGGACGAGGGCCGCGGCCAGGTCGAGCCGCCGCTTCATCCCACCCGAGTAGGTGTCGATCGGGCGATCGATCGCCTCACCGAGATCGATCATCGCGGTCAACTCCGACACCCGCTGGTCGACCTCGGCGTTGGACAACCCGTACAGACGGCCCTGCAGACGAAGGAGTTGGGTCCCGGTCTGCTTGGGGTCGAGTGCGGCCTCCTGCAGCGCGGCTCCGATCCGGAGTCGCACCGCATCCGGTTCGTCGGCGACGTCGTGGCCGGCCACGACGGCACGTCCACCGGTCGGCCCGAGCAAGGTGCACAACATCCGGACGGTCGTCGACTTGCCGGCCCCGTTCGGACCGAGCAGGCCGTAGATCTCGCCGCGCTCGATCGCGAGGTCGATGCCGGCGACGGCCTCGAGGTCTCCGAAGCGGCGACTCAGGCCGGAAGCGGTGATGGCGTGCATGGGCGACTCCTCGGGTCGGCGATGCGCGGTGGCATCCCTGGGGGTGTGGGTGAGCATGACGACAGCATGATCGTCGATGCGGCCAGATCCTGTCCGCAAATCGAATCCGTCCGGACGCGCTCGTCCCACCATCGGTCGAGGGGCACGAACTCCGACGCCCTGGGGCGAGCGGTTCGGTTCAGACCGTGGTGCCGCCGGTGGGGGCCGGACGCGAGTCGAGGACCTTCGCCAGGCTGCGCATGCCCTGCGCGAATCCGAGGGCACTCAGCTTGCTCACCAGCGGTGCCAGGAAGCCCGGCAGGTAAGGCACGGTGACGTCCTCGAACCACTCCAGGGTCGTGCCGGCACCGTCCGGTCCGATCGTGAAGCCGGCACGGCCTTTCAGCACCGGACCGAGCTTGTCGACCTCGCAGGTGCCGACACCGGAATCGGCGTCGAAGTCGATGTCGGTGATGCACATGTGGTCGACGAGCGTCAGCGGCCCGTAGCCCGTGTAGCCGGTGAACATGCCACCGACGGCCTGTGGATCGCCCTCGTCGATCTCCACCCGCGTCGCCGGGATCCACTCGCCGTGCGCCGGCCAATCGACCATCTCGTCCCAGACGATCCGAGGTGGTTGATCGAACCGGTGGGTGACGGTGAAACGGATCGGTGTCATGCCGCCATGATCGCACCGACCGCAGCCCGGCGACCCACCGGAGGCCGCCGTCGACGATCGCGGTCAGGTTCGGCCCCGAACCGACCGATGAGCTGACATGGACTTGCAGACCGACGATCCGCTCGCGGACCTCCTCGGCAACGAGGACTTCGGTCGCGCGCCTCGCGATCGGCGCGCCGGCAACCGGATGGCGATGCGCAAGTTCTCGAACCGCTCTCCCTGGACGACCGTCCTGAAGGTGCTTGGTGTGCTCCTCTGCATCGGCGCCGTGGTCAACGAGGGGTACGCGAGATACGTCGAGGTGGAGCTGACCGAAGCGGTCCAGCGGGTCACCGGGAACGACGACCTCGAAGTGCACTGCCGACGGGTGTGGGACGAGTTGATCCAGCCTCGGGCCGTGCACGGCTTCGCCGAGATCGGCGGCACGACCGCGCACATCAGCCTGCCGGTCTGCCACGACGCCGCGAGCTGGGCGGACGACCCGCTCGCGGACGACAACCGACTCGGACTGCATGTGGTCGCCCACGAGGTCGCCCATCTGATCGGCCACGGTGTGGAGGCAGAGACCGAGTGCGTGGCGATGTTCGCGACACCGCAGTTCGGTCGGGCGCTCGGCGGCACCGAAGCCGAGGGCATCGCGTCGGCCCAGTGGTATCAGAAGAGCTACAACCCGTTGCTCACACCCGAATACCAGAACCCCGGCTGCCTGTCGGGACCGGCGCCTCGATCCGAGCTGCTCGACTGATCGGCATTCGAACCGACCGTCGAGCGCGACCTAAGGTCGGGCCGACGCCAGCCTGCGTCGACTCACCGCGAGTCGATTGTCCGGGGGGACCCAGGGGGCTCGGAGGAAGCAGTCGATGCGCGGAATCGTTGGCTTCGGGGCCTACGTGCCCTATCACCGCCTCCAGCGCAGCGCGATCGGCGCGGCACTCGGGGCCGGTGGTGGCCGAGGCACCCGAGCCGTGGCGTCCTATGACGAAGACGCGACCTCGATGGCCGTGGAAGCGGCGAGGAACCTCTTCCGATCCGCCGATCTCCCCACACCAGCGGCACTGTCGTTCTGTTCCGCGACACCGCCGTATCTCGACAAGACCAACGCCACCACGATCCACGCGGCCCTCGACCTGCCCGGCAACGTGCTCGCCACCGACATGGCCGGCTCCGCCCGATCGGTCGCCGGTGCGGTGTCGGCAGCGCTCCATGACCAGCGTCCCGTCCTCGTGACCGCCGGCGACGTCCGATCGGGTCGACCGGGCAGCACCGACGAGTCGTCCCTCGGCGACGCCGCGGCCGCCGTGCTGATCGCCGACGACAGCGCCGAGGCACCGGTGCTGGCCGAATGGATCGGCGCCGGTACCGCCACCGCCGAGTTCCTCGACCGGTGGCGCACGCCGGGCTGGGCCCACTCCCGGGTGTGGGAGGAACGGTTCGGCGAGAGCGTGTACCGCCAGCTCGTCGCCGACGCCGCCGAAGACGCGTTCAAGTCGAGCGAGATCTCGGCGGCCGACCTCGACCTGGCGATCATCGCCGGGCTCCACGGCCGAGCCCTCCGATCGGCTCCCGCCGCCGCCGGGCTGGGCGCCGTGCCCGCCGCCGAGGACCTCACGCCCGAGATCGGCAACACCGGCAGCGCCCACGGCCTCGTGGCCCTGTGCCATGCCCTCGACACCGCCGAACCCGGCCAGATCCTCGCCCTCGTGACCCTCGCCGACGGTGTCGACATCACCTTCTGGCGGACCACCGAGGCCGTGCGCGACCACACGAGCCACGCCCCGGTGCGTGCACAGATCGACAACGGCAACGACGGGCTCGCCTACGCGACGTTCCTGACCTGGCGAGGCTTCCTCGATCGTGAACCGCCGCGTCGTCCCGATCCCGTCCCGCCGGCGGCACCCCCGTCGTTCCGGAACAACGACTGGAAGTACGCACTCAAGGGATCCCGCGATCGGGAGACCGGCATGGTCCACATGCCGCCGCAACGTGTCGCACTCGGTGGCAACACCGACGACTCCGAACTGGTCTCGATGGCCGACGTCGAAGCCACGGTGGCGACCTACACGATCGACCGGCTCGCCTACTCGCCGTCGCCTCCGACCATCGCGGTCGTGATCGACTTCGACGGCGGCGGCCGATTCCGCAGCGAGCTCACCGACGCCGCGGTCGACGAGGTCGAGATCGGCATGCGCGTGTCGATGACGTTCCGGCGGTTCCTGACCGCCGACGGCGTGCACAACTACTTCTGGAAAGCGACACCGATCCGGGACTGAACCCTCCGGGACGACACGAACCCCGGCACCGCCGGGGACACACAGAGAGCGAGACCCTCATGGGACAACGAGGCATCAAGGACCAAGTGGCCATCGTCGGCATGGGTTGCACCCAGTTCGGCGAACACTGGGACCGCTCGGTCGACGACATGGTCATCGAGGCCGCGCACGCCGCATACGACTCGGCCGGCATCGTGCAGGACGACGTCGACGCGTTCTGGGTGGGCACCCTCGGCTCGGGCACCTCCGGCCTGACCATCTCGAAGCCGCTGAAGATCGACTACAAGCCGGTCACCCGCGTCGAGAACATGTGCGCCACCGGCTCGGAGGCGTTCCGCAACGCCGCCTACGCCGTCGCCTCGGGAGCGTTCGACCTCGTCATGGCGATCGGCGTCGAGAAGCTCAAGGACAATGGCATGTCGGGCCTCGTCGGTGCTCCGCTCCCCGATGACGGCACGAGGGCCAACATCACCGCACCGGCCTCGTTCTCCCTGCTCGCCCCCGCCTACGCGAACAAGTACGGCGTCGAGGAGGACCGGATGAAGGAGGTGCTCACCCGCATCGCCTGGAAGAACCACTACAACGGCGCACGCAACTCCCGGGCGCAGTTCCAGAGCGAGGTGAGCAAGGAGAAGATCGCCAGCGCTCCTCTCATCGCCGGCCAGCTCGGCGTGTTCGACTGCTCCGGTGTGAGCGACGGATCCGCCGCGGCGATCCTGTGCCGGGCCGAGGACGCCCACAAGTACACCGACAACCCGATCTACATCAAGGCGCTCGCCTTCACCTCCGGACCGGGTGCGGGGCCGCTCGATCCGGACTACGACTACACGACGTTCCACGAGGTCTCGCGTTGCGCCGAGGACGCCTATGCCCAGGCAGGCGTGACCGACCCACGAGCCGAGATCGCCATGGCGGAAGTGCATGACTGCTTCACGCCGACCGAGCTCGTGCTGATGGAGGATCTCGGCTTCGCCGATCGCGGCACGGCCTGGCAGGAGGTGCTCGACGGTACGTTCGACCTCGACGGAGAACTCCCGGTGAATCCGGATGGTGGGCTCAAGAGCTTCGGCCATCCGATCGGTGCGTCCGGCCTGCGCATGCTGTTCGAATGCTGGTTGCAGCTCCGCGGCGAAGCACCGGAGGAACGCCGCATCCGATCACTCGACGAGGGGAAGAAGCTCGCCATGACCCACAACCTCGGTGGCGGCCCCGGTGAGTGCGTGAGTTTCGCATCCATCGTCGGCTCGGAACTGGGCTGACGTCGTGACCGAACGCTCTCTCAC
>JAHDCV010000023.1:15785-21093 GCA_020629695.1 Acidimicrobiales bacterium | reverse complement strand
CCCGGGCGTCAGCCCGGCGATGGCATCGTCAGACCAACCGAGCTCGGCCATGATCTCGGCGGTGTGCTGCCCGATCCGCGGAGCGTGGTGTCGGTGGCCCGCCCCGTCGCTCGCCTCGTAGCGGATCGGGTCGGCCACCCGGCGGTAGGCGCCCTCGGTCGGGTGTTCGTCGAGTTCGAGCAGGCCGACCGCGGCGAAGTGTTCGTCGTCGTCGAGGTGCTCGAGATCGGCGACGGGCATACACGGGATCGAGTGCTCACCGCAGAAGGCCATCCACTCGTCGGTCGTGAGCCGCTCGGTGATCGTGTCGAGGATCCCGTACAGGTCGTCGGCATTGGCGACCCGGTCGTTGGCGGTGGCGAAGCGGGGATCGTCGAGCAGATCCGGGCGCTCGACGAGGGTGAACAGATCCCGATAGTTCTGGTCCGAATACGGCAGGAGACAGATCCAACCATCGGCACTCCGGCGGGGTTTCCGATTGGGCGTGCGGATCCGGAGATAGCTGAACGGCTCCTCCTTGGGCTCGAAGGTGTGGCCGCTCAGATGCTCGACGAGGTTGAACGACGCCATGGCTTCGGCCATCGGCACCTCGATCGCGTCGCCGTCACCCGTCGCGAGCTGCCGGTAGAGCGCCCCCAGCACGGCGTAGGTGATGTGGAGCGCGACCACTTTGTCGGCGATCGTCGACGGCACGAATGCCGGCTCGCCTCGGGTCCACGCCGCCATCGAGGCGAGCCCCGACACCGACTGGATCACGTCGTCATAGGCGGCACGACCGGCATAGGGGCCGTCGCTGCCGAAGCCGACGGCGTTGCAGATCACCAGCGACGGGTATCGCTCCCGCAGTGCGGCCGTGCCGAGCCCGAGCCGCTCGAGTGCTGCTGGCCGGATGTTCGACACCAATGCGTTCGCCGACCCGATGATGTCGTGCAACGCACGCCGGCCCTCGTCGGTCTTCAGATCGAGAGCGACCGATCGCTTGTTGCGATGCAGGTTGAGCGCGACGCCGCTCATCCCCGGTGACCTGCTCGGCACGAAGTTCCGCATCAACTCCGGTGTGTGGGTCTCCACCCGGATCACGTCCGCACCGAGATCGCCGAGCACTCGGGTGGACATGGGGCCCATGATCACCGTCGTCAGGTCGACGATCCGGACTCCGGCGAGTGGCAGTTGTGACGGGTCGGGCATCAGCACAGCCTCTCGCGACCGACGGCCCACGCGCCATCTGGTCGGGCAACGGTTTCCCGCGGTCGCCGGCGGGGTAGATCGACGCCATGGCGACCTATGAGACCTCACTGTCATCTCCGATCGAGCCCGATGTCCTCGCCCACGACTTCGTGGACATGCGCACGTTCACCCGATGGGACCCGGGCCTCGAGCGAGTCGAGCTCGTCGAAGGCGCCGGGCCCGGCGTCGGCACCGTCTACGACGTCCGCGCGAGCGGCCTGACCCTTCGCTACTCGACCGCCGAAGCCGACCTCGAAGCCCCGGTGAAGGTCATCCGGTTCGTCGCCGATGGCCTGCTCACCTCCGACGACATCATCACCATCGAACCCAACGGTGCGGGCTCCACGATCGTGTACCGCGCCGAACTCGGTCTCGGCGGCCCGCTCGCTCTGCTCGGATCGCTCCTTGATCCGCTTCTGGGCTTCGCCTTCGAGCGAATCGGGGACCGGGCGGCGACCGGCCTGCGGGACACCTACGGAACCGACGCCGCCGTTCCCGCGACACGGGGCTCCCGATGACGCCCTCGTCGACGGCCTCCGATCACGCCACCGGGCTCCGGTCGGACCGCCTGAATCCGGCACAGATCACGGCGATGCTCCAGGGTCTGGCCCGACGCGGCCACGACCGCCTCACCTCGTTCGACCCCGACGACACCGCCGGGATCGCACGGGCCGATGCTGAGTTCGGCCGGCTCGCCGACCGCATCGCCGTGATGATCAGGACGACGAAGGAGGCGGGCTATGCGCTCGACCGGGAGGTACGGGACCACACACCATCCGATCTGTCCGAAGACGATGGTGCACTCGTCCTGCTGGCGACGGGCGCGCTCGAGCTGGCTCGCTGGATCGCCGGTGTCCCCGCCACCGCGTGGAACGACCACCTCGACCTCCTGGAGCAGCTCAGAGAGCTGGTGGTCGAGCTCTCCGTCGGGATCCGGACGATCGGGACCCGATCGGACTGAGCGCTCCGACGATTCGACCCGTCAGACCGACAGGCGCTCGTCGAAGGCGGCGGTCGACATGCACTCGACGTGGTCGGCGTGCAGGAGGTACTGATCCTCGACCTTCACACCCTGGTGGCTCTCGGGATCGCCGACGTAGCTCTCGACGCACAGCACCATGCCCGCTTCCATGACGCCCGGGAGCGGGTACGGGCCCTCCCCGATCCGCGGCACGTTCGGGTGCCCGCCTGCCAGGCCGAGGCCATGCGCCAGCTGGTAGTAGCCGAACCGTCGGAAGGGTTCGGGCACGTCGAACGCGGCTCGGGCGAAGTCCTCGAACGTGACCCCCACGGCGAGATTCCCCGCGTTGTGGTCGAGTTGTGCCCTGGCGAGGGCGTGCAGCTCGAGCTGTCGTGGCGTCGGCTCACTCGAACCACACAGATAGGTCCGGGAGAAGTCGACCGAATAGCCGTGGGAGCCGACCGCATCGGTGTCGAAACACACGAGGTCGCCGTCATCCATGCGATGGGAGGACGCCTCGCGGAAGTACGGGAAGGTCCGAGCGCCGGCCTGGAGGAGCCGGGTCACGACGAACTCCCCACCCGCGGCGATGAGCGCTCGGTGGAACTCCGCCCACACCTCCTGCTCGGTGCGACCCGGCGCGATCGCCGCCCGCATCGACTCGGTCGCCGAGATCGTGGCCCGCATCGCCGAGCGCATCGCGACGACCTCCGACGGCTGCTTGACCGCCATCGCGAGCTGGAGCGGTCGGGTCCCGTCGACGATGTCGATTCCCCTGAGCCTGACCGCGTCGACCACGCCACTGTCGATCCGATCGATCGCGAGCGGACGGCCGGGGTGGGCGCGCGTCGTCACGAGGTCATGGATCTCCGCCGCGAATCGATCGATCTCGTCCCGGAACATCATCGACTTCTTCGCCGACACGGCGGGCGCCGATCGGAGTTCATCCACGCCCGGCAGGTGGGATGACAGGTGCTCGCACCCCGCGAACTCCCACAGGACACTCGAACCGCCGGGCACCACCAAGGCGAACCGGTCCGGCCCGGTCATGCCGTGCACGGTCATGTTGCGGCTTCCGGTGGCATAGCGGATCGCGAACGGATCGGCGGTCAGGAACGCCCCCACCCCGAACCGGTCGAGAAGCTCGTCGAGCCGCTGTCGGCGCTGTTCGACGAGGTCCGGCGGATCGAGGGGTTCGTCCACCATCAACGGCGCCGGCTCCGCCGAGGTCACAGCACCAGCCCGTCGGCCGACGCCCTGCCAGCGGCGAGCAGGTGGGCTTCGGTGACCCGTCCATAGACCCGGCGGGTCCGCTCGACCGGACCGATCACGCCGGGTCGGTCGGAGTAGGACAGGACCAACGTCAACCGGTGCCGACGTCCGGCGACCGGACTCACCCGGTGCAGGGCATACCGACCGCGGAACAGCTGGAGATCCCCCGGCGCACTCCGGACCCGCTGCACCGACGACCGATCCGCTCCGCTGATCACCCGCCGAGCCGCGTCGACGCCCTCGTCCCCGGGACGGCGGAGGCCGGGCACGAACTCGAACGCGCCACCCGCTTCCGCTTCTCGCACCACGATCGTGACGACGAACTCGTTGGTGTCGTAGTGCCAGCCGTAGCAGCCGCCCGGTGGCAGGACGGTGCAGACGAGCCCGGCGAGAGGGTCGGCGTACTCGAAGACCTGCCCCACGCCGACCGCATCGGCGACGAACCGCTTGACCTCTGACGACACGTACAGCCGATGGGCGATCGACTGGGGTGGGAACATGTCCCGGGTCAGATGCCCGGCTCGCCACGTCGACCGGAGGCCCGGGTCGTCCAGCCCCGGCTCGGTGCGTCCGTAGACCGAGCGTTCGTCGCTGCGGACACCGGCGTAGGGCAACATCGCACCGAGCTCGGCGTCGAGTCCTCGCAGCGCCGGCGCGGTCAGGAACCCCGCGGCCGTCGCGAGCCCATCCCGATCGAGTCGCCGGCGGAGCTGCGAGGCCGGGGCGAGTCCACCCGCATGCTGCGTCCTCCACGGGGGCGCGATGACATCGTCCAACGTGTCGCGTTCGGGGTCGGCCAAGCGGATCGTGGTCACCGATCACTCCTTCGTGCCCGTGGGCACCTCGTCGTTCCTGATCGGACTCAACCCCATCCCTCCCGATCAGTCCAACAGATGTTGATCAGCCATTGCCATGAATGCTGCTCATGACAAGATGCAGCGATGTTCACCCCACTCCGCCTCGAGATCCGCCACTACGAGACGGTCGCAGCGGTGATCGAGTTCGGCACGATGACCGAAGCCGCTCGCCAACTCTCGATCACCCAGTCCGCCATGAGCCACCGACTCGGCGAAGCCGAGCGTCGGCTCGGCGTGACCCTGTTCTCCCGTGGCACCGATCGTCGACTCACACCGACCTCGCACGGCCTCGCCGTCTCGCAGGCAGCCATCCGAGCCATGTCGGAGCTCCGCAGGGTCGAACAGTCGATCACCGGCACCGATGCGGCGATCGAGTCGACGGTGCGTCTGGGAGTCGCCAGCTATGACGCTTACGGCTGGTTCCCCGGGTTCCGCGAGCGGCTCCGAGCCGACCACCCCGAGATCGAGCTCGACCTCGCGATCGTGGACGACCACCCCGGTTCCGCACTCGCAGCCCGCGACGTCGACGTCGTGATCGCTCCCGGCCAACCGTCCGGAGTCGCACATCTCACACCGCTGTTCGACGATGAACTCGTGCTCGTCTGTTCACCGGGTCACCCGCTGGCCGATCTCGACACCGTGACCGCATCGGACCTCACGGCCGAGACCTATCTCACCTACAACGCCCAACCGAGTCCGGGTTTCGAGTACGACCGGTTCATGCGCCCGAGTGGGCAGGCGCCACTCGTCATCCGCGTGATCCCGCAGACCAGCGCCATCATCGAGCTGGTGGCCGCCGGGGTCGGGGTCTCGATCCTCAGCGGTTGGGCCACCCGGGATGTCGTTGCCTCCGGGCGCCTCGCCGCGATCCGCTGCGGCGACGGCTTGCCGATCAGCTGGCAGGCCGCGCACCACACGCGCGACGACCACGTGATGACGGTGGTGATGGCACTACGTGCGCAGCTCGCCCGCACCGGCTGACGCCGACGCC
>JAHDCV010000023.1:0-15685 GCA_020629695.1 Acidimicrobiales bacterium | reverse complement strand
TGTTGCCGAGATCCCTCGGTGCTACTGCCGGGACATCTCGCTGGTCGCGGTGGCCGCGACGTCCTCCTTGCTCGGCCGACGCGGCATCACGATGTCGACACCGTGCAATGTGCCGGCGAAGGCGAACGGCGCCTCGTACCGGTCCGACACGGGCGAGCCGTGATCCTCACCGATGCTCGAACCGACCGAGGAGACCATGCGCATGTAGAAGGGGATGTCGACGCGACCACAGGGTTCGCCATTCACCGACACCTCCGCCCAGCCCGTGCTCCGACCATCACGCTCGAGCCTGACGTGCAACTCGCTCTCGCCGACCGGCACCTCGACCGAGGACTCGACGACGGTGTGTTCGTTGAACGCGTTGTAGTCGACGACGAGTCGGTCGTCCTGGACGAACACCGAACAACCGGAGTTCTGATTGCCGGTCGCCCAGAGCACACCCTCCTCGCCCGCCGCCCGGGTGATCCTGGCGGTGAGGTCGAAGGCGAAACCACCGACCGAGGCCGACGGCTGCGACGGAATCGGCGTCATCGGCGGCCGATACGAGTACCGCCGGTCGTTCCGGTGGGGCGAGTGGTCGCTCGGGACCGCCGCGAACAACTCGAGCATGCGATCGTCGAGCGGCAGCACACCGTGGCGCTCCGCCTCGGACCACCACAGGTCCTGCATCACCCGGAGCTGGTCGGGTTCGGCCGCAGCGAGATCGTGCAGTTCGGACGGGTCGAGGTCGAGTCGGTAGAGCTCCCACGGTTCGGTGTCGAAGTCCTCGCCCTGGACGTGCTTCGTCACCGCCTTCCACCAGGCCCCGTCGATCTCGGCGATGATCGCCCGGCTGCCGGCGTTCTCGAAGTACTGGCAGGTGTTGGTCGCCGGCGCGTCGGCATCCGCCAGCACCGAGGCGAACGAATGCCCTGTCACCGGCATCTGTGGGATGCCGCGGAACACCTCGGGCGGCTCGATCTCGAGCAGCTCGTAGATCGTCGGCACGATGTCGGACACGCTCACGAACTGATCGCGCTTCATGCCGGCCTGCTCGGCCAAGCCCGCCGGCCAGTGCATGATCATCGGCACGTGCACCCCACCTTCGTGGGTGTTCTGCTTGTACCAACGGAACGGCGAGTTACCCGCCTGGGCCCAGCCCCACGGATAGTTGGTGTGGCTGTTCGGGCCGCCGATGTCGTCGATGCGCTGCACGGCGTCGTCGGGCATCTCGAGGATCCCGTTGAAGAACTTCATCTCGTGCATGACCCCGAACGGACCGCCTTCCTGGGAGGCGCCGTTGTCGGCCATCACCACGAGGATCGTGTTGTCGAGCTCACCGAGTTCGCGAAGGCCGTCCACGAGGCGCCCGATCTGGTCGTCGGTGTGGTCGAGGAACGCCGCGAAGGCCTCCTGGAGGCGACAGGCGAGCTGCCGGTGCGTCTCGGGCATGTCGTCCCAAGCCGACACGCCCGGATTCCGGGGCGCGAGTTCGGTGTCGGGTGCGATCACGCCGAGCTCGATCTGGCGCTCGTACCAGCGCTGCCGGATCACATCCCAGCCCTCGTCGTACCGCCCTCGGTACTTCTCCATGTAGGACGCCGGAGCCTGGTGCGGCGCGTGGGTCGCACCGAACGGCAGATAGGCGAAGAAGGGACGGTCGGGCCGCACCCCCTTCGCGTCGTGGATCATCAGCAACAGCTGGTCGACCAAGTCCTCGGAGAGGTGATACCCCTCCTCCGGCGACGCCGGTGGATCCACGTGGGAGTTGTCACGCACGAGTTCGGGGTGGAACTGGTCGGTCTCGCCCTCGAGGAACCCGTAGAACCGGTCGAAGCCCCGGCCGAGCGGCCACTGGTCGTACGGCCCGGCGGCGGAGGTGTCCTGGGTCGGCGCGAGATGCCATTTGCCGGTGCAGAACGTCGTGTAACCCTCCCCCTTCAGCACCTCGGCGATCGTCGACGCCGAGTTCGAGATGTGTCCGAGCTGATGGGGGAACCCCGTCCGCCAGTTCGACACGCCACGCATGCCGACGGCGTGCTGCGACCGGCCCGTCAACAACGCGGCGCGGGTCGGAGAACACAGTGGGGTCACGTGGAAGTTCGTGAACTGCACACCGCCGGCGGCCAACGCGTCGACGTTCGGGGTGTCGATGTCCGACCCGAAGCAGCCGAACTGGGCGAACCCGGTGTCGTCCATGAGCACGATGATCACGTTGGGAGCGTCGTCACCGGGATGAGGCGGCTCGGCGAAGTGAGGCGTCGAGTCGGCGAGTGTGCGCCCGATCGTCCCCTGGAAGGTGGTCGCGTCGGTCATGTCGGGCTCCTGTCGGGGCGGAACGGGATGAGGGTGTCGGGATGGGAGAGGGCTACACCGAGACGGTCGTGAGGTCGTCGCCGATGACGATCTCGCCGTCGAAGTGTTCGGCCGCCCGGGCGATCCACTCGGGGTACTGCTCGGGTTGGGGCGCCGGGACGAGGTGGGTGAGGACGAGCCGCTTGGCGCCGACCCTGGCCGCGGTCTGCGCGGCCTCGATCACCCCGGAGTGGTAGTCGAGGATGTCCTGGAGCATCTCGTTGGGGATCATCTCGACGATGTCCCGACGGATGACCGTCTGCACGTAGGCATCGACGCCGGCCGCCAGCTCGTCGACGCCGGCACACGGGATCGTGTCGCCGACCAGTGCAACCGTCGCGCCGTCGTGTTCGAGGCGGAACCCGATCGTCGGCTTCACGGGCGAGTGTTCGGTTGCCGCCGTGGTGATCGAGATGTCGTTGATCTCGAAGCCCTCGCCCGGCTCGAGCTCGGTGACCTCGACATTCGGGCCCGCGGTCAACGGCTCGTGATGGGCGATGCGGTAGCCGATGTCGGGTTCGAGTGCGTGGAGCTGTCGCTCGACGAACTCGGCGATACCCACCGGACCGTAGATCCGCAGCGGGACGTTGCCCTGGGTCAGCACCCAGTGGGTCGTGATCACGTCGTTCAGGGCGCAGACGTGGTCGGAGTGGAGGTGGGTGATCAAGACGCCCGACAGGAACATCGGCATCGAGCCCGCACCTGCCATCCGCATGACGACGCCTCGGCCGGCATCGACGAGGATGTGGGTGTCGCCGGCCTTCACGAGCGTGGACGGACCCGCCCGATTCGGATCGGGAATGGGGGAACCGGTCCCGGTCAGGATGATGTCCACGGATGCCTCGCTGGTCTCGGCGTCGACGAGCCGGACGTCGGCTCCGGCAGCCGACCCTAATCCGACAGGACAACTGCTGCCATTTTCACTGGCACTAGTCCGCTGACATACTCCTGCACATGAGCGACGCCCAACTCCAGTCCGTCGAGGCCGCCCTCGACACCCTCCTCGCCGACCACGACCCGACCGCCGAGAGCTATGAGGAGTTCCGGGGCCACCAGTTCGACGCCGGCCTGGCCTGGGTGCAGTTCCCGAAGGGCAACGGGGGGCTCGGTGTGGCGCCGCAGTTGCAGCGGGTCGTCAACAAGCGACTCGCCCAGGCGGGCGCCCCTCCGACCGACCCCTCCATGTTCTTCCTCGCCCTGGCCGGACCGACGATCGTCACCCACGGCGACGACGCCGTGAAGGACCGGTTCCTCCGCCCGATGTGGACCGGCGAGGAGAAGTGGTGCCAGCTGTTCTCCGAGCCCGGCGCCGGCTCCGACTTCGCCGGCCTGGGCACCAAGGCGATCCGCGACGGCGACGAGTGGATCGTCAACGGCCAGAAGGTCTGGAACACCCTCGCCCACATCGCCGACTTCGGGATGCTCGTCACCCGGACCGATCCGAACGCTCCCAAGCACAAGGGCATGACCTACTTCGCCCTCGACATGAAGGCCGAGGGCGTCGACGTGCGTCCACTTCGCCAGATCACCGGCGAGGCCGAGTTCAACGAGGTCTACATGACGGACGTCCGCGTGCCCGACGCGCACCGCGTCGGGGCCGAGGGTGAAGGCTGGCGGGCATCGCTGACGACCCTCATGAACGAGCGGGCCGCCATCGGTGGCTCGGGTGGTGGTGGCAGCCGACCGAAGCGAGGTGGCGGCGCCATCGGGAACCTGGTCGAGCTCTATCGGGCCAACGCCGACCGCCACGGCGAATCGATGCGAGACGAGGTGATGCAGCTCTGGATCCGGGCAGAGATCCTCCGCCTCACCAACATGCGGGCCGGCGAGCTGGCCAAGTCCGGCAATCCCGGGCCGGAGGGTTCGGTGGGCAAGGCCGTCATGGCCATCCTCAACCAGGACCTCTGGGAGACCGCCATCGATCTCCAGGGCCCGGCCGGCCTGATCGGCTACGACTACACATTCCGCCGCCCCGACTCGAGCGACATGATCGGCGACGGCCCCGGCTACGCCTTCCTCCGGGCCCGGGCCAACACCATCGAGGGCGGCACCACCGAGGTCATGAAGAACATCCTCGGCGAGCAGGTGCTCGGCCTCCCCGGTGAACCGCGGGTCGACAAGGACCGCCCCTGGATCGAGGTCCCGCGGGGCTGACCCACCAGGGCCTGTTCAGCGCTTCGGCTCGGTCGGGCGAGCGCGCTCACGAAGTGACCCGCTCGCCGACGGACTCGGCCAGTTCGTTGATGAAGGCCCGCACACCGAGGGTGTAGGTGTCGGCGATCGCGGTTTCGCGGTGCGCCTTCTGCGCCTCGAGCCGAGCGGGGTCCATCACGACCTCCATGAACGCAGCCCGGCTCGGGAAGGTGTTGAAGCGCACCTGATGCCAGGTCCGCCCGTCGCCGATGATCGTGCCTTCCGCGCCGAACCATCCATCCACCCGAACACCGTTGGCGGTCGCCGTGGTCCGTGCTCCCGACTGGTAGCTCTCCATCCCCTCCGGGGTGGCTGCGCCGCCGGTCTCGTCGTGGAAGCGGATCACGTGGATCACGGTGTAGGGCCCGTCGTCATCGCTCGGAGGATGTGGGACTTCACTCCACGGCCGGAGCGGTTCGAGCGGGCCCATGAGGGGCTGGGCGCCGATCACGATCGTCTCGGCCATGCCCGCTTCCTTGTGCACGTGGGCGTCCTGGAAGTCCTGCCGCTGCTGCATCTCGATGAACGAGCGCCGGGTCGGGTACTTCACGATGGCCACCCGATCCCACTCGGGCGACTCACCGAGGAACTGGTCCTCGACGTCGGAGGCGAACACCAACTCGGCGCCGACGGCGGCGAGTGGCCCGAGCGGGGTGTACTCGTCGTCGGCCTCCCGGCCGGTCCGCTCTGTTTCCCGGCCGTCGGCGTACTCGGCCTTGGCCTTGTACTTCATGAGATTGATCATCCAGACCGGGCCGTCATCGGCGGGGTCGGTCGTGGCCAACCTCAGGCCGTAGTCGTGATCGACGGTTCCATAGCTCGGCATGCCACTCCTCGAGGCGTCGGCCCCATCTGGTGCCAGTCACTCTGGCACTAGATGGGGGTCGACGCAATCGGGGCGATGCGTCCTGTCCGCCTCAGTCGACGACGGTCACCATGGCGTCGCGGGACTTGCGGACCTTCGGCATCGGCAGGAGCCAGTCACCCGACGGGTCGCGATAGCCGAGGGGCAACAGCACGACGGACCGAAGCCCGCGCTCGCGCAGCCCGAGGATGCGGTCGACCTCATCCGGATCGAAGCCTTCCATCGGCGTCGCGTCGACCTCCTGCTCGGCCGCCGCGACCATGGCGACGCCGAGGGCGATGTAGGCCTGGCGGGCGGCGTGGGCGTAGTTCACCTCGGCGTCGCGGGGCACGTACATCGCCTTGAGGTTGCCGTAGTAGGCGTCGATCATCGGGTTCTCGCCCCGAACCTCGACATTGAGCTGTGCGACGGCGTCGATGCGTTCATCGGTGTAGTCGTCCCACGCCGCGAACACGAGCAGGTGCGAACCGTCGGTCAGCTGCGCCTGGTTCGACGCCGCGACCTGCAGCTCGGCACGGACCTCGGGATTCGTGACGACGATCAGCTCGAACGGCTGCGTACCGCTCGAGGTCGGGGCGAGCAGCGTCGCGTCGATGATGGCGTCGACCTTCTCGGCCGGCACGGCCTTGGACGGGTCCATCTTCTTGGTGGCGTAGCGCCAGTTCAGTTGGTCGAGCAGCGTCATGTCGGACTCCCTTTGGTCGGTGTGACGGAACGGCAATGCGCCGGGGCCACGACGTCGGAGCATTGCGTCGTGGGAGGCGATCTCCGCAACAACGACCACGGCCTCGGCTCAGCCCTCGTCGATGCCCTTCGCGGCGATCACGTGATGGGCGATCAGCGAGACGAACGCGACGAACACGCCGATGCCGATCACGACGTAACCCATCGTGAAGACCTTCCCCGCGCGGGTCGCGGGCGAGATGTCGCCGTACCCGACGGTGCTGATCGTGATCACCGAGACGTAGAGGCTGTCGAGCCAGGTGAGCTCCTCGATCCGACGGTAGAACACCGTCGCCACACCGATGAGCGTGAGGGTCAGACCCAGCAGACTCCGACCCGACGGGTCCTGCCAGAACGCCCGCATGCCGCGTGCGAGGTCCCGCATCGGTCTCAGCCGAGCAGTGCGGTGAGGCTGTCGACCAACACCCGGCGGGTGTCGGCGGCCGAGAGCTGGCGGGAACGACGGAGGAAGTCGATCGACTGGAGCTGGGTGAGCAGGTCGCCCGACGCAACCGCCGCCTCGCGAGCCGCACCCTTCTTCGCCCGGAGCTCCGGCGCGAACTCCAGCTCGAACTGGCGGCGGAGGTTGGCCTGGCTCTCGGCCTGCTGCTGCTGGATCCGCACATGGTGGACGGCGTTCGCCTGCGCAGCCCGGAAGACGGGCCCGAACCGTTCGTGCAACTCGAGCCGGGTGTCCACGAAGCGTGCCAGCCGGTCGGCGAACGCACCGTCACCCAACCCGCGGATCACGATGATCTCCGCCGCCACCTCGGCGTTCCGGGCGATCGCCGCCTCGGAGAGCTCCCCGGGGTCGGCGAAGTAGCGATACAGCGACCGGAGCGACAGTCCCGACCGGCGGGCGACCTGTTCCATCGACGGGAACATCGCGTCCTCGCTGAACATCTCGAGCACGACGTCGAGGACCGCGTTGATGTTGCGCTGCCGGCGGGCGACGCGACCGTCGACGGGTTCCGCCCCGTCGGAGGAGTCCACGATGTCCGTCGCCGCGCTCAAGGCGACCAAGTTACCCGGGTCCACATCAGCTCTCCGGCATCGAATGGTCTGACATCGACACGCTCAGATTTCGGCGGGGAGACGAGCAGCGACGAGCCGCAACATCTCCCGGGCGACCATCGGAGCCGCGTTCTGGTTCTGCCCGGTGACGAGGTTGCCGTCGACCACCCAGTGGTTGGCCAACGGATCCCGGAAGCGGGTGGCGCTCTCGAACGCCGCGCCGACCCGACGGAGCTCGGTCTCGGGATGGTGCGGTGTGTGGGTGATGCCGAGCTCCTTCACCTGCTTGTCGGTCACGCCGGTCACACGACGGCCCTGCACCAGTGGCGCGCCGTCAGGTGCCGTCGCCCGGATCAATCCGAGGGGGCCGTGACAGACCCCACCGATCACGGCGTCGAGCTCGTTGGCCCGCGTCACCTGCCGTCCGAGCTCCTCGGAGAATCCCAGGTCGAAGGCCGCTCCCCAACCGCCGGCGAGGTACACGATGTCGTAGTCCGCGATGTCGAGCTCGCCGACCGCGGCGGAGTCACCGAGCCGCGCCCGCAGCTCGTCGTCGGCCAACATCCGATCACAGGCGTCGGTGCGGACCGGCGGCCGCAACGACACCGGGTCGACGGGAATGACCCCACCACGCGGGCTGGCCAGGTCGACGGTCATGCCGGCGTCGAGGAACGCGTAGTAGGGCACCGTGAGCTCACTCGAATACACACCGGTGGGCTTGCCGACCTCGAGCACGCCGTGGTTGGTGGCGATCACCAGCGCCCGCCGCCCCCGCAGATCGATGTCGGCCCCCTCGGCGAAGACGGGTTCGGTGTCCTCGGGATGCATCCCCACACGCTGCAGCAGCTTCCGGATGACCCGGGCCGGCGGCGGTGGCTGCTTGCTCGGCGGACCACCGGCGGGCCGCCGGGAGGCGTAGGGCCAGGGGGTGTTGCGTTCGGGCACGAGGTTGCTCCGTTCAGCGGCGAGACGTGTGCGGAGGTGGTGGAACACGCCGGCGGCGGTCTCGTCACGCCATCGGTTCACCGCTTCGACCGGGTCGGCATCGAGGTCGTAGAGCTCCCACTGATCGGGCAGCGGGTCGGTCCGATACGTGTCGCCGGTCGGGCCGGAGCTCGACAGGTGACGCACGCCCGGTTCGGTCCAGGTGTCGGGATCGTCGAAGCTCCGGACGATCTTCCAGAGGTGACCGCCCCCGCCCGCGGCCTCGGCGTCCGCCACCCGGACGACCAGGCTCTCGAAGTTGGCGGCGACGTGGGCCGGCACCTGGATCCGCAGGGGTGGCGGCTGGGACTCGATGCGACCCAACCGTCGAGCCAGACCGCTGGCCCCGGAGTCCCCCTCGGGCATGTTGTCCCGGGTGAGCGAATAGACCGCCCGGGTCCGATCCGGCGGCGCACCATCAACGACCGGCATGAGATTCCGGCCGGGGAGCGGGTGGAGTTCGGTGAAGTCGGCGCGGAGTGCGTCGGCCGCCATCGCCTCGTCGATCCCGGCGGCACCGAGCAGGGTCGGCACGAGATCGACGTGCGACGTCGGCGCATCGGTGATCACCCGGGCGTCGGTCGCCTGCTCCCCCACCCGGGCGACGACGAACGGCACCCGAGTCGCCTCGTCGTAGAGGTTGAACCACTTCTGGTGCAAGCCACCGTGGGCACCGAGCAGGTCGCCGTGGTCGGAGGTTCGCACGAGCACGGCGTCGGCCGAACCGCCGTCGGTCACGGCCCGCCGGACCCGATCGAGCGGTTCGTCCACCGACAGATGGAGCCGGTGATAGAGGTTCCGATACGTCTGTGCGTGATCCCGGTAGGCCCGCTCGATCATCGGCGCCGGCCCGTAGGTCGACGGATACGACGCCCGGTAGGCAATCTGTGCCGCCGGCTTGTCGACCAGGTCCTCGTCGTCGGTCGGGGAGCCGGGCACGTCGGGCGGCATGCGATCGTCATCCACGAACGGATGGTCGGGACCGATCCGACCGAGCCACATGGGCGCGAACACGATGTCGTGCGGATTCACGAAGGCGACGACCAACAGGAACGGCCGCTGCGCCTCGGGGTCGCCAGCGGCACGACGGGCATAACGATCCTCCAACCAGGCCACGGCTCGATCGGCGTAGACCGGATCGCACACCGCACCCGATCGGGCCGCGCCGGGGCCGTGGGGGTCCGGGCCGATCCATCCGGAGAAGCCGTGGGGGTCGAGGACGTCGGCATCGACATAGGCCTGCACGGCCGTCGGATCGAGCTCGCCGGCATCGTCGTGTGTGGCCAGCATCCCGCCCGACGCCGGATCGACGAGGTCGGCGTGGCTCATGTGCCACTTGCCGATGTAGTGGGTGTCGTAGCCGCCGGCACGGAACCAGTGCCCGAGTGTCGGCACCTCGCCGGGGCGCAGCCATCGCATCCGGCTGTCGTCCTCCATCTTCCCGAGGCCGTTGGTCTGGCTCACGCCGTGGACGTCGGGATACTGGCCCGTGAACATCGTCGGCCGACTCGGCACACACGCCAGCGACCCGGTGTGGTGGCGCTCGAAACTCACGCCGTGATCGGTGAACCAGCGGGCGCCGGCGAGCTCGGCCTGGCGCCAGGCCGCCACGTCATCCGACTCGTAGGGCGGTGCGGCGCGCTCCTGGTCGGTCATCAACACGATCACGTCGGGTTGGTTGGCCACGGGTCGGTTCATGACGGTGCTCCATGACGGGATGCCGCTGCTGCGGCTCGTTCCACGTGATCTCGAAGTCCGTCGAGGAGGGTCCGAGACGATCGAGCGAGCACCCGACCGAAGGCCCGAGCGGCGACCTTCTGAGGCGGACGCGATCCCGCTTCGATGCGGCTGGTGAGCGACACCGTCGTGGTGTGCATGCCGGCCGGCTCCAACCGCCACTCGTTCACGACGGACCGGACGATCGGCGGCAGTCCGCTCAGCTGGTAGGCCAGCGTCTGTTCGGGTTCCCAGGTGATGACCACCTCGATCAGGGCATTGCGCCCGACCTGCACGCGCCGTCCGGCCCCGACGCCGTCACACCGCCCCGTCGTCAGCGACGAGTGTGCGACGTTCGGAGCCCACCGGGCGATGGACTCGAAGTCGGCGAGCACCGCCCACACGTCGGCGACGGGTGCGGCGATCTCGATCGTTTCGGTGATGTCGGACATGCGGCTCTCCCGGCGGTCGCCCGCTTCTGCGGGTCATACTGGCACAACTCGCGGCCGCGTGAATACTGTGGGGCATGACCGAGCACCCCCTCGTCCTCGCCGGCCAGTACGGCTCGCCCTACACCCTCAAGATGCGTGGGGTGCTGCGCTACCGACGGATCCCGTTCCGCTGGATGCTGCGCACCTCGAAGTGGGACGATCTCCCGACGCCGCCGGTCCCGATCATCCCCGTGATCGCGTACGTCGACGCCGACGGCTCCTACGGCGATGTGATCGTCGACTCCTCCCCGCAGATCATGCGGCTCGAGTCCGAGTTCGACGACCGCAGCGTCGTGCCCACCGATCCCGCGCTCGCCTTCATCGACGCTCTCATCGAGGACTACGGCGACGAGTGGGTCACGAAGGCGATGTACCACTACCGCTGGGCCTACGAGGCCGACATCGACAAGGCCGGCAAGTTGCTGCCGGTCTCGGGGGATCTCAACCAGAACAGCGACCAGGCGCAGCAGGCCTACAACTTCATCACGACCCGCCAGATCGGCCGGCGCGAGCTCGTGGGTTCGACACCGCTGAACTCGCCGCTCATCGAAGCCTCCTACGAGCGGCTGCTCGACCTGTTCACGCAACGCTTCGCCACCGGCGACTTCCTCCTCGGTGACCGGCCGGGGCGCGGCGACTTCGGCATCTTCGGCCAGCTCACACAACTCGTCCGATGGGATCCGACCTCGATGGCCGTCGCCGCCGACCGGGCGCCGAAGGTCATCAACTGGGTCGAGCGGATGGACGATCTGTCGTGGCTCCCCATCGAGGGCGACACCGGCTGGTGCACGCTCGACGACCTCCCGGCGGCGACCACCGGACTCCTGCACGAGATCGGCTCGACCTATGCCCCGTTCATGATCGCCAACGCCAAGGCCCTGATGTCGGGAGCCGATGAAGTGGTCTGCGAGATCGCCGGGGGCACCTACCGACAAGGCCCGTTCAAGTACCAGGGCAAGTGCCTGCAGTGGCTGCGCGAGGCCTACGCCGCACTGACCGACCACGACCGGCAACGGGTCGACGCCACACTCGCCGGCACGGGCTGCGAGATCCTGTTCCCATCCCGAAATTGATCGACCCGTCCAGCCGTAGCCCTGACCGAACCGATCGAGAACCGGCGCGACTGGCCGAATCGATCGAGATGCGTCAACGTCTCTCCATGCCCCGGATCGACCCACGATGACCACGACGAACGACCCCTGGCCCGACCTCACCGCTCGAGCCGGCCGGTGCGGTCACGACCTCGTCGGCTGGCTCATGTGGGACCCGGGTGCGATCGCCCGGTACGAAGCGCTCGGCGTGCCGAACGGCGCTGGCTGGATCATCGGCTGGCGCCTCGCTCCGCTCGGCGACCCCTCGGCCTCGGCCGCCTCCGCCATGACGTTCTCGATCGACGCCCGGATCATCGAGATGGTGCTCGGCATGTTGGCCCAGGCCGGCGGGGCCGACCGTGTCGCCGCCGCTCGCGATGCCGCGGTCGTCGACGGTCTGGCCGAGATCGCGCCCGGCCTGCTCGACGAACTCGCCCCACTGGCCGACGACCTCTGGCGTGGCGTCGAATCGGTGCACTTCGGTGCCCGTCCGATGTTCTCCGCCTTCCGTGCCGAGGGCCGCACGGGAGACCCGGCGATCGATCTGTGGCGAGCGGTGAACTGCCTGCGGGAGCTGCGCGGCGACAACCACTGGGCGCTCTGTGCGGCGGCCGATCTCGACGCCGTCGAGGTCGGGCTGCTCCACTCGGTCATGGTCGACGCCGAGGAGTACGGCAGCGAGGAGTGGATCGCGAGAAGCCGCGGCAACGACGACGACGCCATCGCCGCCGGGTGGCAGCGCCTCGAAGCGAAGGGGTTCGCGACCGATCAGGCGATCAACGACGCGGGCCGAGCGTTCCGGCTCGACCTCGAACGTCGTACCGACGAGCTCACCGAGCCGGCCTGGCGGGCTGCTGGCGAGGCGGCGACGCAACGGTTCTGTGAGCTCGTCGAGCCGCACCAACCGGCGTTCGTGGCCAGGATCGACGCCACCGCCGGACCCCGCTGGATGCCGGCGGTCCGGCCCGGCCGCTGACGTCCGCGGACGCACGGACGATCAACTCCCTCGAGACGTTCCCACTTCGACCCACGGAGTCCCCGACCGATGACCACCTCGCTCCCCACCTACGCGATCGCCCACGGCGGCGGACCGTGGCCCTGGATGAAGGGCCGCAATCCCATCGACTACACCGAGCTCGAAGCCGCCCTCATCGGCATTCCGGCCGAGCTCTCCGAGCGCCCTCGAGCCGTCCTGATGGTGACCGCCCACTGGGAGGCACCGGTCTTCACGGTCCAGACGGGTGCCGCTCCCGGGATGCTGTACGACTACTGGGGATTCCCGGAGGACACCTACGACGTCGTCTACGCGGCACCCGGCGAGCCCGGCGTCGCCGCTCGGGTCGTCGAACTGCTCGAGGCCGCGGGGATCGAGTCCGGCACCGACGGCGAACGGGGCTTCGACCACGGCACGTTCGTGCCGGCCCACGTCATGTACCCCGACGCCGACGTGCCGGTCGTCCAGTTGTCGATCCGTCAGGACTTCGATCCGGCGCAGCACCTGGAGCTCGGGCGAGCACTCGCTCCGCTGCGGGACGAGGGCGTGTTGATCGTCGGAAGCGGTCTGCCGAGCTACCACAACCTCTCGGCGATGGGTCCTGCCTCGGCCGAACCGTCCCGGGCGTTCGACGCCTGGCTCACCGCCACCATGGTCGACCACGACGGCGCGGCCCGGTCATCACGCCTGCTCGACTGGACCAGCGCACCCGCTGCCCGGGTCGCCCATCCCCGGGAGGATCACTTCCTCCCTCTGCTCGTCGCGGTGGGCGCAGCCGAGGGTGAAGCCGCCGTCCGCAACTACCACGAGCCCGACAGCTTCGGCGGCTCGACGTCGTCGTCGGGCTACCGCCTCGGTCACGCCGCCTGACCGGCGGCGACCGGACCCCGGCGCGCCGTCAGCTCCGGGGGTACAGCGTCTCGGTGTTGCCGTCGACGGCGATCATCTGTCCCGAGATGTGCCGGCCGTAGTCGCTGCAGAGGAACACGATCAGATCGCTGACCTCCTGCGGGTCGACGTAGCACTGCATCGAGGTCCCGATCGCGTAGAGACGGCGGACCTCGTCGGGTTCGATCCCGTCGAGCGCCGCGTGCCCGGCGATCACCCGTTCCATCCGATCCCCGTTCACGTTGCCCGGCACGATCCCGTTGACCCGGACCCCGTGCGGCCCGAGCTCCATGGCCCAGGTCTCGGTCAGCCCGGCCGAGGCCCACTTCGCCGCGGCGTACGGCGAACGCCCGGGGAACCCCATGATCCCGGCACCCGAGACCATGTTGATGATCACACCGCCGCCCTGGGACTTGAACACCGGCGCCACGCGACGCACGCAGTAGAACTGCGAGTCGAGGCACACCGCGAGCGTCTGCGACCACTCCGCATCCGTCACGTCCTCGACCAACTTGGTCGGGCCGCCGATGCCGGCGTTGTTGACCATGATGTCGAGCCCACCGGGCAGGATCTCGTCGAACACGGCGTCGAGTGCGGCCGAGTCCGACACGTCGCAGACCCATGATGTGATCGAGTCCGGCAACGTGTCGAGGCCGGTCGGGTCGATGTCACAGGTGAACACCTCGGCACCGAGGGCATCCATGGTGATCGCGGTCGTGCGGCCCATGCCGTCACCACCGGCGGTGACGAAGGCACGCTTGCCCTGCAATGAGATCTGCATGTCGGGGCCTCCTCAGGCGTGGTCGAGCCGGATCGGCTCGAAGGCGTGGGCGCGGAGATCGGCATAGAGCGGCAGCGCGCGCTCGTACATCTCCATCAGCCGAGGGTTCTCCTCGAGGGGTGGATACGAGGTCGTCGGTTTCTGGATCCCGGTGCTCGCCCGCAGGTTTTCGTGCCAGGCCCCGGAGCCCTCGTTGTACCAACTCACCTCCGACCGCTCCCCCGCATCCCATTCGAGCGCCTCGGCGATGAACGGGATGCCTGCGGCTTCGCAGTAGGCGCGGGTCGTGCCGGCCGGGTCGTCCAGCAGATGCTCCGACGCCATGACCGGGGGCGGCGTGCCGTCACGATCGGCGATCCGATGAAACAGGCGATGGAGCGACTCGAAGCCCACCTCGTCCCACGTGCAGTCCGGCCAGTGCTTACCGAGCCCCTGCACCACCCGCTTCGGATCCCGCACCAGGAACGTGTGGGTCATCGCCGCCAGCCGATCGTCGGTGAGCGTGTGTTCGACCGAGTAGGCGAAGTCCTTCACGAAGACGCCACCCGTCCGCGCCGCGCCGAGTAGATCGCGCCAGACGGTGTCGAAGTCGTGGCCGAGCCGAGCCGCCACGTGGGCGTCGCGATCGCTGACCCGATCGACGCCGTAGTAGTACGCCTCGTTCCACGGTTCGTGGTGACAGGCCAGATCGCCACGTTGGCGCATCATCCACTCGAAGGCCGTCGAGGTCGAGCGTGGGGTGGCCCACAGCGCGAGCAACATCAGTCACCTCCCGACTGCAGCGATGCGAGCAGGGAGCCGTGATCGCCGACTGGTTCGATGCCGAGCGTTCGGAAGATCCGCCAGTAGAGGGAGATGTCTGCCGAGACCACGGGCACATCGAGTTCGGACTCGATTCCCGCAGCGAGACCGACGAACCGTTGCGGCAGCCCATCGGGATCCCGGTAGTTCGACATGCCGTTCACGAGGACGGCATCGACCTCACCGGATGCCTCGAGCGTGCGACGGGTCGACTCGAGGGCGTGCTCGCCAGGGAAGATCCAGGTGAGATCGTTCACCGTCTGCTGGTCGTCGTAGAGCCCCTGGTCGACGAAGTTGCCGTACCAGACGACATCGATGTCGGCGCTCCGCAGGAAGCGGACCACGCCGTCCCGCCAATCGGGCCAGAAGTAGACCGAGTTGAGGGCGATCCGCTCGTACCCCATCGCCTCACACGCCTCGACGAGCGTGAGCCCGGCCATGTGCAGCGGGGTCTCGTAACGCTCGCTCACCTCGGCGACGTAGCGGCGGATGTCGTGCACGTCGCGACCCCCGGCGTGGACCCAGTTCGTGCCGACCTGGCCCACGACGTCGGCCCCGGCATTGGAGAAGCAGTGCACGACCTCCTCCAGCTGGCCGAAGTTGTCGACCCGCTGCGAGAGCTCGTGGGCATAGCCGGGGGCGTGGAGCAGTCGGCCGTGGGCGCCGACCGACGGCGGACAGATCCGCAGGAAGTCCGTGGGCGCCGCATCGAAGTCCATCGGCGGTCCCGTGAATCCGACCTGGTGGGGAAAGAGCTTCTTGTCCGGGTCGGACCACTTGGTCGGCTTCATCCTGCCACCACCCTAGACG
>JAHDCV010000097.1 GCA_020629695.1 Acidimicrobiales bacterium | reverse complement strand
ACGACGGCAAGGACACCGACGAGTCCGACATCGAGGACCCGGCTGACGTCCAGACCCGGGCCGAGATCGACGCCGAGGTCGCACAGGTCGTCGTGGAGCGTGACGGCAAGAAGCTCTACTACTCCGTGACGAGCCTGGACGCCGGGTTCGAGCACCACACCTGGGCGAACGGCGCCGACTACGTGAAGGGCTGGGTCACGAACGGCACCGACAAGTACTGGTTCAAGGCCTGGATCGATGGCGACGACATCGTGACCCACGCATGGCACGAATCCCTGGTGGACAAGGACAAGCAGGACGACAAGACCGACGACGAGAAGCAGCACGACGACAAGACCGACGAACCCGAGGTCGAACTCCAGACCCGGGCCGAGATCAACGCCGAAGTCGGCACCGTCGTGGTCGAACGGGATGGCGATGTCCTGTACTACGCGGTCGCGTCGAAGATGGAGGGCTACGACCACGTCGTCGTGCAGGCCGAGAGCACCGAGTGGGTGAAGGGCTACTTCACCAACGGCGTCGATCAGTACTGGTTCAAGGCATGGGCGGACGGCGCGTCGATCGTGACCCGGGCCTGGCACGAGCAGATCGAGGTCGAGGTCCAGACCCGGGCCGAGTTCAACGCCGAGGTCGGCACCGTCGTGGTCGAGCGCGACGGCGACATGCTCGGCTACGGCGTCAGCGGCGTCATGGACGGCTTCGACCACGTCGTGGTGTACGGCAGTGGTGACATGATCAAGGGCTACCTGACCAACGGGATCGACCAGTACTGGTTCAAGGCCTGGATCGAAGGCCCGCACATCAAGACCTACGTCTGGCACGAGCAGGTCGTGCCGGAGGAGCCCGAGGGCGACGAGGCCTGACCCCGGAGGTCAGTTCCGCGGCAGCTCGCTGAAGGGGGTGTCCCGCCCCGGTCCGGGCTCTCTCGGCAACCCGAGCGCTCGCTCACCGAGCGTGTTCCGCTGGATCTCGTCCGTTCCGCCACCCAGGCTCATACCCCGGCAGTTGAGCACGTGGTAGGCGATGTAGTCGTCGTCGACCGATCGTTCGGTGGTCAGGCTCCCGTCCCAGGCCGGCCCGCCGGGGAAGGCGAGCGCGGCGGCGAGGTCGGCCGCAGCCCTGCCCTGCCGGGTGCGCCAGAGCTTGCCGATCGACGGATGGACCCCTCGGGCACCCAGCCAGCGGACGATCTGTTCGCCGCTGTGGAGCCGGGCGAGCTCCTGCCGGATCACCGGGTCGTCGGTGCGGCCGGCCCGGTCCGCCAGCCAGCGGAGCTGCGCCACGGGGATCGGCGACCGCCCGGCCTTGCTCCGTGAGTCCGCGGTGCCGCTCATCGAGTCGACGCCGGTCTGCTGACGCTCGTGGGCGAGCAAGGCAACGGCGGTGGCCCAGCCGCCGTTGACCTCCCCGACGACCCAGTCGACGGGGATCCGGGCCTCGTCGAGGAACACCTCGTTGAACTCGGCGGCGCCGGTCATCATCACGAGCGGTCGGACCTCCACACCCGGCTGATCCATCGGCAGGATGAACATCGTGATGCCCCGGTGCTTCGGGGCGTCCCAGTCGGTCCGGGCGAGCAGAATGGCGAAATCGGCGTGGTGGGCGCCGGATGTCCAGACCTTCTGCCCCGACACGATCCACTCGTCACCGTCGCGATCGGCCCGGGTGGTGAGCCCCGCGAGATCGGAGCCGGCGCCGGGCTCGGAGTACATCTGACACCAGATCTCGTCGCCTCGGAGCCCGGGACGGATGAAGCGTTCGGCCAGGTGTTCGGCCGCATGGTCGCGGATGGTGGGCAGGGCCATGCCGACCCCGATGCCGAACACCGACTCCTCCCGGGGCATCCGGCCGCGGCTGGCCTCCCGCCAGACCTCGAGGTGCTCGGCGTCGAGTCCTCGGCCGCCGACGGCCACGGGATAGTCGAGCGCTGCGAGACCGTGGTCGAACAGCGCCGCCCGCCACGCCTTCGCCCGAGCGACGGTGGTGGCATCCGATCCCCCGTCGTGGCCGTCGAGCACCTCGGGAAGCACGCGGTCGAAGAAGGCATCGATCTCGGCGCGGAGTTCGTTCGTCGTGGTCATCAGCGCACCGTCCTCGGCTCGACCGGCATCGCGAATTCGGGCGCCCGTTTGTCGATGAACGAGGCCCGGGCCTCGGCGGCGTCCCGGCTGGTACGCACGAGTGCCTGCGTGCGGGACTCGAGCGCCAGCGCTTGGTCGAGCGAGCCGGCGTGCAGGTTCGACCACATGACCTCCTTGGTCATCGAGACCGCGGCGGGCGCGAGCGAGGCGATCTGGTCCGCCTTCTCGAGGGCGATGGCGAGGGTCTCACCCGGATCGACCGCTGGTCCGGCGAACCCCGCGGCGACGGCTTCGTCGGCGCTGACCCGTCGCCCGGTCAACATCCAGTCGAAGGCGACTGCCGCACCGACGAGCCGGGGCAGGAAGTACGAGAGGCCGAGCTCGCAGCCCGAGATGCCGCGGGTCACGAATCCGTCGGTGAACCGTGCCGACGTCCCGACGATCCGGAGGTCGGAGGCGGCGGCGAGCGCGAACCCCGCACCGATCGCATGGCCGTTGACGGCGGCGATGACCGGAATCGGCAGCGTGTGGATCGTGCGGATCATCGCCCCGAGGCGGTGGTGGAGGTTCTCGAAACCGGCGAGGACGGGGTCGAGGGCGTCGTCGGCCGACGCCGCGGCGTCTCGGTCGGCCACACCCTTCACGTCGATGCCGGCGCAGAACGCCCGCTCCCCCGAGCCGGTCAGCACGATCACTCGACACGACCGGTCGGTCGCGGCCGCTCGCAGGGCGTCGACGAGTCCGGACACCATCGTCGGCGTCAACGCGTTGAGCGCCTCCGGGTTCTCGAGGGTGATCACCTCGGTCGTCCCGACGCGCTCAGTCCTCAGTCCGTCCTGCATCACCATCTGATCCCCTGGTCCGGTCGCGGCGCGCCACCCTAAACACCTGACCCGGCCGCGTCGAACGGGTCAGCCTCGACCGACGAACGGCATGCCGTTCGCCATCACCGTCATCGTCAGCACGTTCGCCTCCGGTGGCAGCGAGGCCATGTAGACGATCGCCCGGGTCACGGCGTCGGCGTCCATCACCGGCTCGGGCCGGACC
This sequence comes from Acidimicrobiales bacterium, assembly GCA_020629695.1. Taxonomy (GTDB): domain Bacteria; phylum Actinomycetota; class Acidimicrobiia; order Acidimicrobiales; family SZUA-35; genus JAHDBV01. The sequence goes on along the minus strand of JAHDCV010000097.1, from coordinate 5,801 downwards.
GAGCCGTCGGCCTGGAGCGCACCGGTCGCGATGCGGTCACCGATGTCGGACGCCACATTGCCGATGTCGATCTGCCCGCAGGTGATCCCGAGGTCGCGGCCGTCGAGGGCGAACGACTTGGTCAACCCGGTGATGGCGTGTTTCGTCGCCGTGTAGGGCGCCGAATGCAACCGGGGTGTCGACGCCGAGACCGACCCGTTGTTGATGATCCGTCCACCGCTCGGGTCCTGGGTCCGCATCCGGGCGAAGGCGGCCCGGGCGCAGAGGAACGCACCCCGGAGGTTGACGGCGACGACGCGGTCCCAGTCCTCGACGGCGATCTCGTCGGGCGGGGCGGCGGGGGTGAAGATGCCTGCGTTGTTGAACAACAGGTCGACCCGACCGAACTCGGCGACGGTCCGGTCGAAGAGTGCCTCGACCTGTGCCTCGTCGGCGACGTCGGTCGGCACGGCGAGCCCGGGGAGCGGCAGCTCGGCGGCCACACGGTCGAGGTCGGCGGCCGTTCGACCGGCGACGACGACGGTCCAGCCGTCGTCGGCGAGTCCGAGCGCAGCCGCCCTGCCGATCCCGCGGCCCCCGCCCGTCACGATGGCGACACCCCGTTCGCTCGACGTGGTCGTGGTCGTCTCGGTCATCGTGGGCTCCGGAAGGGCTCGAACCAGCCGAGGCCGGCGGCGGTCGTGGTGGCCGGGCGGTACTCCGCACCGACTCGGCCGGTGTAGCCAAGCGTGTCGAGGTGCTGGATGAACGCGGCGTGATCGATGTCGCCGTGGTCGGGTTCGCATCGATCGGGCACCGACGCGATCTGGACGTGACCGACCCGATCGAGGTGGCGCTCGACGAGTGCGAACGGATCATCACCCGCCACGCCGACGTGAAACGTGTCGAGCATGAGCGACACGTTCGGGTGATCGACGGAGGTGAGCGTCGCGACCCCCTGCTCGATGGTGTGGCAGTGGTAGTCGACCACAGCGACGGTCGAGATCGGCTCGACGAGGATCCCGACTGCGACGCTGGCGCCCAGCTCGGCAGCGTGTCGCACGTTCTCGACGAAGACCGCCTCGCTCTCACCGGCACGACCGGTCCGTCCTGCGAGCACGCTCACGTGGCGACCGCCGATCGCAGCGGCGTAGGCGATCGCCTGCTCGATCAGGCGCCGGGCTTCGTCGACCCGGTCGGGCCGGGCGGCCACGCCGAAGTCGTCGCGGCCGTTCGCTCCGAGACCGGTGTTGAGCGAGATCATCTCGAGGCCGGTGTCGGCCAGCACGGCAGCGATCTCGCCGGGATCGTGGTCGTAGGGGAAGTGGCACTCGACGGCGTCGAAGCCGGCGGCGGCCGCGGCACGGACGCGATCGGGCAGGTCGAGCTCCAGCCAGAGGAACCCGAGGTTGGCGGAGAAGCGGGGCATCTAGAGCTCCCAGTGGAACACGACGCTGCCGCCGGCCTCGTGCTGTCCGCCGAGGGCCGCGTAGAACGCCTGCGCACGGTCGTCGTCGCCGTCCGCGACGACCCAGAGCTTGTGGCACCCGCGCCGTCGGGCCCCGGCGTGCACGGCCTCGAGCAGGAGTGCACCGATCCCCTCACGTCGGCGGCCGTGCACGACGTCCATCTCGTACAGGCAGGCCATCGATCGCCCGTCGGGTCGGCGCAGGTCGCTCCCCCAGGCCCAACCCACGGGTCGCTCGTCGTCGACGGCGACGAAACAGAACGTGTGGGCATCGGCCACGAACGCCGTGCCGAGTGTCTCCCTCGGATCGGACACGAGCTCGTCCCACCCCGGCCGGAACACATCGAGCAGACCGGGGATCTCGGCCCGGTCACGCAGGCTCAACTCCCGGATCGACACGACCATCCGGCCATGCTCGCCTTGACGGCCGCCCGCCGCAATGTCACGATGCTGCTGAATTTAGAAGCGCTTGGAAATCCATGCGCCCGGACGTTCGGGGAACGACCATGACGATGCTCGGGAACAAGCCGCTGGCCGGACTCGAACGACTCGAGTACGAACGGTCGATCGTCGAGCACTACACGCAGGCCTTCGGTTGGCGCAGTGTGGTGAACGTGGTCTGGCCGCTCGTCGGATGGCTCACCGTGGTGTGGGGGTACCGAGCCGACCGCCTGCCGTTGCTCGCGGCCATCCCGGCGGCCGCGGTGTTCCTCCAGGCGTTCTACATGCCGGTCCACGAGTCGGTGCACCGAACCATCTCCGCCGGCCGCACGCAGTGGGCCTGGCTCGATCGGGCCGTCGGGTCGTTCGGTGCGTGGATGCTGTACATGAGCTTCGCCGAGCACCGACACATCCATCTGTTGCATCACACCCACACCAACGACGAGGGCGACCCCGATCTCCTGAACGCCAAGGGCACGCCGCGCGACATCGCCGTCCGGGTGACCCTCGGTGCGCTGCTGTTCCCGATCGTGCCGATCCTGGCCGTGATCCCCGGCGGCACGCGCCTCCTGCCCGGGGCGATCCTCCAGCGCCTCGGCGCTGCGGCCGCCTTCCGTCCGGCGGAGATCCGACGGGCCGCCGCGCTCGTCACCTGGAGCCACCTCGCGCTGCTCGCCGCCGGCACGTTGGTCGGCTTCGGCGTCGAGGTCTGGCTGCTGTTCTACCTGGCCCACTGGCTCGGCCGGTTCTTCCTGTCGCTCGTCTTCGGCTGGTTGCCCCATCACCCACACGGTGAGGTCGGCCGATACCGCGACACGAGGGTCTTCACGTTCCCGGGAAGCACGTTCCTGATCCGCGGCCACGACCATCACCTCCTCCATCACCTCTGGCCGACGGTGCCGCACTACAAGCTGCGTCGCCTGTGGAACGAGATCGGCCCCCACCTCGCCCAACAGGGCGCACGCATCGAGGGTCGAGCGGCCCGCCAACTCGGCATCGAACCGCAGTGAGGTGCCCACGATGAGCGCCCCGACGGGTGGAAGTCGACCGAGCTCGAGCCCAGCGGCACGGCGTCGACGCCAGCGCATCATCGACGCGACCAGATCACAGCTCCGCGAGCGCGACCTCGAGAAGGTCGCCGTCGCCGACGTCGCCGAGCAGGCCGGCGTCTCGGTCGCCACCGTCTACAACCTCGTCGGCACGCGCGAGCGCCTGCTCGTCTCGGTGGTCGACGACTACATGGACGGCCTGCGTCGCGCACTGGCCGCGATACCACCCGATGACATGCCGCCCGATGACGACCCGGGCGCGAACGCACTGACGCTCATCGACACCGCCGTCCGGCTGACCCTCGAGGACCCGCTCCCCCTGCGATCGATCGTGCGCGAGCTCGGCCCGCTCCAGTTCGCCGAACACCGCCGCGGAAGCATGGACGACCTCCTCGTCGAACGACTGTCCGGCCACCCCGACGCATCGGCGACGGCCCGCTTCGTCGCCTACGGATTCCGCGGCCTGCTCACGAGCTGGGCCAACGGGCTGATCGACGACGATCGGTTCCGACAGGACGCACGGGAACTCAGCCGCCGGATCATCGGACCCTCCTGACCCCCGAGCGAGTCGGGACACCGTGCTCGATACCGTGAGCCGGTGAGCGGCGGCGAGACCACGCGAGACCTGCTGCGCAACCGCGGCGTCCGCAACTTCCTCGCTTCGGGGGTGTTGTCGACCATCGGCATCACGCTCATGCTCGCCGTGTTGTTCAAGCAGGCGTTCGACCTGACCGGTGACCCGCTCACGATCGGCATCGTCGGTCTGCTCCAGTTCATTCCCGCGGTCCTGCTGGTGATGGTGAGCGGTTATCTGGCCGACCGGTTCGACCGGCGGCGAATCACGGCGCTCATGACCGTCGGGCGAGCCGCATGCGCCGTCGGATTCGTGCTCTACAGCCGTGACGTCGGCGACGTGTCCGACGGCTCCAACGCCGCGATCTGGCCGCTCTACCTCATCACGCTCGCGTTCGGGACGTTCGACGCCATCTCGATCCCGGCACGGCGAGCCATCACCCCCCTCGTCGTGGAACGACCCCGGCTGCCGAACATGATCGCCGCCGCCTCGGCGAGCCGGGTGCTGGCGAGCATCGTCGGCCCGGTCGCGGGCGGGATGCTCTACACCGTCGGCGCCGACGTGGCCTACCTCGCCGTGGCGGCGCTGTTCGCGGCATCGATCCCGCCGATCCTCCGGACGGGCTACGCGGTCGCACCCCGCCCCATGACGGACCGGCCCTCCCTCGCGCTGGCCATCGACGGGCTCCGCTTCGTGCGCCGCTCTCCCATCGTGTTGTCGTCGATCTCGCTCGACATGTTCGCCGTGCTCTTCGGTGGTGGCATCGCGCTTCTGCCGGTGATCGCCGAGGAGCGGCTCGGCGTCGGCGACATCGCCTACGGCTGGCTCCGGGCCGCGCCGGGGATCGGCGCGGGCCTGACCGCACTCGTGCTCGCCGCCCGACCGGTGACCCGCCGTGTCGGACCGACGCTGTTGGTCGTGGTCGCGATCTTCGGCGCGTTCCACATCGTCCTGGGCCTCACCACCAGCTATGCCGTCGCCTTCGGCGCGATCGTGGTCGCCGCCTCGGCCGACATGGTGTCGGTCAACATCCGGTCGACGCTCGTCCCCCTGGCCACGCCGGACGCCCAGCTCGGCCGGGTGACCGCCGTCGAGGGAGTCTTCATCGGTGCGTCCAACGAGCTGGGGGCCTTCGAGAGCGGTGTCGCGGCGCGGTACGTCGGTGTGCCCTGGACGGTCGCCGGCGGTGGTGTCGCCACGATCGCGATCGCGGGAGCCTTCGCCGCGCTCGTGCCGTCGCTGCGGCGGATCGACACCTACGACGAGGTCCGGCCGGACAGCTGATGGAGGCCGAGTAGCGTCTCGGCCATGCGGGCCGTCGTCCACGACCGCTACGGCGGACCCGAGGTCCTGCACGTGGCCGAGGTCGATCCACCCTCGATCGGGGACGACGGGATCCTGATCCGGGTCGAGGCAGCCGAGGCCTGCAAGTCGGACGCCGAGATGCGGGCTGCGCGATGGTCGGTGAAGTGGTTCACCGTGCCGATGCGGCTGTACCTCGGCTGGCGGCGACCTCGGCGACCGATCCTCGGTCTCTACTTCGCCGGGACGATCGAGGAACTCGGGGACGACGTCGAGGGCTTCACGGTCGGCGAGGCCGTCTACGGCTCGCCCGGCCTCCATCGGGGTGCCTACGGCGAGTTCCTCGCGCTCGGAGCCAAGGCCGTCATCGCCCCGAAGCCCTCCTCGCTCACCTTCGCCGAGGCGGCTGCCGTGCCGCTCGGCGCGATCAACGGCGACCACTTCGTGGCGCGCACCGAGGTCGGCGACGGGGACCGCGTGCTGGTGAACGGAGCGGGTGGGGTGATCGGTGCGTTCGCCGTGCAGGCCGCCGCCAACCGGGGCGCGACCGTGACAGGGGTCGACGCCGCCCACAAGGAGGCGTTCGTCCGATCGGCCGGTGCAACCGAGTTCGTCGACTACCGGTGGACCGACGTCACCACCCTCGGCGAACGGTTCGACGTGATCATCGACATGGTGCCGTCGACATCGATGCGGGCGATGCGGCGGCTGCTCGTTCCGGGCGGGCGCTACGCGAACGGCAATCCACGGCTGTCGCTGCTCCTCGCCGCACCACTGCTGACGCGGTTCACCGATCGCTCCGTGCACGTGGCGTTCGCCGCCGAGACGCGGATGGTCCTCCGCGACCTGGCCGAGCGCTTCGACCGAGACGAGCTCCGACCGATCGTCGATCGGGTGCTGCCGATGACCGAAGCGGCCGAGGCGCATCGACTCGTCGAGACCGAAGAACGCGTCGGGGCGATCGTGCTGGCCATCGGCGAGCACGCGG
>JAHDCV010000002.1:132206-154853 GCA_020629695.1 Acidimicrobiales bacterium | reverse complement strand
CCGTCGCCGGCGGTCAGAACTACTACATCGAGATCGCCGGCCGGAACCAGGAGGGTGTGCTGCCGGTCAAGGACCAGTGGCTGTGTGGTGTGCTCGACAACTCGATCGCCACCATCCGCCCGGTCGCCAACGGCTCCGCAGCCGGTTCCTACGGGTTCGCCCAGTACCGGTCGCTCGCGATCGGCTACGAGCCGGCCGACACCTCGGCCTGGGTGACCGAGTTCGCCCGCTTCACCGCCAGTGCCGGCCAGACCACCTGGCTCGTCGACCACGACGTGACCGGCGTCCTCGATGGCAACGGTCTGCGGTCGGTGGACATGGGGCAGATGCAGGCGGCAGCCGCCGACTGCGGCCAGGCCCGCACCGCCTCCGGTGAGCTCGAGTGGACGACCGATCTGGTCGGTGCCGAGTGGGACCCGAACTCGATCGTGTTGGTTCGGACCCGTCCGGCCGACGACTCGGTCGAGCTGGGTGCCGGTGAGGACCTCGTCCTGTACATCCCGATGCAGGCTCGTCAGACCTATTTCGGCGACGCCGGACAGCCCGATGCCGGTGAGTTCGTGCACCCCGGTGCCGTCGTCGCGGTGATCGGCAACTACCGCGCCTTCGGCGAGTTCGGTGTGCCGGGTTATGACCCGAATCGCCACAGTGGCACGGGTGACGAGACGACCGTTCGTTTCGGTGACCGACTCGTCTTCGAGCAGGTCCGTCTGTCCATCGACATGCGGGCCATCCGCCCGACCTCCTCGGTCGGTGCCGACGACCTGGTCGCCGTGCCGGCGGGTGAACGCATCCGCTGGACCCTCCATCCCTCCGTCACCGACGCCGCCGGAGAAGGTGTCGCCGTCAACGTGATCGTCGATGCCGTCCTGCCCGAGTGGGCCGTGCTCGATCCGTCCTGCACCCCGGCTGCGCCGGTGGGTGTCGGCGGTCCGATCGTGGTGCCGGATCCGGTCTCGGGTGAGACCACCATGACGTGGTACTTCGGCGACCGCCCGGCGAACGTCGAGCTCCCGTCCCTCGAGGTCTGCGCCGTCGCCGATCCGTTCTCCCCGGCACCGCTCGACCTCGTCGGCGAAGCCGAGGTGGACGCGGACAACACCAGCTCCGGGCTCGATCTCCGGACCGACACCCGCACGGTGCGGGTGACCCAGACCGGTGGTGTCGCCGTGTTCAAGACGGTCGATCAGGCCTACGACTTCCCGGGCGACACCCAGACGTGGTCGCTCCGCTGGGGCAACCTGTCGCAGCGAGTGGTGGTGGCACCCGTCGACATCATCGACGTGCTGCCCTACAACGGCGACGGTGTGACGGCGCTGTCCGGCCGTGAGTTCGCCGACTCCGACTACTCCGGCGACCTGCAACTCGCAGCCCTGCCGGCCGTGCCGTTCGTCGAGCCGATCGGCGGCGGTGTCGCCGTGCCCGACGTCGGGACCTGGCTGGTGACCGGAGCCGATCCGGCGACGATCTCCCACGATCCACTCGCCGCCAGCAACGACCTGGTGAACAACCTGGCTGGCTGGTGTGACTCGGAAGACCTCGTGGCCTGCGGCCTGAGCCTCACCGACATCACCGCCGTCCGGTGGATCTCCGACCTCAATGTGGCCCCTCGCACCGTGGTCCAGGCCGATGTGGTCCTGGTGGCCGGCCCGGGGTCGACCAACAAGCCGGGCGACCTCTACGTGAACCGCTTCACGGCCTACACCGAGACGTTCCCGACGCTGTCGGTGCGCTCGAACGAGCCGTGGGTGCAGATCGTGGCCTTCAGCCTCGGCGACCGCCTGTTCGGCGACGTGAACAACAACGGCACCTTCGACGAGGGCATCGATCTCAACGTCGGCGCCGGCGTCCCGGTGGAGCTTTACGACCGGTTCGACCGGTTCGTGGCGACGACCGAGACCGACGAGGAAGGTCGCTGGCTCTTCGGTGAGCTCGATCCGGGTTCGTACTACGTCGTGTTGCCGGCCGACGTCTTCGACGGTGGGGCACTGGATGGATGGTCGGCCGCCACAGCCGGCTTCCACGCCGACCCGAATGTCGACGAGGACGACGACGTCGACCATCACGCCACCGCCGACCTCGTCCGCTCAGGAGCGGTGCGTTCGTCGGGCCTGATCGTGCTGTCGGCCCAGCGTGACGCCGCTGGTCTCATCATCGGTGACGAGCCCATCGGCGACGGCACCGGATTCGGTGATCCGAACTCCCGGGACGATCTCACCAACATGGGCCTCGACCTGGCACTGACGCCGGCCATCGAGATCGATGTCGAAGGTGCGATCAACGCGATCGACCGCCTCGCTCCGACCGCGAACGAGGACGCGGATGCCGCTCCTGGTCGTCGGGTCGCCGCCGACTCGGCCCAGAGCTTCAGCTACCTCGTCACCAACCCCGGCATGATCGGGCTGACCGACGTGACCGTCGTCGACGACCACGGCACGACGGAGACCGGCGACGACTGGACCGCCGAACCCGTGCTCCGCGGTGGGACCAACATCGGTGACGGTGACCGTGACGGCGTGCTCGATCCTGGTGAGACCTGGGCGTTCGTCGCCCCGGCCTCGGCGGATGTGGCCCCCGCCGCAGGGTCGGCTGTCCACACCGCGACCGCGTCGGCCTCGCCGTCCTCGGTCGTCGGTGAGCACCGCGTGACCGACACCGATCCGACGGCCTACGTGGCGGTCGCTCCGGCGACGGTCGACATCGAGATGTCGACGATCCCCGCCAATCCGGCGACGCCGACCCCGGCCGAGGACGCCGACCTGTCGCCGGGCATGACCGTGCTGGCCGGGACCGAGATCTGGTGGAGCTACCTCGTGACCACCCAGGCCTCGGGCGGACTGACCGACGTCGTGGTGACCGACAACGCCGGCTCCAACGGCAACGGCGACGACTTCAACGCAGAGCCGGTCGCCGACGACGACGGTGTCAACGTCGGCGATGCCGACCGTGACGGCGTGCTCGATGCCGGGGAGACCTGGCGCTTCCGGAGCCCGGCCGACCAGACGATCCAGGCGGCATCGGGCACCTACGCCGGTGTCGCGACCGTGGAAGCCAGCGGTGCAGCGGTGATCGACGGCTCCGGTCAGTCGGTTGCCGGCGACCGGGTGCGAGGAAGCGACTCGAGCTACCACAACGCCGGGCGCGCCGGCATCGGCCTGGAGTCCTATCTCGTCGGCACGCAGGTCGAGACACCTCAGGACGCCGATGACGCTCCGGGGCCCGAGTTCACGACCGGTGTCGAGGTCGGTTGGCGCTACGTCGTGTCGAATCCCGGCACGATGGCCCTCGACGAGGTCACCGTCGTCTCGGACAACGGGACGCCGGCCGATGCCACCGACGACATCGTCATGAGCGGGCGCCCGACCACGGGTGACGGCAACAACAACGGCCGCCTCGATCCGGGCGAGTCCTGGGTCTACGGCCGCTCGGCCACGCCGGACGCCGTGGGTGAGGTGAGCGAGCTCGCCAGGGTGACCGGTGTCGCCGTGGTGCCGATCGTCATCGGCAGCCAGCCGGTGCCACGCCCCGCAGCCTCCGACGCCACCAACTTCACCGTTGCCGAGCCGCCGGCTCCCGCCGGCTCGGTCGGCATCGTGAAGGAGGTCTGCCTGTCGACGTCGAATCGTGAGTGTGACGTCGAGAACGACGACCACTGGACCGAGGTGGTGGAGCGTGCCTCCAAGGAGAAGGCCCTGTGGCGCATCCGTGTCACGAACACGGGCGAGACCGATCTGCGTCAGGTGAAGATCACCGACGACCAGGTCCGGTCGTGCTCCCGCACGCTCAACCACATGGAACCCGGCGACACCGAGGCGTGGCGCTGTGTGAGCGGCACGGTGACCCAGTCGATGGTGAACGTGGCCGTCGTCCAGGCGTCGTCGGAGTGCAACGTCTCGACGGCCTTCGGCCAAGCACGCTCGAACAGTCGTGCCGATGACGACGCCGACTTCATCGACGGTGACGGTGCCATCACGACCGTCGGCGTGAACGAGAACGGCTGCGATCAGCTCACCGGCTCCGACACCGCCGAGGTGAAGGTCGTGAGCGGTCAGAACCTGCCGGAGGGTGAGCGTCCGAACGCCAGCGCGTTGGCGTTCGTCGATGACGACAAGGACAACAACGGCAAGGGGCGCATCCCGCTGCCCAGCCCGAGCAACCCCGCTGCCGTCGCCGGCAGTGCCGCGGTGGCCTGCGCCGGTGCTGCGGCAGCGACCGCCGGAGGTGGCGGAACGGCTGCTGCGTCCGCAGCGAACAACGTGATCGAGGGCTGCCGTCGAGGCGGACGGTCCTGCGCACGGGGAGCGAAGTCGGTGGCGGAGGGGTGTCGCCGGGCCGTGCGCACGAGTGCACGGGTGGCGAAGAGCTGCGTGAAGTTCTTCCGCTGATCCGATCCTGATCCGATTGCACCGGACCCCACCACCATCAGGTGGTGGGGTCCGGTGCGCGTCTGGCAGGCTGTCGGCCGTCGTCGCAGCACCGGGAGTTGGTCATGGGAGAGTTCGTCAATCTGGAGGAGACCGAGGTCGAAGGGGTCGCCCTCGTCCGCCTCGACCGTCCCAAGGTCAATGCTCTCAACACCCAGGTCGGCCTCGAGTTCGTCGAGGTCGCCAAGGAGCTCGAGCAGCGCAGCGACATCCGCGCGGTCGTGATCTGGGGCGGGCCCCGGGTCTTCGCCGCGGGTGCCGACATCGGCGAGTTCCCGATCGAGGGTGATGATCGGGATCCGACCGGCATGGTCGATCCGCTCATCGAGGCCAACGACCGCATCGAGTCCCTCTCTCAGATCACGGTCTCGGCGGTGAACGGCTACGCCCTCGGTGGCGGGTGTGAGCTGTGTATGGCGACCGACTTCCGTGTGGCCGGCGAGGGAGCGGTGTTCGGTCAACCCGAGATCCTGCTCGGCATCATTCCCGGGGCCGGCGGCACGCAGCGTCTGCCTCGTCTCGTCGGTGTCACGAAGGCCAAGGAGATCATCTACTCGGGTCGCATGGTGAAGAGCGCCGAAGCGCTCGAGCTGGGTCTCGTGTCGTCGGTGGTTCCCGACGAGGACGTGTTCCGAGCAGCGCTCGACATGGTGGCGCCCTACGCCAGGGGAGCGGCCGCCCTCGCCAACGCCAAGCGGGCGATCATGGACGGCATGCACCTGCCGGTGCAGGAAGCCGTGCAGGTCGAGCGCCGTGAGTTCAAGGCGGCCTTCACGACCGACGACCAGGTCATCGGTGTCACGAGCTTCCTCGAGAACGGTCCGGGCAAGGCGACGTTCACGGGCAGATAGCGGGGTTCCGGCCGCTGCGACGGCCTCCCGTCCTCGAAATCCGCAATTCCCGATCGCCATTATCGGGAATTGGCTCTAGGGTCCGTTGCAGCCAAGGGCTGCGACGTGACTCCTTCGTCGTGGCCCCGTACACGACGGAGGAACCCGATCATGGCCAACGACAACTGGGGATTCGAGACACGGCAGATCCACGCCGGACAAGAACCTGACTCGGCGACGGGGTCCCGCGCCGTTCCGATCTATCAGACCACCGCCTACCAGTTCCGCGACGCCGCACACGCCGCGAACCTGTTCGCACTCGGCGAGCCGGGCAACATCTACACCCGGATCATGAACCCGACCCAGGGTGTGCTCGAGACCCGCATCGCGGCGCTCGAGAACGGGCTCGCCGAGACCGCCGCCGGGGTGCCCGGAGCGCTCGTGGTCTCGTCCGGCCAGGCGGCCGAGACACTCGCGATTCTCAACATCGCCGAGACCGGTGACCACATCGTCGCCGGGGCCGCCCTCTACGGCGGCAGCTACAACCTGCTGCACTACACACTGCCGAAGCTCGGCATCACCACCACCTTCGTCGACGACACCGACGACCTCGATGCGTGGCGTGCCGCTGTGCAGCCGAACACGAAGCTCTTCTACGGCGAATCGATCGGCAACCCGAAGAACAACGTGTTCGACATCGAGGGTGTCGCCTCGGTCGCTCATGACGCCGGCGTGCCGCTGGTGATCGACAACACGGTCGCGACGCCCTATCTGATCCGTCCGCTCGAGTGGGGCGCCGACATCGTCGTGCACTCCGCCACGAAGTTCCTCGGCGGTCATGGCACCTCGATCGCCGGGGCCATCGTCGACGGCGGCTCGTTCGAGTTCTCCGACCCGGAGAAGTACCCGAACTACAACGAACCCGACCCGAGCTATCACGGGCTCACCTACTGGCCCATGCTCGGTGCCGGCAGCTTCATCGCCAAGGCGCGTGTGCAGTTGCTGCGCGACCTCGGGCCGGCCGTCAGCCCGTTCAACGCGTTCCAGATCCTCCAGGGGGTCGAGACGCTGTCGTTGCGGATGGAACGCCATGTCGAGAACGCGCAGCAGGTCGCCGAGTGGCTCGTCGCCCGCGACGAGGTCGAGTCGGTGAACTTCGCCGGCCTCGAGTCCTCCGCATGGCACGAGGCGGCGCTGAAGTACACGCAGGGTCGCGGTTTCGGTTCGGTTCCGTCGTTCGTGATCAAGGGCGGGCGCGAGGCCGGTCAGGCCTTCGTGTCGGGGCTCGAGTTGCACAGCCACGTCGCCAACATCGGCGACGTGCGCTCGCTCGTCATCCACCCCGGCTCGACCACGCACTCGCAGTTGAGCGAGGAGGAGCAGCGCTCCACGGGTGTGGATCCCGGTCTCGTCCGTCTGTCGGTCGGCCTCGAGTCGATCGACGACATCCTCGCTGATCTGGAGCAGGGCTTCCGCGCCGCGAAGGAAGTGCTCTGAGCATCGGGATGGTCTCGCGGTCCGGTGGCAAAACGCCACCCGGCTGATTGACTCGTCTCTGGTTCGGTCCCGGGAACGGGATTCGAAGGGGGAACGGATCCCGTCGCTGCCCGCTCAGGGCGGCGGCGGGATCCGTCGTTTTCGCCCGAATCGCTCAGCGGATCTCGGCCAGCGCCACCTGCCCGGCCTCGGTGAGATGCAGTCGCTGCGGTGATCCCTCCCGGCGGATCAGGCCACGTGCCTCCAGATCGAGCTTCACCGAGGTCGTGTACCAGCCGGGTGATGCCTCGTCCCAGAGCGAGCTCGGTGTGCGCTGTTCGACCTCGGTGCTGAGATCACCGAAGGCGAGGCCGTCGTTGTCGGCCAGTGCTTCGAGGATCGCGGCTCGCACGGGGCGATGGAAGCGCACCGAGATCGTGCCGTTGTCCCGGCCCGTGTTCGGGTTCAGGATCGTGATCCGTTCGTCGGCCATGTCGGTGCCCCTCGTGTCGTGGTCACGCCGAAGCGGCGACGCACGGTCGTTCGACCCGAGACCGTAGATCGAGTCGTCGGTGTCCGTGGGCGTGTCGGAATGCTGCCGGCCCGGAAGACGAGAGAGGTCGCCACCGTCGGTCGCGGACGACGCCGTCCGGCCTAAGGTGCTCCGCGGCGCCACCCCCCGGTGCCCCTGATCTGAGGAGATCCGATGGCTGCATGCCCTCCGGTGGATGGATCCGCCGAACGTCAGACGAAGTTCGACGCCGAGTTCGAGATGTGCATCGATCCGGCCAAGCGTTACACGGCCGAGATGGTGACCTCGATGGGCACGATGGTGATCGCCCTCGACCCGGTGCGGGCGCCCCGCACGGTCAACAACTTCGTGTGCCTCGCTCGCTACAAGTACTACGACGGCATCATCTTCCACCGCATCATCCGCGGCTTCGTCGTCCAGGGTGGCGATCCCGAGGGCACCGGCCGTGGTGGCCCGGGCTATCGCTTCGCGGACGAGCTCCCGAAGGCGGGCCAGTACGAGATCGGTTCGGTCGCCATGGCCAACGCCGGTCCGAACACCAACGGCAGCCAGTTCTTCCTCATCTCCGGCCCGTCCGGTGTCGGCCTGCCGCCGAGCTATGCCCTGTTCGGCAAGATCGTGAAGGGCCTCGAGGTCCTCGACGAGATGGAGAAGGTCACGACCGGTCTCGGCGATCGTCCCAAGGAGGACATCGTGATCGAGTCGGTGCGGATCACCGAATCCGACGACTGATCGTCAGGATCCTCGATCACGGGCCGCACCCCACGGGGTGCGGCCCGTGTCGCGTCCGGCCTCGGACCCATCGGCGGACCGGTGGAAGCGCCGGGCGGTGAGACCTCCACCGTGCGGTCCCTGCCCGGGCCGAGCCCTCACCGCACCGTCGATCGGGCGTAGAATCCCGAGGTGAACGAGATCCTGGATGTCGATCTGCTCGCGTTCGAGAAGGGCACGGCGTCGCAACGCGCCGCCGTGGTGGACGGGGTGCGCGAGAGTCTCCGTACCGGCTTCGTCTACACCTCTTCCGACCTGTCGGAGACGTTGCTCGACGAGGCCTACGGGATGTTGCAGGAGTTCTTCTCCCTCGCCCCCGAGGAGAAGCAGACGGCCACGGTCGCGGGCTCGAACGGTCAGGCCGGCTACACGGGTCTGCTGGTCGAGACGGCCGCGATCTCGGACCATCCGGACTGGAAGGAGATGTTCAACTGGGGCATGTCCGTCCCGGCCGGGCATCCACTCGGAGCGAAGTACCCCCATCGGTACCTCGGACCGGTCTACCCCGAGCATCTGGTGCCCGGGATCGGTGCGGTTCTCGACGAGTTCTACACCTCCCTCCTCGACGTCCAGCAGCGGTTCCTCCGGGTGATCGCCGTGGGTGTCGGCTGTCACGAGTCGTTCTTCGACACCATGACGACGTTCGGGACGACCCTCGCTCGGGCGATCCACTATCCGGCCATGGATCTGGCGCCCGGTGCCGAACACGTCTGGGCCGCCGAACACGCGGACATCAACCTCATCACCGCGTTGCCCCGGGCCACGGCCAAGGGGCTCGAGGTGAAGATGGACGACGGCACGTGGGTCGATGCCCTCCCACCCGAGGGCCACGTGATCATCAACACCGGGATCATGCTCGAACACATCACGAACGGCGTGATCCCGTCGGGTATCCATCGCGTCGTCGCCGACCCCGACCAGCCCGGCGACCGCTATTCGGTCGTGCAGTTCTGCCATCCCACGCCCTGGACGATCCTCTCGCCGGTCCCGAGTTGTGTGACGGACGACAACCCGCAGCGGTTCGCTCCGATCGAAGCGGGCGATCGCCTCGACCAGGTGCTGTGGGAGATCAACCTCGTGGAGGAAGGTCGGCGGGTCGACTGATGCGGTCGGTCGAGAATTCTTCGTCGGTCGGGACCAGACCGACATGATCGCCGGTTGAACCGGTATGCGTATTCGCGAACGGATCGAAGGTCTGCTTCGACCGAGAAAGGTGGACACCCCGATGAGCGGTGCCAAGTTTTCCGAGGCCGAGCTGCGCGAGCGGCTGAGCCCCGAGGAGTATCACGTCACCCAGGAGGCCGGAACCGAGCGAGCGTTCTCGGGTCGCTACTGGGACGTCAAGGACAACGGGACCTACCACTGCATCGTCTGTGACGCCGCGCTGTTCTCGTCCGACACCAAGTACGAGTCCGGCAGTGGCTGGCCGAGCTTCACCAACCCGATGGATCTCGACTCGGTCGAGACCCACACCGACACCAGTCACGGCATGGTGCGGACGGAGGTGACGTGCGCGAACTGTGGCGCACACCTCGGCCATGTGTTTCCCGACGGCCCCGGGCCGACGGGCGAGCGCTACTGCATGAACTCCGTCTCGTTGCGGCTCGAGGGTGAGCCCGCCGACGACTGACGGTCTCAGCTGATGTGTGATGGTGCCGGGCCCTTCGGGCCCGGCGGTGTGTGATGGTGCCGGGCCCTTCGGGCCCGGCACTGTCGCGTTCAGGCCAAACGCTGAAGTGCACGCTCGAGGAAGTCCTCCGCGACCCGGGCCACCTTCTCGGGAGAGATCTCGACCCGTCCGCCGGCGTGCCACGCCGACACGTCGAATGGCTGAGGAGCGAACTCGACCGCCTCGATGACGTCCCACATCGGCTCGATCTCGGCACCCGCGACCGCGGCGACGAAGTCGTCGCCGGCGGTGACGTCCGCGAGCAGCGCCAGGTTCCAACGGGTGTGTGCGAGCTCCGCGTGGGGGTGGCCCACACACGCCTGCACCCAGTCGACCACCGCCGGGTCGTCGTCGTGCCACAGCACGTTCATCGGGTGCAGGTCGCGGTGAACGAGCACGGGGTCGTGAGGCGGTGGTGTCCAGCGGGTGGCGAGCTCGAACGCTCGGTGCCAGAGCGACGGTCGGGTCGACCACGTCGGCACGACCCCGGGCGGCCGGAACCAGGTGCTCCACGTCGACAGGGCGTGATCGCCCGGTAGGGGTGTGGCCGCGATCGCCCGGCTCAGGTCGGCCAGCGCCGGCACCCGTCGTCGGATCTCGTCGGCGTCGATCGACCAAGCTCCCTCGACCCAGGTGGCCAGGCTCCGACCACCGCGCGGATCGGCGGCGACGAGTCTCGGGCGACGTACCGACGATGGCAGGGCGAGCGCCGCGGCCTCGCGTCGGATGTCACGCTCGGCTTCGTCGGGGCGAGGAACCTCCCGGAGGACCACGACGCGGCCGTCGGCGAGGTCGAGCCGGCGCAGACGCGACGAGACGCCGCCCACGAGTGGCGACGTCTCGACGATCTCGGCGTCGGCCGCCTCGGCGGCCCAGGCGAGTCCCGGATCGATCAGCTCAGTTCACCGACGACGAAGTCGATGCTGGCGGTCAGGGCTTGCATGTCCGACAGCTCGATCGCCGGGAAGCAGGCGATGCGCAGCTGATTCCGTCCGAGCTTGCGATAGCCCTCGGTGTCGAGAATGCCATTCGCCCGCAGCACCGCGGCGATGTCGTCGGCCGAGACCGAGTCGTCGAAGTCGATCGTGGCCACGACGGGCGAGCGCATACCCGCATCGGCGACGAACGGCGATGCGAAGCTCGACGCCTCGGCCCACGAGTAGACGTGTCCGGACAGGGCCTCGGAGCGTCCGGCGGCGAAGCTCATGCCGCCGCCCTCGTTGAACCACTCGATCTGGTGCATCGCGAGGAAGATCGTGGCCAGTGCCGGGGTGTTGTAGGTCTGGTTCTTCGTGGAGTTGTCCAGCGCGATCTTCAGGTCGAGGCCCGCCGGGATCCAGCGGTGACCGTCGGCGATCCGGGTGATGCGTTCCTGGGCACGCGGTGAGCAGCAGGCGATCCAGAGACCACCGTCGGAGGCGATCGCCTTCTGCGGGGCGAAGTAGTAGCAGTCGACCTCGGACGGATCCCAGGCGATCGCACCGGCGGCCGATGTGGCGTCGACGGCGACGATGGCGTCGTCGTTCGCTCCGGCCGGACGCACGAGCGGCATGGTGACACCGGTGGACGTCTCGTTGTGGGTGAGGGCGTAGAAGTCGACCGAGTCGTCCGCCACGGCGACGGGGTGGGCCCCCATGTCGGATGAGATCACCTGCGGGTCGGCGAGGAACGGCGCTGCGGCCACACCCTTCGCGAACTTCGACGAGAACTCGCCGAAGCTGAGGTGCTGGGACTTCGCCTCGATCAGGCCGAACGTGGCGGCATCCCAGAACAGCGTGGTCCCGCCGTTGCCGAGCACCACCTCCCAGTCGTCGGGGAGACCGAAGAGGTCGTCGAGGCCCGTCCGCAGCCGACCGACGATGTCCTTGACCGTGGACTTTCGATGCGATGTGCCGAGGAAGTCGTCGGCGATCCCGGCGAGCGCCGCGACAGCCTCAGGGCGAACCTTCGACGGACCCGACGCGAATCGGCCGTCTGCGGGGCGGAGTTCGGTGGGGATCTGAATGTCAGGAGTGTTCGTGCTCACAAGCTGAGAGGATGTCACCCCACACCGTCTGCTGCGCTCAACCACGGAGAATTTCCCATGTCTGCAGGTCGCCTCTCGAACCGCATCGCGTCCATCGCCCCATCGGCGACCCTCGCGGTCACCAACAAGGCGAAGGAGCTCCGTGCCGCCGGCAAGCCGGTGATCGGCTTCGGTGCAGGTGAGCCGGACTTCGCCACACCCGACCACATCGTGGAGGCCGCGGTCGCTGCCTGTCGTGACACGAAGTACCACCGCTACGGCCCCGCAGGCGGCTATCCGGAACTCAAGGAAGCGCTGGCCGCCAAGACCGAGCGGGACTCCGGCTACGTGGTCGATCCGTCCCAGGTCGTGGTCACCAACGGCGGCAAGCACGCGGTCTACAACGCCCTCGCCGCCATCGTGAACCCCGGTGACGAGGTGCTCATCCCGACCCCGTTCTGGACGACCTACCCCGAGCCGGTCCGCCTCGCCGGCGGTGAGCCGGTGTTCGTGGAGACCGACATCCTCTCGGGCTTCCGGACGAGCGTCGATGCCCTCGAGGCCGCTCGGACGCCCCGGACGAAGGCGCTCATCTTCGTGTCGCCCTCGAACCCGTCGGGTGGTGTGTATCCGGCCGACGAGATCCGGGCGATCGGCGAGTGGGCCGCAGCCAACGACATCTGGGTGTTGACCGACGAGATCTACGAGCACCTCACCTACGGCGACGTGGCGCATGCCTCGATGCCGGTGCTCGTGCCCGAGATGGCCGATCGTTGCCTCGTGCTCAACGGGGTCGCGAAGACCTATGCCATGACGGGGTGGCGTGTCGGCTGGATCATCGCCCCGCCCGACGTCGCCAAGGCGCTCAACTCGCTCCAGTCGCACCAGACCTCGAACGTCGCCGGTGTCGCTCAGGCTGCGGCGCTCGCCGCCGTCTCGGGACCGCTCACGGCGGTCGAGGAGATGAAGGCGGCGTTCGACCGTCGCCGTCAGGTGATGCACTCCATGCTCGACGGCATCGTCGGGGTCGAGTGTCTGGAGCCGGAGGGTGCGTTCTACGCCTTCCCGTCGTTCGCCGGCGTCATCGGTCGGGAGATCGGTGGGGTCACCATCGACTCGACGCTGACCCTGGCCGACGTGGCGCTGGAGCAGGCGAACATCGCCTTCGTGCCGGGCGAGGCGTTCGGCTCACCGGGCTATGCCCGCTTCTCGTTCGCCCTCGGTGACGACGATCTCGGTGAGGGCCTCGGCCGTCTCGCCGAGCTGCTCTCCTGATTCCGTCATGAGCGACGCCAGCGCCGAGCACACCGACGTCTTCGAAGGCCCCTACGGCTCCTGGCCGTCGCCGCTCACCGCGGCCGTGATCGCCGCCGGTGGTGTGGGACTGGGCGGCCCGGCCGTGCGATCGGGGCCCAGCGGCGACGAGATCTGGTGGTCGGAGCTGCGACCCGCCGAGGCCGGTCGGGTCGTGTTGTGCCGACGGCTACCCGACGGCACCGTCGAGGACGCGCTGCCTGCGGACCTCTCGGCTCGCACCCGGGTCCACGAATACGGCGGTGGCGCCTGGTGGTTCGCCGGGTCCGACGTCATCGTGAATCACTGGGGTGATCAGCGGCTCTACCGTTACGACCCGGACGACCCGTCCGCCGAGCCCGTGGCGATCACGCCCGAACCCGAGGTCGCCCACGGATGGCGTCACGCCGATGGTGTGGCCACCCCCGACGGTGCGTGGCTGATCTGCGTCCGAGAGGATCACCACGACCTGCCGCCCGGCAGCCATGAGCCTCGCAACGAGATCGTCGCGTTGCCTCTCGACGGCTCGGTCGAGCCGCACGTGGTCGTCGCCGGGCCCGACTTCGTCGCTGCGCCCCGGGTGTCGCCCGAGGGCCGTTGGCTGAGCTGGATCGAGTGGAACCACCCCGACATGCCGTGGGACGCCACCGAGCTCAAGGCGGCTCCGCTGTTCGATGGAGCGCGGCTCGGAAACGAGAAGGTGATCGCCGGTGGTCGCGACGGCAACGCCGTCGGCGGTGGGGTCTCGATCGTCGGTCCCGACTGGACGTCGAACGGGCGGCTCGTCTTCTCCTCCGACCAGACCGGCTGGTGGAATCTCCAGCGTTGGCGCCCCGAGTCGGGCGACGTGGAGCAGCTCACCGAGCTCGACGACGCAGAGATCGGCGTGCCGCCGTGGGTGTTCGGCATGCGTGCCTGGACCGAGCTCGCCGACGGGTCGCTCGGGTGTGTCGTGACGCGTCGAGCCATCGACGCCGTGCACCGCGTCGTCGATGGCGAGCTGACCGACGTCGGCCTCGGGCTCACCCACGTCGACGGCCTGGCGGCCTCGGGCGACGACCTCGTCGTGCTCGGGTCGACGCCCACCGGTTCACCCGGGATCGGAACGATCGGTGCCGACGGCACCCGGGGTCTCGTGCGGGCACCCAACGACCTCGGTGTCGACGATTCGTGGTTCTCGGCCGGCGAGGCGATGGAGCTCGCCGTGGGGAACGCTGTCACTCATGCGTTCGTCTACCCGCCCTCGAGTCGTGGTCGGGCGATGACCGACGGCCCGCCGCCGCTGGTCGTGGTCGGCCATGGTGGTCCGACCGCTCGGGCCGGGCTCACCCTCAATCTCAAGGTCCAGTACTGGACGACCCGCGGGTTCGCCGTGGCCGACGTGAACTACCGGGGTTCGACCGGCTTCGGCACCGCCTACCGGCGGCAACTGAATGGCTCCTGGGGCATCGCCGACGTGGACGACTGCATCGCCGTTGCCCGGGCCCTCGCCGCCGACCGTCGGGTCGACCCGGCCCGCATGGCGATCCGCGGCGGGTCCGCCGGTGGTCTCACCGTGCTGCGAGCCCTCCAGACGAGCGAGGTCTTCTCCGCCGGAACCAGCCTCTACGGCGTGGCCGATCTGGAGGCGCTCGCCAGCGACACCCACAAGTTCGAGGCCCGCTACCTCGACGGCCTCGTGGCGCCCTACCCGGAGGGCAAGGCCATCTACGACGAACGGTCACCCATCAACCACGTCGACGATCTGTCCAGTCCGATGCTCGTCATGCAGGGGTCGGAGGACGAGATCGTCCCGCCGTCACAGTCGCAGGCCATCGTCGCCGCCCTGGCAGCGAAGGGTGTGCCGCACGCCTACCTCGAGTTCGAGGGCGAGCAGCACGGGTTCCGCCAGGCCCCCAACGTGATCCGGAGCTTCGAGGCGGAGCTGTGGTTCTACGGCCGCGTGTTCGGATTCGATCCCGCCGACTCCATCGAGCCCGTCGCGGGCGCGGTCGACCTCGGCTGATTGGCGTCCGACGCCCGGCGCCACCCAACATGCTCGCCATGCAGACCCACGCGACCACCTCGACCGATGGTGTCGAGGTGACCTGGTACGACCACGGTGGGCAGGGTCCGTTGCTCGTGCTCTGCCACGCCACGGGGTTCCACGGTCGTTGCTACGACGCGATGGCCGAGGCGTTGGTCGACGACTTCTCCGTGATCGCCCTCGACATGCGGGGCCATGGCCGGACCGAGCGTCCGGAGGGTGTGTCGATGGCCTGGATCGGTGCGGCCTCCGATGTCGCCGCCGTGGTCGCGGCGGCCCGGGCGGTCGGTCTGGGTGACGGCAGCGCGACCTTCGGATTCGGTCATTCGATGGGTGGGTGCGCGGCGGTGCTCGCCGAGCTCGAGTCACCCGGCACCTTCGACGCCATCTGGGGATTCGAACCGATCATCTTTCCGACGCCCGAGGTCGGCGGTGTGCACGAGTCACCCCTCGTCCAGGGCGCCCGACGCCGTCGCGATCACTTCGACTCGATCGAGGTCGTCCGCGAGCGGTACGGCTCCAAGCTCCCGCTGTCGCTGCTCGATCCCCGCTGTCTCGACGACTACGTGACCCACGGGTTCCGTCCAGCCGACGACGGTGGCGTGACCCTCCGCTGCACGCCCGAGACCGAGGCCCAGACGTTCGAGCACTCCCTCGCCGGGGCCTATGAACGAATCGGCGATCTCGGCGCCCGATTCGGGATCGCTCACTCCGGCGACGGGGAGTCGCCCGCCGTCATGGGTGAGCGGCTGTGCGCGGAGCAGCCGCGGTTCGTCTCGTTCCCGTATCCGGACCTGACCCACTTCGGCCCACTCCAGGCGCCGACGAGGATCGCCACCGACATGGGCCGCTTCCTGCTCGCCTGAGATCAGGTCTCGAGCACGTCGAACGTGAGCCCGGCGCGGGCCTCGAGGGCTGCCATCAGTGGTTGCGCCATCGCCGACGCGGGTGTCCAGAAGCCGCCGGGTGTGGTCGAGCGATCGGTGGTGAGCAGCGTGCCGGCCGACTCGGCGAGCATCCGGGCGGTCGATCCGTAGCCGGGGTCGCGGTCGCCGGTCACCCTCGTCGTGATGCGATCGCCGAGCGCGGTGCGGCCATGGAGGGCGAGATCGAACCCGCCGGCCTCTTGCGCCGCCGGTGACGGTCCATCGCCCGGCTTCGGCAGGACGAATCGTTTGAGCAGGCCACGCACGGGTGGCACGGCGACGGCGCCCAGCGCGGCGCCGAGCCCACCACTCATCGCGCCCGCCCTGGCCAACCCGGCCGGGCCCGCGCCCATCGCCATGGCTTCGTCGTACCGGAACTCCTCGCCCCACGGGAGGCCCAGCAGCGCGTGTGATCGATGGACGACCTTGGTGTTCACTCCGGCCATGACGAACGGCGCCACCCACTGTCCCGAGAGGTCGTCACGGGTCGGCAGCAGGACGTCGGGCTGGTCGACCATCGGATGGTCGATTCGCGCCGCGGCCGGCCACAACGCGTAGGGGTCCGACATCACGTGGCGCAGTGAGGGATCGGCGGCGAGCTCCTCGAGCATCGTCAGCATCGACGCGATGGTGCCGCCGGAGGCCGAACCCCGGATCTCCTCGACCCGTAGGCCGACGCGAACGCAGGGCTCGCCGAATGCCTCGATGGCGGCCTGCTGGAGGTGCCACACGCCGAGATCGGACGGAATCGAGTCGAAGCCGCAGGTGTGCACGATCCGGGCGCCGGTTCTCGTCGCCTGCTCGTGATGTCGCTCGATCATGTCCCGCATCCAGGGCGGCTCGCCCGTCAGGTCACAGACGTCGGTCCCGGCCGCCACCGCCGCGGCCACGAGCGGGGAGCCGTATCGGGTGTACGGGCCGACGGTCGTGATCACCGAGCGGCTTCGGCCGCACATCGTGGCGAGGGCTTCGGTGTCGTGGGCGTCGACGATGAGCCGCTCGGCGCGGTCGAGTCCATGGCGTTCGGCGACCGCTTCGAGCTTCGCTGCATCACGGCCTGCGATGGCCCATCGGAGCCGGCCGAGCTCGGGATGGGCCCGCAGCACACCACACACGATGTCGCCGACGAAGCTGGTGGCCCCGAAGACGACGAGGTCCAGGTCGCGTTCGTCGCTCACAGGGCCTCGTCCTCGGTCGGCAGGATCGTCTCGGTGGTCGGGAGGGTCGGCAGCACCTCGTCGACGAAGGATCGGGTCGCCACGGGAAGCCCGACGTCTTCGCCGGCGCGTTCGGACAGAAACCAGGCGTGTTCGAGGATCTGGTGGTAGAGCTCGGCTGGTTCGAGTCGGTGGTCGAGATCGTCCGGGACCGCCGCGATGGTCGGCTCGTATCGCTCGGTCAACCAGCGATACGCCACGAGCGCTTCCGGAAGGTCGCGGCCTTCCTGCCCGGACAACCACGCGCCGTACGCGTGGATCGCGCCGAGCAGCCGTCGAGCCTGATTCTCCTGGGCGTCGATGCCGGCGAGTCGCTTCAGCTCCCGGGCGTGATGGCCGGCTTCGACGACCGACGGTCGGAACCGCACGGACCGATTCCCGTCACCGTCGGTGAGCTCCATCTCGGCGGTGTCGAAGCCCAACTCGTTCAGGCGCTCGAGCCGGGCGTTGATGCGCCACAGCTGTGTGGACGCGACCTGATCGACACGGGTCAGCTCCTGCCACAGCGCGTCGTAGCGTGACCGGAGTTGCTCGACGGTGGCGACGGGGTCGACCTCCGCGGCGAGTCTGCCCATCGCCTCGAGCTCGAACAATCCGCCGACGATGTTCTCGACGGCGATGTCGAGATCGTGCGAGCGCTGACCATCGGAGAGGTGATCGTGAAGCTCGCCGGTCTCGGTGTCGACCAGGTACGCGACGAGCGCCCCGGCATCGCGGCGGAACAGCGCGTTGTTCAACGAACAGTCTCCCCAGAAGAAGCCGTTCAGATGAATCCGGACCAGGAGCGCCACGAGGGCATCGAGCACGCGATCGTGGAGCCCTTCGGCGCCCGGCCCCATGAACAGCTGCATGTAGGGAAGTGAGTACGGGAGGTGCCGTGTGATGAGCACGGCCTCCAGTGGTTGCCCGTCTCGGTCGAGACGCTGGTCGGCCACACCGACGAGGTCGACGACGGGCACGCCGGCGTCTTTCAGGAACTCGAGCATCTCGAACTCCCGATGAGCGAGCCGCGACGGCAGCTCCTTGCATGCGAAGTAGCGCTGCTCGTGTTCGATGAACCGGACGACGTGTCGGTGGCGACCTCGGGCGAGCCGCACCGCGAGCTCATCGGGCCAGGCATCGAGCGGTGTGGTCCACGGAAGAGCCAGCACGTCCGGGGTCGGGTCGCGTGATGTCTTCAGGCGGAGACTGACCATCGGCGCAACCTACCGGTGACCGGTTCGCACCTCGGCCCACCGTGCAACAGACTCCGGAGATGACCATCTCGGACGATGCCGCGTTCCACCCCGTCGATCTCTCGGGCAGGGTCGCCCTCGTCACCGGAGCGAGCTCCGGGCTCGGCGCCCGGTTCGCTCGGACGCTCGCTGCTGCCGGCGCGACCGTCGTCGCGACCGCTCGCCGGGTCGACCGACTCGAGCAGCTCTGCACCGACATCGCCGCCGACGGCGGCACGGCGGTTCCGATGGCGCTGGATGTGGCGGACGCGGCCCAGATCGCGGCCGTCGTGGAAGCGGCGACGGTCGACGTCGGGCTGGTCTCGATCCTCGTGAACAATGCCGGGGTCGTCGATGCCCAACGAGCCCACCGCATGGATGTCGAGTTGGTCGACCACGTGCTCGGCGTGAACGTGCGGGCGCCCTATCTGATGAGCATCGAGGTCGCCAAGCGGCTGATCGAGGCGAACGCACCCGGCAGGATCGTGAACATCGCCTCCGTGGCGGCGTTCCACTACGGCGGGCACGGCGCCGCGCTCTACTCGATCTCGAAGGCGGCGGTCGTACGGATGACCGAGACCCTCGCCGTCGAGTGGTCCCGCAACCACATCAACGTGAACGGCATCGCCCCGGGTGCGTTCAACTCCGAGATGATGGACGGCATGCTCGAACGAATGGGTGACCTCTCGCAGACGTTCCCCCGGAAGCGCATGGGCGAGCCCCACCAGCTCGACTCCACGCTCCTCTACCTGTGTTCTCCGGCCAGCGAGGTCGTCACCGGGACCGTGGTGCGTGTCGACGACGGACAGGGCCCGCGATGAGCGTCGAACATCTTCCTCCGGCCGCCGGGTCGGCCGACGCCGAGATCGACAACGTCGACCATCCCATGCGTCGGATGACCGAGCGCATGGCGTTCGAGGGCGGCTGGGATGCCGCTGCCTTCGGTGAGGTCGAGTCCCTCTTCGACACGCTCTCGGCGGAGTGGGAGAGCACGAGGAACGATCCCACCCGCACCGATGGTGTCAACCACGCGATCGAACGCGCCCGGGTCCCGCTCGGCGGCCGGGTCGTGGAGCTCGGCACCGGCACGGGGTTCGGTGCTCGACGGCTCGCCGACCTCGGGGCACGTCCTCTCGCCACCGATCTCTCCGCCGGCATGTTGTCCGAGGCGGCCGCGGCCGGTGTCGAGCGTCTCGTTCGGGCCGATGGTGCCCGTCTGCCGTTCCCCGACGCGTCGATCGACGTGGTGCTGTGTCTGAACATGTTGCTGTTCCCCGACGAGATCGACCGGGTGCTGGCCCCGACCGGGGCGCTCGTCTGGGTCAACTCCCGCGGCGAGGGCACGCCGATCCATCTGACGGCCGAACAGCTCGACGAGGCGCTGCCGGGCGAGTGGACGGTGATGGCGTCGCGCGTGAACGTCGGCACCTGGGCCGTCGCTCGTCGCCTGGGCTGAGGATTTCGGTCAGTGGAGGGAGGTGGCGGCGGCGAGGCCGGAGAGGAAGGCTCCCTCCACCTTCGGGCCGCCGAAGGCGTCGCCGGCCAGCGCCAGGCGGCCCGGTTCATCGGCGATCACGACCGTTCGATCGGGATGCGGGGTGACGGGACCCGTGTAGCGCCACTTCTTGACCTGTGCCTCGACGATCTCGGCGTCGCCGAGGTACGGCGCGGCACGGTCGAGCAGGACCGACAGCAGCTCGTCGTCCGGCCGGTCGTAGACCGCGGCCGACCAGGCGTGTGCGCCGTGGAAGGTGATCGCCGGCGTCGGGGAGATGCCCTTCGCCTGGTTGTCGGCGATGAACGTGAACTCGGGGTCGTGCGGTTGCTGTATCGCGCCGGGCGAGGGCAGCCCGGGTGAGCGGTCGAGCGTGGCGAGAAGCCCGACGACGGCGTGGTACTGCAGTGACGCGACCGAGTCGGGCACGCCGATCCCGCCGGCGGTGAGCATCTCGACGGTCTGGGGGACCGGTGAGGTGACGAGCACGTCGTCGGCCAGCCACCGCTGCCCGGCGGCTTCGACGGACCAGCCCGCGGCGCCGGGGGCGATCCGCTCGACCCGATGGCTCGTGTGGATCGTCACACGATCGGTGAGATGCGCAGCGACATGCTTGGCCAGGCGGTTCATCCCGCCGGCCGTTCGATAACGCGGGTAGCCGTCCGCCTCGTCGAAGCCTCGGCACCATTCCTCGACGACCCCGTCGAGGATCCAGCGGTCGACGGCGGCCCGGAAGGAGTCACTCCGAACCGTGAAGAACTGGGCTCCGTGGTCGAGCACCGCATCGCCGATGCGTCGGGTGGCGAGTCGACCACCCACGGAGCGTCCCTTGTCGAGGATCGTGATCGAGCGTCCGTCGTCGAGGTGGGACGCCGCGGTGAGGCCGGCGAGGCCCGCCCCCACGATCAGGAGGTCGGTGGAGAGTGGCTCGGCCTGCATCGGCGCAGTCTCGCCGACAGCGAGGTCGTCGTGCCGACCCGGCGCCGTCGTCAGTGACCATCGACCATCGCTCATCAGGCGGGAACTGTTGGGGTCGACGTTGACGCTCGCCATGCTTGTGGGTATGGCACGTGTCCTCGTCACCGAAGAACTCGCTCCGTCCGGTCTCGACACGCTCCGATCCGCGGGCCATGACGTCGATGTGCAGCTCGGGCTCGACCCCGACGGACTCGCCCGTGCGCTCGTCGGCGCCGATGCGTTGATCGTTCGGTCCGCGACGCAGGTCACCGCCGACGCACTGGCCTCGAGCGATTCGCTCCAGGTCGTCGGGCGTGCCGGGGTCGGGCTGGACAACGTGGACGTCGCGGCAGCGACCGCTGCCGGCGTGATGGTCGTCAACGCGCCACAGTCGAACATCGTGTCGGCCGCCGAACAGACGCTCGCCCTCATCCTCGCCCAGGCCCGCAACACCCCACAGGCCCACGCAGCGCTGGTGGAGGGACGCTGGGAGCGGTCGAAGTGGACCGGGATGGAGTTGCAGGGCAAGACCCTCGGCATCATCGGTCTCGGCCGGATCGGCAAGCTCGTCGCCGAGCGGGCGCTCGGCTTCGGGCTCCATCTCGTCGGGTACGACCCGTTCGTCTCTCCGGAGCGGGCGAAGGAGATGTCGGTCGAGTTGATGGATCTCGCCGACCTCGCGGCGCGGGCCGACATCATCACCGTGCACGTCGCCAAGACCCCGGACACCGTCGGCCTCATCAACGCCGACTTCCTCGCCGGTTGCAAGGACGGTGTCCGCATCATCAACGTCGCCCGGGGCGGCATCGTCGACGAGGCCGACCTGGCCGACGCCGTGCGTTCGGGCAAGGTCGGTGCGGCCGGGCTCGATGTGTTCGTGACCGAGCCCTGCACCGACTCGCCGCTGTTCGGGCTCCCCACCGTCGTCGTCACCCCGCACCTCGGCGCCTCGACCCACGAGGCCCAGGACAAGGCCGGGCAGACCATCGCCGAACAGGTCAACCTGGCGTTGGCCGGTGAGTTCGTTCCGTTCGCGGTGAACATCGACGCCGCCGAGGTCGCCGGGCCGATGAAGCCCTTCGTGGCGTTGGCCGAGAAGCTCGGAGCTCTCTTCGGTGCGCTCTTCGACGACCTCCCGGATGAGATCGAACTGCGATTCGAGGGCGAGATCGGCGGGTTCGACAACTCGCTGGCGACCCTCGCCGCGGCCAAGGGGGTGCTGTCGGCGTCGGTGTCGGACCCGATCTCCTATGTGAATGCCGGCCCGATGCTCGACGAACGTGGGGTCTCGATCCTGCCGAGCGGTTCGGCGGCACCGCGTGACTACGTCGACCGTCTCACCATCCTCGGTGGCGGGCGTCGGTTGTCCGCCACCCTCATCGGCCTCCGCGACGAAGCCAGGATCGTGCGCATCGACGATCACCACATCGACCTGCCGATCTCGGACCACCTTCTCGTGGTCCGCAACGACGACCGGCCCGGCATGATCGGCGTCGTGACGTCGATCCTCGGTCGTGAACTGGTCAACATCGACGACATGAGCGTGGGTCGGGACGGTTCGGAGGCCTCGGCGATCATGGTCATCTCGACCGCCGCCGCCGTGCATGCCGCCGTCACCGCCGAGATCGCCGATCTGCCGGGCATTCTCTCGGTCGACCGCATCGGCCTGCGCTGAACCGACGCCGGGTGCCCGGTGCGCGAGCGCGAGCGCGACCGAGCCCGGCACACTTCGTGCCGGGCCCGGGACGAGAACTCGTCGGGACGAGTCAGCGACGCTTGATCAGGTGCGCTTGATCAGGTGCGCTTGATCAG
>JAHDCV010000002.1:98343-132106 GCA_020629695.1 Acidimicrobiales bacterium | reverse complement strand
CGGGACGAGTCAGCGACGCTTGATCAGGTGCGCTTGATCAGGTGCGCTTGATCAGTACTGGGTGTCCCAGATGATCGGATCGCCGATGGCGTCCAGCGTCTCGAGGTCCCACGCCGAGACCGTGGTGTCCGAGATGGTGTACAGCACGCCGTCGTCGATCACGGTCCGCTGGATCTCGGGCGTATAGGTCCAGCACCACTCCTCGAAGCCCGGCTCGACGGCGATGTCGTCCTCCACGAGGAACTCCTCGGCGTCGCCGGACGCCGCGTCGAGCGGCTCCACCGGCAGGGGCTCGACGGTCACGCCGTTGTCACCCTCGCAGAAGCGGTTGCCGGGATGGGAGACCCGGCCACGCTCGACGAGCGTGTCGCCCTCGATGCCGACGACGATGAGCTCGGTGCCGTTGTCCTCGTCCTGGGTGGCCGGATCCCAGCCCCACCAGGAGGTCGGGATGAACGCCTCGCCGTTCCACCAGGTGAAGGCCCGGTGATCCCAGTCGATCGGGGAGTAGCGGTTGAACTCGCGGTTGCCGTTCGAGGCCTCCGCGTCGTCGAAGCCCAGGGTGGAGACCCGGGTCGGGTTGTCGAGATCGGCGACGTCGAACAGTGAGACCTGGGTCCCGAGGGTGCGACCCTCGTCGGTGGCGTCCTGGCCGACACCGAGCAGCTTGCCGTCGTCGAGCGGATGCAGGTAGGTCGAGAAGCCCGGGATCTTGAGCTCGCCGCGCACGACGGGGTTCGCCGGATCGGTGAGATCGACGGTGTAGAGGGGGTCGATCTGCCGGAACGTCACCACGTAGGCGATGTCGCCGAGGAACCGGACCGAGAAGATCTGCTCGCCGAGGCCGAGTCCGCCGACCTGGCCGAGTTCGACCAGCCGGTCGCCGTCGACGTCGAACGTGGTCACGAAGCTCTCGGACTGCTCACCGTCCCGGCTCCACCAACCACCATCGGTCGTGGCGACCCGGAGGATGCCGTTGTGCTCGCTCAGGGAGAACTGGCTGAGCATCGAACCCCGGACCGAGCCGGAGGCGAGGTAGTCGGAGCGGCTGGTGTCGGAGATGTCGAAGGCGTGGAGGTCGGTGCGGTAGCCGTCGTCGTCCCCCAGGAACTGGCCGGTCATCGGATCGATTTCGGGCCAACGGGCGGTGGCGACGACGAGCTGGTCGGTCGAGGCGTACACGGTCTGGCCGTTGGTGACGACCGCCGAGGCGTCGAGCAGCTCGAGCCCACGGTCGAGATCGATGGACAGCACCGAGACCATGCCGAAGCCGGCGAAGTCGGCCGGCACGTGCACACGGTCGCAGTCGATGGTCGTACCCGAGGCGACGGTGCCGCCGTCGTCGGTGATCTGGAAGGTGGGGAGCCAGTCCTCGATCGTGGACTCCTCGATCAGCTCGCGGTTGAACTCGGTCGCGGCCTCGTTCGCGCCCTCGTTGGAGGGGAACAGCCAGGGGAAACGGTTGATGGCTGAGTGGAGGACGACCCGGACCGTCCCGTCGATCTCGCGGGCCGAGAGGTATCCGCCCTCGAAGGTCAGGGTCCGGACGACGTCGCCGGTGCCGAGATCGATCTCGTGCAGCTGGGCCGTCGGCATGCCGTAGGGGAGGCGGGCGACATCGCTCGAGCTGTCGAGCGGTGTCTCGGTCCACCCGCTCGTCATGAGCAGCAGGGTGTCGCCGTCGAGGAAGAACTCGCCGCCCCAGATGCCGTCGGGCAGGTTGATCGTCCGCTCGAGCACCGGCTCGTCGCCGGTGATGTCGAGCACTCGGAGCGTGTTCTCCGCCGAGACGACCAAACGGTCACCGTCGGTCTTGACCCGGTCGGCCTCGTCGACCTCGGCCTCCTGGTTGTTGGTGCCGGAGGTGCCCGAGCGTGAGGCGTCGCCGTCCGACGCCTGGGTGGTCGTCACGGCGTCGGCGGCGTCGTCCATCGCCGCCTCCTCCATCTCCATCGTCTCGACCTCCATGCCCCAGCCCCACCAGCCGTTGTTCGGATCGAGGCCCCAAGGGCCGACCCGCTCGCCGGCCTCGGCCTGCAGATGGGCCAGGAGATCGCCGCAGCCGTCGAAGGTGAGGAGTGCGGAGGTGAGCACGATGTCGTCGCCGTCGATGTTCGTGACCGGCGTCGTCGGGTCGTCGGGATCGCCCGCGGCGCCTTCGTCGCTGGTGCACGCCGAAGCGAGCATCGCGATGCTCAGTCCGGCGGCGGCGAACCCCCTCCATCGGGAGCGGTTCGATCGGTTGATGGTGGGGCGATGCGTGGGCACGTCAGGTCCTCCTGAGGAGTGTTCTGCATCCTCTGACGTTCCATCGGCCGCAGCTGGTTCCCGTGGATCGCGTTGTCATCGGTTCGCAACACGAGCCTGCGGACCCTGCTGGTTCCGCCGAAGCGCGACGACTACGGTCCGCGAGGGGAAAAGGGGTGTGGTGAGCGTGGCGAATCGTAGTTATCTCTACGCGGCCGATCGGCGGCCGCGACGGCCGCAGGACGTGCCGGATCGGGTGGTCGGACTCACGGAGTGGGCGTTCGACGTGCCGATCGTCCAGCGGTTGTTGCTGTCGGGCGACCCATCGGTCTGTCCGAGCATGATCTTCGGACTCGATGCCGAGATCGCCATCGTCGGCGACTTCGACGCAGGCGTCTCGGCGTTGCGGGCCTTCGTCGCTCGCATCCGCCATCCCGACGCCGCGCCGTTGATCGCCGAGGCGAACGAGTTCCTGGACGATCCGGCCCACAGGGGCGAGGTGATCGTCGCCGAAGCCGCCGAGATCTTCGACATGGACGGTGGGGACCTCGCCGCGTCGGCCGCGGCCCTCGTCACCCGGATCCGCGAGCATCTCGACACCGATGCCGAGGCGAGCCTCGCGATGGTCAACCGCGAGCCGGGCGACGCTGCACTTCGTGAGCTCGGTCTGGGGAACTGGTCGACCGTGCTCTTCTACGACCCGTCGGATTAGGCGGTCGTCGGCTTCCAGGCTGGGCGGTCGGACTCGAAGGCATCGAGTGCGTCGACATGGCCGAGTGTGAGGCCGATGTCGTCCAATCCGTTCAGGAAGCGATGCTGCACCGCGTCGCTCAGGTCGAAGCCGACCTCGAGATCGAGTGCCGGTACCTCGAGGGTGCGGCGTTGCACGTCGATGGTGAGTTCGAGCGATGGGTCGGCTTCCACAGCCCGGAGCAGCCGCTCGCCGAGCTCGGCGGTCACCTCGACGGCCACCAGGCCGTTCTTGGTGCAGTTGTTCCGGAAGATCGGACCGAAGCGCGGCGAGATCACCGCGGCGAAGCCGTACTGCTGGATGGCCCACACCGCGTGTTCCCGGCTGGACCCGGTGCCGAAGTTCGGGCCCCCGATCAGAATCGAGGCCCCGGCGTAGGCCTCGTTGTTCATGACGAAGGCCGGGTCGTCACGCCACTCGGAGAACAGGCCCTTCTCGAAGCCGGTGCGTTCGACCCGCTTGAGCCAGTCGGACGGGATGATCTGATCGGTGTCGACGTCGGAGCGGTCGAGTGGGACGGCCGTCCCGGAGACGATGTGCACGGGTTCCATGGCTGGTTCTCTCTCGTACTTCGGTTGCAGATGCGCGTGTCAGGCCAGGTCGGCCGGGGTGGCGAAGGTGCCCGCGATGGCGGTCGCCGCGGCGACCTCGGGGGAGACCAGATGGGTCCGCCCGCCACGGCCCTGCCGACCTTCGAAGTTGCGGTTGGACGTCGAGGCGCTGCGCTCGCCCTCGCTCAGCTTGTCGGGGTTCATGGCGAGACACATCGAGCAGCCGGGCTCGCGCCAGTCGAAGCCGGCGTCGATGAAGATCTGGTCGAGGCCCTCGGCTTCGGCCTGGGCCTTGACCAGCCCTGACCCGGGAACGACGAGGGTTCGGATGCCGGTCGCCACCGATCGACCCTGGGCGACGGCCGCCGCCGCCCGGAGATCCTCGATGCGGGAGTTCGTGCACGAACCGATGAACACGGTGTCGACGGCGACCTCGCGCATCGGGGTGCCGGCGGTCAGCCCCATGTACTCGAGGGCGCGGACGGCGGCGTCCCGAGCGACCGGATCGTCGAAGTCGTCCGGCGAGGGCACGTTCGCGGACAGCGGGATCACCTGGCCGGGGTTGGTCCCCCACGTCACATGTGGGGTGATCGTGTGGCCCTCGATCACGACCTCACGGTCGAACACCGCGCCCTCGTCGGTCCGCAGCTCGCTCCACGCCGCGACCGCGGCCTCCCAGTCGGCCCCCTTCGGGGCTCGCGGCTTGTCCTTCAGGTAGGCGAAGGTCTTCTCGTCCGGGGCGATCATGCCGGCCTTCGCTCCGAACTCGATCGACATGTTGCAGACCGTCATCCGGCCCTCCATCGACAGCGCTTCGATGACCGGGCCCCGGAACTCGGCGATCGCCCCGATGCCCCCGCCGGTGCCGCACTCGCGGAGCACGGCGAGCACGACGTCCTTCGCCGTCGAACCCTCGGGCAGCTCACCGGTGATGGTGATCGCCATCGTCTCCTGTGCCGGTTGCGGCAGGGTCTGAGTGGCGAGCACGTGCTCGACCTCGGAGGTGCCGATGCCGAAGGCGAGCGCGCCGAACGCGCCGTGGGTGGACGTGTGGGAGTCGCCGCACACCACGGTCATGCCCGGCTGGGTCAACCCCTGCTCCGGTCCGATCACGTGCACGATGCCCTGCCGGGGGTCGCCCATCGGATAGTGGGTGATGCCGAACTCCGCGGTGTTGCGCCGCAACGTGTCCACCTGGATCGCACTGACCTCGTCGGCGATCGGCTTGTCGATGTCCTCGGTCGGCACGTTGTGGTCCTCGGTGGCGATCGTCAGATCGGGCCGTCGGACGCTGCGGCCGTTCAGGCGGAGACCGTCGAACGCCTGCGGGGAAGTCACCTCGTGCACGAGGTGGAGGTCGATGTACAGCAGATCGGGTTCGCCATCGGCGGAACGGACGAGGTGTTGATCCCAGACCTTCTGGGAGAGGGTGCGAGGTGCGGACTCGGTCACGGCGGCGTGGCTCCAGTGGTCGGGCGATCGATCGACGGATCGTGGATGCAGCCGGTCGGATTCGGAAATCCGGTGGCTGCTCAAATCGTGAGACGTTAGGCTCACGGGATGGACCTCAGCGTAAGCGGCGTTGGCGTCATCGACAAGGCGATGGCGATCATCAGAGCGGTCGAAGCCGCGCCCAGCACGCTCGCCGATCTCGTCGCGGCCACGGGGATCCAGCGCGCGACCTGTCACCGGCTCGCAACCGCACTCGAAAAGCACGGCACGCTGCGGCGTGACGACCGCGGTCGGTTCGAGCTCGGGCCCTCACTCATCGGCCTCGGGCGGATCGCCGAGCAGCGGCTGCCGTTGGCGGCCCATGCCGGGGCGGTGCTCGAGACGCTCCGGGATCGAACCGGTGAGTCGACTCAGCTCTTCGTGCGTGAACGATCCATCCGTCGTTGTGTCGCTGGTGCCGAGTCCGAGCACGGGCTGCGCACGATCGTGCCGGTCGGCGCGGCGCTGAGCATGGACGCCGGGAGCGCCGCGGCCGTGCTCCGCGACGGCCTCCCCCTGGTCGGGTCCGTCGAGGAACGTGAGCCCGGCGTCGCCTCGGTGTCGGCGGCGGTGCGCGATGCCGCCGGGCGGGTCATCGCCGCCATCTCGGTCTCGGGTCCGATCGACCGGATGACCCGAGATCCGAAGGGGCGATTCGGGCCGTCGGTGGAGCAGGCCGCTCGAGCGCTCGAGGCGATGGTCTGACCCTTCCGGCCGAGGTGGGAAAGATGTCACTCGGACCGTCGGGCAACCGGGCGTCGCATTAGCGTTCGTTTCATGACAACCGACGTCCCCCTCGTCGCGTCGTCCAGCCCGACCATCCAGCTCGCCCGCTGCAGCGCCGCTCGCCGGCCGTCGGCATGGGCGCGGCACGGATTCGTGTTGGCCGCACTCGCACCCGCACCCTCGTTCGCTCCTGTCGTCGCACGGCCGAGCGTGACCGGAAGGACGCCCCGCTGATGCTCGCCCGATTCGTCGAGGTCTTCGCCTCCCGCCTCCGCCCCTCGGTTCTTCTCTGGTTGCTGATCGCGACCTTCGGCGTGACCGCCTACACCCTCCTTCTGCCGCGCGAAGGTTTCCCGCCGGTCGACGTGCCGGTGTCGATCGGTGCCGGTGCCTACTTCGTCGACGATCAGGAACAGGTCGACGCCGATGTGACCCAACCCTTCGTCGAGGCCGTCCTGGCGCTCGATGAGGTCGAGAGCGTGTTGAGCTTCAGTCGGGACTCCTCGTTCAGCGTCGTCGCCAACCTCGCCGACGGGACGACCAGCGTGGAGGGTGCGGCACTGCTCGACGAGGTCATCGCCGCCAACGACTTCCCCGAGCAGGCGCAGTTCTTCACCTCGTCGATCGATGCGGCGAAGTTCCTCGAGGAATACGACGTGCTCATCGGTGTCTACGGGCCACCCGGTGTCTCGGGCGCGGAGCTGGAGGCGGCGGCGAACGCGATCGTCGGCGACATCCGCCATCCGGACATCGCCGAGGCGAAGGTCGAGGACCTCTTCGAGTCGGGTCTGAACCCGGCCACGGGTGAAGAGGTGACCCTCGAGACGAGCTTCAACCAGCTGACCGATCCGGACAACGAGTTCCGGTCGTCGATCGCGATCGGTGTGATCGCGAACGACGACGTCGACTCGATCGCCATCCGCGACGCCACCGAGGTCGCTCTCGCATCGGCGGAGGGCGGTCTCCCCGATGGCTTCAACGCGATCGTCGCCATCGACGCCGCTCGCATCGTCGAGCAGCAGATCTCGTCGCTCCAGGGCAACGTGCTGCTCGGCATCATCGTGGTGGCCATCGTCGCGCTGCTGCTGATCTCGTGGCGGGCGTCGGTCATCACGGCACTGTTCCTCTTCACCGTGCTGGCCGCCTCGGTCGGCGCGATGTACTTCGCCGGCATCACCCTGAACACGATCTCGCTGTTCGCGTTGATCCTCGCACTCGGCCTCTTCGTGGACGACGCCATCGTCATCACCGAGTCGATCGACGCGTTCCGTGACGACGAGGACGACTCGGGGGATGCCGAGGAGCGCGACCTCGCGGTCATCCGGCGGGCGATCAACCGGGTCGGCGCCGCCAGCGCCTCCGGCACGATCACCACGGTGCTGGTGTTCGCTCCGATGCTCCTGATCGGGGGCGTGCTCGGCGGATTCATCCGGATCCTGCCGATCACCATCATCCTGGCACTGCTGATCTCGCTGATCCTGTCGTTCGTCTTCATCCCGGTCGCGGCGCGCTTCCTGACGCTTCGGGCCCCGAAGGCCGGCGGTCCCTTGGTGCGAGCGGAGGAGAAGCTCGCCGAGATGGTGTCGGCGCTGCCGGGTGTCCGGGGTGGCGCCGGTGTCGCCATCGGGTTCGCCGGGATCATGTTGTCCCTCGTGATGACCGTGATCGGCTTCGTGGTGTTCGCCCCCAACGTCGGGTTCAACATCTTCCCGCCCGCCAAGGACTCGACGGCCATCGCGCTCGAGATCACCTACCCGGCGGGCACCGACATCCAGGACGCCAAGGACATCGCGCTCGAGGTGAACCAACGCGCCGCCGAGACCCTCGGCGACGAACTCATCCAGGGCTACCTCTACATCGGGACCGATCAGACCGCGATCGTCCAGTACGAGATCACACCGATCGGCGGTCGCCCGACCGTGCACCAGTTGGTCGAATCGCTCGAGCCGATCGCCGAGGGGCGGGATGACGCTCGAGTCGTGTTCTCGGCGATCTCGAACGGCCCGCCCGAGTTGCTGTTCCCGTACACGATGCAGGTCTTCGGTGAGGACATCGAGGCGCTCCGCGCCGCCGGTGCCGCCATGCAGGACGATCTCGACGGCCGTCAGTTGACCCTCGCCAACGGCGACGTGTTCACCGTGCTCGAGACCGACCTGGCACTCGACGATGTCGTCGCCCGGGACGACGGTCGCCGCTACGTCGAGGTCCGGGCCAGATTCGACGACGACGCCGTGACGTCCACGACCGCGACGACGCAGGAGTACTTCGAGCAGAACTGGGGGGCGGACCGGCTCGCCGAGTTCGGGCTGGACGCGGACGCCCTCGGGTTCGACTTCGGGCTCGAGTCGGACAACCAGGAAGCCTTCGCCGCCCTGCCGTTCGCATTCCTGATCGCATTGGGAGCGATGCTCGTGCTGCTGATCGTCCAGTTCCGGTCGTCGGTGCAGTGGCTGCTCGTGTTCCTCGCGATCCCGTTCAGCTTCTTCGGCATGTTCGGAGGTCTGCTGCTGACCGACAACCCCCTCAGCTTCTTCGTGATGCTCGGGGTGTTGGGTCTGATCGGCATCGCCGTGAACAACTCGATCCTGCTCGTCGACTTCGCCAATCAGGAGCGCGACAACGGTGCGGACCGCAAGGACGCGATCGCGACCGCGATCCGCCGTCGGTTCCGGCCGCTGGTCGCCACCTCGCTCACGACCGTGGGCGGGCTGTTGCCGCTGGCGCTGTCCGACCCGTTCTGGGAGGCACTCGCATTCACGATCATCTTCGGGCTGCTCTCCAGCACGTTCCTCGTGATCGTGTCGTTCCCGTACTACTACCTCGCCATCGAGTGGCTGCGCGATCGTGTGCAGACCCCGTGGCGGCGAGGCCGCAACCGGGCGGCGACCGTCTGATCCGCGCGCGGGTTCCGGGTCAGCGCTCGATCGACACGATCGTGACCCGGAGCTCGCCCCCGGGTGCGTCATAGGAAACGGTGTCGCCGACGGCGCCACCCATGAGCGCCTTGCCCATCGGTGATCCCGGCGACATCACGGTCACGCCGTCGCGGCGCTCCTCGATCGAACCCAGCAGGTAGGTCTCGACCTCGTCCTCGTCGTCGCCTTCGTAGCGGATGCCGACAACGCAGCCGGCGGCGACGACGGAGGTGTCGCCGCCTTCGCTCTCGACGATCTCGGCGTCTTCGAGCAGACGGGCGAGCTGCATGATGCGGCCCTCCATCTTCCCCTGCTCCTCCTTGGCGGCGTGGTAGTCGCCGTTCTCGCTCAGATCACCGAGGGCACGGGCCTCTTCGATCTTCTGGGCGATCTCGATCCGGCCGCGAGTGGTCAGATCGTCGTATTCGTTCTGGAGGCGATCGAAGGCCTCGCGGGAGAGCTGGGAGGGCATGACCGTCGATCGTACCCGCCGCGGCCGATCCGGCCGGGGCCGGTCAGCGCCGGCCGAGCACCAGTGACGTCGCGAAGGCGACCGCAGCGCCGAGCAGCCAGGCGCCGACCACCGCCGGTTCGGTCAGGAAGCGGTTGGTGATCTCGGCGTCGAGCGCCTCGACGCCGATCTCATCGCCGTAGAGCGACTTCGCATCGCTCCAGGCGACGAATCCGGTGGTGGTCACGAGGACGAAGAGATACGCGAAGAGGGACATGATCGCCTGCGAGCTGGCGTCGACCGCGCCGGCCCCGATCCGGATGGCGATGGCGATGAGCGCTGCGATGCCGACGGCGGGCCAGGCCGAGTCGAGCGTGTCGCTCAGTTGCGCCCACGACCACGCCACGATCGAGATCGTCATCACGAGGATGCTCAGCACACCCGCGGAGAACCCGTCCAGCCGGTCGCGGCTCGGCATCCTCGTCCGGCTGCCGCGGTCGAGGGGGCGACCGTCGTTGATCGTGCCGGAGTCGGCTTCGGCGTCGATCCAGGACTGCGGGATGGTGGTGTTTCGAGAACTCATCGTGCTCTCCGGGTGGACGTTGGTCAGGATCGGGATCGGCAGGTTCGACATCGGCCTTGAGCGGCCACGCCCGTATGGGGGTGCAGCGACCCCGACCCCTGCGGGTAGCGTCGGACGCCGTTCGGCTGGCAGCGCCGACGAATCCAGGAGGGCACCATGGCGAAGCATCGGATCGGCATCGTCGGCGGCGACGGGATCGGCCCCGACGTCGTCGCGGAGGGCCTCAAGGTCATGGAGGCTGCCGGCGTCGAGATCGACCGTGTCGACTACGACCTCGGTGGCGCGCGCTACCTCCGGGACGGCACCGTGCTGCCGGACGAGGTGCTCGAGGAGTGGCGAGGGCTGGACGCGATCTACCTCGGCGCGGTGGGTGCGCCCGGCGTACCGCCCGGTGTGATCGAGCGGGGCCTGCTGCTCCGCATGCGTTTCGAGCTGGACCTCTACGTCAACATCCGCCCGTTCCGTGCACCCGGGCACGATTTCGTCGTCGTGCGGGAGAACACCGAGGGGACCTACGCCGGTGAGGGCGGGTTCCTCCGGAAGGGCACCCCGCACGAGATCGCGACCCAGGGGTCGGTCAACACCCGGATGGGTGCCGAGCGGGCGATCCGGTACGCCTTCGATCTGGCTGCCGGTCGTGACGAGCACGTGACCCTGGTGCACAAGACGAACGTGCTCACCTTCTCCGGTGATCTCTGGCAGCGTGCGTTCGACGACGTCGCGGCGGAGTACGACGGGTTCGAGACGGCGTACAACCACGTGGATGCCGCATGCATCTATTTCGTCGAGTCGCCGCAGCGTTACGACGTGATCGTCACGGACAATCTCTTCGGCGACATCCTCACCGATCTCGGCGGTGCGGTGTCGGGGGGCGTCGGACTCGCGGCATCGGCCAACCTGAACCCGGCTCGGACCGGGCCGTCGATGTTCGAACCGGTCCACGGCTCCGCGCCCGACATCGCCGGCCAGAACAAGGCGAATCCGATCGCCGCGGTGCTGTCGGGGGCGATGATGCTGGACTTCCTCGGGGAGTCCGAGGCGGCCGCACGGATCGAGGCCGCCTGCCACGCCAATGCCGAGACGATTGGCTCCACAACCGAGATCGGCGATCTGTTGGCGGCCGCCGTCGCCGATTGAGATGGCAAGCTGGAGACCTCGGTCACACCGGCTGTGAGACTGACAACACCGAACGAACACAAGGCGTCGAGACACCATGCCCATCACCCCCACCCCCAAGATCTGGATGAACGGCTCCCTCGTGGACTGGGACCAGGCCCAGGTGCACGTGCTCACGCACACGCTGCACTACGGCACCGGGGTGTTCGAAGGCATCCGGGCCTACGCGACGTCCGAGGGTCCCGCGGTCTTCCGCCTCACCGAACACATCGAGCGTCTGCACAACTCGGCGAAGATCCTCATGATGCCGATGCCGTATTCGGTGGAGGAGTTGATCGCGGCGACCAAGGAGACGGTCGCTTCGACGGGCCTCGACTCCTGCTACGTCCGCCCGCTCGCCTACTACGGCTACGGCGAGATGGGCCTCGCCACCGCCAACTGCACCACCGACGTGGCGATCGCCTGCTGGCCCTGGGGGGCGTATCTCGGTGACGACGCGCTGTCGACCGGCGTCAAGATGAAGATCTCGTCCTGGCAACGCCACGACCACAACATCATGCCGCCCGCGGCCAAGACCACCGGGAACTACGTCAACTCCACACTCGCGAAGATGGAGGCGATCCACGCCGGCTACGACGAGGGCATCATGCTCAACCGGCAGGGCCTCGTGTCGGAGTGCACCGGTGAGAACATCTTCGTGGTGCGGGGTGATCGGGTGATCACGCCGCCGTTGGCCTCCGGTGCACTCGAGGGCATCACCCAGCACACGGTGATGACGATCATGGCCGACATGGGCATCGAGGTCACCGTCGGCGACATCGCCAGGTCGGACCTGTACATCGCGGACGAGATCTTCCTCTGCGGCACCGCCGCCGAGGTCGCGTCGGTGAACTCCGTCGACGACCGCCCGGTGCCGTGCCCCGGGCCGATCACCACGGCCGTGGCCGAGGCCTACGGCAAGGCCGTGCGCGGTGAGGACGAGCGCTACGTGCACTGGTGCGAGACGGCCTCATGAGCGTCGACCGGCCCGATGGCCCGGCACCCGAACCGATGACGATCGAACGGTTGGGGAGCCGGGATCCGTCCTGGCCGGCTGCGGTCGAGATCTTCGACACGACGCTGCGGGACGGTTCGCAGTTCGAAGGCATCGCCCTCACCGCCGACGACAAACTCAAGATCGCTCATCAGCTCGATCACCTCGGCGTGCACTACATCGAGGGTGGCTGGCCCGGCGCCAACCCGCGTGACGACGACTTCTTCCGTCGAGCCGCCGAGGGTGAGCTGACACTCGATGTCGCCGAGCTGGTCGCGTTCGGTTCGACCCGCCGGCCGCGTGGCCGGGTCGACGACGACGTCACCCTGGCCAACCTGCTCTCGGCTCGCACCCCGATCGTCTGCATCGTGGCGAAGTCGTGGGACTACCACGTGGTCGAGGCGCTGCGGACCTCGCTCGACGAAGGCGTGGCCATGATCGCCGACTCGGTCGCCCACCTCGTGGCCGAGGGCAAGCGGGTCTTCGTCGACTTCGAGCACTTCTTCGACGGGTTCAAACGCAACCCCGAGTTCAGCCATCGCGTCCTGGAGGCGGCGGTGACCAGCGGCGCCGAAGCGCTCGTCCTGTGCGACACCAATGGCGGCTCACTACCGCACGAGGTGGAGGGCATCACACGTTCGGTGGTGGAGTTCGCGGGCGCGGACGTCACCGTCGGCATGCACACCCAGAACGACACCGGGTGCGCCGTGGCCAACGCGGTCGCTGGCGTCCGGGCCGGGGCGACGCACGTGCAGGGCACGATCAACGGGTACGGCGAGCGCACCGGCAACTGCGATCTGACGACCTTCATCCCCAATCTGAGTCTGAAGATGGGGATCCGGACGTTGCCGGACGGTCACATCGATCGCATCACCTCGGTGAGTCACCACGTCGCGGAACTGGTCAACCTGCCGCCGAATGACGCCCTGCCCTACGTGGGCAAGTCGGCGTTCGCGCACAAGGCCGGCCTGCACACCTCCGCGATCGCCCGGCGTCCGGACGCCTACGAACACGTCGATCCGGGTCTCGTCGGCAACGGCACTCGGTTCCTCGTGTCGGATCTGTCCGGCCGGGCGACGATCGAGCTCAAGGCCAAGGAACTGGGGCTCGACATCGAGCCGGGTGCGATGAAGCAGGTGCTGGAGGAGCTGAAGTCGCTCGAGCACGCGGGCTACCACTTCGAAGCCGCCGACGCTTCGCTCGAACTGCTGATGCGTCGAGCCACGGGCTGGTCGAACCCGTGGTTCAAACTCGAGTCGTTCCGGGTGATGGTCGAACACCGGCCGGGCGAGAAGATGGCCCTCGAGCAGAACCCGCTCGGTCACTACGACGGGGTCGAGACCGAGGCGACGGTGAAGCTCGTGGTCGGCGAGGACCGCATCGTCGCGACCGGTGAAGGGAACGGTCCGGTCAACGCGCTCGACGCAGCGTTCCGGGAGGCCGTCGGTGATCGCTTTCCCGCACTCGACCAGGTGTCGCTCGTGGACTACAAGGTGCGCATCATCGACTCGTCACAGGGCACCGGTGCGGTGACCCGGGTGCTCATCGACGCCACCGACGGCGACCGTCGTTGGTCGACGATCGGTGTGTCGGAGAACATCATCGAAGCGTCCTGGCAGGCCCTGTCGGATTCGATCCAATACGCCCTGCTCAACGCCTGAAAGGCGCCGGCCCGGCTCAGTTGCCGGGCTGCCAGATCATGAGGATCAGGGCCACGGTCAGCAGGAGATGGGTGATGCCCTCGCCCATGGCGACCTTGCGGGCTGCGGCGTCCGCCTCGGCGTCACCTTCGAGTGTGTTGTCGGCCGGGAGCGCGGCGGCGCGCTCGGCGAGGGCGGTCACGGCCGGTCGGACGAGGCCGTGGAGCGCGCCGACGGCGAGGAACCACACCACGAACGACGCCGACACCCAGGGTGCGCCGAACGAGATGTCCCCGTCGGACACCGAGATCAACACGATGCCCAACGCGAACAGGGCGTAGAGGCCGTACATCGGCACGTTGAACCCGGACCGGGCCGATGCCAACAGGGTGCGAGCCTCGGCGGCGGTCGCCCGGTACGACTGGGCGTGCATCCGGCCCAGTGCGATGAAGCCACCGAAGCCGACGATGGCGGCGGCCACGTGGAGCAGTTCGATGATGCGATAGAGCGTGGTACCGATACCCATGGTGCGTCCTTCAGCTCGTTCAGGCGATGGTCCGACACGCTAGCCTCGCGCCGTGGCTGCCCCCGAGTTCGTCCCCACTGATCCCACGCAACGGACCAGGACCTACAGCTCCCCACCGAGCCGCAAGCGCTCGTGGTCGGCCGACCGTCCCGGCGACGTGCGTGGCGGGCAGCCGTCCGGAGCTCGACTCGGCACACAGGGGCCGGATCAGGGCTACGCCTACAAGCTCGTCGACACGTTCGAGGATCGCCTCGAACTCGGTGCGGTGCACCACGCCGACGCCGTCGCGGTCGCGGTCGCCGTCGCGATGAAACGCGCCGCATTGTTCGGGCGGGCCCCGGTGGTCCACGACCTGACCGCCGGCTTCACGATCTTCGGGTTCCTCGATGCCGACGCACCGGCGGATCTGGTCGAGTGGCGTGAAGCCGAGTTCCCCGAGGTGCATCACGAGCACCACTACGCCGAGCGCCGGGATCTGATCGACCTGGTGGCCGATGGGGTCCTCCATCGCCCTCACGGCGCGATCGAGCAGGACTACTCGGCCGACTGGCGCCGCAACATCGC
Source organism: Acidimicrobiales bacterium (assembly GCA_020629695.1). GTDB lineage: Bacteria > Actinomycetota > Acidimicrobiia > Acidimicrobiales > SZUA-35 > JAHDBV01. Next base: position 117,512 of record JAHDCV010000002.1, on the reverse strand, counting down.
CGTCTGAAACCGGCGACCCCGTCAGGTCAGGTCGGCATGAGTGACGCCGCGACGGCCATCACGATCGCGACCGTCGCGAGCGCGGTGCCGACAGCGATGAGCCAGGCTCGGGGTGGTCCGGCGGGTTGATCGATGGGATCTCGTTCCACGGAGCAAGAGACGCCCCGGGTGCCGGTCTGGTTGCAAGGTCGCGGCAATTCTCCGAGATCGACCGCCAGTAGCGTGAAGACGTGACCACACCGCGTCTTCGTTTCTCGCCGGCCCCGACGGGCTACCTCCACGTCGGCAGTGCCCGATCGGCGTTGTTCAACTGGCTCTATGCCCGACGGGTGGGGGGCACCTTCGTGCTGCGCATCGAGGACACCGACGTCGATCGGTCGACCCCGGAGCTGATCGGCGCCATTCACGACTCGCTGGGTTGGCTCGGCATCGACTGGGACGAGGAGTACCGCCAGTCCGATCGGTTCGACGCCTACCGGGCCGCGGCGGCCGACATGCTCGAGCGGGGCCTCGCCTACCACTGCGACTGTTCGCAGGACGACGTGAAGGCCCGCAACGACGCTCGAGGCGACGGATCGAGCGGCTACGACGGCCACTGCCGTGAGCGGGGTGTGCAGCCCGGCGACGGTGTGGTGGTGCGGTTCCGGACTCCCGACGAGGGCGTGACCGGTTGGGATGACCTCATCCGCGGACGGGTGGAGTTCGACAACGCCGTGCTGGAGGACTTCGTGATCGTCCGATCGACGGGCGTGCCGATGTTCCACGTCGCCAACGCCTGGGACGACCTCGACATGGGGATCACCCATGTGGTCCGGGGTGAGGACCTGGTCAACACCACCCCCCGTGTGCTGCTGCTCCGGCAGGCCATGGGGGCGACCGACCAGCCGATGTATGCCCATCTGCCCCTCATCGTGAACGAGCAGCGCAAGAAGCTGTCGAAGCGTCGTGACGACGTGTCGGTGGGGGACTATCGCGAGCGTGGCTTCCTGCCCGAGGCCATGCGCAACTATCTCGTGACGCTGGGTTGGGGCGACCCCGACGGTCAGGAGATCCGACCGATCGACGAGATCATCGAACGGTTCGACCTCGCGGCCATCAACAAGGCGCCGGCCTTCTTCGACGTCGCGAAGCTCGAGTCGTTCAACGCCGAGTACATCCGGGCCCTCGACGACGACGTCTTCCTCGAGCTGATCCGGCCGTACGTGAGCGCCGAGGCCCATGCGGCGATCGTGCCCGTCGTGGCCGATGTGAAGGATCGCTGCAAGCGCCTGGACGGCGCGGCCGAGTTCGTCGACTGGGTGGTCGGCCCGCCGGCCGAGCCCGTCGAGAAGGACTGGAAGAAGCACATGGGCCGGGCCGAGGTGCCCGAAGTCCTCGATGCCGTGGTCGCCGACCTCGAGGCGCTCGATGACGACGCCTGGACGGCGGAGCAGATGGAGGCCGTCGTCATGGGCGTCGGCGCCCGTCTGTCGACCGAGGACAGGACCGTCCGGTCGCAGATGCCCGTCCGGCTCGCCCTCACCGGGCAGCGGTCGGGCCTGCCGCTCTGGACACCGATGGTCGTGCTCGGCCGTGACGCGGTGCTCGACCGCCTCCGAGACGCTCGGGCCCGACTGGACGCCTGACGATGGCGGTTCGCCGCATCGCGCTCGGCATCGCCTGTGTCGTCGCGCTCTATGTCATCGCCGGGGCGGCCCAGGTGATGCTGTCGGCTCGCGCTGATGCCACCGGCACGGCGAGTGCCGCCGTCGTGCTCGGCGCGGCCCAATACGACGGCACCCCCTCACCCGTGCTGGCGCGCCGGCTGGACATGGCGGCCCGGCTCTACAACGAGGGTCAGGTCCGCGTGGTCGTCGTGACCGGCGGGGGCCAGGTCGGCGACCGGACCACCGAGGCGAAGGCGGGGTACGACTATCTCCGCGACCGTGGTGTGCCGGACGAAGCGCTTCGGCTGGAGGTTGACGGCACCTCGACCTACACCGAGCTGGCCGCGACCCGCCGATTCCTGGCGGACGAGGGCATCAACGACGTGTTCGTGGTGACCGATCCGTACCACGCAAGGCGGGCGACGATGGTGGCGATCGAGGTGGGCATGGTGGCGAGACCGGCGCCGACCGAGGGTTCGGTCACCGCGGGTCGGCTGGTACGTGAGACCATCGCGATCTCGATCGGACGGATCGTGGGTTTCCGGCGGCTCGACGCACTCGCACGCTGAAGCCGGTGGTGACAATGCGGTCGCAACCGCGGGGGTCGCTCGCTAGCCTCTGAGATCCACCTTCGGAGGTGGTGTAATAGGCAACACAACTGGTTCTGGTCCAGTTATTGGGGGTTCGAGTCCTCCCCTCCGAGCCAGGGAAACGGTGTCAGCGGTCGAGGCCGCCGGTATCGTCTCTCGCCGCCGGGTTCGCCCGGCGCACAGTCCAGCCCCGTTCGTCTAGCGGCCTAGGACGCCGGCTTCTCATGCCGGTAGCACGGGTTCAAATCCCGTACGGGGTACAGCATGGAAGCGCCAGCCGGAAGGCTGGCGCTTCGTCGTTTTCCTCGCCGCTGCGGCGCGGGCTTCAGCCACCGAGTTCGGTGCGCAGCTCCCGCTCCCGGTAGCCCAGGAACAGCAGGGCGGCGAGGCCGTAGAGCGCGAGGCCCGCCGCGCCCGAGAGTCGGATGCCGAGATCGTCGCCGACATCTCGCCCGAAGCTCGTGAGCAGGGCGAAGCCCATCACGCCGACCGTCTGGGCGATCTTCTGGAGGAACGTGCGGGCTGCGAAGAACAGGCCGGCCGTCGCCTGCCCGGTCGTACGGGCCGAGTACTCGGCGATGTCCGAGAGGATCGCCGAGGGCAGCACCGAAAGGATCGAGAACGGCAGGGCGAAACCCGAGATCGCGAGGGCGGCCTGCACGACGTTGGGCAGCGGATAGTTGCCGAGGAACACGATGAACCCGAAGTCGATCGCCGCGAGGGCGAACGCGAGGATCACGAGCGACTTCGGCGAGCGCTTCTTGGCCTGGGCGTTGACGACCGGGTAGAGCCCGAGTGCCAGGACCACCATGAGGGCGAGCAGGACGGCGACCCAGCCCTCCTCGAGTTCGAGCAGCACGGTCACGTAGTAGAGGGCGCCGGTCTGGATGATCATGAGCCCACAGAAGTAGGCGAAGTCTGCGGCGAGGTAGTACCGGAAGAACCGGTTGCCCATCACCGTGGCGATCATCTCCCGCATCGGCACCGCGGTCGGCTCGGATCGGGCGTAGCGAGGCTCGTCGATCAGCTTGACCGGCACGAGCATCATGCCCAGCGCGACGAGGCAGACGACCCCGACGGCGCTCTGGAGCCCCCGGAGCTCGGACATGCCGAAGCTCTGGAACAACGCCCCGAGCGGGGTCGCGAGGCCGGCGAACACGATGCCGAGCGCCCAGAAGACCGATGTCCACGTCGCCAGATCGAGTCGTTCGTCGCTCGTGCGGCCGAGGTCCGCGACGAGGCTGAACGCCGGGGTCACGTAGGCCGTCAAGGGCACGTAGAGCAGGATCTGGACGCCGGCCAGCCAGACGAGGTTCCAGCCGGACAGCTCGGTGAACGGGGGCAGGAACATGAGAAACGTGAGCAATGCCGCCGGGAAGGCCGCGTAGAGCATGAACGGGATCCGACGACCCAGCCGGTGGGTCGAACGGTCGCTCATGATCGCGATGACCGGGTCGGTGATCGCGTCGAGCAATCGGCCGCTCGCGGCCACGAGGACGATCGCGTTGAGGACCACCAGGAACGCGGCGTCGGTCACGAGTTGCGGGAGATCGGAGTTGTTCGGCGGCAGGTAGAAGAACACCAGGAGCAACCCGATCAGGTTGATCAGGATCGACATCCCGCCGTGGCCGGCGGACAGGCCGAGCACCACCTTGCGCGGCAGCGGCGCCAGTTCGTCGGGGGCCGGCGCGTCGCTGGTCGTGGTCACCACGGCAGGCTAGCCAGGCGCCGCTCCAGGATCGGCCGGTTCGGTGTCGGCGCGGCCGACGGCCGCGCCCGCGGCGGTACCGTCCGAGCCATGCGTCGCGCAGTCCTCGCCCTGGGCGGACTCCTCCTGATCGGTGTCGGTTGTTCGTCCGAACCCACCGTGCCGCTCGAGTCACCCTCGCTGACCCTGCCGGCGAGCACGACCACCATCCCCGACGGGGCGAGCTACGACGTCTCGGGTCACATCAACAACGAGGGTGTCGACATGGGTCTCGAGCTCGCTCGACAGCAGTGTCTCGGCGATCCGGATCTCGTCGAAGGCGTGGTGGTGATGAGCGACGAGGAATCCGGCGCGGTCGTCGCCGAGTTCCGTCAGGAGTGCGCCGCCGTTCGGCGCTGACGATGCCTCCGCCGGCTCAGCCGGCGATGACCGCGGCCAGGACCCCGCCGCCGACGGTGGCGCCGACGTAGATCGCGGCGCGGCGGTGGGCCCCGCCGTCGATGAACGCCGCCGTCTCGACCGCGAAGGTCGACCACGTCGAGGCGGCACCCAACAGCCCGACGGTCAACCATGGGCCGTGATCGGCGTTGCGGGCCCAGGCCAACAGTCCGGTCGCCGCGACGTTGGCCACGAGTGTGCCGATCGGCAGGTCGAGCCGGTTGAAACGGCCGAGAATCCAGCGAGCCACGGCGCCGAAGGCCCCGCCGGCGATGATGCCGAGCGCCGTCATGTGGACGCTTGTCCGGTTCGGCGACCGACGACGGATGCGAGGCCGACCGTGAGGACGAGCATCACGATCAAGGCGCCGATGGCACCGGCGTCGGGATCGTCCGCGAGGTCGACGAGCACGGTCGAGGCCGTGGTCAACCCACCGGCGACTCCGGTCACCAGGAATGCTCGTCGACGACGACCTGGTCCTGGCAGGGCGACCAGGCCGGCGAGGACCGCAGCGGCCAGTGCCGTGCCGGCCACGTTGACCACGACCAGTCCCGCCCATCCGTCGATCATCCCGGTCACCACCCACCGACCGGCCGCGCCGAGCGCCCCGCCGACCCCGACGGCCAGACCGTCGCCCGTCGACGGTGATGAAGAGATCGGCGCCTCGGTCGACATCGGCGCAGTCTGGCATCCCGGTGCGGTCTCGTCGGTAGCTTGGGGGCATGCCAGCAGTCAGTTCCCTCCACTCGACCCGGGACGGTCTCACGCAGCTCCGACGGCGTTGGGAGTCCGCCGAACCGACCGCTGCGGTCCTGATCGTGCACGGCATCGGTGAGCACACCGGCCGGTACGAACACGTCGGGGACCATCTGGCCGCCAACGGCTTCGATGTGCTCGCGGCCGACAACCGGGGGCATGGCCAGTCCGGTGGTCGCCGGGGCCACGTCGACGAGTTCGGTCAGTTCCTCGACGACGTCGAAGACCTGTTGACCGAACGCCGGTCGTTGGGCGTGCCGGTGGTGCTGCTCGGCCACAGTCTCGGTGGCCTGATCGTGTCGACCTACCTGGTCTCGGATCGTCCTCAGCCGGACATCGGCGTGCTGTCGGCTCCGGCGCTGGGCGCCGAGGTGCCGGCCTGGCAGCGCATCGCCGCGCCGATCATGCACCGGATCGCCCCGAAGCTGTTCATCAAGGGCCCGATCGACGGCGACATCCTGAGTCGGGACCCGGAGGTGGGTGCGGCCTACACCGACGATCCACTCCGGGTGCCCGGGGCGACGGCCGGTCTCGGTCAGGCGATCTTCACGACGATGGAGGCGACCTCGGCGTCCATCGACCGCATCCGTGTCCCCACCTATGTCCTCCACGGCGGGTCGGACGAGCTCGTGCCTCCGCGCTTCTCCGCGCCGTTGGCCGACCTCGATGTGGTGACCTACCGGACGTGGCCGGGCCTCCGCCACGAGAGTTTCAACGAGCCCGAGAAGTTCGAGGTCATGGACGAGATGATCGAGTGGCTCCGCTCGCAGCTCGCATCCTGACCTACGGTGTCGACCATGTCGATCCCCTGCCCCCGCTGCGACGGTGTGAACCTGCTCCCCTGTGACCGGGATGGGCTCGAGATCGACTTCTGCCCGAAGTGCGATGGTGTCTGGTTCGACCGCGGCGAACTCGACAAACTGATCGGACGGGTGGTTCGCGAGGGCCTTCGTCCGGACGGGCAGCCGGTGGCGGCGTTGTTGGACTGTCTCGAGGTGGACTGACCCCGGCCTTCACTCCACCCGGTTGCCGTCGGCGTCGACATAACCCAGACCCTCGACCCAACGAACCTGATCGGGTCGTGGTGACGGCGTGGTGGGTTGTGGTCCGGTCGGGCGCCGATCGGCCGGAGGGACGACCGGGGAACCCTCGGTCGGTCGCCGGGTCTGCGGGGTCGAGGGGCGACCCGGTCGGACGACGGGCTGCGCGCCACTGGTCGGCATGACCCGTGTCTGATCGCCGAGTGGGGCCTGCACCGTGCGGGTGACACCGGTGGGGGACGAGGTGGCGCGTGTGCTCGGGGTCGTCGCCGCCGGCGAGGCGGTGTCCGGCGCCGCCTGGCGCGGGCGACGAACCGGGCCGTCCATGGCCGCTGCGCCCGCCCACACGAACGACAGCGCGAGCAGCCCTGCGGCGAAGACCCCCATGGCGATCGCGGGCGGGATCATCGCGCCGAAGAACACGTCGATGGCGGCAGCGGCGATCTCGGACGCGGTGGGAGCGAGTCGCTCGACCAACCAGGGCACGCCGAATCCGACGAGCAACCAGAAACCGGCGGCGAAGAACGCCCAGATCGACACACGGCGCAGCACGGCGGCCCGATTGGTCGTCACGATGAGAGCGATCAAGGCTCCGGCCACGGCGAGCACTCCCGTGATCCAGGTGACGCGGAGCACGAAGTTCCGGATCGTTCCGAGGAACGACAGGCCCCGGGTCGGCAACACGACCTCGACCGCCGGCGCCTCGGGAACGACGCCCGCGAGCTCGGGGCGCTCACCGACGAAGGCGTCACGGAGCGCCGACCCGACCGCCGTCACGTCGAGGGTCGTGTCCTCGGTCTCGCCGTTCAGTGCGTTCTGGTGGGCCCGCACGAGGCCGTCCCGCACGAGCTCCTGGACCCGCGGATCGTCGAGCGCGATCGCCGCAGCGGCGTCGATGCTGGTTCGGTCGACGCCCGCTTCGGGGGGAAGCGTGCGCTCGAAACCGTCGGCGAGGCGATCGGTCAACGCGGACCGGAGCTGGGGATTGTCGAACAACTGCGTTGCGAGACGATCCGATCGCTCGGGATCGAGGATCGTCCGGCTCAGGACGAATCCACCCCAGGCGATCGAACCGATCAAGAGCGAGATGCCGAGGATGAGGGCGGCGAGACCGCGACGCATGGGCTGCAGTGTCCCAGATCCTCGTCTCGGGTGGTGGGAGCCCCCGCGTGTAGCGTCAACGTGGATGACCCTGCTCGACGCCGCCATCCTGCTGCTCGGTGGGCTCTTCGCCGGTGTCATCAATGCGATGGCGGGCGGCGGATCGTTGCTGACGGTGCCGCTGCTCTCGTTGGCCGGTGTCGACGGGCTCGACGCGAACGGGACGAACCGGGTCGCCGTCGGCATCCAGACCCTGGCGAGCGGGCTCGGCTACCACCGCAAGGGTGTCCGGCCGTATGAGGCCACGTGGAAGGTCGTCCCGCAGGGGCTGGCCGGCGGGTTGCTCGGGGCGGCACTCGTGTCGCAGCTCGACGATGCACTCTTCGAGCGACTCTTCGGTGTGTTGATGATCCCGCTGCTGGTGCTGGCGTTGTGGAAGCCGAAGACCGACGCCAGCGACGAGCCGTGGCCGTGGTGGATCCAGATGCTCGTGTTCTTCGGCGTGGGCTTCTACGCCGGTGCGATCCAGGCCGGCGTCGGCCTGATCCTCCTGCTCGTGCTCAGCCGCGCCGGGTTCGACCTCGTGACGGGCAATGCGATCAAGACGTATTTCGTCATCGCCATCACCTTCGTGGTCGCGCTCCCGGTGTTCCTCTGGAACGACCAGGTCCAGTGGCTGCCCGCGCTCGTGCTGTCCGCTGGCACGGGCCTCGGTGGGTTCCTCGGGGCGCGTCTCGCCGTCGACGGCGGCGACCGGGTGATCAAACCGGTACTCGTGATCGCCGTGCTCGCGCTCGCCGGCCGGATGATCGGGCTGTACTGACCCGCCAGCGACCCGGACGGGCTACGCGAGCGACCAGTACGGGTGGATGCTGGTGTCCGACGGCGTCGTGAGGATCTCAGCGCCGTCGTCGGTGATCAGCAGGGTGTGCTCGAACTGGGCCGTCCGCCCGCCATCGGCGGTGACGGCGGTCCAACCGTCGTTCCACATCCGGGCCCGCCAGGTTCCGACCGCGATCATCGGCTCGATGGTGAAGGTCATGCCCGGTTCGATGATGTCGGTGAGGCGGGGGTGGTAGTAGTGGCAGATCTGGAGATCGGTGTGGAACTGCTCGCCGATGCCGTGACCGACGAAGTCGCGGACGACGGCCATGTCGTTCAGCTCCGCATGGGTCTGGATGGCTCGGCCGATCTCGTTGACGGGCTGACCGGGTCGGGCGGCCTCGATGCCCTTCTCGAGGCACTCGCGGGTCACGCGCACGAGTCGCTCGGACAGCTCGTCCACCTGACCCACGAAGAACGTGCAGTTGGTGTCGCCGTGCACACCCTCTTTGAACAGGGTGACGTCGAGGTTGATGATGTCGCCGTCGATGAGAGCCCGGTCGTCCGGGATGCCATGACAGATCACCTCGTTCACCGACGTGCAGAGCGACTTCGGGAACGGGTTGTCGGGGCTCGAGTATCCGAGCGGTGACGGGTAGGCGTTGCGCTGGATCGCCATCTCGTGGCACGCGGCGTCGATCTCCTCCGTCGTCACGCCGGGCTGGCAGAGCTGGCCGAGCGCGGCGAGCGTGTCGGCGGCTTCACGACCGGTTCGGCGCATGCGCTCGATCACATCGGCGGACTTGACCCGCGGTTCGTCCCAGCGTTCGATCTCGTTGCCGTCGGCCCAGGTCGGCTTGACGATCGAGTCGGGAACGGTGCGCATGGGGGTGATCCGCCCGGGGCGGACCGGATCGGTCGACGGCTTGTGACAGCGCTTGAACTTCTTGCCGGATCCACACCAGCACGTGTCGTTGGCCTTGAGCAGCGTCCGCATACCCCGATACTACGGCTTGTGGCGGCTCCCGACCTGAGCCGGCGTGCGGTCAAGATCGGCGCCCTCGACGTCGATGTCTGCCGTCATGGACCTGATCGACGTCTACCAGCAGCACCAGATCCGGAAGACGAGGTCCGACCAGCGGGCCCTGGAGAGCCAGGTCGGCCATCAGCGGCGATCCGACCGGGACCGGGACGAGGACCTGCGGGAGCGTCTCGATCGGCTCGTGATGTTGACCGAGGCGATGTGGGAGTTGCTGCGGGAGACCGCCGGCATGACCGAGGATCACCTCCTGCACAAGCTCGCCGAGATCGACGGCCGGGATGGTGCGCACGACGGACTGCGTCGGCGCCCGCCGGTCGACTGTGGCTGCGGAGCGAAGGTCGCCGTCAGCGCGAAGGTCTGCGCGTTCTGCGGCGAGCCTCCCGTGACGGCGAACACCTTCGACTGGGTCTGAGGTCGGGTCCGCACCGTCGGCCGGCTGGCTAGGTTCGGAGCATGACACGCGCCGTCGGGTCGAACGAGGCCGGATCGTGACACTCGCCGGACGGGTGTTGCTCGCCAAGCCGGAGCTGAGCGACCCGAACTTCGACGGCACCGTGACGCTGATGCTCGCACACGATGACGACGGGGCGATGGGCCTCGTGCTGAACCGGCCTTCGGGTCGTGCGGTCGAGGCACTCGAGACGGTGTGGGGCGTGGCGATGACGCCTCCGATCGGGATCTTCACCGGCGGCCCCGTCGGCACGGAGGGGGTGGTGGCGCTCGGGCGGCACCCCGATTCGGCCGGGCCACTGCCGCACGGCTTACGCAGTGTCGACCCCAGCGGGCCCGAGGCCGCGGACGAACCGATCGAACAGGTCCGACTGTTCCTGGGGCACGCCGGATGGGGTCCCGGCCAGCTCGAGGGCGAGCTCGCCCAGGGTGCCTGGTGGACCACCGACGGGTCGGCCGATCTCGTGTTCGATCCGGACCCGGCGACGTTGTGGCGTCGGCTCGTTCGTGGTCTCGGCGGGGAGTTCGCACTGTGGTCGACGTGGACGCCCGATCCGTCGACGAATTGAGCGTCAGGTCCGACTGAGTTCCGCGACGAGTTCCGGCGTTCGCCGGTCGGCGAGCGCAGTGGCCCGCTTGGCCGCCACCAGCCACACGGCTGCGCCGTACAGCGGGGCGACGAGGGCGAGGGCCAGACCGATGGTCGTGGAGCTGCGCGCCCCGGCGAGTCCGACGAGCAGTGGAATGGCGAAGATCAGACCCGTCACGACACCCGCCATCGTGATGAGTCCGTTGATGCACCCCATTCCCGGCTGATCGATCGCGAACGGGTTGGGATTCGAGTCCTCGGGGAAGGTGGTCGGGGCGATCACCGAGACATAGGCGCCGACACCCGCACCGATCAACGCCATGCCGACGCCGGCACCCATGGCCGGAGCGGCGAACCGCCAACCGTCGATGGCCACCGCGAGAATCAACGTGATCACGATCGATCCGATGGCACCGATCCCGGCGAATGCCAGCGATCGCGCCCGCAGCAGCGGGCGGAGTGAGGGCAGGGCGACGGCTTCGGCCCACAACGCACGGCCGTCCGCTCCGAGCAGGTTCGAGCCCATGAGCCCCGAGGTCAGGCCCGGGACGGCCCCGAACAGCACGACCTCGTCGACACCGTCGCGGATCGCCTGCACCACCGGCGCCCCACCGATGGCGAGCACGATCGCCTGACTGACGACCTGGATGCGATAGCGGGGGTGGCGGCGCAGATAGCGGAGCTCCTTCGCCAGGACGGCTCGGCCGATCACGCGCCCGGCCCGTTCCCGCGTGAGCAGCGGAGCACCGTCCTGTCTCGGCACGTAGCCCCCGTCGTTCACGGTGAGCGCCCGCCGGAGCGCGATGTTCCACGACACGGCGACCACCCCGGTGAGCGCCATCGCACCGATCAGTTGGACGATCGCGACGTCGAGGTCGCCGACGGCGGCCCGCGCTGCGGCATCCCCACTCCATCCGCCGGGAATCCATCGGGCGACATCGGCGATCGGTCCGAACGACGCGAGGTCCACGTTGTCCGCGGTGGCCACCATGAGCTGGGTCGCCACGGCCATGGCCGCGACGATGACGCTCGCCATCAGCGTGGCGAGATCCTGCGCGCGGCGCCGCCGGAGCACTTCGCTCAACGCCAGGAGGGCGACCTGGGAGGTGACGACGGCCATCACCACCGTCACCACGACGGCCACCGCGGCCACGGTGGTGGCCACGATCCCCTCGGCCTGGAGGACGAACCCGAGTCCGGCTCCCATCGCGAGGACGGGTCCGATCCCGATGATGGCGGCGGCGAGCAGGCCGGTGCGCAGGGTGCGTGGTGCGAGGGGCAGGAGCGCCAGTCGATGCAGGTCGATCGTCTCGGTGCCGGCGCCGATGAGCACCGGTGCGATCAACCAGCCGATCCAGGTGAGGGCGCCGAGCATCGGTCCGACGACCAGGAGGGTGTCCGGGCCGGCCACGGCGGTCAGCCCGGCGACGAGCGCGGCGACCGGTGTGAGGACCACGGCGAAGGCGACGGTGCCGAGCCCGGCGGCGGTGCGGAACCGATTGAACACGAGCCGCCACTTGAGACGCACGAGCACGGTCGTGATCGACGCAGACGAGCGGTCCATCGACGTGGTCATGTCAACGAGGCTGGAGCCACGTGAGCGCCGCGTCGGGCAGCGACGATCCGACGGCGTCGGCGAACACGTCCTCGAGTCGTCGGCCGGCGCAGAGTCGTTCGGTCGGACCGCCGGCGACGATGCGACCCTGATGCACGATCGCCACGTGGTCGCACAGACGCTCGACCACCTCCATGACGTGAGAGGAGAACACCACGGTCGAGCCGGCTTCGACGAGACGTTCGAGCACGGCACGCAGGACCCGGACCGACAACGGGTCCACCGACTCGAAGGGTTCGTCGAGGAAGAGCACCGACGGTTGATGGAGGATGGCGTTGCCGAGCGCGAGCTTCTTCCGCATGCCCGACGAGTAGTCCACGACGAGGCGGTCGGCACCGTCGGTGAGACCGAGGACCTCGACCAGTTCGCTGGCACGGTCGCGGGCGTCGGCAGGGTCCAGCCCGCGCAGGAGGCCCGTGTACTCCAGCGACTCCCGTCCGGTGAGACGCTCGAACAGGCGCAGGTCCTCCGGCACGATGCCGATGCGGCTCTTCACCGCAGCCGGATCACTCCAGACGTCCGCGTCGTCGATCGTCACCGTGCCACCATCGGGACGGAGCAGGCCCGTCGCGATCTTCAGGGTCGTCGACTTGCCCGCCCCGTTCGGTCCCACGAGGCCGAAGAAGGTGCCCGAGGGAACGGCGAGATCGAGATGATCGACGGCGACCTTGTCGCCGTACACCTTCCGCAGGCCCCGCATCTGGACGGCGAGCCGCACCGGGCCGGCGTCGTCGCGGCCATCGGCCTCCGGCGAGGTCTCGATCACAGCCCGGCGGATCGCAGCCGCGCGTATCCCGGCTTGATGATCTCGTTGATGATCCGCAGACGCTGCTCGAACGGCCAGAACGCACTCTTCATCGCGTTCAACGTCAGCCACTCCATGTCGCCCAGGCCGTAGCCGAACGATGCGGAGAGTTTGAAGAACTCGTCGGAGAGCTGCACGTCGCTCATCAGGCGGTTGTCGGTGTTCACCGTGACGCGGAACCGCAGCCGGCGGAGCAGATCGATCGGATGTTCCTCGAACGACGCGGCGGCCCCGGTGTTGACGTTCGACGTCGGGCAGACTTCGAGTGGAACCCGGCGATCGCGAACGAACGAGGCCAGCCGGCCCAGGCGGGCCCGGCCGTCGTCGTCGAACTCGATGTCGTCGACGATGCGCATGCCGTGGCCCAGGCGCTCGGCGCCGCAGTAGGCCAATGCCTCCTGGATCGAGGGGAGGCCGAAGGCCTCGCCGGCGTGGATCGTGATGTGGAAGTTGTTCCGGAGGCAGTACTGGAATGCGTCGAGGTGGCGCGCTGGAGGAAAGCCGGCCTCGGCACCCGCGATGTCGAAGCCGACCGACCCCGCGTCGCGGTGGCGCACGGCCAGTTCGGCGATCTCCTGGGATCGGGCCTGGGTCCGCATCGCCGAACAGATCAGACCGATGGTGATCGGATGCTCGGCCATCGCACGATCGAGGCCCTTGAGGGTGGCCTCCACGACCTCATCGAGCGTCAGACCACCGAGCGTGTGTTGCTCCGGTGCGAAGCGGACCTCGGCGTAGACGACGCCGTCGGCCGCGAGGTCGACACCGCACTCGTAGGCCATCCGTTCGAGCGCGTCTCGGTTCTGGCAGACACCGACGGTGTGGGCGAAGGTCTCGAGGTACAACTCGAGCTTGTTGCGGTCCGCTCCCCGGGTGAACCAGGTCGCCAGCTCGACGGGATCGAACGTCGGCAGCTCGGTGTAGCCGTACTCCCGGGCGAGCTCGACGACCGTCTCGGGGCGCATGCCGCCGTCGAGGTGATCGTGGAGCAACACCTTCGGGGCGGCTTTGATCGTCTCGATGTCCAGTTGATCCATACCTCACCCTATCGACCGCTTCGGGCGCGATCTGACGGGTTGGAGGCGACCTCGGTCACCTGATCCCGCCCTACATTCACCCGACATGGAGCGACCGTGGTTGATCGACATCGACGCGATCGGGATCGACGGTGATGACACGCTGTGGCACTCCGAACGTCACTTCTCGGTGACCGAGGAGCGGTTCGCCGAGTTGCTCGCCCCGTGGGCACCCGCGGAGGACCTCGCCGCCCGCCTGCTGCACACCGAGCGCTCGAATCTCGCGGTGTTCGGCTATGGCGTGAAGGCCTTCGTGATCTCGATGATCGAGACCGCGATCGAGGTGACCGGGGGTGACCTGCCGGTCGGGGCGATCGAGGAGATCATCGGGTGGGGCAAGGAGCTGCACACCCACCCGACGGTGGTGCTTCCCGGTGTGGTCGACGCCCTCTCGTCCGCCGCGGGCCGCCGGCTGATCCTCGTGACCAAGGGGGATCTGTTCCATCAGGAGTCGAAGGTGGCCGCTTCCGGGCTGGCCGACCGGTTCGAGGCGATCGAGATCGTCTCGGAGAAGGACCCGGCGACCTACGCGGCGGTGCTGAAGCGCCACGGCGTCGCACCCGAACGGTTCGTGATGATCGGGAACTCGGTGCGATCGGACGTCCTGCCGCTGGTGGAGCTGGGCGGTCGGGCGGTCCATGTGCCCCACGAGGTCACCTGGGGGCACGAGATGAGCGACGCCGCACCGGACGATGCCGCCTGGTGGCGAGTCCCGAGCCTCGGAGCGGCACTGGGCTGACGTGCCGATCGGACCGCGCCTAGCGTGCGCGTTCGTGTCGACCGTGCTCATCTCCCTGGACGGGGTCGCACCCCGTTTCGTCACCCCGGAACGGATGCCCCGTCTCTGTGCCCTGGCCCGATCGGGCGCTGCGTGTTTCACCGCTCGCACCGTCGATCCGCCGTGGACCCGGCCTGCCCACGCCACGATGCTGCGCGGCGTCGGCCCGACCGAGCACGGGCTGGTCGACAACTCGCTGGCGCCACTCCAGACCGACGCCCCGAGCGTGTTGCAGTGGGCGCGGACCCACGAGCGCGTGACGGCGACCGCGCTCAACTGGCACCAGATGGACACCCTCATCGAGCCGCGTGCCGCCACCCATCGCTTCGTGATCGACAGCGGCTACGACCCGGCGGAGGACGATCTGATGATCGACCAGCTCCGACGGATGTTCGAGCTCGCCTCGCCGCCCGAGGTCACCTTCGCCTATCTCTGCCGCGCCGATCTGGCCGGTCACGACCACGGCTGGGGGAGCGATCCCTACCTGGGGGCGTTGGTCGAACTCGATCGTGCGCTCGGTCGGTTGCTCGAGGTGATCGGGCCGGACGCATCGGTGGTCGTCACGACCGATCACGGCGGCGTCGGGAACGATCACGGCGACGTGGTGCCCGACGTGATGGAGACCTTCGTGGTGGCCCGATCGGCCCGCATCGATCCCGGTTCGGTGTGGGCCGCGGCCGAGATGGCCGACATCGCCCCGACCGTCGCCGATCTGGCGGGCCTGCCGCCCTGCCCTGCCTGGAGCGGCCGGTCGCTGGTCGGGACCGAACGTCGCCTCGTGGACCGGATCCTGGAGTGGCTGGACCAGGCCGACACCGTGACCTACGGCGAGCGCTGCACGATGCGGGCGCACTCGTTGCAGACCGCGCAGGTGATCGTCGAGGCCGGCGGTGACGACGACCTCGTGGTCGCCGCACTGCTGCACGACGTCGGGCACCTGATGGGCGACGCCGGCGACTGGGGCCTGCCCGATCACGCCGAGGTCGCCGCACGTTGGCTCGCCCCGTGGCTGCCTGCGACCATCGTCGATCCGATCCGACTGCACGTGGCGGCCAAACGCCATCTGGTCGCCGTCGACCCCCACTACGCCGCGGCGTTGTCGGAGGCGTCGACGGTCACGCTGGGCCAACAGGGCGGACCGTTCGACGCCGAGGCGTCGAACGCCTTCCTCACCGAACCACACGCGGCGCGGGCGATCATGCTCCGACGGGCCGACGACTCGGGAAAGGTGGCCGATGTCTGTCCGGGCGACGGTCCGTTCGTCGAGCGGCTCGCGCGGGCACTGGCGGATGGCGCCGTCGATCCGGCCCGGGCGCGGGCCGGCTGTCGATGTGGAGACTGTGTCGATGCCGGCTCCGGGCAGCGTCTGCTCGAGCCGGCCGACCTCATCGGCTGGTCGGTCGAGGGCCGGGTCCAACAGGTCGACGTCGACCTCGTGCATCTGCGGCGAGGCGAGACGACCCACGTCGCTCGGATCCCGACACCGGTGGGGTCGGCGCCGGATCCGCGACGGACCTGGGGGTCCGAGCACGTCCTCGTGCCCCGTCCCGTCGACGAGCTGTCGGCCGTGGCCGCCGACCTGATCGAGACCGGCGTCGCGCTCGTGGTCGGGACGTCGATCGAATCGGGAACCGTGCTGGACATCGCCGAGCGTCTCGGATTCGTCCGGACGACCAACTACGGCGACCTGTTCGACGTCCGCACCGAGCCGGAGCCGATCAACCTGGCCTACTCGGCGCGGGGGCTCGGGCTCCACACCGACAACCCGTACCGGGACCCCGCACCGACCGTGCAGCTGCTCCACTGCCTGCACCCGGCACGAACGGGTGGGAGCTCTCGGATCAGTGACGGGTTCGCCGCGGCTGAGCGGCTCCGGTCGGAGGAGCCCGAGGCGTTCGGTCTCCTGACGGGTCGCTCGGTGGCGTTCCGCTTCCGGTCCGACGAGGTCGACCTCGCGTCGTCACGCCCGATCATCCAGCTCGATCCGGGCGGTCGCGTCGTCGGTGTCGCGGTGAACCCACGCAGCCTGGTCGACGACCTCGACACCCCCATGACCGAGGCGCTCGCGTCGTTCACGGCGATGCTCGACGACGGTGCCGTCGAGCATCGACTCGTCGCCGGTGAGCTGCTGCTCGTCGACAACCGGCGCGTGCTCCATGCGAGGTCGGAGTTCGACCCATCCGACGGTCGGCACCTCCAGGGGTGCTACATCGACATCGACGCCGTCGGCTCGCTCGCTCGGCTCGCCGGTACGGCCGGGATCTGAGTGCTCAGCGACGTTCGATGACGACCGGGGGCCGTTCGAGCGGTTGATCCCCGATGACGATCGCGTCCCGCAGCAGCGCCATCGCCCCGGGAATCCGGTCCGCTGAAGCGTGCACCCGAAGGACCGGGTCGCCCGTTCGGACCGCCGTTCCGATCGGCGTGACGATCTCGATGCCGGCGCCGAGGTCGAGCTGGTCGGTCTGGAGCGCCCGACCGGCGCCGAGTCGGACCCCGGCACGTCCGAGATCGAGCGCGTCGAGATGAGTCACGAACCCGTCGCGCTCGGCGCTCACGTCGACGATGGTCTCACTCATCGGCAGGGCGGCGGTCGGATCGCCACCCTGGGCGCGGATCATGGCGTCCCACACCGGCTCGGCCGCACCGGAGGCGAGCACGGCGGCCGGGTCGGCCGACAGCCCGACGAGCTCGCACATGACCTCCGCAAGGGCGACCGTGATCTCGATCAGGTCGGCGGGACCGTCACCCCGGAGCACGTCGATCGATTCGGTGACCTCGAGTGCGTTGCCGATGCTGCGTCCGAGTGGCACGTCCATCCGGGTCAGCAGCGCCGAGGTCGCCACGCCGGCGCGCCGCCCGATGTCGATCATGGTGTCGGCGAGTGTCCTGGCGTCGTCCAGGGTCGTCATGAACGCACCTCGCCCGACCTTCACGTCGAGAACCAGCGAGGTCGTGCCCGAGGCGATCTTCTTCGACATGATCGAGGAACAGATCAGGGGAACCGACGCGACCGTGCCGGTCACGTCCCGGAGCGCGTAGAGCACCCGGTCGGCCGGAGCGAGGTCGTCGCTCGCGGCCACGATCACGGCGCCGACGTCGTCGAGGACGGCCGTCATCGACGCGGGGTCGAGCTCGCGATGCCAGCCGGGGATGGACTCGAGTTTGTCGATCGTGCCACCGGTGTGGCCGAGGCCCCGGCCGGCGACCTGGGGCATGGCGGCGCCACATGCAGCCATCAGGGGCGCGAGGATCAACGACACCTTGTCGCCGACCCCACCCGTCGAGTGTTTGTCGACCAGCGGGCGACGCAGCGACGACAGATCGCGCCGGACTCCGGAGTCGATCATGGCCTCGGTCCAGGCCGAGAGCTCGGCGCCCTGCAGGCCACGGAAGAAGATCGCCATGTTCATCGCCGCGGCCTGTTCGGCCGCGACCGTGCCGTCGGTGAAACCCTCGACGAACCAGCGGATCGCTTCCGGGGTCAGCTCCTCACCGTCGCGTTTCGCGATGATGAGGTCGGCGGCGGAGAAGCTCGGGCCGGCGCTCACGAGATGGTCATCCTTCGGCGAGTCGGGTCGGGGTGAAGACTCCGGGAAGGAGTTCGTCGAGTCGTCGTGGCGTGCCATCGCCATCGACCAGGAGCTCGGGACCGCCGAACTCCGCGAGGACCTGCCGGCATCGACCGCACGGTGTGCAGGGCCCGCCCGCAGAGGTCGTCACGACGGCGATGAGGCGACCGCCTCCCTGCCGGGCGAGGTCGCCGACCATGTTGCACTCGGCGCACAGCGTCAGGCCGTAGCTGACGTTCTCGACGTTCGAGCCGACCACGACCCGACCGTCGTCGGTCAGCCCCGCGGCTCCGACGTGGAACTTCGAATAGGGCGCGTAGGCCCGCTCGGTCGCGGCGCGAGCCTCGGCCCGCAGCATCTCCCAGTCGATTCCGGTCTCGGTCATCGCATCCCATCGGCGGATCGTCTCGTCATGTCAGGCCAACGTCCCATACATCCGGTCGCCGGCGTCACCCAGGCCCGGGACGATGTAGGCCTGGTCGTTCAGGCCTTCGTCGAGCGCGGCGACGGTGATCGGCACCTGCGGGAACGACTCATGCACCCTGGCCACCCCCTCGGGACACCCGATGATCGACAGCAGGCGGAGGCGGCTCGCCCCGTGTTCGGTCAGGACCCGCAGGGCGTGCACCGCACTGCCGCCGGTCGCCAGCATCGGATCGACCACGATGACCTCGCGGTCGGCGAGTGCCGGTGGCAGCTTCAGGTAGTACTCGGACGCGACGGCGGTCTCTTCGTCGCGTTGGAGCCCGAGGTGGCCGACGTGAGCCTCGGGCAGCAGATCGAGGATCGCCTCGACCATCACGAGCCCGGCCCGGAGGATGCCGATCAGCGCCGGCGGCTCGCCGCCGAGGATGGTCGTGTCGGTCTCGGTCAGGGGCGTCGTGACCCTTCCGGTCGTGGTCGACAGGTCGCGCAGGCCCTCGTAGGCGGTGAGCAGGGTCACCTCGCTGCACAAGCGCCGGAAGTCGGCCGGTGCGGTCTCGACGTCGCGCAGGCGGGCGATCTTGTCGTGCACGAGTGGATGGTCGATGACGGTCAGCCGAGGCATGGTGCTGGTGTAGCACCCGGAAGTGGACGACCGGGTCCGAGCGCTACCAGCTGGGGCGTCGGCCGAGCAGGGCCGCCTCGGCCCGCATCGCCA
>JAHDCV010000002.1:37894-98243 GCA_020629695.1 Acidimicrobiales bacterium | reverse complement strand
GAGCGCTACCAGCTGGGGCGTCGGCCGAGCAGGGCCGCCTCGGCCCGCATCGCCATCTCGTCGACCTGATCGAGGTCGTCGCCCACCGCCGTGACGTGGCCGAGCTTCCGGCCCGGCGCGGCCATCTTGCCGTAGAGGTGCACCGAGACACCCTCGACGGCGAGGGCGTCGGCGAGGTTCTGAGCCGGGTCCACACGATCGATGCCGCCGATCACGTTGCGGGTGACGATCGCCGAGTGGGTCGCCCAGGTCGGGCCGAGCGGGAGGTCGAGCACGGCACGCACGTGGTTCTCGAACTGCGAGGTCGGGCTGCCCTCGATGAACATGTGGCCGGCGTTGTGGGGGCGGGCGGCGATCTCGTTGACGATCAAGCCGTCGTTGGTCAGGAAGAACTCGACCGCGAGGACGCCGACGGCGTCGAGATGTTCGGCGATGGACGAGGCCATGGCCCGCGCCTCGTTGGCGATCTCCCGCCCGACCGAGGCCGGCGAGCGCATCACGTGGCGCTGGCCGTCCTTCTGGATCGACTCGACGACGGGGTAGACGCGGATGTTGCCGCCGGGACGGCGGGCGAGGATCACGACGAGCTCGGTCACGATCGGCTGGAAGTTCTCCGCCATCAGCGGTCGGCCCGCCTGCTCCGACATGACCCGCAGGCCCTCGGCCCGCGACTCGACGATCCAGACGTTGCGGTCGGCGGCCGCGCCGGCCCGGACCGACTTGATCACGACGGGCCACCCGAAGACGGTGGCGAAGTCGATGAGGTCGTCGGCCGAGTTCAATTCGGCGAACACCGGGACCGGCAACGACCGATTGAGGAGGATGCGGCGCTGGTGGATCTTGTCGAACGCGGCGCGGATCGTCTTGATGCCGGGGCGGATGCAGTGCCCGGCGTCCTCGAGTGCTTGCAACAGGCCGATGTCGACCCGCTCGTGCTCGACCGTCACGACCCCACACTCCTCGACGAGGCCGGCCACGGCGTCGGGGTGGGCGATCACACGGTCGGCCGCGGCCTGTGCCGCCGAGTCGTCGAGACCCTCCACGAGCAGGCGCGGCTGGATGCCGAGCTTCAGCGCGGCCTGTTGCGTCATCCTGGCGATCTGGCCCACGCCGACGATTCCGAGGGGGCTCAGTGTGGGCATCTCGGACACGATGGTGACGCTACTGCCGAGGGCGTGCAGCGAGCGTGTTTCGACCGCCTCCGGACCGACCGGCTCGCTTCGACGCCGATGGGCTGCCATCGTGCGACGATGATCGAGCCTCGCCACGCCGACCGATTCGCGCCGCTCACCGGGAAGGCGGCGACCGCCTGGCAGGGCTTCCTCGGGTGGGACACGGTCTACTTCCCGACCCTCATCGGGCTGCGGTTGGCCGAGGTGCGTGAGGACTACGGTCGGCTGGAGCTCGACGTGCAGCCGCACCATCTCCAGCCCGCGGGCATCGTGCACGGCGGTGTTCTGGCGACCATGATCGACACGGTGGTCGTGCCGGCGGTCGGCTCGGTCCTGTCGGCCGAGCACCGCTTCTCCACGATCTCGATGACCGTCGAGTTCCAGGCAGCCGCTCACCGTGACGCGTCGACGCTCATGGCCGAGGGCTGGGTGACCCGTCGTGGCCGCAGCGTCGTGTTCTGTCGGGCCGAGGTGGTCGACGACCGGGGCACGCTCGTCACGGCCGGCAGTTGCGTCTACAAGGTGTCGGCGCCCAAGGGCTGAGCGTCCGCGGGCTGGCCCCCGGAAACTGGGACACTTTCTCCGTCAGGGGTGGAACCAGACGAACGATCGAGTCGTTGGCATCCCAACTGTCCACGTCAGGAGCGATCGCCCACGGATGTCCGAGTTCTGGAACGCCTTCATCCATCCCGTCGTGCTGGTCTTCTTCGTCCCGCTCGCCGTCTGCCTCGTGTTCTGGATGATCAGTCTGATCGGCTTCGTCGATCTCGATCTCGATGTCGACCTGGACCTGGACGTCGACGGTGCGGACGGCGCGGCCGGAGGACTGCTCGAGTCAGCTGGGGTGGCCGGTGTGCCACCGCTGTTCCTCCTCACCGCCGTGAGCCTGGTCGGATGGTTCGTCGCCATCGTCGGGGTGATGCTCGTCGTCGATCCGCTCGGTGGCGGTGCGGCCATCGCCGCCGCCGTCGTGTTGCTGGTCGTCGCCTTCGCCGTCGGGCTGGTGCTCGGTGTCCGGGTGAGTCGGCCCCTCGCCGGGCTCATGCAGACGGCGCGTGCCCCACGGGCGGCTGAACTCGTCGGTCGCGAGGCCGTCGTGCGTTCCGGTCGTGTCGACGCCGACTTCGGCTACGCCGACGCGGACTGGCCCGACGGGTCCCGGTCCCGGATCGACATCCGACCCCTCGACGGCACGGACCTCAGCGGCATCGGCCCCGGTGCGATCGTCCGCCTCCTCTCCCACGACGCCGACCGTGGCGTCTACCTCGTGTCCCCGGACGCCGATCTCTTCGGCGCGGACGCGACCCCAGATCTCGACACAACAGAAACGGATGGCATCTGACATGAACGGTGTTCTCGCCGCAGCGCTCACGGTGATCGGAATCTCGGCGGTCGTGCTGATCGCACTCGGGCTGCTCGTGACTCGCCTCTTCCGCAAGGTCCCCCAGGGCCAGGCGCTCGTCGTGTCCAAGTGGAAGGCGGTGGTGGTGACCTTCACCGGTCAGATCGTGATCCCCGTGATCCACAAAGCCGAGGTCATGGACATCTCGGTCAAGAACATCCAGGTCGATCGCCGCGGCAAGGACGGGCTCGTCTGCAAGGACAACGTCCGAGCCGACATCGCCGTCGAGTTCTACGTGAAGGTCGACAAGACCGAGGAGGCGGTCATCCGGGTCGCGCAACAGGTCGGTGTCGACCGGGCGTCCGACCAGAACACGCTGCGGGAGCTGTTCGCCGCGAAGTTCTCCGAGGCACTGAAGTCGGCCGGCAAGGAATTCGACTTCGAGGACCTCTACACGAGCCGCCAGCAGTTCAAGGACGTGATCATCGGAATCATCGGCCAGGACCTCAACGGCTACGTCCTCGAGGACGTCGCCATCGACTATCTCGAGCAGACGCCGATCGAGGCGCTCGATCCGCAGAACATCCTCGACGCCGACGGCATCCGGAAGATCACGGAACGAACCGCCGACCAGCACATCCGGACCAATGACGCCCAGGAGCGTGAGCGCGAGGAGACCACCCGCCGCACGACCGATGCGGACAAGGCCGTGTTCGAGATGGACCGCGACCGTGCCGAGGCCGAGGCCCGGCAGCAGCAGGAGATCCGCACGGTCAAGGCCCGCGCCGAGGCCGAAGCCCGCGCTGCCGAGGCCGAAGCGGTTCGTGTGGCCGAGGAGGCCCGGATCTCGACCGAACAGAACGTCGGCGTGGCCGATCAGAACAAGGACCGGGAGATCGCTCTCGCCGATGCGAACCGCCAGCGCGTGATCGCCGTGCAGACCGAGGAGATCGAGCGGGATCGGGCCCTGGCCGAGATCGGTCGGGACACCGCGGTCGCCGAGGCGGCGAAGGACAAGGAAGCCACCGAGCGGGAGCTCGCCGAACTCAGCCGGGGCAGGGTCGAAGCCGAGCTCGGTGTGGCCGAGAAGGAAGAGGAGATCGCGACGCTGCGCGTCGTCGAGGAGGCACAGCGGCAAGCCGAGGCCGAGGTCAAGAGCGCAGAAGGGCAGGCGGAGGCCGCCTTCATCGCCCGAGTGAAGGAAGCCGACGCGGACAAGCAGGCCGCCGGTGCCGAAGCCGAGCGACTCACGACGCTGGCCCGGGCCGAGGCCGACGCCGCCGCCCAGGAGATGCAGGCGAACAAGCGGCGGGCCGAGGGTTCCCAGGCCGTCGCTGCAGCCGACGGGCTCGCTGCGGTCCAGGTCGAACGCGAGCGGGCCGATGCGATCCGGGCGACCGGGCTCGCCGAGGTCGAGGTCAAGCGAGCCGATGCCGAAGCGGTGCGTGAACTGGGTGTCGCCGAGGGTGATGCGACCCGTTCGAGGCTCGAGGGCGAGGGTGCGGGCCTCAAGGCGAAGTCGGAAGGTGTCGGGGCGATGACCGCCGCCGGCCAGGAGCACGAGGAGTTCCGCCTCCGACTCGACACCGATCGTGAGATCGAGCTCGCCGCGATCGGCGCCCGAGCCGAAGTCGCCAAGTCGGCCGCCAGTGCCCTCGGCGAATCCTTGTCGAACGCCGACGTGCAGATCGTCTCGGACGAGGGCATCGTCGAGCGCATCCTGTCGGCGGCGGGGCACGGTCAGGCGATCGACGGGTTCGTGAACTCGAGTGCCGCCGGTCGGCGCATGTTGTCGCCGTACCTCGAGGGCGAGGCGAATCTGGTCAGCGACGTCGCCGACGGCATCGGCGGCATCGGCGCCGCCGGCATCCGCGACCTGACCGTGGCCGATCTGGTCAATCGGCTCGGTGGTCGTCTCGGTGGTGGTGATCTCGTGGAACGCCTGCGAGACGCCGTGGCATCGGGTGGGCTGGGTGAGGCGTCGGTGCGTGACTTGCTCGACGGTGACCAGGGCTGAGGCCTCCGTTGACTGACACCGAGCCGTCATCCGACGGAGCGCCCGCTGGCGGGTCCTACGACCTGCTCCGCCGTCGACTCCGCACGACCGTCCGTGAGACGGTCGACGCGGCCGCGGCGCTCGATGATCGACGTACGGAACGATTCGGGCGCCGTCCGGTCCGGCTCGCGTCGTCGGATCGTCTCCGGACCGATCTCGCCTGCCGCCCGCGCGACATGATCCGCGTCGGTGAGCTGCTCCTCCTGGGGTACCTGGCGACGCCCGAGCTGGCCGAGGTCGCGCCCGAGCACGTCTTCGCTCTCTACGAACCACACGACGGCGACGAACTGGCGCCCCTGGCCGGTGACGACCCTCGGAACTTCCTCGCCGATCCCGAGTTCCGCACCGCGTTCGAGAAGCTCCACAAGTTCTACGGGAAGGCCCGATTCGCCGATCTCCGTCGCACCGCGACCCAGATCCTCGCCGCCTTCCGGATCGGCGAGCGACTCGACGATCTCGTGGTGCTCCGCTGGACGGTCTCGGCCGACGATGAGGTCACGTTCCTGGACAGTCGAGGGGAGCGTGACTACGCCTGGCCGGAGACCCACGATCTCCGGTGGGTCGCCGCGACCCGGGAGGATCAGCGAGCGGGCGCTCACCCGACGGTGTCGGTGCTCGACGAGGTCTTCGTCGGATTCCGCGGAGGGCGACTCCAGTTGCGTGTCGAGGACGGCACACCGGGCGGTCGTGTCGAGCTCGACGAGCCGGTCGAGGTGCCCGGTCAGTCGCTCGCCGACGTCGGGGTCGCCTCGGCCGAGGTCGGCGAGGAGCTCGCGATCCGGGTCGAGCTGTACGCCGAGCCGGCGCGCCACTATCTCTTCGGCCGTCGCACCCGACGTGGTACCCGTGTCGACGCACTCGGTCAGGCGGCACGGACACTGCCCGGCGGCGACGGGGTCGTGTTCCCCGGCGGCTACCACCTCGCCACGACCGGAACCCGGCTCTTCGATGTCGACACCGACGGCATGGTCTTCGAGGAGCTGGTCGCCGCTCCGAATGGTGAGGACCTCCTGTACGTCTTCCATCATCGTGAGAACGGCGACTATCTGCTGGCGCCCTACAACCGCGTGCGGCGCGAGATCGCCCAGATCATCCCGTGCCACGGCTTCACGTTGTTCTCGGACGGTCGGATGGTGCTCTTCCGGGCCGCGCCCACCGACGCCGACCCGGCCCGAGTTCATCCCATCCAGTGGTGGGAGACGCCGTTCGTCGATCCGGATCATCGCGAGCCGGTCGCCGAGGACGGTGATCCGTGGATCACCCGGGTCGGCAACGCCGACCTCGTCGCCGGACTGGCCGACGCCTACGACGTCGGCCAACTCGTGGACGATGCCGATCCGTCGGAGCGCACCTGGGAGGCGATCATCGTCGCGGCTCGTCGTGCGCTCGACACGCACCTCTGGTTGGCCGATCCCGAAGCCAGTGCGTTGCACGACGGCCTGCGTGAGATCGTCGACACCGCCGGGTTGCTCGTCGACGAGTACGTGAAGGTCCGCCGACAGCGCGCCGAGGCCGAGTCGCGGTTGGCCGACGCGCGACGGAGCGCCGCCCGGGCCGTGGACGACGCCGACCGGGCGACGGATCCGACCGAGGTGGTCGGTGCTCTCGGAGCGCTCCGCCGGCAGCGGGGCGAAGCGAGCCTGTTGACCGACGTCGCCGAGATCGACGACGACGGCGTCGCCCGTCTCCTCGGTGATCTCGACGCGGCGATGGTCTCGCTCGCGGAGCGGGCGGCCTCGATCCTGGACGACGACGCCGCGTTCGCCGGCTTCGCCTCGCGGCTCGATCAGCTGTCGACGGACGGACTCGCCGCACCGGACGCGTCGTCGGTCGATGCGGTACTCGAGCGGATCGTCGAGGTCACGGGCGATCTCGACGCCGTCGTGGACGCGGTCTCGTCGCTCGACGCCGGGGAACCGACGGCACGAACGCGGATCGTCCGGCGGATCGCCGATGTCACGGCTCAGTCGAACCGGGTGCGGGCCCAGCTCGAGACGCGTCGGGGCTCATTGCGGTCGGCGGAATCCGACGAGGCGTTCGACGCCGAGTTCGCCCTGCTCGAGCAATCGATGCGTGGCGCAGTCAGCGGCGTCGACACGCCCGAGGCCGTCGATGCGGAGCTCGCACGGCTTCTGGTGAATCTCGAGCGGATCGAGACCCGCTACGGCGAGGACCCGGACCGACTCGACCGGCTGATCGAGCTGCGCGTCCGTCTCAACGAGACCTTCGGGGCCCGGCGGTCCGAACTCGTCGACGAACGGGCCCGCAGGACGCAGCGACTCGTGGACGCCGCCCGGCGACTGCTGGCGACGGTGGTCCGTCGAGCTTCCGAAGCAGCCGACGACGCCGAGATCGCTGGCTTCTTCGCCGCGGATCAGATGGTGGCCCGGGTCCGCGGACTGGCCGACGAGCTGGAGGAGCTCGGCGAGACGGGTCGAGCGGCCGAGGTCCGCAACGAGTTGATCTCGTCCGCCGAGGAGGCGCGACGTCGGGTCCGGGACACGGCCGACCTGGTGGCCGACGACGGTTCGGTCGTGTTCGGCGGCTTCCGCTTCGCACCCAACCATCAGCCCTTCGAGCTCGTCCTCGCGCCGGCCGGTTCCGGCCGGATCGACGCCGTGGTGACGGGAACGGAGTTCTCGCTCGACGTGACCGACGCGCTCGGGGACTTCGCCGATCTGCTCGACAGAAGCCATCCGTCGGAGGACGCCGAGGTCGCTCGTGCCGAGTTCCTCGCATGGGCGGTCGTCGCCGAACTCCGAGCCGGAGGCCGATCGATCGCGTCGTTGGCCGCGTCACCCGACGAGCTGCAGGTCACGGTCCGCCGCGTCGCCGAGCACCGACACGGGGAGGGTTACGAGATCGGCGTCCACGATCACGACGCCGTGAGGATCCTCGCCGCACTGTCGGGACACGGAGCCGACGATCCCGTGCTGACCCATGCGGGCTCCGCCCGAGCCGCCGCTCGCCTCCTCGTCGCCGAGTGGTCGCCGGAACGACTCGAAGCCGCGGAGCGGCGCGCCCGGGCCGGTCGGGCGGCAGCCGAACACGTCGGAGTCCGCGCCGGTCTGGAGGGACTGGCACGGGAGCTCATCGACGGTGCCGAGATTCCGTCGGGTCTCGACGCCGTGGCCGGTGTGGCCGTGTTGCTCGACGATCTCGGTCGATCGCCGGGCCGGCTCAGCCTGCCCTCCACCGTCGACGACCTCCTGCGCCAGACCGAAGACGCACTCGGGACCGATGGTTGGGCCGCCTTCCGGACGGCGCTCGATGCGGCGCCCGATCTCCACGACCGGATCGGGGTCGCCCGCTCCTGGCTCGACGGCGCGATCGAGACCCACGCAGCGCTCGGCGCCGCGGCGTTCGACGTGGACGAGGCCGCCGCGGTGCTCGCCGCTCCCCACGTCGGGAGCGAGGTCGTCGCCCACCGTGGCACCGTGCTCGTCGACGGCCTGGTGAGCGGTCACCGGCGGATCAGCGACGGTGTGCTCGCCGTCCGCTTCGACGAACTGGCGGATCGAGTCGGAGGACGATTCGAACGGATGGCGCTCCGGTGGCCGGCCTACCAGGCGGCGCGACGTGCCGTGGTGGCCGACGCTCGGGCGGCGCTCGATCTCGACGGTCATCGTCCCCAGGTGATGGCCGGATTCGTGAGGAATCGACTGATCGATCGTGCGCTGCTGCCGTTGATCGGTGCCAACCTCGCCCGTCAGATCGGCACGGTCGACGGAGCCGAGCAGGCCCGCAGCGGCGTGCTGGTGCTCACATCGCCTCCCGGTTACGGCAAGACCACGCTCATGGCCTGGCTCGCCGACCGGCTCGGCATGTTGATGGTCAAGGTCAACGGGCCCGCGCTCGGCACCGGTACGACCTCACTGGATCCCGCGGATGCACCCGACGCCGCGGCCCGAGCCGAGGTCGAGAAGATCAATCTCGCGCTGCGGATGGGCCGGAACGTGATGCTGTTCATCGACGACATCCAGTTCACCTCACCCGAACTGCTCTCCCGGTTCATCCCGTTGGCCGATGCGACCCGACGCATCGAAGGAGTGGTCGACGGTGAGGCCGTCACCCACGACCTGCGGGGGCGCCGCTTCGCCGTGGTCATGGCGGGCAACCCGTACTCGACCGGCGGTGTCCGGTTCGATCTGCCCGACATGCTCGTGAACCGAGCCGATGTGCACAATCTCGGCGACGTCGCCGACGAACACGCCGACGACTTCGCGCTGTCGTACCTCGAGAACTCCGTGACCGCGTGCGCCGATCTCGCGCCGTTCGCCGCGAGGCTCGTCGACGACGTCGAGGCGGTGCTCGCCATGGCCCGCGGTCGCCGTGCGACCTCGAGCGACGGCCTCGCTCACCGGTGGGACGGCGCCGATCTCGCCCAGGTCGTGCGACTCATCGGACTGCTCGACCGGGCCCAGGAGACGGTCATGGCCGTGAATGCGGCCTATGTGGCCTCGGCGGCGATGAACGACGCCGACCGGGTCGCTCCGCCGTTCCTCCTGCAGGGCTCCTACCGCAACATGGCTCGGATCGCCTCGCGAGTCGTCGCCGCGATGCGGCCGGAGGAGCTCGATGCGGTGGTGCACGACCACTATCAGTCCGAGGCTCAGACGCTCACCGATCGCGCCGAACAGAACCTCCTCGCGCTCGGCGCCATGCGGGATCGCCTCGACCCCGACCAGATCGCGCGGTGGGATGCCATCCGATCCCGATGGGCGAGTGCGGGCCGCGATCCGGCGAGCGATGCGGTCGCCGCGCTCGGACGGATCGCCGATGCGCTCGATCGTGAACGCTGAGGGAGCGGCTCAGGTCGCGTTGCTGAGATAGCGGTGGCGCAGATCCTCGGTGAAGGCCGCGGCCGCGTCGTTCTCGTCGCACATCGCGTCGAGGAAGCACCCGAGGACGTGGCGGGTCACCACGGCCTGATCAGCGACGTCCTCGAGCGTCACGAGCTCGCCGAGATCCTGTCCACCGAGGCCTCGGATGAGGCCGTGGAGGAGGTACTCACCCTGGTCGCAGTCGAGCTGTTCGGTCCACCGGAAGGTCGTCGTGCTCGCGGCGGCCGTGCGCTGCCACGAGTCGATGAGGCGAGCCCAACCATCGAGCACGTCGACGTCGATCACGGCGTCGTGATCGACGTCGGTCCGGACCTCCAGGAGCACGCGCCGCGCGAAGCGGGTCCAACGTTCCATGTCCCTGGCATCGATCGGGCCGAGCTCCAACTGCACGGCGGCCGAGACTATCGAGTCATGACCTCATCGGAAAACGACGGTGAGGACGGATGCCCGGTCGGATCGACGGACCGCCGAGCGCGGTCCCACCGTCGCCGTGCCATGGAACGCAGCAATCCGGCGGTGTTGGCCGGGTCCCGGTCGCAGAACTCGTCGGTGTCGGGCTCCTGTTCCGGCTCACCGATGGCTCGCTGGTCGTAGAACCGCTTGAGGTCGAGATGCTGGTGCTGCAGCCAGGTGGCGAGCAGTGGCTGGTCGAACCCGGCGACGTCGACCTGCGCCCCCCGTCGGTCCTCGGTGCAGCGCAGACCGAGGTCGAGGCCGATGATCTCGGCCCTGGCCACCAGAAGGGGCAGCACGAGCGACGAGCCTCGCCAGGTCACGATGCAGCCCGCCTCGCTCGTGCGGAGGAAGTCGACGGTGTCGGAGAGGACCGTCGCCTCGTCACCGGAGAAGCTGACGGCTCCGGCGTCGGTCGCGATGCCGATCGTGCGGATCCGCGCCCGCTCGGGGTCGACCGGATCGGCATCGGTCAGTGCGAGGACGTCGAGTCCGTAGAGGGTCGGTGTCGAGCCGTTGAAAGACAGCATGAACAGGGGTGCTCCTGGGCGAGGGCCTCCGACCGCTGTTGCACCCTAGGTGGTCGGTCGACCACAGAGGGGGATTTCCGGGACGGTTTCTCGAGAATTCCCCAGAGGTGCGGTGCGTGGTGCCGAACGACGCGATCATCGGGCGATGAGCTGTGTGTTCTGCCAGGTCCTCGACGGTTCGCTCGACGCCCACGTGGTGTGGCGAGACGAGTCCACGATGGCGTTCCTGGATCACACGCCGCTGTTCCACGGCCACACCCTGGTGGTCCCGACGCATCACGTCGAGACGCTGGTCGACCTCGATCCCGTGCACCTCGACGCCGTCTTCGGCCGAGCGCGGCGGGTCGCCGCCGCGCTCGAGGCGGTACTCGGCGCCCAGGGAAGCTTCGTCGCCATGAACAACCGTGTGTCGCAGAGCGTGCCGCATCTCCACGTCCACGTCGTGCCGAGGACGAAGGGCGATGGGCTCCGGGGCTTCTTCTGGCCGCGGACCAAGTACGCCTCCACCGACCAGGCGGCCGAGATCGCCGGCGGGCTTCGGACGTGGCTGCGCGACGATCCCGAATCGGCGACATCATGAGCGCCATGACGACCGACGCCGCCTCCCGCCCGACCGCCCCACTCCGGCTGGGTGTGCTCGGTGCCGCCAACATCTCGACGAAGGCGCTCTACGAGCCGATGCAGACCGTCGATCGGGTCCAGCTCGTCGCGATCGCCGCCCGAGACCGTGCCCGAGCGGAGGCCCACGCCGCCGAACACGGCATCGCCCATGTGGCCGACGACTACGAGGCGTTGCTGGCCCGGGACGACGTCGACGCCGTGTTCATCCCTCTGGCGATCAGCCTCCACCACCAGTGGACGCTCGCGGCGCTCGCCGCCGGCAAACACGTGCTCTGCGAGAAACCGTTCGCGTCCAACGAAGCCGAGGCCCGCGAGATGGTCGAGGCGGCCGACAGCGCCGGTCTCGTGCTCGTCGAGGCGTTCCACTGGCGCTACCACCCGCTGGCCGACCGCCTCGTCGAGCTCGTCGCTGAGATCGGCGGAGCGACGGCGATCCGCACGGCGTTCACGGTGCCGATCCCTGCACGCGACGAGGTCCGGCGTACGTTCGAGCTGTCGGGCGGCGCGCTCATGGATCTCGGGTGCTATCCGGTGCAGTGGGCCCGGTTCGTCGCTGGTCGCGAACCGGTGACGATCGACGCCACGATGGTCCCCGACACCGCACCCGGGCGCGAGCGTGTCGACGTCGACACCCGGATGACCTTCGACTTCGGCGACGGCCTGATCGCCGAGCTCCACACCTCGATGGCCGACGGTGTGGAGCGTGCCTCGTGGATCGAGGTGGATGGCCCGGGCGGCTCGATTCGTGTCGACAACCCGATCGCCCCGCAGTTCGGGCACCGGATCACGGTGACTCGAGACGGAGCCACCACGACCGAGCAGGTCGACGGGGTGACCACCTATCACCATCAGATGGAAGCCTTCGTCGCCGCGGTGCTCGACGGTGCCGAGGTGCCGACCGGCGGGTCGGATTCGATCGCCACCATGGCGATCATCGACGAGTGCTACCGGGAGGGCGGTCTCGGCCCCAGGGGCACCTGAGGGCACCGGCTTCAGCCGGCGACCGTCGGTCAGACCCAGACCGTCGCCCGGAGCCCGCGAGCGTCGCGCTGCCATCCGACGGCCTCGGCCCGGCCACAGCGCACACGGTCGGCGAGGTCGCACAGGACGATCGAGTCGAGTGCGTCGACGAGTGGAACGGCACGGTCGACGAGTGCGTTGCTCACCGCCGATGTCCCGAAGCGTGCGTCGAGAAGCCGTCGTCGGTCCGCCCGACCCTCGGGTGTCGACTTCGCGGCTGGTCGGGGGCCGTCCCCCAGCGCGGCGAAGGCGAGCTCGGGGTGGGCCTCGATGACGACCGTCTGGTCATCGGGGGTGATGAGGTCGTCGAGTTCGCGGATCTTCGGGACCAGGTTCCATGCCTGGATCGACGGCGCTCGGCCACAGACGGCTCGGGACCTCGAGCGGGCCTCGTCATAGTCCCGAGCGGTGAGCACGGCCCGGATGGGCGGTGGGAACAGCGACGCCCGCCGGGGTCCGAGACGTCGGCGGAGGTCGCCGTCCGACTTCCGCCGGTCGTGGTCGAGCAACCCCATCGGCATGTCGATCGCCACGACGTCGACCTCGCCGTCGCGTGCTCGGCCGATGAGGCCGCCCAATCGGTCGTGTCGCTCGAGGGTCAGCTCACCGCCGTCCCACGTCGCGACGCTCCAGCCACCCGGGCAGCCGTCGACGCCGACGACGATTCCCGAGTCAGCCCAGGCGGACACGGGGGACACCGCCGTCGACGGTCAGTTCTCCGGGCAACCCGAGCCAGCGCACGGCATCGAGGGGTGTGCCCGACCGACGGAGCTCCACGACCTCGGACTTCAACGGTCCCGAGGTCACCGTCAACGACAACGCGACCGCACCGTCGTCGGGTTCGGCGCCGACGACGAACACGTCGTAGACCCCATCGTCGAGCACGGCGGGATCAGCGTCGGTCGGATCGGTCATCGCACCAGCGTGACACGTGACCGGTTACCGAGGGGATCCCGTTGCAAATCCCCACCCCACGCCGCCACCCTCGCCCCATGACCGAGCTGCGACACGACTGGACCGCCGACGAGGCCCTCGCGCTGATCGAACGACCGTTCCACGATCTGCTGTCCACCGCCCATCTCGCCCACATCGAGCGGTTCGATCCGTCCGAGATCGAAGGGGCGATGCTGCTCTCGATCAAGACCGGTGCGTGTCCCGAGGACTGCGCCTACTGCCCGCAGTCGGCGGTGCACATGACCGGGCTCAAGCCGGAGCCGCTCATGGACCATGACGAGATCGTGACCGCGGCCGAAGCGGCGAAGGCGGCCGGGGCCACCCGTTTCTGCATGGGCGCGGCCTGGCGGGCACCCAACGACCGGCAGGTGGAGCAGGTCGCCGGCACCGTCGAAGCGGTCGGTGCGCTCGGGATGGAGACCTGCGTGACGCTCGGGATGTTGACCGAGCCCCAGGCGCGGCGACTCGCCGCAGCCGGGCTCGACTTCTACAACCACAACCTGGACACCTCGCCCGAGTTCTACGGCGAGATCATCACGACGAGGACCTACGAGGACCGCCTCGAGACCCTCGGTCACTGCCGTGACGCCGGCCTCGGTCTCTGCGCCGGAGGCATCGTCGGCATGGGTGAGTCACGGCGGGATCGCGCCGGCCTGCTCGCCGAGCTCGCCCGGCTCGATCCGCACCCGGAGTCCGTGCCGATCAACCTGCTGATCCGCATCCCGGGCACCCCGCTGGCCGATGTCGAGGACCTCGACGGTCTCGAGTTGGTGCGTACCATCGCCGCGGCTCGGCTGATGATGCCGGCCTCGGTCGTGCGTTTGTCCGCCGGGCGGAGCTCGATGACCGACGAGCTCCAGGCGCTCTGCCTTCATGCCGGTGCGAACTCGATCTTCCTCGGTGACCGCCTGCTCACGGCCGACAACCCCGGCGACGACGCAGACAGCGACCTGCTCGAACGTCTCGACGTCGAGCTGGCCGCCGAACCCGTCACAGGTCGTCGATGAGCTTGAAGACTTCGGCCTCGACCATGCCCGCGGCGTCACCGGCTGCGGTGAGCTTCCCGAGCACCCGCTGACGGAACCCGTCGAGTCCGGGGTCGTCGCCCGACTTCATCGTCGACTCGAACTGCGACTCGTGTGCCATGAGTGCGGCGTACTTGGCGTCGAACCAGCCGGTCGTGTCCTCGGCGTGATCCGGCTCGTCGGCCTCCCACAGCAGGAGGCGGTCGGGTCGGTGATGCGGGAACGGCTGGTCGGGGAAGAACTTCGGGTCGCGGGCGGCGACGATCCCCTCGGTCACGAGCAGGCCGGCGTTCCGGTGATCCGGATGGAGCCGGTAGCGCTTCCACGGATCGTGCCCGAGGACGACGTCGGGACGCAGCTCGCGGATGACCAGCGCCATCTGTGCCCGCTGGGCGAGCCCGGACTCCAGTTCGCCGTCGGTGTGGCCGAGGAACACGACCTGTCCGGTCGCGCCGAGGGCGGCGGCGGCGGCTCGCTGCTCCCGCTGACGTGTCTCGATCAACTCGGCCTCGTCGGCGTCGGGATCCCACGTCCCCT
The DNA here is from genome assembly GCA_020629695.1 of Acidimicrobiales bacterium. GTDB lineage: Bacteria > Actinomycetota > Acidimicrobiia > Acidimicrobiales > SZUA-35 > JAHDBV01. The sequence goes on along the minus strand of JAHDCV010000002.1, from coordinate 83,689 downwards.
TGGAGCCGTCGGTGCACACACAGACCGAGACCTCACACCCGTCGGCAGCCCATTTGGCGAGCGTGCCACCGGCGAAGAAGTCGACGTCGTCCGGGTGGGCTCCCACGGCCAGCGCACGCCTCGGCGTCGCCAGGTCGGTCGTGTGCACGCCGAGCCGGACGGGAGCCGGCGTGAGCGGATTCTGGGCCTCGGTCATGTCTCGTCCGCCTGGATCGTGGTGGTCGGGTCGGGCTGCAACGCTGCGAGCAGGTCGTCGGGTAGACCGGTGAGGTCGTCGGGGGTGTCGACGTCCCAGCTCAACGTGTCGTGCTGGATCACCGTCACACCGATGCCGGCCTCCGCGGCGTGGGCGACGTGTCGGGCCGCCGATCCGGGGCCGTAGCCGAACTCGATGGTCGGCTTCGTGGGCAGCATCCAGACGTTGGTTCCGTCGCCATGACGGTCGGTGACGAGCACGGACGGCTCCGGTCGATCGAGCAAGAACGTCAGATCGTCGGCCATCGGGAGATCGGCATGGGCGATGATCGCGTGCTCGTGGCCGTTCGCCCGGGCGAAGGACCGCGCCTGTTCCACGGCGTGGTTCAGGCCCTGGGCGGGACGCCACAGAAGATGGGCGCCGATCCGCACCGCCCAGCGGGCCACCGCCGGGTCGTCGCAGACGATCCAGACCGGGAGTGGCCCGGCGGCCCGGACCACCCGGGTGGCCATCGCCTCGGCGAGCCGTGCCCGTTGCCCAGCGTCCAGGCGGTCCGCCAGTCGCCCCTTCGCGAGATCGAAAGCCTTGACCGGGATCATCACCGGTGTGGACGAACTCGGCACCCGGTCACGCTAACGCGGTGTTCGGGTGTGCGTCCTCTCCCGACGCCGTCGGCCGGGAATGCCGTGGCGCGTGTCGCGTCGGTCCTCCGGCAGCTCGCCGACTAGGTTCGATCCGCATGGCCGATCTACGCGTGACCGTGCTCGGTGGTGGCTCCTGGGGAACCACCGTCGCCCACCTCTCGGCGCACAACGCGCCCACCACGATCTGGGCCCGCGACCCGGGTGTCGTGGAGGCGATCAACACGAAGCACCAGAACCCGCGCTACCTCGCTGGCTACGACCTGCATCCGTCGCTGCGGGCCACGACCGATCTCGAACAGGCGGTCGCCGAGACCGACCTGCTGATCATGGGCGTGCCGACCTCGGCGTTCCGCGCCACGGCCAAGATCGTCGCCGAGAGCATCCGGCCGTGGGTGCCGGTCGTCTCCCTGGCCAAGGGCTTCGAGGAGGGGACGAACCTCCGGATGACCGAGATCATCGAGCAGGAGCTACCCGACCGGCCCCGCGGTGTGTTGACCGGGCCGAATCTCGCGAAGGAGATCCTGGCGGGCCAACCCGCCGGTGCGGTGATCGCCCTCTCGGAACTCAACATCGCCGAACGGCTCCAGTCGATCTTCACCACGCCCACCTTCCGGGTTTTCCTCCACCACGATGTGATCGGCTGCGAGCTCGGCGGTGCGCTGAAGAACGTCTACGCGATCGCCGCCGGCAGTTGCGAGGGCATGGGACTCGGCGACAACGCCCGCTCGGCCGTGATCACCCGCGGGCTCGCCGAGCTGATCGAGTTGGGGACGGCGCTCGGGGGCGACGCGATGACCCTGGCCGGCCTCGCCGGGATGGGGGACCTGCTGGCGACCTGCATCAGCCCGCAGTCGCGCAACGGAAGCGTCGGCCGGGCACTCGGCGCGGGTCGGACGATCGACGAGATCCTCGGCGAGATGGACCAGGTGGCCGAGGGGGTCAAGGCCGTCCGCGTCGTGATGGAGCTGGCCGAGAAGCACGAGCTGAACCTGCCGATCGCCTCGCAGGTCTATGCGGTGTGCCACGACGGGCTGGAGGCCAGCTGGGCGCACGACCGCTTGCTCCGCGGTCGCCTCACGCACGAAGCGCCGTGGATGGTGCGGGCCGGCGGGAGCTGAACCGTCACTGGCCGCCGACGCCGACGATGACTCCGGTCGGGTTCGGCGTCTCCGCCGGAGCCCGGCGCCCGTACCCTGCCGCCCATGTCACGCTTCGGTCCTCGTTCCGTCGCCCGTCCGGCCGATGCCGGCTCGACCGCACTCGGCACCCTCGACGCCGGGCAGACCGCTCGGCTCGATGGCGGGGGTGCGGTGCAACTCGACGGTCGGGACTGGACGCTCGACTGGTGGATCGGTGGCGGGGATCGTTGGTACGTGCCCGCGGTCGAATCCGCGGTCCGCCAGCGCCGACTCGGAGCGGGCCCGGTGGTCGAGACCATGGTGCGGGTTCCCGGTGGCGACATCCTCCAGCGTGTCGGTGCCGTCGTCGTCGGTGGGGGACAAGGGGTCGTGGTCGAGATCGAGAACACGACCTCGAGTGCGGTCGCGATCGCGCTGGCTGTTCGACCCGTCGGTCTGGATGGTGCTCCCGGCCAGCCGTCGCTCCGGTTCGACGGAGCGCAGTTGCGCATCGGCGACGACGTCCTGATCGCCGAACGTTCGCCCGTGGAGCGGAGCCTCGGCACCGACGAACTCGCCGAGCGGATCACCGCCGGACAGGTCGTCTCCGACGGCCCGGCATCAGTCGAGGGTCAGTCGGCGAACGGTGTGCTCGTCTTCCCGCTCCCGCACACGGCCACCTTGCGCGTGGCCCTCGCCCCGGCGACGGGTGCATCGCTCGGCCGGCTGCCGGCGCTCTCACAGGTCACGGACGGCTGGGACGCGCTGCTCGAGGCCGGTGGACGAATCGCCCTGCCCGACGACGCCGTGTCCGAGCTGGCGGACGGCGCCCGCGCCAGGATCCTCCTGGAGGGTGGTGACGGCCGCGGCGGCCCGACGACGTGGTGGCCGATGACCTCGACCGGGCGTGGCGCCGATGTCGGGATCGCACTGATCGATGCTGCCGCCCGGGGGCGTTCGGAATCGGATCCCGCCGTTGCGCTGCAGGTCCTGGAGGCCTCGGCCCTCCTGTCGGCCGATGGGCTCGACCCGGCTCACCTCGACCTTCTCCTCGAGGCGGGTGTCGGGACGCTGGGGCGGATCGACCGGCGCGGCGCCGACGCCGACCTCGTGGGTCGGGCGAAGTCGGCGGTGGCCCGCCTGGCCCATCGTTCCGGACAGGCGGATGCGGCAGCCGATCTGGCTCGTGGCGTCGAACCGCCGAAGGATCGGACCGACGTCGCCGGACGGATCACGGCCCTGATCGAGGCCCGGGGCGACAGCGGTCGATTCGGTGCCGATGACGACGTCCGTGCGGCGGTCATCGCCTGGGACGCCGTTCGTGACGTCATCGTCGACGAGGTCGGTGTGGGCACCGGGGCCGAGCTCGACCTCGCTCCGGGCCATCTCGCCGCGTGGCGAGGTGGCTCCCTGGAGGTGATCGGGCTACCCACGGTCTTCGGTCGTCTCTCGTTCGCGATCCGCTGGCACGGGGAGCGCCCGGCCCTGCTCTGGGATCTCGACGCGCCCGAACCGGTCCGTCTGCGGTGCTCCGCCCTCGACGCCGAGTGGTCGACGCTCGACGCGAAGGGAGAGACGCTCCTGTCCGGTCAACGAACCGGTGTCGAAGCGGCACCGGCCGAGGGTCAGAGTTTCTCCTGACCTGGCGCCCCGGCCGGGGCCGGGACTCGGATCAGCCGAACTCGCGTCGACGCACCGCAAAGGCGATGAGCAGGACACCGACGGCGGTGGCCAGCGAACCGATCCACACGAGACGGAGCGTGCTCGAACCGGTCACGGCGAGATCATCACGATCCTGCTGGACGCCGAGCACCGAAGCGGTCGGGGTCGTCTCGGTGTCGCCTGCGGTCGTGGTGGTCGCCGGAGCGGTCGTCGAGGTGCGGATGACCGTCGTCGGGGCCACGGTCGGCGGCGGCGTCGTCGTGGTCGTCGGGGCTTCGGTCGTCGTGGTCGTCGGCTGGGTCGTCGTCGTCGAACCGCAGGGGTCGTCGGCATCGTTGTCGGCGGTGATGCCGTCGTTGTCGCCGTCGGTGCAGGGGCCGCAGGGGTCGTCGATGTCGTTGGCGGCCGGGATGCCGTCATCGTCGCCGTCGCCGTCAGCACACGGGCCGCAGGGGTCGTCGATGTCGTTGTCGGCGGTGATGCCGTCGTTGTCGCCGTCGGTGCAGGGGCCGCAGGGGTCGTCGATGTCGTTGGCGGCCGGGATGCCGTCGTCGTCGCCGTCGTCGTCAGCGCACGGGTCGGTGGTGGTCGTCGTCGGCGCGGGCTCCTCGAGAAGCGCACAGATCGACGAGACCTTCAGCGAGTCGGGGGAGTTGATGGCGTTGTTGTGGCCGTAGTGCTCGACGACGATGCGGTCGGCTCCGTCGGCCAGATCCACCACACCCAGGTCCGTGATGGCCCAGGCCGCTTCGAAACCATCGATCAGGTCGACGGTGTAGGGCGTCACGTCCTGCTCGGTGGCTCCGGAGAAGAAGCGCAGCCGCACCTGCTCGTTGGCCTGGAGGCCGGTCGTCGCCCGGATGTCGTAGCGATCCACGGTCACGGACTCGATGCGATAGCGGCCAGCGGGCAGGTCGACGGCGACCTCGGCGGTCGGGACCATGCCGCCGCCGATGCCGAAGCGGGGCGGGGAGAGTGAGTTCGCCTCGTCGCCGGTGAGCACCGACACGTCGATGGGGTCGCCGCAGTTCGGCTCCGGGGGGAGCACGGTCGGGTCGGTCGAGGTGCCCGAGTCGATCAGGGTCTGTGATCCGGCGGTGGGCGCGAAGCCGAGGATCAGGGCCAGCGACGCCAGAGCGACGAGCAGGACTTGCGGAAGCCGATGCGTGTTCTGCATGAGATGCGGGACTCCAAGAGGCGGGAGTCGTCAATCTAGCTCTCCGAACGGCACTGAGCGGTCACCGGCGGCCCACGGACGTACGATCCGGGGGGTGAGCCGTTCCGTGCCTCAACTCCGCTCCGCACTGAAGAAGTCGGCGCCCGGGCTCGGTGAGGAGCGAGCGCTCTGGCGTTCGGGGGCGTCGATCGTGGTCGGCGTGGACGAGGTCGGACGTGGCGCGTGGGCCGGACCCTTGACGGTCGGGGCCGTGGTCGTGCCGAAGGATCGTCGGATCTACAAGCTGCGCGACTCCAAGCAGCTCACCGAAGCCGAGCGCGAGGCCATGTACGACCGCATCGTCGATTGGGCCGACTCCTGGGCGGTCGGCCACGTCTGGCCCGACGAGTGTGATCGGCTGGGGATGTCGGATGCCCAGCGACTCGCCACCCGTCGGGCGCTCGATGGGTTGGCCTTCCCCGTCGATGCCGTGCTGGTCGACGGCAACTGGGACTTCGTCGGTCATCGCCGCACCATCACCCTCGTGAAGGGCGACGCGAGATCCGTCTCGATCGCGGCAGCGTCGATTCTCGCGAAGGTGACCCGGGACCGCCTGATGCGGGCTGATGCCGAGAACTTCCCGGCCTACGCGTTCGACGACAACAAGGGCTACCCCTGTCCTCGGCACCAGACGGCGTTGGTCGGGTATGGCGCGACGTCGATCCACCGCCGCTCGTGGGCGTTCATGGACTCGAACCCCTGGTCGGCGCAACCACGCCTCGTGCCCGGCGGGCAGGAGACGCTCTTCTGATGGCCCCGATGAACCCGATGACGTCGACGGAGTGGTCGTGATCGCCTGGCTGATCCTCGTGGCCTGGACGCTGTTCGTCTGGGGTGGTCGTCTCCGCAACCTGATCCGCGGCGACGAGGACGCGCCGGTGTCGTTCGTCCTGGCCGTGGTGTTCTGTGGCCTGGCCCTCGCCGTCGTCGCCGTCTGGTTCGTGGCACGGGGGCGCCATCGGGCGGTCGTCGTCTGCCTGTCGGTGCTCACGGCGACGGTGTGGGCCGTGCGTGGTGTGCAGATCGCGGTCGCCGATCACGAGCTCGGTTTCATCGCCGTGCACACCGTGCTCGCTCTCGTGTCGATCGGATTGGCGGGTCTCGCCTGGTGGCACGGCCGACCCGCCGATCAGACCTCGCCATCGATGGCCGGACCCCGCTAGCCTTCGGCCCGTTATGGGAGAGCCAGTCACCGTCGTCGAACGTCCATCGTCTCGCCACGGCGTGGTGCGTTTCGAGACCAACCGCAACTTCACCGGCATGGGCCACGAGCGTTATCTGCTCGACCAGGAGGTGACCGGGGATCGTCCGCCCGACGAGATCGCCCGGTTGTTGTTCTCGACGGGTCAGGTGGACAAGGTGCACGTCTACGCCCAGACGATCACGGTGACGCTCACCGCCGGGGAGACCTCCGACGGCCTCGCCGACGTCTTGCGGGACCTCTACATCCACTACAAGCCAGGGGTGCCGATTCCCCAGCCCGAGGATTTCGCCTGAGCGGACACCTCGTCTGCCGAGTCCCGGCCCGGGTCGGGCTGCTCGGGAATCCGTCCGACGGGTACGGCGGTCGGACCTTGGCGATGGCCGTGGCCGGAATGGCCGCCACCGTCGAGCTCGAGCCGGCCGACGACGTGGTCGTGGTGCCCGGTCCCGGCGACGCGCCCGCATGGGTGGATCTCGACGCGTTGTGCACCGATGTCGACCGGCACGGGTTGGGGACGGGAACGCAACTGCTGACGGCGACGATCCGGACCTTCTGCGATGTGCTGGACGGGCTCGGTCTGGATCGGCCGGGAGGGTTCCAGCTGCGGTATTCGACCGGGATCCCCCGCGCCGTCGGCCTGGCCGGCTCGTCGGCCCTGGTGCTCGCCGCGTTGTCGGTTCTCGGTCGACACGCGGGGCTGACGTGGCCGGCTGCGGTGCTCCCACCGGTGGCGCTCGGGGTCGAGACCGGACGTCTCGGGATCGCCGCGGGGCTGCAGGACCGTGTGGTGCAGAGCCGCGGGGGATTGGTGGCGATGGACTTCTCGGAGTTGCGGTCCGAGGCGCGCTTCGGTGTGCGTCACGGCGAGGACGAGGCGGTGGATCCCGAGCGGCTTCCGGCGTTGTTCCTCGGCTGGCGAACCGGAGCGGCCGAACCTTCGGACGGGTTCCATCGCGTGCTCCGGGCCCGATTCGACGACGGCGATGCGGTGGTTCGCCGGAGCCTGCAGCGGCTGGCCGCGCTCGTGCTCGACGGGCGCGCCGCGCTGCGATGGGGCGACACGGTTCGGTTCGGCGCGCTGATGGCCGAGAACATGGCGATCCGGCGAACCCTCGCCCCGGTCGCTCCGGCGCAGCTCATCCCGATCGATCGGCTGTCGGAAGCGGGGATTCCGGCGACGTTCACGGGGTCGGGTGGCGCGGTCGTGGGGTTGATGCCCGAGGGAGGGGTGGAAGCCGTGCTCGCCGCGGTCGCCGGGCTCGACGTCGAGATCCGGGCCATCGAGGCCGCTCCCGCCCATCCGGAGGGAGTCCCGGTGGTGATCGAGTCCTAGTGTCGGCGCCCTTCTGGTCGCGCGTGTTGCCATCGTCGAACAAGTGTTCGATGATGGGGTGATGTCGACCTCCCGTGCAGAGCTGGCGGAACTGATCGAGCGGGTGGCACCGGTGACACTCGCGGTCGAGCGGCTCCGCCCGGTGCCCGAGCCCCTGCGGCCGTTGTTCCCGATGGGAGGTCTGCAACCGGGTTGGACCGTCGGATTCGACGGCGACGGAGCCTCGTCCTTGGTGGCTGCCCTCGTCGCCGAGGTCATGGGTGCTGACGGGTGGGTCGCGCTGGTCGGCGTCGGTGGCTTCAATCTCGCGGCGGCGAGTGAGCTGGGTGTGCCGCTCGATCGGGTCGTGGTGGTCGAGCCGCCCGGTGCGGAGCGGTGGGGTGTGGTCACCTCGACACTCATCGACGCGGTCGACGTGGTGGTGGTGTCCCCGGACCGACCGGTCACCCGACGGGATGCCCGTCGGCTGGTCGCCCGTGCCCGCGAGCGGGACGGTCTGGTGTTCCAGCTGGGCGATCAGCGGAGCTGGCCGCAGGCCGTGGACGTGGGGCTGCGGGTCTCGGCCGGTGCCTGGGAGGGGCTCGAGCGTGGCCACGGCCTGTTGCGTCAACGTCGGGTGCGTGTGGAGGCCGCCGGTCGGCGGTCGGCGTCGCGGGCCCGCTCGGTCGAGGTCCTGCTCCCCGGGCCATCGGGCCGGTTGGAGGCGGCCGGCGCGGACATCCGGGAGTTCGCACCCCGTCGGGTGAGGCGGCGGTCACCGGTCGAGGCGTGACGGGAGACCTCGTACGTCGATGCGGTCGTCGGAGTGGGCCGCACGTACGGTCTCCGGGTGAGTTCGCTGCGCCAGACCGTCATCGACGCCGGGTCGTCGTTGCGTGTCCGGGACTTCCGTCAACTCTGGTTCGCCGGCTTGTTCTCGTTCATGTCGGTCCAGATGCAGCTGCTGCTCCGTGGTGTGCTGGCCTGGGATCTGACCGAGGCAGAAGGCGCCCTCGGCCTCGTCTACCTCGTCTTCGGACTCTCGATGCTCGTCGCCACGCTCTCCGGGGGTGTGGCGGCCGACCGTCTGCCGAAGCGTGCGGTGCTGCTCGTCTCGCAGACGGTGTTGCTCGTGGTGGCGCTCGGGATGGGCATCGTCGTGCTCGCCGACGTGGTGTCGTTCTGGATGCTGCTCGTGGCGAGTGGGTCACAGGGGCTCGCCTTCGGGTTCTACGGCCCGGCGCGTGTGGCCTACACCGCCGAGCTCGTCGGCGCGGACCGCATCGGCAACGCGATCACCCTGTCGCTGTTGACGCTCAACACGACCCGGATCTTCGCGCCGACCAGCGCCGGCCTGTTGCTCTCCATCCCGGCACTCGGGATCGGCGGCACCTACCTCGTGACGGCCGCCTTCGCCGTCGGTGCCTGGCTGTTCCTGCTTCGACTGCCGAGCCGTCCGCCGGCGTCGACGTCGGATCGCCGGCCGATCGCCGAGTTGGTCGAAGGTGTCCGACACGTGGCGGCCGAGCCGCGGCTGGCGGCGATCATCGTGGCCTCGACGGTGATCATCATGTTCGGTTTCAACTACGTCGCGTTCATCCCCGCTCTGGTCGAGGACACCTTCGGGCGGGACGAGGCGTGGGTCGGGTACCTGATGTCGGCCTCGTCGCTCGGTGCGCTGGTGGTCGGTCTGCCGCTCGCCGCCCGCGCCGACGCTCCTGGGGCACGTCGCTGGATGATCGGGTCCGGGGTGGCCTTCGGGGCGACGGTCGCCCTGCTCGCGTTCGCCGACTCGTTCTGGTGGGCGTTCGCCGTCGTGGTGTTGATCGGATCGGCCACCACGGGGTTCCAGTCCCTGTCGAACACCCTCGCCCTCGGCCTCACCGACGACGCTCACCGGGGCCGGGTGCAGAGTCTGATGATGTTGTCGTTCGCCGGTTTCGGCATCGCCGCCTACCCGCTCGGTCTGTTGGCCGAGGCGGTCGGCCTGTCCGGATCGTTCCTGGTGATGGGTGTCGTGACGATGGCTGCGGCCGTGCTCTACGCCGTCGTGATCCGTCGCATCGACCGAGCGGGGCCCGTCGAGATGGCGCCGGGGGCGTTCGGGGTTGACGTCGAACGAACACGTGTTCGATCATGAGGCGATGGCGGAACACCTCGGCGGTCATCACGACCTGAGTTCGGAGCGACCGTGACCGGTGCTCGGTCGCTCGCCGCCCGGGTGCCGGACTGGCCCGTGGTCGTGTCGGGGATCCCACTCGACGAACCCGTGGCGGTCGTCCGTGCGAATCGGGTGCTCGCCACGTCGCCCGCGGCACGGGCGGAGGGTGTGGAGGTCGGACAACGACGGCGCGAGGCGCAGAGTCGATGTCCCGATGTCGCCATCGTGGAGCGTGATCTCGAGCGCGAGGCCCGACGATTCGAGCCGGTCGCCGCCTGCCTGGAGGATCTGACGCCACTCGTCGAGGTCTCGATGCCGGGCTTGGTCGGGTTCGGCATGCGCGGTCCGTCCCGGTACTTCGGCGGTGACGAACCCGTCGCCGATCGGGTGCGCGAGGCCATCGAGCCGGTCCTCGACGGACGGGCCCCACTGCACATCGGTGTCGCCGACGGCACCTTCGCCGCATCCCTGGCGTCACGGCACCGCCGGGCCGCCGACGGCGCCGCCATCGTGGAGGTCGACGGCAGCCCGGCATTCCTCGCCGGTCTCGACGTCGGCCTGCTCGAGCGCCCGGAGCTGTGCGACGTGCTCCGCCGGTTGGGGCTCCGCACCCTCGGAGCGTTCGCCGGACTGTCTGCTGCCGATGTGCTCGGACGGTTCGGGGAGGACGGGCTGGTCGCGCATCGTCTGGCCCGCGGCGAGGATGCGCATCCTCCGGATCTCCGACGGCCGGCACCGGATCTCGCGGTCAGCTGGGACTTCGACCCTCCGGCCGACCGTCTCGACCAGTGCGCCTTCGCGGCCAAGGCGCTGGCGGACGAGCTGGACCTCGTACTCGGTCGGCGTGGTCTCGCGTGTGTGCGGCTGGCTGTGGAAGCCGAGAACGCGGGCGGTGAGGTGCACCGGCGGTTGTGGCGGCACGAGGGTGCACTGTCACCGTCCGCCGTCGCCGACCGGGCTCGTTGGCAACTCGATGGTTGGCTCCATCAGCGATCGGTGGACCATCAGCGGCGGACCGGTCGTGATCGGACCGGGCAGGCCGTCGAGCCCGGCGACACCCATCTCGACACCGGACCTGGGGCGATCACCCGATTGCACCTGATCCCCGATCAGGTCGTGGCGGCGACCGGTCGGCAGTTGGGGTTCTGGGGCGGACGGAGCGATCGGGGCGAACAGGTCGGTCGTGCCGTCGCCCGGCTCCAGGGGTTGCTCGGCCCGGATGCGGTGACCGTGCCGGAGTGGCGAGGCGGTCGGGGTCCCGACGAGCGCATCGAACTGGTGCCTGCCGCCGTGGTCGATCTCGCCGAGGCCCGTCCGGCCGCGGCTGCCGGCTGGGTCCGTGAACCCTGGCCCGGTTCCGTCCCGTCACCGTTGCCGTTGTCCGTGTTGCCCGAACCCGAGCCGGTGGCCCTGCTCGACATCCTCGACGAGCCCGTGGTGGTGAGCGGGCGTGGAGAGGCCTCGGCGGAGCCGGTCCGAATCGTCGGGAGAGGGTGGCGAGCCGGGATCGAGGGTTGGGTCGGCCCCTGGGCGGCCGACGAGCGCTGGTGGGATCCACTGCATCATCGGCGACGAGCGCGACTCCAAGTCCGCCTGGACGACGGATCCGCCTGTCTGCTGGTGGTGGAGCACCAGCAGTGGATGATCGAGGCCCGCTACGACTAGCGCGAGCCTGGATGGATGGCTCAGTCGAAGAGGATGACGCTCCGGGCGACCTTGCCCGCCTTCATGTCGTCGAAGCCCTCGTTGATCTGGTCGAGTGAGATGTGCTGACTCACCATCTCATCGAGCATCAGCTTGCCGTCGAGGTACATGTCGACGAACCGGGGCATGTCGGTCCGGAACTGGTTCGAGCCCATGTTCGATCCGGTGAGGATCTTCTCGTCGAGCAGATCGACACCCGTGATCGTCACCTCGGCGCCGACCGGGATCAGACCGATCACCGTGGCCTGCCCACGAGGGCGGAGCATCTCGAATGCCTGCCGGGCCGTCACGGGCAGGCCGACCGCCTCGAACGAATAGTGCGCGCCACCACCGGTGAGATCCTTGACGGCGGCGACCGCGTCGTTCGACGAAGCGTCGACGACGTGGGTGGCGCCCATCTGTTGGGCGAGCTCGAGCTTCGACGGCAGCATGTCGACGGCGATGATCTTGTTGGCACCGGCGATGCGGGCACCCTGGATCGCCGAGAGGCCGATGCCGCCACAACCGATGACCACCACGGAGGTGCCGGGCTCCACGCGTGCGGTCCGGAACACCGCACCGAGACCCGTGGTGACGCCACACCCGATGAGTGAGGCCTTGTCGAGTGGCATGTCCTCGCGGATCTTCACCAGTGCGTTCTCGTGCACGAGCATCTGCTCGGCGAAGGACGACAGGTGGAGGAACTGGTGGACGTCCTCGTCGCCCCGTCGGATCCGGGAGCCCTCGTCGGGCTGGCGGACGAGGTCGATGCGCTTGCGTTCACAGAGCGACATGTTGCCGTTGGTGCACATCGAGCACGTGCCGCAGAACGCCGAGAGACAGGTGATGACGTGATCGCCGGGCTGCACGTGGCGCACGCCGGGACCGACGGCTTCGACGACTCCGGCGGATTCGTGGCCGAGCACCGTCGGGCAGGGGTGGGGGTAGGTGGCCTCCATGAAGTGGAGGTCCGAGTGGCAGAGGCCGGCGGCCTTCGTGGTGATGAGGACCTCGTTGGGGCCCGGTTCATCGAGTTGGACGTCCTCGATGTCGAGCTGTCCGGGAGCTGAGTTGAGTACCGCTGCCTTCATGGAGACCTCTCCGGTTCGTGCGTGTGTTCGGGGATTCTGGTCGATCGTGGGCCGCTGGTCGACTCCATCGCCGAGGTGCGGGCGGACGGGCGAATCGGGGCCGGCATCGACGGGACCGGTGGCGATGAGCGACGATGTCGGGATGCCCGGTGCCGTCGAACCACCTCCATGGGTCGACGAGATCGACTTCGACCCCGCGGTCGCCGCACCCACCATGGGGACACGTCGGCTGGCCGATCGTGACTGGCTCGTGCCCGCGTCGCCGGAGGAGGGAGACCTGGCCGGGCTGCGGCGATCCCTCGTGGCCGAGCGTCGGAGCGAGGTGGTCGCCGTGGACGACGTGCCGGGGCCCGTCGCCTCCGTGATCGCCGAGCGGGTCGGTGGCGGCGGCACGGTCGCGGGGGAGCACGCTCTCGTCCACGCGGCGCTGGAGGTCGTGGAGGACCTGTGCGTCCTACGACGTGATGTCGGCGGCTGGGTGTTGGCCGGCGGTGTGTTGTGCTTCCCGAGTTCGTGGCGTTTGACCGAGAAGGTGGGACGACCGCTGCTCGGTGTGCACGAGCCCGTGCCGGGGTACGAACCGGTGCTGCACGACCGGGTGGAGAGCCTGCTCGATCGTCTCGGGGACCGTGTCGTGTGGCGACGCAACTGGTTCCTCCACGCACACGACCAGTGGTTCCAGCCGGAGCGGCACGATCTCTCCGAGGTGGTTCCACTCGAACGGCTCGACGACGAGCTCTGGCTGCGAAGCGAGCGCCAGACGTTGTCGGCGGTCCCATCGGACGATGGCGTGTCGTGGGCGCTGTTCACGATCCGGGTGCAGCACGTGCAGGTCGGGCCGGTGCTCCACTCCCGAGGTGGGGACGTCGCTCGATTCCTCAGCGGCACCGATGCCGACCGCTGGCGGCGCCACGGTCTGGGCGTCGCCCAGGCAGGTGTGCTCGCCGCCCGCCTCGGTCTGCGCCTCGGTCCCTGATCCGGTCACCCGACGGCGCCGTCGGCGTGCCGAAGCGGGCCGATGGTCCCGGTTCGTGTGGGTCGATCGTGCCAAATCCCCTGAATCGGGGGCGGATTGGAATGAGTCCTCCCGTCCTGGTGCCGATGCTGTCGATATGACTGCACTTCGACGAATCGCCCTCGCCGCCTTCCTCGCCCTGGTCCTCTCCGCCTGCGGCAACGAAGGGGAGACGGATGACACCCAACGGGATGCCGAGACCGGTGAGATCACCGAGAGCGGCCAGCTCGGCGCCTTCGTGTTGAGCGTCGGCGACTGCCTCCGCGGCAACACGGTCGGCGAGGTGAGCGGCTTCGAGGGTGTGCCCTGCGCCGAGGAGCACGAGTCGGAGGTGTATCACCTGTTCAACTCGACCTCGGTCGTGTTCCCCGGGGAAGAAGCCTTGACCGAACTCGCCGGCGAGACCTGTCTCGCGGAGTTCACCGACTACGTCGGCATCGAGTACGCGGCGTCGATGACCTACGACATCTCGTGGTTGATCCCCACCGAGGACTCGTGGGAGCTCGGAGACGATCGGGAGATCGTCTGCCTGCTCACGCCGTTCGAAGCAGACACGCTGGTCGGCTCGGGCAAGGGTGCCGCGACTTGATCCGTCGGCCGGGATGATCGTGTGGTCGCCGCCCTCAGCGGGTGGCGACCACCAGATCCCGGGTGATCGAACGGTCGACGACGTGCTCGAACGAGCGTGGATGGTCGACGACGTCGAAGCCGTGCTCACGCAGTGACGTGATCATCTCGGCGCGCGGCAGCGTGCGGAGATTCCAGGCCAAGCCGATCGCGCCACCATGACGGAGCACCCGTCGCCACTCGGGAAGCGCCGTCTCGAGCAGGCGAGCCGCGGATCGGTCGGTCTCCTCGCCGTGCCGGGCTCCGTGTTGGACGCCGTAGGGCAGGTCACCGACGATCACGTCGAACTTGCGACCGGGGAAGACGCCACCGACGGCTGACGTGTCGGCCTGGGCGACGTCGATCCGTTGACCCGTGCCGAGGCGGATCGAGAAGCGTTGCGAACCGGCGTGCGGGCCCTTGCGGATCCGCTCCCGGTGGAGCTTGTGTTTGACCCGATGGTCCTTCCAGTAGTTGGACAGGAACGTCCGGTAGGCGTCGACCTCGGTGCCGCTCTTCTCGACGCCCGCGACGTCGAAGCCGAGCACCAGCCCGCGGTTGAGGGTGGTGCCGCGACCGGCGACCGGGTCGAGCAGGTGGAGCCGACGATCGTCCGCCGGACTGGCGGCGAGCACGGTGAGGTTCACCAGGAGGTGGGTGAACTGCTCGTTGGTCTTGCCCCGATACCGCTGGATCGTGATCAGGTCGCTGTCGTGTTCGGCCGAGACCGGGAGTGCGACCGGTTCGAGGAGGTCGCCGTGGCGGCGGAACAGGAGACGGAGTCCGGAGGTGTTGCCGAGGAGGCGCCGATCGTGCTCGTCGAGGTCGCCCTCGATCGTGAGGTGGAGGTCCATCGGGTCGTCGGGCCCGCATCGTTCGATGGTGGTCAGGGCGGCGCGGAGGTGGGGTCGATGTGCGGCGAGCTCGGCGGCCAGGAGGCGCGCGCCGTCGCCGTCGTAGACCCGATTCGACGACTCCCGGATCAGGACCGCATACCCCGACACGGCCGAGCAGCGTAGCGAGCCGGGTGGTCGGTTTCGATGTGTCGGGTGGTCGGTTTCGATGTGTTCGGAGCAATCGACTGGCGCGTTGCGCGATCGAACAGGTGTTCGTAACGTGATGTGATGGGATGGGGAAACCCGCCGGTGCCCTGGTCCGAGATCGAGGCGCGGCTCTCCGATCGTCGTCCTGCCGACGCGCGCCGCTATGGCCCCGGCGCCGATGGAGGGGATGCTCCGGCGTGGTCGGCCAAGCGGCAGGAGTTGGCGCCGTCACCGTCGGTGTATCGGCCCGGTCGTGTGCCGTATGCGGAGCTCCATGCCCACTCCACGTTCAGCTTCCTCGACGGCGCATCCCATCCCGAGGTGCTGGCGGCCGAAGCGGCCCGCCTCGGGTTGGAAGCCCTGGCGATCACCGACCACGACGGGTTCTACGGTGTCGTGCGCTTCGCCGAAGCGGCCCGGTCGGTGGGTCTGCCGACGGTGTTCGGGGCCGAACTCACGGTCGACAAGCTCGACACCGAACCCGGCCAGGCCGACCCGGACGGCACGCATCTGCTGGTGTTGGCGCGCGGGCCGGAGGGGTACGCCTCGCTCGCCCGGGTGATCTCCGAAGCCCAGCTCGCCGGGCAGAAGGGTGCGCCACGGATGACGATGGCCGACCTCGATGGTTGGCTCCGCCCGGGTGAGGTCGACCATTGGCAGGTGTTGACCGGATGCCGCAAGGGCTCGGTCCCGCGGGCGCTGGTGCGGGAGGGGCCGGCGGCGGCTCGCCGGGAACTCGGGGCGCTGGTCGATCGATTCGGCGCCGGCAACGTCGCCGTGGAGCTGTGGGATCACGGGGATCCCTCGGACACGGTGCGCAATGACGCTCTGGCCGAGTTGGCCGTGGCATTCGACCTCGACGTCGTGGCGACCAACAACGTGCACTACGCCACCACCTCGGACCGGCGGCTGGCGACAGCGATGGCCGCGGTGCGGGCTCGACGTTCCCTCGACGAGATCCAGGGGTGGCTGCCGGCGGGTGCGGGCGCCCATCTGCGGTCGGGGGAGGAGATGGCCCGTCGGTTCGCCCGGTATCCCGGGGTGATCGCCCGAGCGGCGGCGATCGGGCGCGAGTGTGCCTTCGATCTGTCGCTCGTCGCCCCGAACCTGCCACCGTTCCCTTGTCCCGACGGTCTGTCCGAGATGGGCTACCTCCGCCGTCTCGTCGAAGAGGGTGGGGTGCAGCGTTACGGGCCCCGCGACGCCTCGTGGTGTCCCGAGGCCTGGGTGCAACTGGATCGTGAGCTCGACCTGATCGAGTCCCTCGGGTTCCCCGGCTATTTCCTGGTGGTGTGGGACATCGTCGACTTCTGTCGACGTCATGACATCTACTGCCAGGGCCGGGGCTCGGCGGCCAACTCGGCGGTCTGTTACGTGCTGGGGGTCACCAAGGCCGACGCCGTGAGCCTCGGATTGTTGTTCGAACGATTCCTGTCCCCGGAGCGTGACGGCCCTCCCGACATCGATCTCGACATCGAATCGGGTCGCCGGGAAGAGGCGATCCAGTACGTCTACGAGCGTCATGGTCGCCGGCACGCAGCGCAGGTCGCCAACGTGATCACCTACCGATCGAAGTCGGCGGTGCGCGACGCCGCCAAGGCGCTCGGTTACTCACCGGGTCAACAGGACGCCTTCTCCAAGTCGCTGGACCGGTGGTCGAGCCTGAAGCATCAGGTCGCGGCGGTGCGAGGTCCGGGCAGGGTCGGAGTGGAGATCCCCGCCGCCGACGGCCCGACGTCGCTGCCGACCTCGGAACCCCGCGGCCCCGGCGATGGCCACGAGCTGCCCGATGACGTCGCCGAGCTCGCCGTGCAGTTCGAGCACCTGCCACGTCATCTCGGGATCCACTCGGGTGGCATGGTGATGTGCGACCGGCCGGTCACCGAGGTCTGTCCGGTCGAGTGGGCCCGGATGGAGGACCGGACGGTGCTCCAGTGGGACAAGGACGACTGTGCCGCCGCCGGCCTCGTGAAGTTCGACCTCCTCGGCCTCGGGATGCTGACTGCGCTGCATCTCTGTGTCGACCTCGTCGAGGCGAACCACGACGTCGAGATCGATCTGGCGACGCTTCCCCAGGACGACGCGGTCTACTCGATGTTGTGCAAGGCGGACTCGGTCGGGGTGTTCCAGGTGGAGTCCCGGGCGCAGATGTCGACGCTGCCGCGGTTGAAGCCGCGCACGTTCTACGACCTCGTGGTCGAGATCGCCCTGATCCGGCCCGGTCCGATCCAGGGCGGCTCGGTGCATCCCTACATCCGTCGACGCAACGGCGAGGAGCCGGTCACCTACCTCCACCCGCTGCTGGAGCCTGCGCTCGAGAAGACCCTGGGCATCCCGCTGTTCCAGGAGCAGCTCATGCAGATGGCGATCGACGTGGCCGGGTTCACTCCGTCCGAGGCCGACCAACTCCGTCAGGCGATGGGGTCGAAACGTTCACGGGAACGGATGGAGCAGTTGCGAGCGCGCTTCGATGTCGGTGCGGCCGAACGGGGTGTACCGGCCGACATCATCGACCAGATCTGGCACAAGCTCGCCGCCTTCGCGAACTACGGCTTTCCCGAGAGTCACTCGATCAGCTTCGCCTACCTGGTCTACGCGTCCTCCTGGCTGAAGTTGCGGTATCCGGCGGCGTTCTGTGCGGCGCTGCTCAACGCGCAACCGATGGGGTTCTACTCGCCGCATTCTCTGGTGCAGGACGCCCGGCGACACGGGGTGCCGACCCTGTCGCCCTGTGTCAACGCCTCGGCCGCCGATGCCATCCTCACCCCCGTGCCGGCCGACCATCCACCGACACCGATCGAGATCGCCGGTGCGGACGAGATCGAGGTCGAACGACGTGATCACGGCTGGGCGGTGCGGATGGGGATCGGCTCGGTCCGAGGTGTCGGGGAAGATCTGGCCGAGGTGATCGCCGCTGCGCGGCCCTACCACTCGATCGAGGACCTGGCCCGGCGCACCGGAGTGTCGAAGGAGCAGCTCGAAGCCCTGGCGACGGCGGGTGCCTTCGACAGCCTGGGTGTGTCGCGGCGGCAGAGTCTGTGGACGGCGGGCGCCGTGTCACAGATGGGAGCGGATCGCCTGGAGGGCATCGTCACCGGTCTCGAGGCGCCGACACTGCCCGGTATGGACGACCGTGAGGAGGCTCTCGCCGATCTCTGGGCGACCGGTGTCGCCCCCGACGGTCACCCGACGAAGTTCCTCCGGGATTCGATGGGGGAGATCGGTGTGGTCCGGGCGATCGACCTCGGCGGGCTGGAGCATCGGAGCCGGGTCCTGGTCGGTGGTGTGGTCACCCATCGGCAGCGTCCGGCGACGGCGTCGGGGACGACGTTCATCGGGATGGAGGACGAGTCCGGGTTGATGAACATCGTCGTCTCGGTGGGGTGTTGGAGCCGGTATCGCAAGATCGTGCGGTCCGCGCCGGCCCTGCTCGTGCGGGGGCGGGTCGAGAAGCAGGGCACGGTGGTCAACGTCGTGGCCGACAAGTTCGAACCGCTGCCGGTCGGCAGCGCGCCGAAGCTCCAGCACGGGCCGACTCCGTGGACAACCGACGCGCCACCCGGGAGCGACCCGACCCAGTCGACGGCCCGCCTCGAATCCATGGCCCGAAACTTCCGCTGACTCCCCTCCTTTCCGAAATTCCAGGTCAGAACGACAAATTCGGTCGTCATCAGGCTGCAGTTCCAGCAAGCGCCCGCTCGCGCAGCACGTCGTCGATGGCACAGATCACCGTGACCGGCGAGGCACGCCACTGATCCCAGGTGAACGGAAGAACCTGCCAACCGAGACGGATCGCATCGGTGATCTTCCGAGCATCGTTGGACAACGCTGAACGCGTGAGGTGCCAGGTCGCCGAATGGAGTTCCACTGCGACCCGCAACTCGGGCCAGGCGAGGTCGTATCGGGCCGTCGACCGATCTGGGAAGACCACGGTGTACTCGAACACCGGCCGGGGAAGCCCGGCATCGATCAACCGCTGGCCCACCTCACGATTGAACCCCGAGTCAGGCAGTGCCTGGGAGCCGAAGTGCGCATCGAGAAGGGCTCGCAGGTGGGCACTGCCGTTGCGGCCGCGTCGGCCGAATCGTCGGTAGTAGCGGAGGAGGGATCGCCAGTCGACGAGATCTCGCCGCCGGGCGTCGTCGACGAAGAGGACGAACCGCGCCAGCTCCACGCGATGGGCGATGTCGAGCAGCGTGCGATGAATGTCCGTACAGCGGATCCCCTCGATCTCGACAGGGTCGATGCCGACGAACTGCGTGGTCTCGTGTTGGCGAACCCCGGGCAGAACGGTCGTGCGACCGCGCCGGACCGCCACCTCCGGTCGGCTGCCCGGTCGTGCTCCGTGGAGCTGCCAGAGCGCTGCGGCGCTCCAATGTGAGGCGACCCCGTCGGTCGCGAGCACGGCAGCCCGGGTCTCGCTCTGCCAGGTCGTTGGCCAGCCGCGTAGCCGGACGACACCGGGGTGGACCTCGATCAATCGGCCGGTGGCGACGCGATATCTGATCTGACGGTCCGAGAGTCCGAGCGAGCGGGCTTCGGATCGGGAGAAGACGCCATGGGCGTGTTCCGCTGCATCGGCCAAGGCGTGGTCGGCTCGTGAGGCCACCGTGTCACCATCCAGGTTGCTGGAGGTCGTCCGGGGGAAGCATGCACAGCCTGCCGTGTTGGACCTTCTCGCCCAACCGCTTGCTGGAATTGCATGGCCGAGGCGACGAATGTTGTCGCCTCAGCCTGGGATTTGGGTCAGGCCTTGGCTTCGGCGAGACGGGCGTTCTTGCGGGCCTTGGCCTGGCGCGCTCGGACGATGGGGTCCATGTCGAGCTTGCGGAGTCGAACGTGGGTCGGGGTGACCTCGACACACTCGTCGTCGGCGATGAACTCGAGCGCCTGCTCGAGTGAGAGCACCTTCGGCGGAGTCAGCTTCACGGTCTGGTCGGCGGCGGCGGCCCGGTGGTTCGTGAGCTGCTTCTCCTTGCAGACGTTCACGTCCATGTCCTCCGAGCGGCTGTTCTCGCCGACGATCATGCCGGTGTAGACCTCGGTGGTCGGGCCCACGAGCATCTGTGCCCGCTCCTGCAGACCGATCAGTGCATAGGCCGTCACGGGACCCTTCCGGTCGGCGACCAACGAACCGGTGCGCCGTGTGCGCAGCTCACCGAACCACGGCTCCATGCCTTCGAAGGTGTGGTTGAGCACGCCGGTGCCCCGGGTCTCGGTGAGGAACTCGGTACGGAAACCGATGAGGCCGCGGGCCGGGACCACGTGATCGAGGCGGATCCAGCCCGTGCCGTGGTTGACCATGTTCTCCATCCGACCCTTCCGGGTGGCGAGCAACTGGGTGACCGCACCGAGGTACTCGTCGGGCACGTCGATCGTCACGCGTTCGACCGGCTCGTGGAGCTCTCCGTCGATCTCGCGGGTGACGACCTGCGGCTTGCCGACGGTGAGCTCGAAGCCCTCACGCCGCATCTGTTCCACGAGGATGGCGAGCTGGAGCTCTCCCCGGGCCTGGACCTCCCAGGCGTCGGGTCGCTCGGTCGGCAGGACCCGCAGGCTCATGTTGCCGACGAGCTCGGCGTCGAGGCGGGCCTTGACGACCCGGGCGGTCAGCTTGTCGCCGTCCGAGCCGGCGAGTGGCGAGGTGTTGATGCCGATGGTCATCGACAGTGCGGGTTCGTCGACGGCGATCACCGGCATCGGACGGGGGTCGTCCAGCGCCACGATGGTCTCACCGATGAGGATGTCCTCGATCCCGGCGATGGCGACGAGATCGCCGGGGCCGGCGGACTCGGCAGGAACCCGGGTGAGGGCCTCGGTCAGGTACATCTCGGTGATCTTCACCCGCTGGATCGAGCCGTCGATCCGGCTCAGACCGACGGACTCACCCTTGTTGAGGGTGCCGTTGACCATGCGGCACAGTGCGAGCCGGCCGACGTACGGCGAGGAGTCGAGGTTCGTGACCCACGCCTGGAGCGGGTGGTTCTCCTCGTAGCTCGGCGCCGGGATGTGCTCGAGGATCAGCTCGAACAGCGGCTCGAGGTTCTCGCCGGGCACGCCCTCCTCGAGGGACGCCCAGCCGTCGCGGGCAGCGCAGTAGACGATCGGGAAGTCGATCTGGTCGTCGCTCGCGTCGATGTCGAGGAACAGCTCGTAGACCTCGTCGACCACGTCGGAGATCCGGGCGTCGGGGCGATCGACCTTGTTGATGGCGAGGATGACGGGGAGCTTGCGGGCAAGGGCCTTCCGCAGCACGAATCGGGTCTGGGGGAGGGGACCTTCGGCCGCATCGACGAGCAGCACGACACCGTCGACCATGGTGAGCGCTCGCTCGACCTCACCGCCGAAATCGGCGTGGCCCGGGGTGTCCACGATGTTGAGCACGGTGTCACCACGACGCACGGCGGTGTTCTTCGCCAGGATCGTGATGCCCTTCTCCTTCTCGAGATCGCCCGAGTCCATGACCCGGTCGATGACCTCTTCGTGGGCGCCGAAGGCACCGGTCTGTGCGAGCATCGCGTCGACGAGGGTCGTCTTGCCATGGTCGACGTGGGCCACGATGGCCAGATTGCGGAGCTGCTCGCGACGAGCCATGACGTGTACCTCGATCACGTGGGCGGACCGCCGGGGGTGGCGGAACGGGACGCGTGGTGCTCACGGTATCGGCGCCCGACGAGAACCTCTGCACGGTCGTTTGCCACGCAGCGACCCGAACGATGCAGTTTTCTGTCACTGTGGCCGATGGAACCCTCGTCACCCGTTGCCCCGGAGGAACCATGATCCGCACTCGAACCTCTCGTCCCGTCAGCCTGATCGCCGCACTGGCGCTCACCCTTGCCGCCTGTGGTGGCGGCAGTGACGCCGACACCGCCGCGGATGCCGACACGACCGAGGCCGAGACCACGACGACCGAAGCCGAGACCACGACGACCGAGGCGGTGACCACGACCGAGGCGGCGCCGAAGACAACCGAGGCGATGGCTGAGGTCTCGATGACGCCCGAGCTCGAGGCCTTCTGCGGCCTCCGAGCGCAGGCCGACGCCATCAGCGACCCCGAGAACTTCTTCGATCCCGAATCGGTCCAGACCTGGTTCGAGGACAACCTCGCCCTGATGCGGCAGGGCGCCGAGGTGGCGCCGGATCAGATCTCCGGCGACATGGCCACGATGGTCGCGGCCACCGAGGAGCTCCAGACGCTGTTCGAGGAGTACGGCTACGACATCATCTCGATCCCCGAGGCCGAACTGGACGCCACCGGTTCCGAGGTCGACGATGCGAGTGATCGGGTGTCCGACTTCGTCGACACCAATTGCCCGGAGGGCACCGTGACCGAAGAGGCGCTCGACGAGCTCCCCGAGATCGATCCCGCCGAGCTGGAGAGCCTGCTCGCGACCGAGGAGGGCCGGGCGTTGGTCGTCGAGGGGTTCGCGAGCCAGACCGGTCTCGCCACCGAGCAGGTCGAGTGCTTCCTCGACGAACTGCCGGCCGAGGAGTTCTCCGCGCTGGCGGCGCAGGATCTGGCCGGTGCACCGAGCCTGTTCATCGCCCTCGCCGCCTGCGAGATCGACATCAGCCAGCTGCTGCCGGCCTGATGGTCACCAGGGGCGGCCGGCGAGTCCGGAGCGCCCCGGTCGGCCGTCGGGTTCCCAGAGCTTGACCCAGCCCGACTCGACCTCGAGCTCGGCCGTCTCGTAGCCGGGCTCGCCCGGGAGGACCACGACGTAGGCACCCGCGGGGTCGATCACGCGGACCCTGGCCATCGGGTGATCGGCTCGGGCCACCGCCATGACCTGGTCGACGGAGTCGTAGCGGGCAAGGCAGGCGAGCATGCGAACGGTCGGGCTGATGAGCGTCATCTCGCCGGCTCGGTAGCGCTCGAGCGCCTCTGACGGTCGAAACCAGTCCCAGTCGACGATCTCGCCGTCGTCGTGCTCGGGCGCGGCATCAGCGGGTGCGGGCGCCACGAAGAACCGTGCGTCGAACCTCCGGGGGGAGCCGACCGGGGTGATGAACCGGGCGACGAACTCGACGTCGGAGAAGTCGAGCCGGTGACCGCCGGCTTCGAGCAGATCGGCGAAGTCGCGTCCGGCCTCGAGCCCCGCTCGGACCTCCGAGATCGACCCGTGGCCCTGTCGACCGAGGAGAACACCCGCCTCCTCGATGGTCTCCCGGGCCGAGGTGACCCAGAAGGACAACCCGTGGGCGTCGGCGTCGACGGCTCGTGCGGCGTCGGTCTCGCTGCGGCCGACCCACGGACCGTGCACCCGGCGGTCACCCGGGTCGACCCGGCCGCCGGGGAACACCCAGGCGTCGGCGGCGAACGCCAGACGCGCCGTGCGACGGACGAGCAACACCTCCAGCTCGGGTCGGTCGGCCACGAGCATCACCGTCGCGGCGTCGGTGACCGGCACGGTGTGCGGGTCGAACGGTGGGGTCGGTGAACTCGTGTCGATTCCGACACCGTGGCACCCTGGACCCATGGATGTCGATCCGGACCTCGTACGCCGCCAGCCGCTCGCCGGTCTTCGTGTCGTCGAGGCGGCGCAGATGATCTCGGCGCCGTTCGCGTCGGCGATCCTGGCCGACCAGGGCGCCGAGGTGATCAAGGTCGAGGCGGCCAACGGGGTCGGCGACCGGATGCGGACACTCGGTGACATCCGCAACGGGATGGGCACGGTGTTCCACGCCTGCAACCGGAACAAGCGCTCGATCGCCGTCGACACCCGAACCGATGCGGGCACGGCGATCCTCCACGATCTGATCGGGACGGCGGATGTGTTCATCCAGAACTTCCGGCCGGGCGCGGTCGAGCGAATGGGTGTGGGGCCTGATGCGATGTTGGCCCGTCACCCCGACCTCGTCTACGTGTCGGTCTCCGGCTTCGGTCCGACCGGCCCCTACGCCGATCAGATGGTCTACGACTTCGTGATCCAGGGACTGATCGGGATGGCCGCCCACCAGGGCCTCGCCGATGGTGACCCGGCGCTCCTCCTCAATCTCGTGGTCGACAAGGCAACGGCGATCACCGTGGCCCAGGCGACGACCGCTGCACTGCTGGCCGCGTCCCGCGGCGCCGGCGGTCAGCATCTGGAGGTCTCGATGCTCGACGCCGGACTCCAGTTCTTCTGGCCCGACGGCGGATGGGGTCACGGACTCCTCGGCGAGGGTGGACGCTCGGTGCCGCCGATGGCCACGAACTACGAGGTGCGTCCGACATCGGACGGCCACATCACCCTCAATCTGGCGACGAACTCGACATGGCCTCGGCTCGCGGCTGCCATCGATCCGGCGCTCATGGACGACGCCCGGTTCGCGACCTTCGAGGACCGGCAGCGGAATGCCGCCGCGCTCCGGGATGCCGTCGACGCCGTGCTCTCGACGATCGACACCGACGAGGCGCTCGAGCGGCTCCGCGCCAACGACATGCCGGGCGGACCGGTGCTCGGGCTCGGCGATGTCGCGGCCGACCCCCAGGTCGTGCACCGCAACTCGTTCGTCGAGTACGACTCCGGCAGTATCGGTGGCGTGCGGGAGGCCCGCCCGGCGGCGCGGTTCGATGCCGCCGAGCCCCACGCTCCGTCGGGAGCTCCCGGGTACGGCGCCCAGACGGTGGAGGTGCTCACCGAGCTCGGCAGGAGCGCCGACCAGATCGAAGCGCTCGCCACCGCCGGTGTGATCCCCGGCGGGTCGTGATGCGCGTCGCGTGGGCGGCATCGGCCGACGCCACCGACCTCGACACGGAGGGGCCGCTCCTGCGCGCCGCCGCCCGATCGATCGGGTTGCACGAGTCGGTCGCGATCTGGGATGACGAGTCGGTCGACTGGTCGGTCTTCGACCTGGTCGTCATCCGGGCCACCTGGGACTACTGGCGTCGACCAGCGGCCTTCCTCGACTGGTGCGAACGTGTGTCGGCGGCGACCCGGCTGCGCAACGACCTCGACGTGATCCGCTGGAACATCGACAAGCGATACCTCGCCGACCTCGACGCCGCCGGACTACCCGTCGTGTCGAGCACGTTCGTGTCGCCCGACGACGCGCTCGTGCTCGATCTCTCCGAGCTCGGCGAGGTGGTCGTGAAACCGACGGTGTCGGCCGGGTCGAACGACACCTTGCGCCTCGACGACCCGGACCAGATCGAGGCAGCGATCGGCCGCCTGACCGCCTCGGGGCGGACGGCGATGGTCCAGCCCTACGTCGCCTCCGTCGACCGTCGGGGCGAGCGTGGCATCGTCGCGATCGACGGCGCCGTGAGCCACACGTTCCTGAAGGGCCCGTTGTTGGAACCGGGTGGCGGTGCGGATGTGGACGGGCTGTTCGCCCGCGAACACATCGAACTCGTGACTCCGTCCGCGCCCGAGCTCGAGCTCGCCGGTGCGACACTCGAGTGGATCGCGGATCGTTTCGGTCCGCAGTTGTACGCACGGGTGGACCTCGTCGAAGACGTCGACGGTCCGAAGATCCTGGAGGTGGAGCTCATCGAGCCGGGACTGTTCTTCCAGATCGATCCGCCTGCGGCCGCCCGATTCGCCGCGGCGGTCCGGAGTCGCGGCGCCGGTTGAGTCAGGGGATCCGCATGAGGACGGTCGCCGAGTCGATCGCCCGAGCGGCGACATCGTCCCACGCCTCGTTGCCGGGCGCTCCCGGAGCGAAGCCCGCAGGTGAGCCGAGCGCCCAGATGGTGAACTGCAGGTCACGGTTGTCGCCGAGTTCCTCCAGGCACGGGGTACCCCATCCGAGCGCGCCGTAGTCGTTCAGGGTCTCGAAGCCACCGGCGGGCAGGAAGCCGGCGTCGAGCGATCGGGTGGCGGGAGGAATCCCCGCGGCGAGCCAGAGCAGCAGCGGATCCTCGGGGTCGGTCTGGTCGGCGAGTGTGACCGACAGCTCGACCGTGCCGTCGGGCACCGACTCCCATCGGAGGCTCGGGAAGAGGTTGTCGCCGGCGCACTGGACCGCGAGTGGGATCGCAGCGGCCGGTTCGAAGTCCGGTGACCAGATCCGCAGGCCCGAGTCGGACACACGCTCCGGTGGTGCCGACGTGGGTGGCGGCGGTCGGGTCGTGGTGGTCTGCCAGTCGGACGGCTCGGCGAGTTCGCGACCGTCGTCGGCGCAGCCCGCGGCGAACAACAGTGCGAGAGGGATCAGGATCGAGCCGCGGCGATGACGCACCCGGCTGACTCTAACGGGGCGCCCACGCCGGGTCCGTTCGCCGTTCGGTGGCGCGCCGTGCGCCGGGAACGTCTCGTCGGGAGCGTGACCGCTTGACCTGGTACATCGCTTCGTCCGCTGCGGCGATCATGCTCGTGATCGTCGGATGATCGCTGGCCACCGCGACACCGATGGAGACCCCGACCCGTGCCGCTCGACCCTGATAGGAGAACGGTTCCTCGATGGCTCGCCGGATCCGGTCGGCGACGACGGCGGGCCCGTTCTTCGCCGTGTCGCGCAGCACCACGACGAACTCGTCCCCACCGAGGCGACCCAGGAGGTCGTCGGCATGGACGCAACGCTGCATCCGTCCGGCGACCTCACTCAGCAGATGATCACCTGCGGCGTGACCCAGCTCGTCGTTGATCGACTTGAAGCCGTCGAGGTCACAGAAGAGGATCGCCAGATCGCCGGCATCATCGGTCGCGTCGAGCATCGTGCGGACACGATCCAGGAACGCCTGACGATTGAGCAGGCCGGTCAGATGATCGGTGTCCGCCATCCTGCGGAGTGCGATCTGGGTCTCCCGCAGATCCGTGATGTCGACGGCGTTCACCAGGTAACCGCCGACGAGTGGGTCGGAGCGGAGGTCCTGGACGCTCACCTCCAGCACGACCCTGGACCCGTCGACGTGGACGAAGTCGGCCTCGAACCGGCCGGCGTCCTCGTCGAGGCGGGATGCGACGAACGTCCGGTCCTCGGGCGCCGCGAGGCTCGCGAACGCCGTGCCCTGGGTTCGGTAACCGTCCCTTCCGAGGATCCGGGTCAACGCGGCATTCGTACTCCGGACGGTGTGGTCCGCCTCCAGGGTCAGCAGGATCGACGAGGCGTGGTGGACGAGGGCACGGAGCAGATCGGCGTCGCCCTGAGCCAGGCTCAACGCGTGCCGATCGGTGAGGTCCCGGACGACCAGCGTGATGCGGTCCTCCCCACTGACCCGACCTCGGACCTCGCACGGCAACCAGCTGCCGTTCGCGTGCCGGACACGGACGGGCATGAGCAGACCGGAACCGCCACCGGTTCGGTCGCCCATCGAGGTGAAGGCGGCGATCGCCGGTTCGAGATCATCGGGGTGGAGCACGTCGAGGACGTTGCGACCGACCCAGTCGTCGACCGGGTAGCCGAGCGCCTCGGCGCAGGCGCGGTTCGCTCGCGAGATCGTCCCGATGCCATCGGTGATCAGGCAGATGTCGGGAATGTCATCGAGATCGATCGATGTGGGCGGGTCGCCGAACGCGTCGGTCATGTCCGGTTTCGTCGACCGAATCGGGCCGTGAGTTGAGCAGAAGTGCTCATGGCGGCCGATCCGGGCCGCCACGTCGATCCCTCCGGCGGCCCGTGGCTAGCATGCGCTGACGTTGGAGCCGGCGTGAGGGGAGACGACGTCATGCGTGTGCGTCGGCCGCTCGGCGGTGTCCTCGGGCCGGGTCTCGGCGACATCGGTCAGAGCCTCGCAGCCCTCAGCCTCTCGGTCGTCGCCAGCCTCGTGGCCGGGCTCACGCTCGCGGCGTTCGAGTCCGATCTCGCGTCCTTTCCCGGGCTCCTGCTGTTCGTGCCGCCGGCGATCGGACTCCGTGGAAACGTCTTCGGGCCGCTCGGAGGCCGACTGTCGACCTCGATCCAGACCGGTACCTTCGCCTGGAGCTGGCGACCCGATTCGTTGCTCGGGCAGAACCTCGTGTCCTCGATGGTGACCTCGATGGCCGCGGCGCTCGTGCTCGCCGGGCTCGCCGAGGTCGTGACCCTGTTCGTGCTCGACACGCAGAATCCGATCGGGCTCGCCGACTTCATCGTCGTGTCGGTGCTCGGCGGTGCTCTCGCCTCGGTCGTGGTCGTGGCGATCACGATGGCCTTGACCCTCGGCTCCGTCCGGTTCGGCTGGGACCTCGACAACGTGACCGCGCCCATGGTCACGGCAGCCGGCGACATCGTGACGCTTCCGACGCTCGTGTTCGCAGCCCGGTTCATCGATCGTGGGGGTCTGACGACCACGATGGCGTGGATCGCCGTGGTGGCCTGCCTGGCCTCGATGGCGCCACTCGCCGTCGCATCGATGGCGACGGCCCGGAGGATCGTCGGCGAGACGCTCCCCGTTCTGTGTGCCGCCGGTCTGCTGAGCTTGTTGGCGGGCGTCGCCGTCGAACGCAACAAGGCCGAGTTCCTCTCCTTCACGGTGTTGTTGGTGTTGCTCCCCGGCTACCTCACCACCGCAGGAGCACTCGGAGGGATCCTGAGCAACCGGCTCGGGACCAAGTTCCACCTCGGCCTGATCGACGCTGGACGACGGCCTCGGGGTGCCGCCCTCGATGACATGCGCTCGACGTTGGTGCTGGCGTTGCCCATCTTCCTCCTGCTGGGCGTCGTGGTCGGCCTGGCGGCCACATGGGGCGACCACTCGACGCCCGGCTTCGGTCTGCTCATCGGCGTGGTGATGACCGCCGGTCTCGTGTCGACCGCCGTCGTGGCCCTGGTGGCCTACTACGGGACGTTGCTGGTCGTCCGGTTCGGCCTGGATCCGGACAACCACGGCATCCCGATCGTGACGGCGACGATCGACGTGGTCGGTGCCGTGACCCTCGTCGGTGCGCTCCTGCTGTGGGGAGTGGCATGATCACGGCGATGAAGCGGCGCGTCTGAGGATGGCAGTGGACGGCAGAAATCTGCGGGAGATGTTGGCCGAGGCCAAGGACACCAGCGAGCTGATGGTGGACCTGGCCTACGCGTCGTTGTACTTCGACGACCCGGACATGGCGGACGAGGTCGAGGAGCTCGAGCAGGAACTCTCCGAGCTGGTGCACGCCATGCGGACCCTGTGCATCGTCGCGGTCCGGCATGCGAAGGAGGCCGAGGCCATGTCGGCGGTGCTCCAGGTCGTGAGCGCGGTCGAACGCATCGGAAACGATGCCGTCGACGTCGCGAAGATCGTGACCGCCCGGCTCGGTATCCCGCGAGCGCTCGTCGTGGATCTCTCCGAGGCCGAGGAGGTCGCGCATCGCGTCGAGATCGCCCAGGGTTCGCACTTCGCGAACCGGCCGCTCGGGAGTTTCGAGTTGCCGGTCGTCACCGGTCTGCGGGTCATGGCGATCCGCAGGTCGCGACGGTGGATCGTCGACCCCGACGGCGACGAGATCCTGCAACCGAACGACGTGATGTTCCTGCGCGGGTCGCCCGCCGGGATCCCCCGGCTGCGCGAGCTCGCCGGTGCGCCCGCATGGGTGCCGCCGACCGTCGCCGACGACACGGGACCGCTGAGCGACCTCGATCGGGCGATCGATGTCCTGGTCGAGATGAAGAACCTCTCGGAGGTGGCCGTCGGTCTCGCCTACTCCGCCCTGGTGCTCCGGGATCGGTCGCTCGCAGCCGAGGTCCGCCACCTCGAGGATCGGCTCGACGAGATGAACCACCGTCTCGAGACCTGGGTGCTGCGTGCGGCGGGTGACGGCCTCGATCCCGCCCCGCTCCGTGGGTTGCTCCATCTCGGCGCCGCCGCAGAGGACATCGGCGATCAGGCCCAGCAGATGGTCTGGCTCGTCGAGGGAACCCAGGAGCTCCACCCCATCCTCGCGATGGCGCTCGGGGACACCGACGACGTCGTGGTGCGGATGCCCGTCGCCCCCGGTAGTGCCGTCGCCGACCGGGCTCTCGGTGAGCTCTCGTTGCCGATCGAGCCGGGTTTCTCGGTGTTGGCCATCGAGCGGGAGGGCCGGTACGCGTACCGGCCCGGGCATCTGGAGACGCTCCGGGCCGGTGACGGTGTGCTGGCGTCGGGTCCCGAGGAAGGTCGGGAGGCCCTGGCCGAGTTGTTCGGTTGGCGCATCGAGATCGACGACGAGGACGGTGAGATCATCCTCGAGGCGCTCGACGTCTGACGTCTACGCGCCCGCCCGTCGTGGAGGTGGCGGGGTGGTGCCTCCGGGCGCCGGGGCCGGGTTCGGTGCCGGGCGACGCTGCGGTTGAGGTCGCCCCTCGAGCTCGGCCGCCGCTTTCGCGGTCTCGGCGCGACGAGCGGCGTCGGCTCGGATCCGGGGTGCCGGTGTCGGGTTGTCGTCATCGGGATCGGGTCGGAAGAGTTCGGCGATCCCGCCGAGTGCGCCCATCGTGTTCGACATGTCGGCGGGGAGGAAGATCTTCGTCGCCTTCCCGTCGGCGATGCCCTCCAGCGCGTCCATGTAACGCAGGGCCAGGAAGCGGTCGTCGACACCGGATTCGTCGATGGCCCCGAAGACGCTCTCGAGGGCGTGGGCCTCACCCTGGGCTTCGACCTCCAGGCGGAACTGTTCGGCTTCGGCCCGGGTCCGCACGGCCTGTGCCTCACCTTCGGCCGTGAGGATGTCGCGCTGGCGGACACCCTCTGCTTCGAGGATGGCGGCCTGCTTCTCGCCGTCGGCACGGGTGATCGCCGCCTGACGAGCACCTTCGGCTTCGGTCACGACGGCTCGTCGGGTCCGCTCGGCCTTCATCTGCTCGTGCATGGCGTTCATGACGTCCTGCGGTGGGTCGATGCGCTGGATCTCGACACGAACGACCCGGACACCCCACTTGTCGGTGGCGTCGTCGAGGATCTGGCGGAGTGCGGCGTTGACCCGCTCGCGGGACGTGAACGCCTCGTCGAGCGACATCTCGCCGACCACGTTCCGCAGGTTGGTCTGCGCGAGCTTCGTGACGGCGAGGATGAAGTTCGACACGTTGTAGATGAGGCGCTGGGGGTCGGTCGGCTCGAAGTAGATGACCGCGTCGACCGAGACGGCGACGTTGTCCTGGGTGATGACCTCCTGCGGGGGCACGTCGATGACCTGCTCCCGCATGTCGACCATCCGCATGCGTTGCACGAACGGGAGAATGATCCGCAGGCCGGGGTCCGCGGTCTCCTTGTACTTGCCGAGGTACTCGATGACGCCCCGCTGGTACGGGCGGACGATCCGGATGCCGGCCGCGGCGTAGACCAGGGCGAAGATGATGATGACGGCCAGTAAGCCGATCAGGAACGGCACAGGAGACCTCCTGGTTGGGGGAATGGGCGAGCGGTGCGAGCAGGTGTGGTCATCGGGTTTCCACGATGACCCTGGTGCCGACGACTTCGAGCACGCTGACGTTCTGGCCGACGCCGATGCCGGCGTCGCTGGAGGACTCCGCGCGCCACTTCTCTCGGCCGATCCGCACCAGCCCGGTCTGACTCGGTCCACCCGGAATCTGCTCGAGGACCACGCCGGCCTCGCCGACGAGGCGGTTGGCCCCGACGCCACTGGGGTTCGGCGTCGAGTCGTCGAGTCGTCGGGCGAGCGGCTTCAGGGCGAAGAAGGCGGCGGCGGAGCCGACGAGGAACACGGCGATCCCGAGCCAGGGGGAGACCAGCGACGCGAAGGCGGCGAGCAGCGCGCCGACGGCGAAGGGGAGGAGGAAGAACGTCCCGGTGAGCAGCAGTTCGCCGATGCCGAGGGTGGCGGCGAGGCCGACGAAGATGATGGCGAACACGATGCCGTCGTCCATGGTCTGGTGTCTCCTGAGGGGTGGCGATCTGTCGGATCTGTCGAGCGACGTTCCGACAGCATCTCAAACGTCGGCCCTGCTGTCCGGGTTCCCACGAACTTCGTCGTTCCCATCGGCGGTTCGAAGGCCGGATGAAGGTCGCCGATATCGTCACGTCCGTGGCAACGATCCTCACCGTGCACGCCCACCCCGACGACGAGGCCTCGAAGGGGGCGCCGACGATCGCCCGCTATGTCGCCGAGGGTCATCAGGCCGTGCTCGTGTGCTGCACCGGGGGGGAGGAGGGCGACATCCTCAACGAGGCGATGAAGCGCCCCGAGGTCGAGGCCGACCTGCCGGCCGTGCGCGCCGCCGAGCTCGACGCCTCGGTGGCAGCGATCGGCTACACCTCGCTCGAGATGCTCGGGTACCGGGATTCCGGTATGCCCGACATGGAGGCCAACGCCGATCCGACGAACTTCCAGAACGCCCCGCTCGACGAAGCCGTCGAACGACTCGTTCGCCTGATCCGGTCGCATCGGGCCGACGTGATCATCACCTATGCCGACGATCAGCAGGGCTACCGCCACCCCGACCACCTGAAGGTGCACGACATCAGCGTGCCGGCATGGCTGCGGGCCGGTGACCCGAACTGGTACCCCGACGCCGGCGAGCCCTACGCCCCGGCGAAGCTCTATTACATGATGTGGGCCCGTCGCCGGATGCTCGCCCACCACGAGGCGTTCTCCGCGATCGGGGTGGAGTCGCCCTACGACGAGCGGTGGTTCGAGCGCCCGGGTATGGACCATCGGATCACCACCACGGTCGACATCGGCCCGTTCTACTCGGCCAGGACCCAGGCGTTGCTCGCCCATGCGACCCAGTGCGACCCGAACGAGAAGTTCTGGTTCGGGCTGCCGGACGACGTCGCCGCATCGGCCTATCCGTATGACGACTACATCCTCGCCCGGTCGCGGGTCCCCGTCCGTCGCCCTGAGACCGACATCCTGGCGGGTGTCGCGTGAGCGGTGCAGCGATCGCCGCGGCAGCCCGGTTCGCCGGCGGTGCACCCGACCCGATCGACGGCCTCGACGCGGTCGCCGAGATCACGGCGTCGGGATCGACGAGCACGATCCAGATCATCGGCGGACAGGTGGTCGACGTCGAACCCGCCGGTGAGCCCACCGTGTCGGTGACGTTCTCACCGACGCAGCTCGCCGCGCTGGCCGACGGCACCGGCACACCCTCCCAGGACTACATGCGAGGCGATCTCAAGCCGGAGGGATCCGTTCGGGCCGCGGCCGCGCTGTTCCACGTCCTCGAACGCGAGGACACACGATCGGCGCTGGCCAGCGCCCTGGCGGCCGAAGGCTGATCCGGACGGTCAGTCCGCTCGCTGGAGCGAGCGGAGCGCCGCGAATCCGGTCGTGACCGCGCCGCTGCGATGCAGCGCGGCGCGCACACCCCAGTCGTGTGTGACGAGGTGGGCGTCGCCCACTCCTGCCGGCCACGTCGGCGTCATGGCCCGGTGTTCGGGGGTGTCGGCCGTCGGACGTACCTGGAGTTCGGTGACGCCGGCCGGGAGATCGGTGAGGGCTGCGATGACGGCCTCGCGCGACTCCACACCGGCTCGCCAGCGCACCGTGTGGTCGGCCATCACGATGCCCTCGTCGGCGGCCAGGTCCCGCGCGGGGAACCCGAGATCGAGGTCGTCGGCCGGCATGGAGATCGGGAGCGCGAACTCCACCGCGAGGTCGAGCAGAACGTCGAACATCTCCGGCCGCCCGTGGAGCGCGAGGAGGTGCCCGTCGAGATGGGTGACGTCGACGCCCCAACCGATCGCCCGTTCGAGCTGGGCCCGGCACTCCCGCCGGACCTCGTCGGTGTCGGCGTGTTCCCACAGGTCCGTGACGGTGCGTGGGAACCCGCCATCGCCGTCGAGCAGCGTCGGTGCCACCGTGATCGGTCCCCATCGGACGTGATCGAACTCCGCGTTGAGGGTCAGCCCGACACCGATGGGGCGGTCCTTCCAGATCGAGATCGCACCGCGCGCCCAGGGGCCCGGCACGTGCAGGGTCGCATCGGTGGCCAGCCCGTCCCGCAACGCCTCCTCGACGGCGACGTTCGCCGCGTGCATCGTCCCGAGCCCGACACATGTGATGATCAGCGCCCGGGCGTCGTCGTCCAGCCCGAGGCGGTTCAGAAGGCTCACCCGACCAAGTTATCCGCCAGGGTCGAGCGGCTGGTCCGGGCCATCACAGACACCCCAGAGCCCCCGACCCTCGGAGCGTGCGGTCTCCGCCGCCTCGGTGAACTCGCCCCGGCGGCTCGTGTTCGGTTCGAAGAACAGTGCGTCGGCGAAGCCCTGCTCGATGAGCCAGAGGTTGACGTCGAGGCCGTCGGTTCGCTCCAGGTAGGCGAGCAGGCGACCGAATCGGTCGCGGGCCTCGCGGTCTCGGATGACGATGACCTGACTGCCGACCGGCAACAGGCCCGTGAGTGCGTCGGATGCTTCGGAGCCGAAGCACTGCTGGGGGTCGGAGCGCGAGACGGACTCGGGCGCATCGATGCCGATCAACCGGACCCGCTCCTCGATCACTCCCGTGGGGTCTTCGAAGAGGAGGTCGACCGTGTCGCCGTCGACAACGTGCTCCACCTCGGCGAACACCGTCGCCGAGTCGGATTGGGTCGAGGTGGCGAACGGGGTGCAGCCTGCGGCGATCAGGCCGAGCGCGACGACGGTGCGGTTCGGGGTCAGCGTCGCTCGACGATCGTGCCGGTCCCGATGCCGCCGCCGCAGCACATCGAGACCAGGCCTCGATTCGCTCCGGTCCGTGCGAGCTCGTGCACGGCCTTGGTCATGAGGAACGCACCGGTGCCCCCGAGTGGGTGGCCGAGCGCGATCGCGCCGCCGTTCGGGTTGACCGCGTCGGCGTCGGGGCCGAGCTCCTTCTGCCAGGCCAGGACGACCGATGCGAAGGCCTCGTTGATCTCGAACACGTCGATGTCGGAGATGGAGAGCTGGTTTCGATCGAGCAGGTGCTTCGTGGCATCGATCGGTCCGGTCAGCATGAACTCGGGGTCGACCCCGACGAGGCACGTGTCCACGATCGCCGCCATCGGTGTGAGACCGAGCCGCTCGGCCGCCACAGCCGTCATCATCAACACCGCTGCGGCACCGTCGGAGATCTGCGACGCCGATCCGGCGGTGTGGACCCCATCGGGCCGGGCGACCGGCTTCAGGTTGCTCAGCCCCTCGAGGCTCGTGTCCCGCAGGCCCTCGTCTCGAACGACGCGGCGGGTCTCGCCGGTGGGCTGGCCGTCGTCGTCGAGGACGGGGGCGTCGATCGGCACGATCTGGGTGGCGAAGCGGTCCTCGGCCCACGCCTGTGCCGCGAGTTCCTGCGAGCGAAGTCCGAACGCGTCGGTGTCGTCCCGTGAGATCTCCCAGTGGTCGGCGATCCGCTCGGCCCCCTCGAACTGGCTCGTCATCTCGTAATGATCGGAGTAGGTCGGCGGGATCGGCCCACCCAATCCCAGCTTCTTCGAGGAGTTGGACCCGATCGGCACCCGGCTCATCGTCTCGACGCCACAGGCGATGGCGACGTCGACCACGCCGGAGCCGACGAGCGCGGCAGCCAGGTTGGTCGCCTGCTGCGAGCTGCCGCACTGCGTGTCGACGGTGGTGGCGGGCACCTCGAGGGGGAAGCCGGCGCTCAGCCAGGCCGTCCGGCCGATGTTGAAGGACTGTTCGCCGACCTGCGAGACGCAGCCGGTCACGATCTGGCCGACCTCGCCCGGATCGATCCCGGTGCGTTCGACGAGTCCCTGCAACACGGCGGAGAGGAGCTCGGCGGGATGCATGGACGACAGGCCGCCGTTGCGCTTTCCGATGGGGGAGCGGACGGCATCGATGATCACGATCTCGGTCATGACGCGAAGTCGATCATCCGGCGAGCGACGGGCGCAAAACCGGGACGATGGAGGTCCGTGCGGATCGTGGGCGCCCCCTGCGGGCCGAGCAGAGGCCGTCGGCCGGGCGAACGCGGTCGATCGAGGGCGGACCGGGGACGTCGCTCATGCGGCGAACGGCAGGGTGGGCAGGTCGGTGGACTCGTCGACCTCGGGGGCCGTGGCGACCTCCCGGGCGGCGAGGGCGGCGCGGGCTTCGGCGATGCCGGCCCGACCGATCCGGCGGGTCTCGTGGCTCAGGCGCCACGGGGAGGAGGCGGTCCCGGGAACGAGCTGGAGCTGTGCGGTGTTCATGCGACCATCTTGACGAGGGGGTGTGACACTGGAATCACGGGGCTGATTCGGGACCTCCGGATCCAATCGGGCCGAGCGTTCCATCGCGACGTTCACCCCCCGCTAGCCTCGCCCAGGTGATGTGGGCAGTCGCAGCAGGAGCCGTGGTCGCGGCCGTGGTCTCCGTCGTGGTGGTGGGTGAGTTGGCGATGCGGCGTCGTCTTCGTCTCGCCCGGGCCACAGCGGAGCAACGAGACCAGACCCACCACGCCTTCGGCGTGTTGTTGGCCGCCCGCTCGCGCTTCACCCACGCGGTCGCGGCCTACGAGGAGGCCGTCCAGGCGAGCGAGCTCCGGACCTCGGCCGTCGTCGGCGCTCCGATGGGCCCCGGCGGCGAGATCGCCACCCCTTCGCCGACGCTGGTCGACGCCGAACGGGCGAAGGATCGAGCGCGTGACGAGCTCCTCGACGCCCAGCGTCTCTGGGCGGCCTCCCGCGAGATCGACGTGGATCAGGCCGACCCCGACCCTGCGCTGTGGACCGGGCGCGGCGTGCTCGTCGCCGGCAACCTGGGGCCGATCGGCTGGGAGCGTGCGACGATCCGGTTGACCCATCTGCTCGACGATCGCTGCTGGGTGGTCGTGCGGATCTCCCGGCCCCGCCTCGGCCTGGCGATCGGTGCCGAATGGCAACGCCTCGCCATCGCGGGAGCGGGTGTCGACAGCGATGGCCTGAAGAGCTTGCTCGGCGTGGCCTTCGCCGGCACCGAGGTCGCCGTGCGTCCGGGTTTCACACCGGCCAGGTCGTGGCGCCGGTTCCGACGGACCGAGCCGACCAGGACCTCGCTGAAACACCAACTGCGCGAGGCGCGACTCGCCGCTGTGCTGGAGCCCCGCTCGGCCGAGCTCTCCGACACGCTGCGGCACACGTTCGAGGCCGAGTTCGGCCAGACGCTCACGTCGTCGACGGAGCTGGGGCTCGACCGGGGTCTGCTCGGGATCCACACGGCCGGGCCGAGTCTCGTGGTCGGCGCCTGGGGTGGCCCGAAGCCGAAGGTGACGGTCGAACTGTCGTCCGATCACCGGGGCTGGAACGCGACGGCCTGAGCCGCGACACTCGGGGCGTCCGGCGGTGATCGCCGACGGATCCGCATCGGCGATGCCGAGTCGGACGAGCCGAGGAGGCGACATGGGTCGATGGGGAATGAGCGTGCCACTGGGTGGCGTCGCACTCAGTGAGCACCGGGATCACTACCGGGAGCTCGTCGACCTGGGATACACCGACGTCTGGTCCTCGGAGGCCGATGGCAGTGACGGGTTCACGCCGCTGGCCCTCGCAGCGGCCTGGGCCCCCGAGCTCCGGCTCGGCGTGGCGATCATTCCCGCGTTCACCCGCGGTCCGGCGCTCCTGGCCCAGTCGGTCGCCGCGCTCGCCGACGCCGCTCCCGGTCGCTTCGTGATGGGTCTCGGCTCGTCGTCGAACGTGATCGTCGAACGCTGGAACGGGATCCCCTTCGAGGAGCCCTACAAGCGCACGCGGGACACTGTCCGCTTCCTGCGTTCCGCCTTGTCGGGCGAGAAGGTCAAGGAGGAGTACGACACCTTCACGGTGAACGGGTTCCGCCTCGGCCTGCGGGTCGCCGAGCAGCCCCCGATCCTCGTGGCTGCGCTTCGGCCCGGCATGCTCCGCCTGGCCGGTCGGGAGGGGGACGGCGCGATCATCAACTGGTTGTCCGCCGAGGATGTTCGCACCGTCGCCCCCATCGTGCACGAGGCGGCCGCGGGGGCGGGCAAGTCGGCCGAGATCGTCGCTCGTCTGTTCGTCTGCCCCAATCCGGACGCCGAGACCGTGCGAGCCCAGGCGAAGTTCGCGATCGCGGCCTACCTCAACGTGCCGGTCTACGCGGAGTTCCATCGATGGCTCGGCCGAGGCGACCGTCTCCAGGGCATGTGGGATCACTGGGCCGCCGGCGACCGCAAGGCCGCACTCGCCGCGATTCCCGATTCCGTCGTCGACGAACTCGTCATCCACGGATCGCCGGAGGCCTGCAAGGAACATCTGCGGGCCTATGTCGACGCCGGTGTCGACACCCCGGCGATCGCCGTGCTGCCGTTCGGTGGAATCGATCCGATCCAGGCCGTCCGGGACCTCGCCCCGGACTGACCCGGCGCGGGCCGTCCCCCGGGTTCAGCCGTCGGTCGAGACCCAGACCACGCAGAGATCGTCGACCGTGATGTCGGTCTTCTCCAGCGGCACCTCGAACGACTCGATGGCGGTGGCCTTCTCGGTCCACTCGTCGTCGATCTCGATGAGTGCCTCGCCGAGCTCGA
Source organism: Acidimicrobiales bacterium (assembly GCA_020629695.1). Taxonomy (GTDB): domain Bacteria; phylum Actinomycetota; class Acidimicrobiia; order Acidimicrobiales; family SZUA-35; genus JAHDBV01. The sequence continues at coordinate 45,492 of JAHDCV010000002.1, read as the reverse complement.
GTTCGAGGTCCTCGAGCTCGTCGATCTTCTCCATCACCCGATTCTTGGCGGACTCCAGACGGGTCTCGGCCGCGGCCTTCTGCCGCTGACCGCTCGCGACACCGCGTGCCGCCGAGGCGAGGCCGCGAGCCGATCGTCGGCTGCCGAGCAGCCCGCCGAGCACGGACCCGCCGACCCGCAGCCACTGCTCGCGCTCGCGGCCCTTCGTCTGCACCTCGAGCTCCTCGACTCGGTCCTCGGCTTTTGCGAGGGCGGCCTGGACCCGCTCCGTCTTGGTCTCGAGTTTGGCCCGGAGTTTCTCCGCCTCGGCGTCGGCCGCGTCGGACGCGGCGGCGTCGCAGCGGGCGGCGAAGGTGTCGGCGGCCTCACCCGGCCGGCTGTAGAGCTTGAGCTCCGGATTGACCTGGAGCGTCAGCATCTCGGTCCGGTGGAGCCGGGCTTTCAGCTCGCGCTGGAGGGTGGTGAGGTCGGTCTTGGTCAGGTCGACGCCATCGATGACATAGGCGACGTCTGCCGACGTGGGTTCGTCGACGAGATCACGATCGTCGTAGTCGACCTCGACCAACTCGTCGAGGTCGGGCCCGTTCGAGCCGAACGGGATGAGTGCTTCCCACTCCACGTTCTCACGGAGCTTCGCCTTGGTCTCGTCGAACAGCAGGTTGACCCGTGCGGCGATGTACGGAACGTGTCGGCGTCCGTTGACGGTGAGGCCGAGCTCGCGAGCCCAGGGCGCCGACGGGTGCACGAACTTGGACCCGAGCCCGTCGGGCAGGGTGGGAGCGAGCGTCGACTCGTCGTCGGCGAGCTCGGGTTCGCTCGATACGGGACCGGCGGTCGACCCGGTGCCGGCGATCGCGCCACCGGCGAGCAGTGCCTCGCGCTTCGGATCCATGAGCGTCGAGATCTGATCCCTGGTGAGAGGTCCGGCGAGGTACGACATCGCCCACCGGGTGGTGAACCTCGGCAGATCGCTCGATCGGGTCGTCCGGAGCATGAACTCCCGCTTGCCCAGCGCGGAGATGGTCGCTTCGACCTGCGCCAGATCGGTGGAGCCGTCCGCGGAACGAAGGCCGTCGACGAGTCGGTTCTTGTCCTGCTCGGTCTGGAGCCGGCCGATCATCCACGTGCCGGCGTTCGACAGCGCCTTGTAGTCGACGTCGACGGGGTTCTGGGTGGCGAGCACCAGGCCGACACCGAAGGCGCGGGCCTGCTTGAGGAGGGTGAGAATCGGACCCTTGGCGGGCGGATTGCCGACCGGCGGCACGAGGCCCATGACCTCGTCCATGTAGACCAGCACGCGGAGTTGTGACGTACCCGGTTGGGTCCGCATCCAGGAGATGAGCTTGGAGAGCACCATCGTGACGGTGAACTGCCGTTCGCTGTCGTCGAGGTGGGACATCGAGACCACGGCGGCCCGGGCGTTGCCGGCACCGTCCCAGAGCATCGAGGCGATGTCGAGCGGTGCTCCCTCCGCCCAGGCGGCGAAGGACGGCGAAGCGAGCAATCCGTTGAGCTTCATCACGAGCTTCTGGCGGTCGGCTGCGGGATAGAAGGTCTCGAGATCGAGCACGCCGAGTTTCCGGATCGGCGGATCGAGGATCTGCCCGAGCAGCGTCGGCATGTCCAGGTCGATGCCGTCGTTCCAGGATCGGGCGATGAGGTTCGCCAACAGGATGTGTTCGCGACCCGACAGCGGATCGGAGTCGACACCGACGAGCTGCAGGAGGCCGGCGACGGTGGCGTCGATCTCGTCCTGGGGATCGTCGACGGCCGGCACGGTGAGCTTGCCGAGCACATCGAGCGGGATTCCGGCGTCGGAGCCGGGGGTGTAGATGACGGGGGATGCGGCGTAGCCGAGATGGGCCACGTCGTCGCCCTCGAGTCCCCAGCCGGCCAATCCCTTCGTCCATCGTTCCGCCGTCGTCTCGGCCAGACCGGCGACGTCGGTGCCCTCGACCCGTGCCGTGCCGGCATCCATCCACGGCTCGAACGACGCGGCGTCCAGGTCACCGAAGGTCAGCGCGAGGTTGCCGAGGTCGCCCTTCGGGTCGAGCGCCAGCACGGGGATGCCGGCGAGCAGCGCCTCCTCGAGCAACACGACACCCAGACCGGTCTTGCCGGAGCCCGTCATGCCGACGATCACCCCGTGGGTCGTCAGGTCGGCCGAGTCGAGCAGGATCGGCGTGCCCGATCGTTCGCCGTCGTGCAGTTCCTCACCGAGGTGCAGATGGCCGGCCGGCTTCTCGAGGGGTGTTGCGTCACTCATCCCCCCAGCTTCGCAGACTCCACCCCGGCTCCGGTGGCCCGGTGCCGCGATCTGTGTCAGTCGGTGGACAACTCCGCCATCAACTCGAACGCCTCCGCGTCTGGAGGATCCCCGATCTCGGACCGGAAGTCCGACGTCGGCGCCTGCCAGATCGCGAACGACTCGGCGAAGTCGCCGGCGCCCGTGGCGAAGTCGGCGGCCCCGGAATCGGGCCACCACGGAGCGGTGAAGCCCCGGAGCTCGATCCAGCGGCGGCGGTCCTCGGCGTCGTTGAGCGTCACGTCGACCGCATGGCCAAGTTCGTGGGCGATCACGCGCGGCAGGTTCGCCGTGGTCGTGCTGGGCCGGATGAAGATCTGGATCCGCTGCTCCCGCGACCACGTGTAGCCCGCCACGCGGCCCTCGCCACGGGTGAACTCGATCCGCCAGCCCGCGAGGTGGGTCGGCCAGTCGTAGTCGATCGCGGCCAGAGCGGGCGCCGCCATGGCCTCGATCTCGTCGTCGTCGTACACGACCGGTGCTCCGTCGAGGACGAGCGCCGCCGGTGGAGCGCCCGGTACACCGATGTCGCTCCCCGCCCGTTGGGCGTTCACGAGCAGCCCGATCGCCACCACGATCAGGGCCACCCCGAGCGTGGTCCAGGGATTCAGGAGCGAAGCGCGCCGCGACGGACTGGACATGGTCGTGTTGAGGGCTTCGGCCTGGTCGGTCGCCCCCTTGAGAATCGGCGGGGTCGGTTCGCTCGCGCTGAGGGTCATCGGCGCTGCGCCGATCAGACGCCTTGGGTGGCCTCGATGGTGTCGAACAGCACCTGTCGTCGGTCCTCACCCCACGGCAGCGGCATGACGATCGGATCGTCGACACCTGCGGAGCGATAGGCATCGAGCGCACTGCGCAGGCGGGTTTCGTCGCCGATGGTGTCGATCTCGTCGATCATCCGGTCGCTGATGGCCGCCATCTGGCCGTCACGATCGCGCGCCGACTTCGCGATCTCGAACGCGTCCATCTCGTCATCGAAGCCGGCGAGGCGGAAGCTCGCCCGGTATGCATCGGCCGACGCGTAGCCGAAGAGGTCGCGACGCGCGAGTCGATCCGTATCGGGCGTGCGTTCACCGAGGCCGAGGTGGACATAGGCCTGGATCCGGGCGTCTCCACCGGCCCGGACCCTCTCGACCGACCAGGGAACGTGGGCGGGCGGGAGGTAGTTCAGGAGGACGGCATCGGCGATCTCGCCGCCGAGTTCCAACATCTTCGGTCCGAGCGCCGCGAGGACCACCTTCGGGCGACGCTCGCCCAGCCGGACGCCGAGGCGGAAGCCACGAGCGGAGAAGAACTCGCCCCGGTGGTCGACGGGTTCACCGGACCAGCAGGCCCGGAGCAGCTCGACGTACTCGCGGATCCTGGCGATCGGTCGATCGCCGTGTTCGGTGCCGTGCCAGCGTTCGGTGATGATGGGCGACGACATGCCGATGCCGACCCAGATGTCTGCGTCCGGATTGAGGGCCTGGAGCGTCGCAGCGGCCATGGCGACCGTCTGCGGTGTGCGGAGTTGGATCGGCACCACCCCGGTGCCGAGGCCGACCGAACCGTTTCCGAGCGCGGCGAGCAGCGTGAAGGCCTCGGGCCCCGTCGTCTCCGCGGCCCAGACGGAGTCGGTCCCGAGATCGATGGCACGCTGCGCAGCGGCGCGCACCGTGTCGAGCCCGAGGGCGGTGAACGAGGCGGTGGTGAGTCCGGTCGGCACGTCGGCGACGCTAGTTCGTGGTCGGAACGGTGACCCCAGTGAGCCGACGGGTCGCGGACGAGCGAGCGGCCGCCGGAGTTCGGGGGGGGATCAGGACGGCAGTCGTCGGGCGAGACGGCCGAGTCCGACGCCGATCGCGAGTCCGACGACCACGTCGGAGGGGTGATGCATCCGGTTGTAGATCCGCGAAGCGGCGACCAGTCCCGTGACGCCCCACCACAGCGGGCGGAGCGGCGGCGGCGCCGCCGTCATCAACATCGCGTTGAGGGCGGCGGAGGAGGAGTGGCCCGACGGGAAGCTCGCGGTCTTCGGCCGGCGGACATCGGGAGCGACATCCTCCCAGCCATCCGGTCTCGGGCGATCGATGAGTGGCTTCATCACCCCGTTCACCAGCGCGGACTCGACGCCGAGTGCCACGGCGAGTCGCACGGCTTCCCGCTCGAACGACGGTTGCACGAGCGCTCGGCCGAGACTCGAGATGTGCCAGGCCATGGAATGGTCGGCGAGTTCGCTGGCCAGGAAGGCGACGCGATCGAACGTCGGGTTGCCGCGGACCGGGTCGAACCAGCCGTCCACGGTCCGGTCGAACTGCTCGAAGTGGGCGAACAGCGAGCCGAGGCGGGTCACACCGGCCACGCTAACTCCACCGGGCACGTCCTCGGTCTCGTGCACTGCGTCTGGTGTGACCGATCGCTGCTTGGCAAGCTCGGCGCCATGAGCGATCCCGACGCCCCGACCACCGTGACGACCCAGACCGCCGATCGGGTCCGGATCGTCACGATCGACCGCTTCGAGGTCCGCAATGCCGTCGATCGGTCGACGGCCGCGCAGCTCGAGGCCGCCTTCGCCGACTTCGACGCCGATGACTCGGTCGATGTCGCCGTGCTGACCGGCGCCGGCGGTGCGTTCTGCGCCGGAGCGGATCTGGGCGCCATCAGCACGGGTGCGGGCAACGTGATGTCGGCCGACCTCGCCCGTCCCGGTCCGATGGGTCCGACCCGGATGCGTCTGACCAAACCGGTGATCGCCGCGATCGAAGGTCCGGCGGTCGCCGGCGGTCTCGAACTCGCACTCTGGTGCGACCTCCGGGTCGCCGCCCAGGACGCGACGCTCGGGGTCTACTGCCGCCGTTTCGGTGTGCCGTTGGTGGACGGTGGCACGGTGCGGTTGCCGCGCCTGATCGGCCAGTCGCGGGCGATCGACCTGATCCTGACCGGTCGGGGGATCGACGGCACCGAGGCCGAGCGCATCGGTCTGGTGAACCGTGTGGTCGCTCCGGGGCACGCACTGGATGCGGCGGTCGAGCTCGCTCGGTCGCTGTCGGCGTTCCCGCAGCGGTGCATGCGATCCGACCGGGCGTCGGCCCTGGCGCAATGGGAGTTGCCGGGTGACGAGGCGATGCAGTTCGAGATCGACACGGGGCTCGACGTGATCGCCTCGGGCGAGACGGTCGAAGGGGCGACCCGGTTCGCTGGCGGTGAGGGTCGCAGCGGCACCTTCCCGACCTGAGGCCGGACGCGACATCGGCGCCCCGAGGGCGCCGATGCCGGTGACGGTCAGATGTGCGGTCGAACGCTCAGGCGTTCCACTGCTTCATGAGCTTGCCGAACTCGTCGGCCGGGCCGCCCGGCACGATGTAGTCCGTCTCGTCGTTGATGGCGTCCCAGTCGTCGCGCACCGTCTCGGCTGTGATGTCGGCGCCGCGATGGGTGCCCTGGGTCAGTCCGATGAAGTATCGGGCGATGGTGCCGCCGGCTGCGGAGTAGACCGAACCGGTCGTCTCGCACGACTCGTGGGCGAGGTAGACGACCACGGGGGTCACGAACTCGGGGTTGAGCGTGTCGGCCATCGGGCCGAGCAGATCCTCGGTCATCCGGGTCTTGGCGACGGGCGCGATGGCGTTGACCTTGATGTTGTACTTCGCACCCTCGGCGGCCAGCACCCGGGTGAAGCCGACGAGACCCATCTTGGCGGCGCCGTAGTTGGCCTGCCCGAAGTTGCCGGTGAGGCCGGAGTTCGACGAGGTGTTGATCACCCGGCCATAGCCCTGCTCGCGGAAGAGCGTCCACGCGGGCATGGTCACGTAGAACGCACCCTTGAGATGGACGTCGATGACGGCCGACAGCTCGGCGTCGGTCATCTTGTGGAAGGTCTTGTCGCGGAGGATGCCGGCGTTGTTGACGATGATGTCGACGCGGTCGAAGGCGTCGATCGCCGACTGCACGATGGCCTTACCGCCCGCCTCGGTGGCGACCGAGTCGCCATTGGCGACGGCTTCGCCACCGAGCGCCTCGATCTCCGCCACCACGGCCTCCGCCGCCGTGACCGAGCCGCCGGAGCCGTCGACGGCTCCACCGAGATCGTTCACGACGACCCGGGCGCCACGGCGGGCGAACTCGAGTGCGTGCTCGCGGCCGAGGCCGCCGCCTGCGCCGGTGACGATGGCGACCTTGCCGTCGAATCCGAGATCTGCGGTCATGTGAAGGCTCCAGAGGTGGGGAACGGTCCGGCGGGGAGCATAGACACGTGCTGCGGCAACCTCCCAGACCAGCTCGCCGACAGGCGCACGGTCGACGGGCCGGACTGTCGCCGAGGATCCCGTGTCCCTAAGGTCGTCGCCCTACGAGTGAAGGGGTGCCACATGTCCGCAACCGACGAAACGCCCGTGCTGGTCGACCGCGTCGACAGCACCGCGGTGATCACACTGCACCGGCCGGATCGGCTGAACGCCTGGACCCAGGATCTCGGAACGGCCTACTACGACGCACTCGACGCCGCCGTCGCCGATCCCGGGGTGAGGGTGATCGTGGTGACCGGGAGCGGGCGGGGCTTCTGCGCCGGGGCGGACATGTCGACCCTGCAGGATCTGGGGGACACCGGTGGTGCCGGTGTCGAGGAGCGCTCCGAGCGTCGTCAGCCCCATCACGCCACGACGCTGCCGAAACCGGTGATCGCCGCCGTCAATGGCGCCTGTGCCGGGCTCGGGCTCGTGTTGGCGCTCTCCTGTGATCTGCGGTTCGCAGCCTCAGGGGCGAAGTTCACCGCCGCCTTCTCCCGACGCGGCCTGATCGCGGAGTACGGCAGCTCGTGGCTCCTTCCCAATCTCGTCGGAACCGCCCGCGCCTTCGATCTGCTCGTCTCGGGGCGGGTCGTGCTCGCCGAGGAGGCCGAGCGGCTCGGCCTCGTGAACGAGGTCGTCGAGGCCGATCGGTTGCTCGACCGCACCCTCGCCTACGCCGCCGATCTGGGCGCGAAGGTGTCGCCGTCGTCGATGGCGACCATGAAGGCGCAGATCTACCGGCACCCACGGATGCCACTCCAGGCCGCGGTCGACGAATCGGTCGTGTTGATGCGAGCGTCGTTGGAGGGTGAGGACTTCGTCGAAGGCGTCGACAGCTTCGTCGAGAAGCGCGATCCGGCGTTCGCCGCTTACGGCTCCGGAACCGTGATGCCTTCGATCTCCGAACTCGAGGTCTGAGCCGAGGCGTCGTCGATCTCGGGATCGGGGTCGGCCTCGGTGTCTTCGCCGGTTCCGGTGTCTTCGCCGGTTCCGGTGTCTTCGCCGGTTCCGGTGTCTTCGCCGGTTCC
>JAHDCV010000002.1:25958-37794 GCA_020629695.1 Acidimicrobiales bacterium | reverse complement strand
TCGCCGGTTCCGGTGTCCTCGCCGGTCTCGGTGTCGATCGTGACGTCGTCCGCGTCGCTGTTCACCGCGTCGTCACCGTCGCCGCCGTCGAGCACGTCGACCCCGGATCCCCCGATGATCGCGTCGTCGCCGGCACCTCCGAGCACGAGGTCGTCACCCGCTTGGGCGTTGATGGCGTCGGCGCCGTCGCCGCCGTCGATCAGGTCGTCGCCGGGCCCGCCGGAGATGGTGTCGTCGCCGGCGTCGCCGTTCAACTCGTCATCACCAGGTCCTCCGGCGATGAGGTCGTCACCCCCGCCGCCGCAGACGATGTCGTTGCCCGCGCCCGCATCGATCACGTCGTCGCCGGGTGTACCGAGGATCACGTCGTCGCCGTCGGTCGGCCGGTCGCCGGAGTTCAGGTCGACGTCGACCTCGACACCGTTACAGAGCAGGAGTCGGGAGACGAAGATGTCGGCGAGGAAGTTGTCATCGCCGGGCACGAGGTTCGAGGCGCTCGAATAGAAGGCCACCACCGAACCGTCACCCGAGATCGCCGGAGCGAAGCTGAAGCTGTTGGCCTGGTCGCCGGAGTCGTTCACGTTCACCCGGGAGGTGACACCGGATCGACGGTTGTGCACGAAGATGTCGAACAGCGAGTTGGTGTCACCCGGGACGAGGTTGGTCGCCCCCGAGGCGAATGCCACGACGTTTCCGTCGGCGGTGACCGAAGGTGAGAACGAGAAGCTGTCGGCCTCGGCGCCGTCGGTGGCGACGCTCACGCGCTGTGTCGTGCCGGCGTTGCGGTCGTGGACGAACACGTCGGTCGTGCCGTTGGTGTCGCCCTCCACGAGGTCCGGCGCCTCCGAGAGGAACACGACGATCGAGCCGTCGCCGGAGATCTTCGGCTGGACCGATCCGTTGCCGCCTCCGACCCCGGCGACCTCGCCGGCCGGATTCCTGCTCACGAGGTCGAGCGCCCCCGTCTCGAGCGAGGCGACGAAGATGTCGTTCGCTTCGTTCGTGTCGTCCTCGGCGAGGTTGCCCGCACCCGAGGCGAAGGCGACGAGTGTGCCGTCGGCCGAGATGCTCGGGGCGAACGAGAACGAGTCGGCCTCGGCGCCGTCGGGAGTCACGGAGACCCGAACGGTCGTGGCGTCGGTGAGATCGTGGACGAACACGTCGGTCGTGCCGTTGGTGTCGCTCTCCACGAGATCGGTCGCAGTCGAGTCGAAGGCGACTCGATCGCCGTCCGCGGAGATCGACGGGTTTCGTCCCGGCGCCGACGCTTCATCTCCGTCGGAGGCCACCGACACCCGGACCGTCGTGTTGGTCTCGAGGTCGTGCACGAAGACGTCCTGCGTGCCATTGGTGTCGCCGTCGACGAGGTTCGACGCGGTCGAGACGAAGGCGATCGCCGAACCGTCCTCACTGATCACGGGGCCGCGGCTCGGCCCGTTGGCGGCGGTCCCGTCCGGCGCCTGGCTCACGAGGAAGGTCATGCCGGTCACGGTGTCGCGGACGAAGATGTCGCTCACGTTGTTGGTGTCGCCGGGTACGAGGTTGGTGGCGTTCGACTCGAAGGCGATCAACCGACCGTCGCCCGACGCGGTCGGCACCACGCTGCGGTCATCGGCCTGGCCACCGGTCGAGTCGATCGAGACCCGACCCCCGGCCGGCACCGTGTAGTCGTCGGCGACGGCCCCACCCGGGGCAACGGTCAGCAGACCCGCCACGGCCACGGCAGCGGCCCCGGCGGCGAGCAAACGACGGCGAACCATCGGACACCTCCCACGACATCCGCAGGGCGATCCCCGGACATCGCATCACATCATGTGAGACATCTCCCGAGAAGTGGTGGATGCCTCACGATCCGTGTCTGCTCAGACGTCGATCAGACCCAGTTGCTCCCGGGCGTGTGCGGTCCACCGCTTGTAGTCGATCTTGCCATTGGGCGCCCGGGTCAGCGATGGCACCGCGAGGATGTGGCGGGGCGCCTTGTAGCTCGCGAGCGTCGTCTTGACGTGGGCGATGACCTCGTCGGTGTCGGGCTCGGTCCCGACGATCGGCTCGACGACGGCGACGATCGCCTGCCCGAAGCGTTCGTCGGGGACGCCGACGGCGATGGCGTCGACGATGTCCGGATGGGTCTTGAGTGTCTCTTCGACTTCTTCGGGGAAGACCTTCTCGCCGCCGGTGTTGATGCAGACCGAGCCGCGGCCGAGCAGGGTGATCGTGCCGTCGGCCTCGACCGTGGCCCAGTCGCCCGGTAGCGAATAGCGGACGCCGTCGAGGGTCGGGAAGGTGGCTGCGGTCTTGACCTCGTCCTTGTAGTAGCCGATCGGCATCAGGCCTTCGACGCCGACCCGCCCGATCTCGCCCGACCCCGGTGCGACCCGACGGCCGTCCTCGGTCAGCACGACGGCGTTCTCCCCGAGTGTGAACTTGGCGGTCTCGTTGACCGTGGCGGCGCTCGAGTAGCTGGCGCCCATGCCGAGCGCCTCGGACGAGCCGAGGGCGTCGAGGATGATCATCGTCGGCATGTACTCGAGCAGGCGCGCCTTGACCGGCTGCGACCACATCGCGCCGGACGACACGATCGTGACGATCGAGCTGAGATCCCAACGCTCCGGCTCGGCATCGAGCGCCGCGAGGATCGGGCGGGCGAAGGCGTCGCCCACGATGGCGACGGCGTTCACCCGGCGTTGCTCACAGGTGTCGAGGAGTTGCTCGACGTCGAGCCGCGCTCCCGGCAGTGTGACGATGGCGCCACCCTGGAGCAGCGCGCCGATGGCGGTGATCTGCCCCGTGCCGTGCATCAGCGGTGCTCCCGGCAGGCTCCGCACGGCCCGTTCGCCGATCTCGTCCATGACGCTCCGCCAGACGTCGAGATCGATGTCGTCGGTGATCGGCATCGTGTGGGTGCGTGAGCAGAGCTGCACCAGCGTGCGGTTGTCCCACATCACGCCCTTGGGCATGCCCGTCGTGCCGCCGGTGTAGAGGAACCATCGGTCATCGGGGGAGCGACCCCACGGCCCCTGCAGGTTGTCGTCGGTGCCGGTCGCCGCGACGGTGTCCCAGTCCGTCGCCCAGTCGGGACACGGCGAGCCGTCGGCGGCCGAGCGGAGGAACAGCTTCACCTTCGGAAGGCGGTCGCGGATCCGATCGACGTTCTCGGTGAACTCCGCACCGAACATGATGACGGTGGCGTCCGCGTTGTCCCACAGATACAGCAGCTCGTCATCGGTGTAGCGGTAGTTGGTGTTGACGGGCACGAGCGACGCCTTGAAGGCCGCGAAGACGCCCTGCAGATATTCCGGCCCGTTGTGGAAGTACTGGGCGACCTTGTCCTGCTGCGCCACGCCGGCGTCGAGCATCGCCGCGGCGAGCCCGTTGGCCCGACGGTTGAACTCGTCCCAGCCGACCACGAGGTCGCCGTGTGCCTGGGCCATCTGAGCGCCCCGGATCGATGCGAGGTCTTCCCAGCGGTCGGCGAAGTGCAGGATCGAGGTGTTCGACATGCTCGTCGGTCTAGTGGCCGATGTCACAGCCTGTCGATCTGGCGGGTGCGCTCCGGATGGTGTGCCGGTGCTCAGGTGCGTTCGGCCGCCCAGGTCGTCCAGCGCTTGTAGTCGATCTTGCCGTTGCTGGCCCGGGCCAGGTCGTCGACCACGTGGATGCGCTTCGGCGCCTTGTAGCCGGCGAGGCGCTCCTTGACGTGGCCGATCGCCTCGGTCGGGTCGAGGTCGTCCGGCGCCACGACCACGGCGGTCACGGCCTGGCCGAAGCGTTCGTCGGGAACACCCACCGCGATCGCATCGCTGATCGCCGGATGGGTCTTCAGGGCCTCCTCGACTTCTTCGGGGAAGACCTTCTCGCCGCCGGTGTTGATGCAGACCGAGCCGCGGCCGAGCAGGGTGATCGTGCCGTCGGCCTCGATGGTCGCGAAGTCACCGGGGATCGAGTAGCGGACGCCGTTGATCACGGGGAAGGTCGCCGCCGTCTTCTCCGGATCCTTGTAGTAGCCGATCGGTGTGTGTCCCTGGAGCCCCACACGTCCGATGACGCCGGAGCCGGGCTCGACCAGGCTGCCGTCGTCGGCGATGACCACCGCGCCGGCGCCGAGGGAGAACCTCGCCGTCTGTTCGGTCCGTTCGCCGGATGAGATCGACGACCCCATGCCGATGGCCTCGGACGAGCCGTAGGTGTCGACCATGATCAGGCGGGGGAGGTGCTCGGAGAGCCGACGCTTGACCTCGGCGGACCACATCACGCCAGACGAGATCATCACCCGCAGGCTCGACAGATCCCATCGATCCGGCTCGGCGTCGAGGGCATTGGCGATCGGTCGGGCGAATGCGTCACCGACGATGAACGTGGACTTCACGCGCTCGGCCTGCACCGTGTCGCAGAAGCCGATCGCGTCGAAGCCGGTGCCGGGGGTCGTGACGATGGACCCGCCGAGCATCAGGGTGTTGATCGAGTTGAACAGTCCCGTGCCGTGCATCAGGGGGCACGCGACCAGGCTGATCGGGCCGGGTCCGACGGTCCTGGCCCGCACCGCGGCCGACACGCCGTCGGCGTCCACGTCGGATTCGACGGGGAGGGCCTGCCGGTTGGCACGATCGGTCACGGCGATCAGATCGCCGTGGCGCCACATGACACCCTTCGGCATCCCCGTCGTCCCTCCCGTGTACATGAACACCAGGTCGTCGTCCGATCGACCCTCCGGTGCACGGACCGATCCGTCCGTGGGTGTGGCGACGGCCGTCTCGTAGGGCGTGGCCCAGTCGGGACAGTCGCCGTGGCCGTCGTCCACGTGCACGTAGGCCCGCACGAGCGGCAGTGCGCCGCGGAGAGCGTCGACCTGCTCGGTGAAGACGCCCTGGAACACGACCGCCTCGGCATCGGCGTTGGTCCACAGGTACTCGAGTTCGGCGGCGACGTAGCGGTGGTTGGTGTTGACGTGGGTCAACGACGCCTTCGCCGACGCGTACATCAGCTCGCAGTACTCGGGTCGGTTGTGGAGATAGAACGCCACGGCCGCCCGGTGGCCACAACCGGCATCGAGCAGGTGACGGGCGAGGCCGTTGGCCCGCTGTTCGACGACCGCCCAGGTCCGGGAGGACCCGTCGTGGGTCAGCGCCGGAGCGTCGGGGACCGAGGCCGCCACGTTGTCCCAGATGTCAGCGAGGTTCCATTCGGCCATGGCGAGCGAGCCTACGACCGGCCTGGCCGGTCATCCCAGTTCGGCCGGCTCCCGATAGGCGCCGGATCGGGTGAACACGTCGCGCTCCCACCGATGTGGTGTCCCGAGCACGGCTCGGGGGTAGTCCTCGAAGAGCCAGCGTGCGAAGTTCCGCCGCGTCCAGTCGGTCGACCCGGCCGTGCGCAGACTCCACTCCGTACCCGCCGGGCTCGACAGCACGCGGCTCAACGCGCCTGCCAGGCGGTGATCGCGGACCATGCCCCGGCCGAGGGTCGTCTCGTAGCGGGCGGCGATGTCGGCACGGTCGGTGCCGGCGACGATCGCGGCGACGGCGGCGCGTCCCGTCTCGAGTGCCTGCCCGATGCCCTCCCCCGTCATCGGGTCGGTGGCCGCCGCGGCGTCGCCGACGAACAGCACTCGTCCGTGGCTGAGTGTGCGTCGTCCGAGGCGGGCCGGAATCGGCCAGGCACGATGGTTGCCTTCGGGGCGAGCCCGATCGCCGATGACGGCCCGCACGTGGGGACGGGCGAGGATGTCGGGCCAGAGCCGTTTCATGTCCTGGATCGAGTGACGGCCGCCGCGCTGGATGCCGAAGCCGACGTTGGCCGCCCCGTCGGCGAGCGGGAAGGACCAGATGTAGCCAGGGAGCAGATCCTCGTCGAACCAGACGTGGAGCTCGTTCGCGGCACGATCGCCGACGTCGGTGAAGTACTGACGGAACGCGTGCCACTCGCCCCGGTAGGCCTCGTCGGGCAGGCCGAGGATCTTCCGGGTCGGCGACCACATGCCGTCGGCGGCGATGACCCACGCGGCCTCGATCCGATCCGGACCGTCGGCGTCGCCGACGGCGATCCGCACGCGGTCGTCGCGCAGGTCGAGGTCACGCAGCGGGGTCTGGAAGCGGATCTCGGCACCGGCGTCGATGGCGAGATCGACCAGTGCGCGATCGAGGTCGGCTCGCCGCGCGATCGACGCGAACCGCCCACGCCCGCGGGGGAGCGGGAAGCGACGCTCACGCCCTCCGGGTGAGGTGATGTGCACGTCGTCCACGTCGATCCAGCTCGGCACGGCCCGGATCGACAGCCCGAGGTGTTCCAGCTCGCGGAGCGCGCCGGTGGTGAGGCCGTCCCCGCAGATCTTGTCCCGGCCGTGTTCGGCCTTGTCGATCACGATGACCGAACGTCCGGCTCGACGGAGTTCGATGGCCGCCGCCGTCCCCGCTGGGCCGGCACCGATGATCAGGACGTCGGTCGTGTCGTGCACGGCGAAACGATAGGGACCGGGAGCCGCAACCGGCCGATCGGGGCGGACCGGACCGGGGCAGCCGGTCGGCGGCGGGTCAGCCGCCCGCAGCGGTCGTCGTCGTCTCCGCCGTTGTCGTGGTGGTCGTCTCCGCTGCGGTGGTCGTGGTGGTCTCACCGCCACCGGCGGCAGTGGTCGTGGTGGTCTCGCCGCCGGCACCGGTGGTCGTCGTGCCGCCGCCGTCGCCCGCCGTGGTCGTGGTGGTCTCCTCGGGAACGGTCGGGTTGTTGTTGCAGTCCCGTCCGGCAGCCGGGCGATACACACCGAAGACCGAGTCGTTGTCGACGGTGCCGTCGGAGAAGACGCGTTCCCGGAACGTGGTCACGACGGTGCAGAACCCTCGAGAGCCTTCGCTTCGGCCCTTGTCGGTGACCTCGACGTTCTTCGTGGAGTACATCGTGACGGTGATCGACGTGTCGGTGTAGGTCGGCCAGACGAGCACGGCGTAGTCGGTGTTGTTCTCCAGCACGAGATCCGGCTTGGGCCACGAGATCGTCGCCTCACGGCCGCGGGGATAACGCGAGAAGTACAACGAATGCGACTGGTATTCGATGAAGTCCAGGCCGGCGAAGAAGGCGGCGTTGAAGATCGTCGTGGCGAACTGGCTGACGCCACCGCCGACCTGTGCTTCGAGCACACCTTGCGCGATCGCGCCGGCCGGCAGGTAGCCGTCGGCCGAGGTCCGCATCCCGACGTGTTCGTTGAGGCTGAAACGCTCGCCGGGCTCGATGATCACGCCCCGGACCTCATCCGCGATGAGGTGGATGTTCGTGACCCGGTTCTCGCAGCAGCTGTGGTTGGTCGTGAAGTCCGCGACCGGCTCGAGAATGCCGAGGGCTTCGAGCTCGGCGACGCCGGCGTCGCTCGTGGTGACCTTCGTGTCGAGCTCGACCTCGCCCGATCCGGCGGTCATCGCCGAACGGACGCGTTCGCCGGAATCCTCGTCGCAGCAGACCACCGACTCGTCGGCCGGGATGATCACGGGCACATCGTCGACGACATCGAAGCGGGCCTGCTGGCTGTCGTCGCCGAGGCCGGTGAACTGTGGCTCGAGCCACTCGGCCAGCGCGCCGTCGTCGAGGCTCCATCCGACCGCCCCGGGTGTGACCGACAGCTCGACCCAGGTGCGCAGGTCGTTCGGGGAAATGGTGACCGGGACGTCGTCGGTGTCGGTGTCGGTGTCGGCCTCTGCGTCGTCGGTGCCGGAGAGCGTCACGACGATCGGTGTGCTCGTCACCTGGTTCAACTCGTCGGCGAGATCCGCGAGCTCGGTCGACGGCAGCTCGGGCTCGAGGAGTTCGAGGTCGATGTCGATGTCGTAGCTCGCCGCTCCGGGGCGGAGCTCCTCGGCCAGGGCGTTGGCGACGGCGGCGGCGTCCAGGCTCGCACCGTTGGATCCGGCGGTGGCGACGAACAGGGTCCCACGCAGCTCGATCGTCGGTTCGACCGGATCGCTCAGCTCGTCGCCGATGATGCGGTCGATCTCGGCGACGGTGTCGGCGCGGTCGAGGTCATACCCGACACCGATCTCTTCGGTCGAGAAGAAGGTCTGGAGCCAGCGGAACGGTCGTGCGAGGACGAAGCCGCCGCGGCGGGCATCGAGGGCGTCGTCGGCGAGCCGTTCGGCATCGACCTCGACCCCCATCGCCCGGGCATCGGAGACGAGCACCCGGTCGCCTCCGCGCATCCGGACCGGAACGCCGTCCAGCCCGTCGGTGAGGTCCGATGCGACGGCGAGCACCTCGTCCCGATCGAGCCCGCCGAGTGGCAGGCCCTCGACCTCGACGTTGCGGACGACACGATCGCCGGACACGGCGGTGTCGATCCCCCATGCCGCGAAGAGGAACACCAGCAGGGCGAGTGGCGCGGATCCGGCGATGAGCGCGAGGCGACGACGGTTGGACATCCGGGGAAGTGTGGCATGGCCGGGCGGAGCAACGGTGGCGCCCTCCGGTGTTCTTCGTGGAACGGTCATCTGGCTCCGGGGGTGGGCTCCATGGCAGGATCGGCGTCGGTGTGACAGACGTCTCGGGAGGCCGCAGTCATGGCTCGTTTGTGTGAAGGCCGCGTGGCCGTGGTGACCGGTGCCGGTCGCGGAATCGGCCGGGAACACGCCTTGATGCTCGCCGAGCACGGGGCACGGGTCGTGGTGAACGATCTGGGTGGTGCCCGCGACGGTGAAGGTGCCGACGTCGGCCCGGCCCAGGCGGTCGTCGACGAGATCACGGCCGCCGGCGGCGAGGCCATCGCCAACACCGACGACGTGTCCTCGTTCGCCGGAGCCGAGAACATGATCGGCTCGGCGATCGAGCAGTGGGGCCGGCTCGACGTGTTGCTCAACAACGCCGGGATCCTGCGGGATCGGATGCTCGCCAACATGACCGAGGCGGAGTGGGATGCGGTCATCGCCGTGCATCTCAAGGGCACCTTCGCTCCCTCCCAGGCCGCGGCGGCCCACTGGCGCGAACGATCGAAGGCCGGTGAGGACGTCAACGGTCGGCTGATCAACACGACCTCGGTGTCGGGGATCTACGGCAATCCGGGCCAGACCAACTACGGGGCCGCCAAGGCCGGCATCGCGGCGTTCACGATCATCTCGGCGATGGAGCTGTCGCGCTACGGCGTGACCTGCAACGCGATCGCCCCGGGCGCGCTGACCCGCATGACCGAGGATCTCGGCATGGGCCAGCTGGAGGGGGAGGCGAAGGAGGCGATGTCGCCGAGGTGGATCGCCCCCATCGGTACCTGGCTGGCCTCGGAGGAGTCCGCGCCGGTGACCGGGCGGATCTTCGAGGCGTCCGGCCGCGTGCTCGCGATCGCCGAGGCATGGACCCGTGGTCCGGCGGTCGAGCCGATCGACGACCCGACCCGGCTGGGTCCGGTCGTGCAGCAGCTGATGGCCGAGGCCCGCCCGAACAGCGACATGCAGGGCCAGCCCGCCACCGGGCCCGGCCGGCCGACCCCGTTCGACTTCTGACCCGACCCGAGACCCCGCCGAAAGCGAGCCCCCATGCCCATCGATCCGAACGCCGTCGGTGCCCGAGGCGAAGCCCGCCGTTGGAGCTGGACGAGCGACGACGCGCTCCTGTACGCCCTCGGGATCGGTGCCGGTGTCGCCGACCCGGTCGGCGCCGAGCTCGAGTTCACCACCGAGAACACCGCCGGCGTCGATCAGCAGGTGTTCCCCACGTTCTGTGTGCTCGCCGGCTTCAACGCCCGTGGCGGGAAGAGTGCGATGAGCCACGTCGGGAGTTTCGATCCACGCATGCTCGTCCACGGTGAGCAGGGCATCGTGCTGCACGGCGCGCTGCCGACCGAGGGCGAGATCGACATGGTCGACGAGATCACGGGCATCTACGACAAGGGCAAGGGTGCGGTGATCGCCTCCCGGTCCACAGCGACCTCGACGTCCACCGGCGAGGTGATGTTCGAGATGACCTCCTCGGTGTTCATCACCGGCGAAGGTGGCTTCGGGGGCGATCGTGGACCCTCGGCGAAGCGCAACGTGGCGCCCGATCGCGATCCCGATCGTTCCATCACCTACTCGACCCGACCCGACCAGGCGCTGCTGTATCGACTGTGTGGAGACCGGAACCCGCTCCACTCCGACAAGCAGTTCTCCGACGTCGGCGGCTTCCCGAAGCCGATCCTCCACGGCCTGTGCACGTATGGCTTCACCGGCCGCGGCCTGCTCGCTCTGGAGTGCGGCAACGACGTCGCTGCGTTCGGCGGTATGGAGGGGCGCTTCTCGTCGCCGGTGTTGCCGGGCGAGGATCTCACCATCCAGGTGTGGGACAGCGACGACGGCACGGTGTTCCGGACCCTGGGCGGCGATGGCCGTCCGGTCATCTCGAACGGTGGTGTCACGACCCGCTGAACGGAGGGTCGTCGCCAGGTCGACGACCCGGCGCCGAGGTCAGAACAGCTTCTGTTGTGGGCGTTCGACGCCGCGGAGTTCGTCGTAGTCGAGCTCGATCCATTCGATCGAGCGATCGGCGGCCAAGGTCTTCGCCTGCGGCTTGATCTCCTGGGCGGCGAAGACGCCACGCACGGGCGCGAGGTTCGGGTCCCGGTTGAGGAAGTCGAGATAACGGGTCAGTTGCTCGACGCCGTCGATCTCTCCGCGTCGTTTGATCTCGACCGCCACGGTGGCGCCGTCGCCATCCCGGCAGAGCAGGTCGACGGGTCCGATGTCGGTCGGGAACTCGCGGCGCACCAGCTTGTAGCCCTCGCCGAGCCGGGTGACCTGCTCGGCCAGCAGTTCCTGGAGATGGGCTTCCACACCGTCCTTCACGAGGCCCGGGTCCTGGCCGAAGTCGCGGCTGGTGTCCTCGAGGACTTCGTGCAGGGTGATCGTCAGTTGCTCACCCTTGGGGTTCGAGACCCGCCACTGCCCGTCCTCGATGGCGAGGGTGTTCGGCGCGTTCATCCAGTTGAGCGGCTTGTAGGCGCCTCCGTCGGCGTGGATGGCCACGCAGCCGTCGGCTTTGACCATGATCAGGCGGACCGCTCGCTCCAGCCGGGCCGTGAGCCGGCCTTCGTAGTCGACGGTGCACTCAGCGATGACGAGACGCACCCGAGAGTTCTAGCAACCCGGGGCTCGGTCGCGGTGTGACCTCAGGCGTCGCCGGTCGGGATCATGTCGGCGCCGGAGGTCAGCCACTCGTCCATGGCCTCGGCCAGCTGACCGAGATAGTCGGTGAGCAGATCGATCTCTTCGACCGTGAAGGCTTCGAGCACGCCGCCGAGCGCTGCGTCCGAGCGCTGCGTGAGCATCTCGGTCCGAGAGATGCCCTCCCGGGTCGCACACACGAGCACGCCGCGACGGTCCGCGGCGTGGGGTGTGCGCTCGGCGAGTTCCTGGTTGACGAGGCGGTCGACGACACGGGTGGCGGTCGACGCCTCCACCTGCAGGACCTCGGCCAGTTCGCCCATCCGGCAGGGGCCGTGGGAAACGATGGCTTCGAGGGCTCGCGCCTGGCCGATCTCGAGTGGTTCGGGGGCCTGGCGGAACACGACGTCGTTCCACGAGTTGGGGAGCGCTCCGGTTCCGAGACGGTGCCAGACCCGGGCGAAGCGACTCACCGCCGCACGCACGTCTTCGGATCTCCGGGCCCGTCCCGGCGGTTGAACGTTCACTGCAACTCCTTGTATGCTGCAGGCAACAAACGCCATTTAGCGCTAGTCGACCGGCGAGAAACCGGTCGAAGGTAGCACAGACAGCGCGCCGTGGCGAGCAGATCGCGTCTGGTTCACCGAGCGAGAAGGGGGTGTGGGCCAGTTCGCTGAGCGGCGCCGTCTCTTCGGAGGGGGCGCTGCTCTCTTTTTCGCCGGGCGTCCGCCCGG
>JAHDCV010000002.1:1515-25858 GCA_020629695.1 Acidimicrobiales bacterium | reverse complement strand
GGCGCCGTCTCTTCGGAGGGGGCGCTGCTCTCTTTTTCGCCGGGCGTCCGCCCGGTCAGTTCCCGAGGACCCGGGTGCCGAGGCGTTTGCGGATCAACTCTCGACGCTCCTGCAGCTCGGCGTAGGTGAGCGTCTCGAACTCGGCCGGGTTCACGCCGAACCCCGCCTTCACCCCGTCGAGGTCGAGCTCCCACTGTTCCTGGGCCATACCGAGCTGTGAGACGATCGTCTGACCGTGGGTCGTCGCGAAGTGGGTGGCGATGTGGGTCACCTCGGCGAACAGATCCAGGTCGGGCGCGAGGTTCGCGATCGCCCCGTCGATGAAGATCAGGTTCTTCACGTAGAGCATCAGCGGTTTCGGCATCCGAGCGCCGTAGGCCAGCAGTGCCTTGATGACCCGCTGGATCTCGGCGACGAGTTCCTCGGGCGAGACCTGGGTCGGATCGAGTGGATTGTCGAGTCCGAGGTCGGCGACGACGGCCTCGACGTCGGTGTCGTGGGGCAGCGCGCCGAGGTCGCGGAGCGCAGCGACCTGCCCCTTCGTGTCGTTCATCGTGGCGGTCATCATCATCCGGAGGAAGGCCATGCGTTCGGCCTGGGTCAGGCGACCCGTGATGCCGAAGTCGAGGAGCGCCGTGGTGCCGTCGGGTCGGACGAACAGGTTGCCCCCGTGCAGGTCGCCGTGGAACACCCCGTGCAGGAACGCACCCTCGAGGAACCCCAGCATCATCGTCCGGATGATCCCGTGGGTGTCGATGCCGGCATCGGTGATCGAGACCGCGTCGTCGAAGCGGAAACCGGAGAGGCGCTCCATCACCATGATGCGCTCGGTCACGAGCTCGGGGTGAGGGCGAGGCACGACGAAGTCGGTCTGGTCGAGCGTGCGGAGCACGCCGGCGACATCGAGCATGTTGGCTGCTTCGAGTCGGAAGTCGAGTTCTTCGACGATGGTCTCGGCGAACAACTCGACGAGGGCCGGGGGATTGGCGAGCGCGGCGACGGGGATGCGACCGACGAGGTGCGGCGCGACGAAGGCCAGGACCTCGAGGTCCTTGGTGACGAGTTCCTCGATGCCGGGCCGCTGCACTTTGACGACGACGTCTTCGCCGCTTCGCAGTGTGGCCGCATGCACCTGGGCGATCGACGCCGCGGCGAGGGGGACGGGTTCGAAGCGGAGGAAGATCTCGTGGAGCGGTCGACCGAGTTCGCGCTCGACGGCGGACCGGACCTGCTCGAAGTCGACGGCGGGGACCTGGTCGCGGCACTTGCGGCACTCCGCCACGAGCTCCTCGGGAAACACACCCTCGCCGGCGGAGATGATCTGGGCGAGTTTGATGTAGGTCGGCCCGAGGGCCTCGGCCGATTCACGCAGACGCCGGCTCAGCTCGGCCCGGCTGTTCGGACCCCGCCGATGGACCACGTACCAGATGGCGAGCTGGACACCCAGCACCCGTGCGACGCGCACGGCTCGTCGAAGCGGCGGAATCCTGGGTGGTTTGACGAGGCTCCGGAGCCGACGGGTCAGGGCGTCCCGTCGCTGCGCATCACCGGCACGCCAGACCGGTTCGCGCTCGACGAGGTCCCAGGGGGCGTCGCTCGTGAAGGTGCCGAGCGCGAGGTCGGCGGGCGACGCGTCGGTGCGGTCGAAGTCGGTGGCGGGGGCATCCACCACCAGAGTGTGCTGCCAATCGGTCGCTCTTGACGGGTCGGGCGTGGATCTGGCCCTGTGGCGTCGGCCACGTCCGGTTCGGACACGCGGGTCAGAACTTCGGCAGACGGCGTTCGGCGAGAGCCCGAACCCCCTCGGCGAAATCGGCCTCCGCGACCATCTCGTCCAGGAGGGCCAGCGACCGGGCCACACTCGGGCCCACGTCGCCGTGTTGGTCGGCGTAGACGGCTCGCCGGGTCTCGAGCAACGATCGACGAGAGATCGTCGAGGCGAGCTCTTCGGCCAGCTCGAGTGTCCGGTCGAGCACGACCTCGGCGTCGACGGCTTCGAGAGCCAGCCCCAGTTCCGCGATCTCGTCGCCGAGCGCGATCCGGGATCGGAGGAGCAGATCCATGGCCGGTGACATGCCGATCTGACGGGGCAACAGCCACGAGAGGCCGTACTCGGCCGGCAGGTTCAACTTGCCGTGTGCCGTCGTCCACTTCGCCGTGGCCGAGGTGACCCGGAGATCACAGAAACACGCGAGGACCATGCCGACCCCGGCGCAGGCCCCGTTCACCGCGGCGAGGACCGGCTTGGTGAGTCCGAACTGGTGGGCGAAGGGGTGATCCCAGCGTTCGTCGACCCCGAATCCCGGCGTGGCGATCTCGCCCCGGAGCCCGTCGTCGTAACCACCACGGTCGCCGTGCCCCTCGAGTGCCTGACTGTCGCCGCCCACGCAGAACGTCGACCCGCGTCCGGTGACGACGATGACACGGACGTCCTCGTCCGCCTCGGCGGCCGCCAGATGCTGCCGGTACTCGGTGTGCATCGTGCCGGTCCACGCATTGCCCCGATGGGGCCGGTCGAGCCAGATCAGCGCCGTGCGGCCACGGACGTCGTAGTCGGTGGCGCGCCGCCCGGGCGGTCGGGAGGTACCGGACGGCTCGGTCACCATGATTCAGCCGCCGTTGGCGAGGATCTCGAGGCAGCGATCGGCGAGCTCGGGGCGGCAGATCAGCAGGTCGGGAAGATACGGATCCGGGTTGTTGTAGAGCATCGGCGACCCGTCGAGGCGCGAGCAGTGCAGTCCGGCGGCCTGGGCGACCGCCACCGGTGCGCAGTTGTCCCATTCGTACTGTCCGCCGGAGTGGGCGTAGACGTCGGCGTGGCCGAGCACGACGGCCATGGCCTTGGCACCCGCCGACCCCATCTCGAGATACTCGGCGTCGAGTGCGCGTGCGAGCATCTGCGCCGCCGGGGGGCGACGGGTCCGGCTGACGATGACACGAGGCGGACCGTCCGGCTTGGCCGGAACGACCGCAGCGGGCTGGCTGGCGAGTGTGATCTCCTGGGCCGGCAATGACACCGCACCGGCGACCGCCTCACCGTTGATGACCAGCGCGACGTGCACGGCCCAGTCGACACGGGGCACCTCACCGAACTCGCGTGTGCCGTCGAGCGGGTCGATGATCCAGGTGCGCTCGGCGGAGAGCCGATCGCGATCGTCCTTGCCCTCCTCGGAGAGCACGGCATCGTCGGGACGGTGCACACCCAGCTCTTCCATGAGGAAGTTGTGGGCGGTCAGGTCGCCGGCGTCCTTCAGATCCCAGAAGGTGATGCCCTCGTCGACGAGGCGCTGGCGGGTCGCCACGAGGAGCTCGCCGGTGCGGGTGGCGAGATCGGCGGCCAGTTCGTGGTCGTTCATGGCGTTGTTGTTGGACACGATGTTCCTGTCGGTCAGCGGGTGAGTGGTTTGTAGCTCACGCGGGTCGGACCGGCGTCCTCCCCGAGTTCGCGCTGACGGAACTCCTCGTACTCGCTGAAGTTGCCCTCGAACCACCGGACCTGGGAATTGCCCTCGAACGCCAGGATGTGGGTGGCGATCCGATCCAGGAACCAGCGGTCGTGGGAGATCACGACCGCACAACCGGGGTACCGCTCCAGGGCGTCTTCGAGCGCCCGCAGGGTGTCGACGTCGAGGTCGTTGGTGGGCTCGTCGAGGAACAACACGTTGCCCCCCGTCCTGAGGGTCTTGGCCAGATGGACACGATTGCGTTCACCGCCGGAGAGCACGCCGACAGGCTTCTGCTGATCGGACCCCTTGAAGTTGAACGACGCGACGTAGGCACGCCCGTTCACTTCCTTGCCGCCGACTTCCAGCCACTCGAGCCCGTCGGTGATCTCGTCGTAGACGGACTTGTCGTCGTCGAGGGTGTCTCGGCTCTGATCGACGTAGGCGAGCTCGACGGTCGAGCCGACGGTGATCGTTCCGCTGTCGGGTTGTTGCGCGTCGCCGTCGCCGGTGGCGGCACCGATGAGCATGTTGAACAGCGTCGTCTTGCCGGCGCCGTTGCCGCCGATCACGCCGACGATGCCGGCCGGTGGCAGGGAGAACGAGAGGTCGTCGATGAGCAGGCGGTCGCCGAAACCCTTCGACAGGTTCTGGACCTCGAAGACCTGGTCGCCGAGGCGCTTGCCCGGTGGGATGTGGATCTGGACGGCCTCGTCGGCGGGGTTGTAGGCCTCGGCCTCGGCCTGGAGCTGTTCGTAGGCACTGAGGCGGGCCTTGCCCTTGGCCTGGCGGGCCTTGGTCCCCATGCGGACCCAGTCGAGCTCTCGGGCCAGCGTGCGGCGACGGGCTTCCTGCTTGGCCGACTCCCGGTTGAGCCGATCCTGCTTCTGCTCCAACCAACCGGAGTAGTTGCCCTCGAACGGCACGCCGCGGCCACGGTCGAGCTCCAGGATCCACTTCGCGACGTTGTCGAGGAAGTAGCGATCGTGCGTGATGGCCACGACGGTCCCGTCGTAATCGGCGAGGTGGCGTTCGAGCCACGCGACCGACTCGGCGTCGAGATGGTTGGTCGGCTCGTCGAGGAGGAGCAGGTCGGGCTTCGAGAGCAGCAGTCGGCACAGGGCGACACGACGCTTCTCACCTCCGGAGAGGTGGGTGACCGGATCGCCGGCCGGCGGGAGTCGGAGGGCCTCGGAGGCGATGTCGATCGTGCGCTGGAGGTCCCAGGCGTTCGCGGCTTCGATCTTGGCCTCGACATCGGCCTGGCGGGCGCCGAGCTTTTCGTAGTCGGCGTCGGGGTCGGCCCATCCCTCGAGAATCTCGTTGTACTCGCGCAGCAGGGCGACGGCTTCGCCCGTGCCGTCCATGACGTTCTCCTGGACGGTCTTGTCCGGGTCGAGGTGGGGCTCCTGCTCGAGGAGGCCGGCGGTGAAGCCCGGCGTGAGGCGTGCTTCACCGGTGAAGCCGTCATCGAGCCCGGCCATGATGCGGAGCAGGGTCGACTTGCCGGAGCCGTTCGAACCGAGCACACCGATCTTGGCTCCGGGGAAGAACGACAGGGAGATGTCGGCGAGGACCTGGCGGTCCGGCGGGTGGAACCGTCCGACCTTGTACATGGAGTAGATGAACTTCGCCGACATGGCAGGCCCCTCGGAGACTGGTTGCGTACTGTGGCGCAGGCTACCGACGGCGCTCCGTCGCCGAGTTCATGACGCCGGGTCGAGGGAACGGAACCAGTCGGCCCGCCATCGCATGATGTCGACGCCGTCTTCATCGAGCCATCCGCGCTCGGTCGCGAAGGCGGCCGCATCGTCGAGCACGGTGGCCGCGATGCCGGGCAGGCGGCGTCGATCGGCGTCCGAGAGGCGTCCCCCGTCCACCAGCGCATCGATGGCGAGCTCGACCGCTCTGGTGCGTCGAACCCGATCGACGGCGTCGGGTCGAGGGGCGCGGACACTGGTGGCGAGGAGCGCGCCGGCGCCGTGGAGCGGGTCGGCCGGGGCAGCGAACTCCCAGTCGATGAGGGCGACCAGGCGACCTTCCCGATACACCGCGTTGGCGTAGCCGACATCGCCGTGGGTCCAGATCGGTCCGGGCGTCGGGAGCGGGCGTCGGGGCTCCGCGCCGACCGGCGGGACGAAGTCGGCGGTCGCCCGGTGCAGCGCTGCGAGCACGGCGGCGAGCTCACCGAGTCGACCGGCGTTCGCCTCGTCGTCGTGGAGCCAGGCAGGTGTGTCGTCGCTGTCGCCCTCGATGAAGGTGAGCACCTGTCGGCCCAGCTCGTCGATGCCGAGGAATCGCGGCGACGCGTCGAAGCCGACCAGCTCGAGATGCACCAGCAGCGCCTCGACGGCCTCAGACCCGGCCGGGCGTGGCCGGCGGACCGTGTCGCCGACCCGCACGACCCCGCCGGGGTGCATGCGGCCCCCGCGCAGAATGGTCTCCTCGGGCTGGGTGTCGATGGCCTGACCCTACGTTCCCCGGCGACACCGGCGGGACGGAGCCCCGAATCGCTCGGAAGAGGCCGGCTCGATAGCGTCCGGCGGGTGACCGACGCTGCGAACCCGACGCCGATCCGAGCCGTTCTCTTCGACTTCGGCGGGGTCATCCTGTCGAGCCCGTTCGATGCGTTCGCCGACTACGAGGCCGAGCACGGCCTGCCCGACGGTCTCATTCGGCGAATCAACACCATCAACCCCGACGACAACGCATGGGCCAAGCTGGAGCGCTCCGATGTCGACGCCGCCGGGTTCGCCGAGCTCTTCACCGCCGAGGCCGCGGCGCTCGGACACGAGCTGGACGGTGCCGACATCCTGGGTCTGTTGCACGGGTCGGTCCGGCCTCGGATGGTCGAGGCCGTCCGCCGGATCAAGGCGGCCGGATTCGTGACCGGGTGCCTCACGAACAACTTCCTCTCCGGTGGCGATCGGGACAAGCCCGGCTCCGGCCTCGCATCCGACGACGACGGCCGCAAGGCCCAGATCGATGAGGTGCTCGCGCTGTTCGACGACGTGATCGAGTCGTCCAAGGTCGGTGTCCGCAAGCCCGAGCTCGCCTTCTACGACGCGGCCCTCGAGGCCCTCGAGATCACGGCGGACGAGTCCGTGTTCCTCGACGACCTCGGGATCAACCTGAAACCCGCCCGGGCCATGGGAATGCGAACGATCAAGGTCGTCGACCCCGACGTCGCCCTCGCCGAACTGTCGGAGCTGGTCGGTCTCGACTTGTGACCGTGCCGTCTGGTGCGGCCGGCCGGGAGCGCCTGACGGACCCCACGTGGCTCACCCCACTCGTCGCGCTGTTGTCGCTCGTCGCGATCAACGCGTTCGAGGGCCTGGCCGTCATCGCGGTCCTGCCCGAGATCGGCGCCGACCTCGGACAGGTCGACTATCTGCCGCTCGTGTTGTCGTCGTTCCTGTCGGCCTCGGCCGTGGCGAGCCTGCTCGCTGGTCCGCTGATCGACGCCCGTGGTCCACGGCCGGTGATGTTGTTGGCGACCGGCGGCTTCGCGATCGGGAGTGTGATCGCGGCGCTCGCTCCGTCGCTGTCGGTGCTGATCGTGGGCCGTCTCGTGCAGGGAGCGGGCTCGGGCCTGGCGCTCACGCTCGTGTTCGCTTCGGTCGGCATGATCTTCCCGACCGAGCTCACGGCCCGGGTCTTCGCCGCGAACTCGCTCGTGTTCTCCCTCGCCGGATTCGGCGGTCCGTTGGTCGCCGCCGGGCTGCTCCAGCTCGTCGGATGGCGGGGTGTGCTGGGGGTCATCACCCCGTTCGCGATCGCCTCGGCGATCCTCGCCTGGCCGCGGCTGCCCGCCGTTGCCCCGCGGCCGGTCGCTGTCGCACCCTCGATCGTCGCCGCGGTGACCCTCGCGACGCTGGCGATCGTGGCCGCCGCAGAGGTCTCTCTCCTGCCCGGCCTCGCGTTGCTCGTCGTCGGTGGTGTCGCCGCCGTCGCCGCGGTGCGGCTGAACGCGAAGGCCCGGCGTCCGCTGCTCGATCCGGTGCTCATGGCCGGGCCCGCCGTGCGGCACCTGCATCTCTCACCCGGGCTCCAGTTGCTCGGGTTCGTCTGCATCGCGTTCTACGTGCCGATCCTGATGCGCGTCGGCTTCGGTTGGTCGGCGTCGGCGACCGTGTTCGCTCCGATGCCGGCGACGGTGGGTTGGACGGTCGGCGCGCAGCTCACCGGCTGGATGCTCGACCGGGTGCGGGCGGAACGCTGGCACGTGGTCGGTGCGACCTGGCTCGTCGTCGCCACCGCGCTCCCGCTGCTCGGCCTCACGACCGACCGTTGGATCGCCGTGCTGGCCGGTGTGTTCGTGTTCGGCATGGGGATGGGCATCAGCCTGACCGTGGCCATCACCCGCTTGCGCGACGCCGTCGCGGTCGACGAACTCGGTCGAGCGAATGCGGTGTCGGCGTTCGCCCGCACGATCGGCGCGACCGTCGGCGCCGCGATCGGTGGCGCGGTGTTCTTCGGGGCCGTCCGCGTGCACATCGGTGACGTCGAGCGCCTTCGGGACGCCTTCTCGGGTCAGGTCGCGTTGTCCGGCGAGCTGGCCGATGCCGCACGTGCCGGCTTCATCGCCGTGCACGCGGTCACGTTGACCGTCGGCCTGCTCGCTCTCTGGTCGGTTCGTCGATCGGTCGACACCCCGTGGGCACCCGCCGAGCGGGCATGATCACTCGATGATGGTGAGGGCCCGGTCGAGGATCTCGGCCTGCTCCTGCAGGTGGATCCTGGCGGATCCGGTCGCCGGTGAGCCCGACTCGGTCCTGCTGACCCGTCGGATCGAATGGGTGTCGCCGTGGGCTTCGTACAGACGGCCCTTGACCGAGTTCCACGGACCCATGTTCTCCGGCTCCTCCTGGAGCCACACGATCTCGCGGGCATCGGGGAATGCGGCGAGCTGCGCGGCGACCTGCTCGAACGGCCACGGGTAGAGCTGCTCGACCCGGACGATGGCGACCGGCGCACCGGCCTCGTCTCGAGCGGCGATCGCATCCATCGCCACCTTGCCCGAGGCGAACACGACACGGCGCACCTGGTCGGCGGCGGGCGGGTTCGGATCGGACAGGACCTCCTGGAAGGACCCCGACAGGAACTCCTCGACCGGGCGCTTCGTGGTCTTCGCCCGGAGCAGCGACTTCGGCGTGAACACGACCAGCGGCTTTCGGACCTCGCGGTGCATCTGGCGACGGAGCAGGTGGAAGAACTGCGACGACGTCGTGCAGTTGGCGACCTGGATGTTGTCCTCCGCGCACAGCAGCAGGAACCGCTCGATCCGGGCGGACGAGTGTTCGGGACCCTGACCCTCGTAGCCGTGGGGGAGGAGCATCACGAGCCCGGAGGTCTGCTTCCATTTGTCCTCGGCGGACACGAGGAACTGGTCGATGATGATCTGCGAGCCGTTGACGAAGTCGCCGAACTGCGCCTCCCACATCACGAGGGCGTCGGGGTTGGCGACCGAATAGCCGTACTCGAATCCGAGCCCGGCGTATTCCGACAACGTCGAGTCGTAGACCCAGAAGTCGGTGCCCTGCTGCGTGAGCGCCGACAGCGGCGTGTATTCGTCGCCGTTCTCCTTGTCGTGGAGGGTGGCGTGACGGTGTGCGAACGTGCCGCGGCGGCTGTCCTGGCCGGCGAGGCGGACCGAGGTGCCCTCGGCGAGCAACGAACCCATCGCGAACGCTTCGCCGAGCGCCCAGTCGACCTCGCCGTCAGCCCACATCTTGTCCCGCGTCCGGAACTGCTTGGCCAGCTTCGGATGAACCGTGAATCCGTCGGGGGCCGTCGACAGTGCGGTGTAGATCTCGTCGAGCAT
This sequence comes from Acidimicrobiales bacterium, assembly GCA_020629695.1. GTDB lineage: Bacteria > Actinomycetota > Acidimicrobiia > Acidimicrobiales > SZUA-35 > JAHDBV01. Next base: position 16,591 of record JAHDCV010000002.1, on the reverse strand, counting down.
CGCCCGATCGATGCCGGTGTCGACGTGGGGGAGCACCCCTTGGGGCGGCGGCGACGGCTTGGCCATCAGATCGGCGTCCGGTGCGGCCTCACGGGTCTCGTTGAGCGCGATCTGGAGCAGGTCCTGGAAGTAGTCCATCGCCTTGTTCGCCTCGTCGAGGCTGATGTCGCCTCGGTCGACCAGGGCCTGGGTGTACAACGTCCGGACCGACGGGCGCTCGGCGATCTTGGCGTACATCATCGGCTGGGTGTAGCTCGGGTCGTCGCCCTCGTTGTGACCGTGCCGGCGGTAGCCGATCATGTCGATCACGACGTCCTTGTTGAACTTCTGGCGGTAGGCGAAGGCGAGTTGGGCGACCCGGACGCAGGCCTCGGGGTCGTCGGCGTTCACGTGGAAGATCGGCGCCTGGACCATCTTCGCCACGTCCGTCGAGTACTCCGAGGACCGGCTGTGGTGCGGGGCCGTGGTGTAGCCGAGCTGGTTGTTCACGATCAGATGGACCGTGCCGCCCACGACGTATCCCTTGACCTGGGAGAGGTTCAGGGTCTCGGCGACCACACCCTGGCCGGCGAACGCGGCGTCGCCGTGCAGCAGGATCGGCAGCACCGGGAACTTCGTGCCCTCGCCGCGGGGGATGCCGTCCATGTAGGCCCGGGCCATGCCGACCACCACGGGATCGACGGCCTCGAGGTGGCTCGGGTTGGCGGCGAGCTCGATCTCGATGCCGTTCCCGCTCGGCGAGGTGTGCGTCGACTCGTAGCCCAGGTGGTACTTGACGTCGCCACCGCCCTGGACCGCGTCTTCGTCGACGAAGCCTTCGAATTCCTTGAACAGCTGGTGCTGGTCCTTGCCCATCGTGTTGATCAACACGTTGAGGCGACCGCGGTGTGCCATCCCGATCACGGCTCGGGCCTGGCCGCCATCGGCGGCCTGGTTGAGGAGTTCGTCGAGGATCGCGATCGCCGACTCGGCGCCTTCCAGCCCGAAGCGCTTCTGACCGACGTAGCGGGTGGCGAGGAACTTCTCGAGCGCCTCGGCATCGGAGATGCGCTGCAGGATGTGGTGCTGTTCGTCGCGGCTGAAGGAGTAGCCGACACCTTCGACCTGCTCCTGGATCCACTTCTTCTCACCGGGATCGGCGATGTGCATGTACTCGATGCCGATGGTGCGGGCATACGCGTCGCGCAGGAGGCCCAGGATGTCGCCGAGCTTCATGTAGCGCGACTCGCCACCCACGGAGGCGTACACGCCGTTGTTGGTTCCGGTGAGGAACTCCCGGTCGAGGTCCCAGATGGTGAGCCCGAACGTCGCCGGATCGAGCTCGGGGTTCTTCTTGGCCTTGGTCTCCGACAGCGGGTTCGTGTTCGCGATGAGGTGACCGCGGACGCGGAACTGGTTGATGATCGTGTTGACGGCCATCTGCTTCTCGAGCATCGAGTCGCCGTCGGCTTCCGACAGGCCGGCGTCGGTGCGCCACTGGATGGCCTCGTAGGGCACGCCGACTTCTTCGAAACAGCGGTCGTAGAAGCCGTCGCCGCCCAGCAGGAACTCGTGCACCCGCTTGAGGAACATTCCGGACTCGGCGCCCTGGATGATCCGATGGTCGTAGGTCGAGGTGACCGTGATGACCTTCGAGATGCCGAGCTGGGCGAGGGTCTTCGGATCGGCGGCTTCGAAAGCCGACGGGTAGCCGATGCGGCCGACGCCGATGATGGCGCCCTGACCGGGCATCAGGCGGGGCACCGACTGCACGGTGCCGATCGTCCCCGGGTTCGTCAGCGTGACGTTGGCGCCGGTCATGTCGTCGACGGTGAGGGCGTTCGCCCGGACCTTGCGGATGAGGTCCTCGTAGGCGTCGACGAACTCGGCGAAGTCCATCTGGTCGGCGTTCTTCACGACCGGGACCATCAACGTGCGTGATCCGTCGGACTTCTCCATGTCGACGGCGACGCCGAGGTTGACGGCGTCGTACCGGATGATCTGTGGCTTGCCGTCGACCTCGAGATAGGCGTTGCGCATCGCCGGCACGTCGTCGGCGATCGCCCGCACGATGGCGTAGCCGATGAGGTGGGTGAACGAGACCTTGCCGCCCCGCACCCGCTTCAGATGGTTGTTGAGCACCCGACGGTTGAGCTCGAGCAACTTCGCCGGGACCTCACGGAAGCTGGTCGCCGTCGGAACGGAGAGGCTCGCCTCCATGTTCGACACGATCCGTGCGGCAGCGCCTCGGAGAGGTTCGGCTCCCTCGGGTGCGGCACTCGCCGACGTGGCCGGCTTGGCCGGGGTGGTCGCCGCTGTGGCCGGTGCCGGTGCCGGTGCCGCAGCAGGGGCGGCGGATGCTGCGGGAGCCGCGGCTGCGGTGCCGTTGGTCGCCGCTGCGGGCGAAGCGTCGGCCGCCGGTGCAGAGGCGCCGTTGTTCGTGGGCGCGGGCGTGCCGTTGCTCGGTGGTACGGCCTGGGTCAGCGGCGTGGCCGCGTGACCGTTCTGTTCGAAGACCGTGCGCCAGGACTCGGGCACGGATCGGGGGTTGTCGGCGTACTGCTGGCGCATCTCGTCGATCAGCCAGCTGTTCGCCCCGGCGTCGACGGCGGGTTGTTCAGCCACGTCGAGGACTCTAGTTGGCCGATCCCGAACCCCCGGTGCCCGATGCGCGGTGATCCGGCCGCCGTCCACGCCGTCAGCCCGGATGGCGTGCGATCAATCGCTCCAACCAGCGGTGGAATGTCGATGCGTCCTGCAGGCCGGGGATGACGAGTTCCCCCACCTTCCAGGCGGGGGTGCCGGCGACGCCGGCTTCGCGAGCGAGACCCATGGCCTCGTCGACGAGTTCGCCGCCGGTGTGCTCGGCGAGATCGACGAGGCCGGGGTCGAGGCCGATCGCGGTCACGACCTCGGCGAGGTCGTCGTGGGTGTCGATGGCGCCCCCGTCGACCCAGTAGCGGTGGTCGAGTGCATCATCGAGGGCGGCGAGATGATCGGGTTCATGGGATCGCACGACCTCGAGCAGCTCGAGGGCTCGCCGGGTGTTCTGGGTCCGAGGCGGCTTGGCGAACGGAACACCGAGGTCGTCGGCGATCGGGAGCAGCCGGTCGTACAGGCGGTCGAGCCGGCGACCGTGCTCCAGGGGCACGCCGCCCACCGGCGTCTCGGGGTGGAGCTCGAACGCCCGGAGGTCGACACGCACCCCGCGGGTACGGAGCCATGCCGTGTGGGCCCGACCGGCATGGGCCCAGGGGCAGACGTAGTCGGTCCACACGGTCGCGGTGAGTGACGTCATCGGGGCGAGTCTGGCAGAGCGCCGCGAACGTGGACGAGCGGCGGTGCCACCGACGCGGCGACTGCCGTAGGGTCGGGGTCGTGCTGGTCGCGACCTGGAACGTGAACTCCCTCAATGCCCGTCTCCCGCGTGTGGAGGCGTGGCTGGAAGCCGAACAGCCCGACGTGCTGTGCATGCAGGAGACGAAGATGGCCGACGACGCGTTCCCGGCGTTGACGTTCTCGGCCCTCGGTTACGAGAGCGTGCACCACGGCGAGGGGCGCTGGAACGGCGTGGCGATCCTGAGTCGGATCGGATTGGAGGACCCGGGGTTCGGATTCGCCGACGGCGTCGAACCGGACACCGACGCTCGCCTCGTGGCGGCGACCTGTGGTGGAGTCCGGATCCACTCGGTGTACGTGCCGAACGGTCGTGAGGTCGGGCACGACCACTACCACTACAAGCTGTCGTGGCTCGGCCGGCTCCGCGAAACACTCGACGCGACGTGCTCCGCCGATGATCCGGTGATCGTGGCCGGCGACTGGAACATCGCCCCCGAGGACCGCGACGTGTGGAACCGGCGGGTGTTCGAGGGCGCGACCCATGTGACCGGACCCGAGCGAGCCGCACTCGAGAACGTCGCCGACTGGGGCCTGCACGACACCTTCCGACGCCAGCACGATGTCGACGGGATGTTCAGCTACTACGACTACACGGCCGGCCGATTCCACAAGCGTGAGGGCATCCGCATCGACTACCTGTTGTCGACCGCCGCCCTGGCCGACACCGCCGTGATCGATCTCGTCGATCGCAACGGCCGGAAGGGCACGAAGCCGAGCGACCACTGCCCGGTCTTCACGGTGTACGACTGGGCCGCTGCATGACCGACGAGGCGCGGGACGGTTTCTTCCCCCACCACGCGTTCGTGACGCCCGACGACTCGGCGCTGGACGAGCGACGGCGTGCGACGTTCCGGATCGCCGCGGCCGGTCGCGTCGTCATCGATCGTCTCGTCGCGACCGACGCACCGCTCGGCGATCTCGAGCGGATCGCCGAGGGGGTCGAGGCGCTCGCGACCAGGCTCGACGGGTATCAGCACGGCCGCCGCTATGACGGGGCGGGCGAAGCGTCGACGACCGGAGGTGGTCCGCCGCAGGGACACACCGACTATTCACCGGTGATCGGTCGAGCGAACCCGATCGCACCGCCACTGCTGCTGCGGGCCTTTCCCGACCGCGTCGAGGGCACGGCGGTGTTCGGATCGGCGTTCGAGGGCCCACCCGGCCACGTGCACGGGGGCATCGTGTCGGCGGCGTTCGACGAACTGCTCGGTGCGACCCAGGCGTTGTCGGGGACACCGGGCATGACCGGCACGCTGACCGTCGTCTACCGTCGGCCGACACCTCTCGACACCGAGATCCGATTCGTCGGTGAACTCGAACGTGTCGACGGCCGCAAGATCTTCACGGTCGGGCGGTCCTACGCCGGCGATGAGCTGCTCGGTGAGTCGACCGCGGTGTTCATCGCCGTCGACTTCTCCCGACTCGCCGAGATGCGGCGAGATCAGCAGTCGGGACGCTGAGCGGCGTCACGACGCGCTGGCGACGACCTCGAGCAACTCGTCCGCGTAGCGCTCCAGTTTCACCGGTCCGATGCCGGGGAGCCGACCGAGCTGGGATCGGTTGGCGGGTTTGGCCGCGGCGACGGCCCGCAGCGTCTGGTCGTTGAAGATCACGTAGGCGGGAACGTCGGCGGCCTTGGCGCGCGTGCGACGCCACGCCCGGAGCGCCACGAAGACCGGATCGTCGGTGTCGGCCTCGATGACGGGCCGCTTCTTCGACTTCGACAGCGCGGCGCGGCCCTGACTGACCTGGGCCTTCCAGTCCATCGGACGGTGCCCGGCCCGGAGGTGGTCGATCACCGACTGGAGGTTGCCGAGATGCGGGGAGGGCTGTCGCCGGACGGTCTTGTTGCCGAACGTCCGCTCGGCCGCCCAGCTGAGATACAGCTCACTCTCGGCCCGGGTGATCGCGACGTAGAGCAGACGGGTCTCCTCGTCGAGCTGCGCACCCGTCTTGGCGTAGCCGATCGGCACGAGGCCCTGTTCGAGCCCGGCCACGTGGACGACGGGCCACTCGAGACCCTTCGCTCCATGGAAGGTCGCGAGCTCGACGGCGTCCCGATCGGCGGCGACCTCACCGGAGCGGAGCGTGCCGATCCAGGCCCCGAGCCCCGGGCCGGTGGGGGCGGGATCGACCGAGAGGTACTCGTGCACGAGTCGACTGAGCGCAGCCAGGTTGGAACGACGCTCGATCTCGGCCTGGGTGAGCTGCTCGCCGGCCTCACCCTCGATCGCGGAGTCCAGCTCGCCGATGAGGTACTGGAGATCGCGCCCTGGCTGGGTCAGAACACGGAGCTCGGTCTTGACCTCGGGTGTGCCGAGTGGTCCGGCACCTCCCTTGATCCGAGCGGGGATGCCCGCGGCCGTCAGCGCCTGTTCGACGACGACGAGCTGGGCGTTGGTCCGGACCAGGACGGCCTGATCCCGCCATGGTCGGGTGACGGAGTTGGCGTGACGGATGGCTTCGGCGATGCCGTCGGCCTCGGCGACGTCGTTGGCGTAGGACCGGATCTCGGGCACGGCACCGTCGCCCCGGTGGGGCTCGAGTCCCTTCCCGGTCCCGAGCGCCGCTCGCGCCAGGGTGAGGATCTGCGGCGTCGAGCGGTAGTTGTCGAGGAGTTCGACGACTTCCGCGCCCGGTTCACGCTTGGCGAAGCGGGCCAGCAGCGCCGGGTCCGCACCGTTCCAGCCGTAGATGGCCTGGTTGGGGTCGCCCACGATGAAGAGGTCGGGTGTGTTGCCACGCCAGGCGGAGAGCAACTCGTACTGGAGTGGGTTCACGTCCTGGAACTCGTCGACGTAGAGGTGGCGATGTCGCCAGCGCACCGCCGCGGCGTAATCCGGATCGGATCGGATGTCGCGGATCGCGAGTGCCAACAGATCGTCGAAGTCGACCAGACGGCGGCGGCGTTTCTCCTGCGCGTAGGCCTCCATGAGCGCCGCCATGGCCTTGGGCTCGAGCGGTGGGGTCCGTCCGGCGGCCCTCGCCGCCTCGGCGTAGGTGGCGCCGTCGACCAGCCGAGCCCGGGCCCACTCCATCTCGGACACGACGTCGAGAGGATCAACGCCGGCCTGCCGGCCCATCAGTCGGGCGATGAAGCCGACCTTGCGATCGAGCAGTTGCGGCGGATCGATCCCGCGCTCGGACCAACGCTGGCGGAGTTGGGTCAGGGCGACGCCGTGGAAGGTGCCGGCGACCACGTCGTCGCGCAGACCGAGTGAGCGGAGCCGGTCGCGTAGCTCGCCAGCGGCCTTGCGGGTGAACGTGAGCGCGAGCACCCGGCGGGGGTCGGTCTGGTCGATCGCGATCCGGTAGGCGATGCGCCGGGTGAGCACCCGGGTCTTGCCCGAACCGGCACCGGCCAGCACGACGAGTGGTCCACCGTCGGTCGTGACGGCGCGGCGCTGGGCTTCGTTCAGGCCGGCGAGCAGGCTCTCGGGATCCACATGCCCAACCTACCCACGGAGGCTGACAGCGCCCGGGCCGGTGCGGTCGGAGCGGGGTCCGGGTGTGTGCATCTAGATTCGTGCCGATGGAACCGATCGACGCGCCGGCGTTCGAAGCGCTCGTCGCCGACGAACTCGATCGGTTGCCCGAGTGGCTGGCCGAGGCCGTCGACAACGTCGTGGTGATGGTGGAAGACAGTCATCCCGAGGGGCTGCTCGGGCTCTGGGAAGGGGTGGCGCTCACCGACCGGGATCAGTACGGCTTCGGCGAGATGCCCGATCGCGTGACGCTCTACCGCCTCGCACTCTGCGACATGGTCGCCGACCCGGTCGAGTTGATCGACGAGATCCACATCACCCTGGTGCACGAGCTCGCGCATCACCTCGGTCTCGACGACGATCAACTGCACGAGCTCGGCTGGGGCTGAGGCGCTGGCTGCGCGGGTTCGTCGGGAGCGGCCCGTGCCTTCGGGGTAGTCTCGACCCGTGCCCTATCCGCTGGATCAGCTCAACGGCGAAGAAGCGATCGCCCTGGATCTCCGCCCCCACTGGTGGTTCTTCGTCCGGCCGGTGCTGGCGTTGATCGTGGCGATCGGCATCGGTATCGCCGTGCTCGCCCTGGGTGCGCCGGGGTTCGTGAGTGTGATCGCCGGGGTGCTGATCCTGGTCGCCCTGATCTGGTTCGGTACCCGGTACGTCGTGTGGGCGACGACCAACTTCGTCGTCACGACGGACCGCCTGATCTACCGGTCGGGCGTGACGACGCGTGAGGGCATCGAGATCCCGCTCGAGCGGGTCAACACCGTCTTCTTCCGGCAGAGCCTCTGGGAACGCATGATCGGCTCGGGCGACCTGACGATCGAATCGGCGTCGGAGACCGGCCAACAGTCCTTCTCGAACATCCGCAAACCACTGCAGGTCCAGAACGAGATCTACCGGCAGATGGAGGACAACGAGAATCGCAAGTTCGATCGAGCGGCGGGCGGGGGAGTCCAGCTCTCGATCCCCGAGCAGATCGACAAGTTGGATGAGCTGCGTCGGCGCGGTGTGGTGACCGAGGCGGAGTTCCAGGCCAAGAAGGACGAGCTGCTCCGCCGCATGTGACGGCGAGCGGCCTCGTCGAAGGTGGCGCGTTCGAGGAAGCGTCGACGGCCCGGTTAGGTTTCCCCGCCGTGTCCGACACCACTTCGACCCAGTACTCCATCGCCCTTCGCGTCGCACTCGACAACGTGCCGGGTGTCCTCGGCCGCCTGACCACCGCGATCGGCGAGGCCGGCGGCAACATCTTCGCCATCGACGGCTTCGTGGCGAAAGGCCCCACGCTCGAGCGGGACATCGTCGTCAACTGTTCGTCCGTGGCCCACCAGTCGACGATCGTCGACGCGGTCGAAGCCGTCGACGGTGTGACGCTCGAAGAGTGGTGGGATCGAACGTTCCGCATGCACGAGGGCGGCAAGATCGAGGTCCTGCCCCTGTGTCCGGTCGGCGATCGTGACGATCTGTCGATGGCCTACACCCCGGGAGTGGCCCGGGTCTGCACCGCCATCGCCGACGACGAGGCGTTGGCCGACGAGCTGACGATCCGCAAGAACACCGTGGCGATCGTCTCCGACGGCACGGCGGTGCTCGGCCTCGGCGACATCGGGCCGAAGGCGGCGATGCCGGTGATGGAGGGCAAGGCCCTGCTGTTCAAGGAGTTCGCCGGGGTCGACGCGTTCCCGATCTGTCTGGACGTCGACGACCCCGAGGACCTGATCGAGACGGTCGTGCGCCTCGCCCCGACCTTCGGTGGGGTCAATCTCGAGGACATCGCGGCACCACATGCCTTCACGATCGAAGAGGCGCTCAAGGCACGGCTCGACATCCCCGTCTTCCACGACGACCAGCACGGCACCGCCGTCGTGACACTCGCCGGGCTCGAGAACGCCCTGCGCCTCGTCGGCAAGGAGATGGGCGACATCCGGGTCGTGATCGCCGGCATGGGTGCCGCCGGGCTCGCCATCGGCAAGATCCTGATCAACGCCGGGGTCGGCGAGCTGATCGGTACGGACCGGCGCGGCGCCATCCGGATCGGCCGGGACGGCTTGAACTTCGCGAAGGAGTGGTTCGCCGAGAACACCAACCCCGAGCAGCGTGATGGCTCGCTGTCCGAGATGCTCGTCGGCGCAGACGTCTTCATCGGTGTGAGCGGCCCGGGGCTCGTGTCCCGCGCCGACGTCGAGGCGATGGCGGACGATCCGATCGTGTTCGCGATGGCGAATCCCGACCCCGAGATCACACCGGAGGCCGCCGGTGACGCGGTCGGGATCATGGCGACGGGTCGCAGCGACTATCCGAATCAGATCAACAACGTCTTGGCGTTCCCGGGCATCTTCCGTGGTGCCCTCGACGTCGCCGCCTCCGACATCACCGAGAACATGAAACTCGCCGCAGCACGGGCGATCGCCGACGCGGTCGGCGACGACGCCCGCCGCGACTTCATCGTCCCGTCGGTGTTCGACCGGGATGTGCCCGTCGCGGTCGCCGCGGCCGTCGCCGAGGCGGCTCGACAAGACGGCGTCGCCCGCCGATAGGAGCCGATGCAGTCGCCTCGCCCGCATCGGGCCACCCCTGGTGCATGGCTCGTCGGCGCCTGCGTGGGCCTGGTGATCGCCTGGCGTATGCCCGGTGACCTCCTGCTGAACCTCGATCTGGTGGTCGGGCCCGAGATCCCGTGGCCCGACGGGATCACGTTCAGCGGGCCGGAACTTCCCCGCCGAACGCCGTTCTGGGTCCCGCTCGCCGCAGCCTCGCGAGTGGTGCCCGGGACGTGGGTGATCGCCGGTCTCGTCGTCGCGACCATCGCCTGTCTGGCCGCAGGGGCGAGCAGGTTCGCCCCTCGACGGCTGCTTCTCCCCGAGGTCGTGGCGCTCGTCGCCGCGACGTCGCCGCTGCTCACCACTCGCATCGTCGTCGGGCATCTCCCGTTCACGGTCGCAGCCGTGCTCACGGTCTGGTTCGGCGACCGACTGGTGTGGCCCGGTCGTGGACGTTGGTGGATCCTCCTGGGGTTCGGCCTGACCGGTTCGTCGGGAGCGATCCCCGGACTGATCCTCTTCGCGGTCGGATGGGTCGCGGACCGGACCCGACGACCCTCGGATCTCGTGCGCGCGGCCGCGACCCAGCTCCCCTGGCTCGTGCCCGGTGCGGTGATGGCGGGTCGGCTCGGGCTGGCCGGAGGTGACGGCCGACCGTTCGTGACCGAGGTCGACGGTCCGCTCGGTGTGCCGCGTCTGCTCGCCGGCGGCGGATTCTTCCGCCGGACGGAGGATCTGGCGTCCGAGGCATCGATCGCCTCAGCGCTCGTCGGGTTGGCCATCCTGGCGATCGTGATCGCGGACATGCGCGCCCATCCCGATCGTCGGCACGTCGTCGCCGGGGTCGGGCTCGCCCTCGCCGTCTCCACGGCCCTGCCGTTGGTCGGCGATCCGATCGCCGGCCTCCTCGGATGGGGACCTCTCGGTGTCGCCCGGGAACCGCAGAAGTTCATCCTGCTCTGGCTCGTCGCCGCGCTGTGGTCGCTCGAGCGGGTGATCAGTGTCCCGGTCACCCCGGGGCCCGGTCGGGTGCGTTCGGTGGTGATGGTGATGGGTGTCGTGATGGTTTCGCTCGCCGTCGTGCGGCCCGCCTCCTTCGGCGCAGACGGACGCCTCGTCGGTCGTTCGCTACCCGGCTGGTCGGACGTCGTGACCCAGATCGACGCCGACGACGTCGTGTTGGCCCTGCCGTGGGAGCGGTACGGGACCTACGACGTGGTCGGCGGCCGCCCCGCCCTCGGCCCGGTCCCTTGGTTGCTCGATGCCGACGATGTCCGCGCCAGCGGCGACGCCGGGCTGGGTGCCGACGCGTCCGAACGTGACACACCCGAGCCGGGTCGCCACGCGGCGTTGGGGCGGGATCACCGACTCGGCGCGCCGATCTCCGCATCGGCGCGCTCGTTGGGGGTCGACGTGATCGTCGTCTTCGCCGATCGGATCCAGCCGGCTGATGGCTTGCTCGGTGATCCGGGGCTCGATCCGCTGCTGGTCGAAGAGCACGTCGCCGTCTATCGCGTGCTTCCCGGGTGAGCCGACCCATGACGATGCGTCGGGTCGAGGGACACAATCGGTTCCACCCGTAGGGTCCACGCGGCGCCACGTCGGCGCCGAACCCCACGCGGACGGGGAGACACACGTGAGCGAGACCGTCGAGATCCCGAGCGCAGTCGAGATCCTGCGCCGGTTCCGAACCGAGAAGACCGATCCCGAGCCGTTCTACGTCGGGCTCGCTGATCGGACGATGGCCTCGTTCCGCTTCGAGCTCCGCGATCGGCGGGTTCTGGATCTGGGGTGTGGGCCCGGCTGGTACTCCGTCGCCATGCGGCGTGCGGGTGCCCGTGTCGTCGGGCTCGACTTCGACACCGAGGACATCCGGGCCGCGCAGGAGCGACTCGGGCCGGTGCTCCGGGGCGACGCGATGCGGCTCGGTATGCCGGACGACGCCTTCGACGGAGTCTTCTGTTCCAACCTCCTCGAGCACGTTCCGGACCAGGCGGCGGTGATCGACGAGATCGTCCGCATCACCCGGCCGGGAGGTTGGGCCTACATCAGCTGGACGCCGTGGTTCTCTCCCTGGGGTGGTCACGAGATCGTGCCGTTCCATCTGCTCGGGACCGAGGTCGGTCCTCGCGTGCACGAGCGCCTCCGTGGCCGACCACGGAAGAACGTTCCGGGCGAAGGACTGTTCCCGACCAAGGTCGGTGAGATCCTGCGGCACGTCGAGCGTCACCCGGCCATCGAGCTCGTCGCGGTCGAACCGCGCTACTACCCGCAGCTCTCGATCCTCGCGAGGATCCCCGCTGTCCGGGAGTTCGCCCTCTGGAACTGCGCGATCTCGGTGCGCATTCGGGCCTGAGCGGGCCATCGGTGCCCGCCGTCGTTCGTGCCGTCGGTCACAATCGAGCTAGCTTCGGCCGGATGAGACGTCCACGGATCGGCGCGATCTGCGCTGCGGTCGCGTTGCTCGCGATCGCCTGTGGAACCAGCGGGCCCGCCGAGCGTGCCGATCCCGAGGTGGAGCAGTCGTCGGCGACGGACGAGGCCCCGACGGCGCAGGTCGATCTCGAACCGACCACGACGTCCGAGCAGGTCGCGGCCGCCACGGCGGATTCCGCTGCGCCGGTCGTCGACGCGCCGACACGATCGGTCTCGTTCTCCGAGCACGTTCTCCCGGTGCTCGAACGCTCGTGTGCGTCGTGCCACGGGCCCGACCAGGCGGGCGCATCGGGACTGGTGCTCGCGACCGCCGCGGACGCCGTCGAGGCATCGACGTATCTGGAGCTGGTGACCCACGCTCGGTCGATGCCGCCCTGGCCGGCCTCGGCCCTGTCGGTCGAGTTCGAGGGTGACACCTCGCTGTCGGACGACGAGATCCTGGCGATCGCCGACTGGGTCGCCGGAGGTTCCGAGCTGGACATCGCCCCCGACACGCCGATCGTCTCGAGCCGACCCGCGTCGTATCTCGAGGATCCGGAGATCGTCATGACGTCCGCAGCGGGAGCATTCGCCGCTCCGGAGGGGACCCGCGACGACTACCGCTGCCTGGTCTTCGAGCCCGGCAACACCGAGAAGGAGTGGATCCTCGGGACCCACTTCGTTCCCGATCAGGTCGAGGTGGTGCATCACGGCATCATCACGCTGGCCTCGGCCGAGTTGCGCGAGCAGGCGGCGTGGCTGGACTCACTGCAGGAAGGTCCGGGGTGGACGTGCTTCGGCGGCACGGGCCTCCAGACGAACGAGGGTGGGGAGACCTTCCGATTGGGAGGTTGGGCACCCGGAGGTCAGCCGTCGCGTCAACCCGCGGGGTATGCGCTGCCGCTCGATCCCGGTGACTTCGTGATCGTGCAGGTCCACTATCACTACGAAGACGACTATCCCGCCGATCTCTCGCAGTTCCAGCTCGACCTGGCCTCGGACGAGGAGATCGAGGCGGTGGGCGGCGAGTTCAAGACACTGCGCGGCCAGCTCTACCTCGGCCCCGCGGAGATTCCCTGCTACGCAGGCGACACACACCCGCTGTGTGATCGTGATGCCGCCGTCGCCCGGGTCCAGGAGCTCTACGGCCAGTTCATCGGTGGTCTGCCGAACTACTTCCTCTGGCAGTGCGGCTCGACGCCGGAGGACTACGCCCACATGGACCAGGGCGATGCGTGGTCGACGTGTGATCTGCCGGTGAAGAACCCCGGACGGATCGTGTCGGTGACGGGACACATGCACGAGCTGGGCGCGAGCATCCGGCTCACGCTCAACCCGGACACCCCCGAGGAGCGGATTCTGCTCGACATTCCCGACTGGGACTTCGAGTGGCAGTTCGGCTACCGGCCGGTCGAGGACATCGTGATCGACACCGACGACATCATCCGCGTCGACTGCTCGTGGAACCGCGAGCGGGCGCCCTACGAGGCGGTTGGTTACGTGCTCTGGTCCGACGGCACGGGTGACGAGATGTGCTACTCGAACATCACGACGGCCCCGGAGAGCTGACCGGCGCTCCGACGTCAGCGACGCCGGCGCCTGACCACCGCGACACCGACCCCGACGGCCGCGCCGATCACGAAGACCAGGGTTCTGTCCGGGCCGTCGTCGCTGGCCTCGGCGACCTCGGTTTCGGCGACTTCGAAGCCGGGCGGCAGCGGCTTGTGGAGCGCGCCGCTGCCGAGTGCCCGACCGTCGGCATCACGGACCTCGGCGACATGGGCGTCGGTGTCGGCCAGAATCCGGGCGACGACGTCGATCGGGACCAGTCCACAGACCTCCTCGCCGACGACCGGCAGTGCGAGGGCGAGCAGATCCCGACCATCCTCGACGGGCCGGACGACGACCGTGGCAGGCAGCGGTGTGGATCCGCCCACGTCGAGTGCGGCACAGGTCTCGCCGGTCTCGTCGGTGAACTCGAGCTCGAGCGACCCCTCGCGGAGTTCGATCTCGATGGACACACCGTGCGCACTCGCCGCCGGGGGAGCGATCATCAGCGTCGACAGGATCACGAGCGCCGGCCACATGGCCCGGCCGACCGGTCGCCGGTTGATGCCCATGCCTCGCGACCGTACCGGCACCGCCGGTCAGGTCGACTCAGGCTCCGGCGGGTGGTCGCCTCTATCGTCGTCGTTCGTGTCCACGGTCAATCGTCTTCTCGGCCACCTCCCGGTGGCGCTCGTTCGTCGAGCGATCCACCGGTTCTGGTACCTGCAGGAGCCCGAGTTGCGTCGACTCGACGACTATCTCGATCCGGCGCGGGTGGCGGTCGACGTGGGGACCTGGTGGGGTCCGTGGACGGCCGCACTGGCCGAGCGCTGCCCTGCCGTGCATTCGTTCGAACCTCAGCCCCAACTCGCCGGCCGCCTGCGGGACTGGGCGCCCGACCACGTGTCGGTGCACGAGGCCGCGGTGGGGGAGGTGGCCGGTTCGGCGACCCTGTTCCGGCCCGATCCACTCCCGGGAACGGACGGCCTGGCGACCCTCAGGGAGGGCGTCGGAGGAGACCGGGTGGCTGTTCGAGTCGTCCGTCTCGACGATGAGGATCTCGGCGACGTCGGCTTCATGAAGATCGACGTCGAGGGGTTCGAGCTCCCCGCATTACGCGGCGCCGAGCGCACGCTCGAACGCTGTCGACCACGGCTGATGCTCGAGATCGAGCAGCGCCATCTGGATCGGCCGATCGAGGACGTCTTCACGTGGCTCGCAGAGCGGGACTACGCGGGTTGGTTCCTCCGGGCCGATGGATGGCACCGACTCGAGGAATTCGATGTCGAGGCCGATCAACGCCGAACCGTCGAGCGGCCGAAGCACGTGGACTATGTGAACGCGTTCCTCTTCGTGCCCGCCGCCGACGCGTGGAGTCCCCCGAGCGACTGAACCCGTTCACCACGTTCCGTGGTTGAACCCCCACGGCGGCGTCGCGCTTGCTGTTGCAAGCGGTTCGTGGTGCCGTGGTCGCTCCGACGTGTGTTGGCTCGGCACCGCGATGCGTGGTGGGACCGCGCGCGGTGTGGTCACATTTGCTTCTCATGAACATTTGCTGAGGGCTTCGTGAAGGGATATCGTCTCGCTGCTCCGAATGCCTGTGACCGACGGCACTCGGAGTGTCCGGATTGTCAGTTGTTCCGGGCCCAGGACGGGAGAAGGTCTCAGATGTCGAAGTCATCGATCCGCTTGCTTGCAAGCACTATTGCCGTG
>JAHDCV010000002.1:0-1415 GCA_020629695.1 Acidimicrobiales bacterium | reverse complement strand
GTCGGTATCGGTCTGGTTCTCGCCGTTGTGGGTGGCGCGATGTTGTACGGCACCCGCCTCGGCAAGCGCTACCCGTCGGCTTGACGGGGAGCCACCCGGAGTCCGAGGGGTCCGCGATGCGCGTGCTCGTCAACGCTTCCCGAGACACGGTGCATCCCCACGCCGGTGGGTCCGAGGTCTACATCGACCACGTGCTCTCCGGGCTCCACGCCCGAGGTCACCAGGTGCACCTGAGCGTCGGTGGCCCCGCAGGGGATCACCCGTACCCGACCAGCTCGGCCGGAGGTACCTTCGGCCAGTTCCTCACGGCCCCGTTCCGGGCCCTCCGGAGGTCTCAACGAGCCGACGTCGTCGTGGATGTCGCCAACGGGATGACGTTCTATTCGCCGCTGTATCGCTTGGCGCCGACCGTGTGTCTCGTCCACCACGTCCACACGACCATGTGGTCTCAGTGGTTCTCGCCACCCGTGGCCGCCTTCGGTCGATTCCTGGAGCGGCGCGTGATGCCGCTCGCCTACCGTCGCAGCCTCTTCGTGACGGTGTCGGACTCGACGAAGCGGGAGCTCGTGGCCCTGGGTGTCGACCCCGACCGCATCCGACTCGCCGCCAACGCAACACTCGTGCCCGACCAGCCGGTTGCTCGGAAGTCCGAGACTCCCCTCATCGTGGCCGTCGGTCGTCTCGTGCCACACAAGCGGTTCGATCTCCTGCTCCGACAGTGGTCCGAGATCCGCCGTGCCACGGGTGCCCGACTCGTCGTGATCGGGGAGGGGCCCGAGCGAGGCCGACTGGAGGCACTGCAGTCCGAGGGCGTCGAACTGGTCGGTGCGGTCAGCGATGCCGAACGAGACCGGCTGCTGGCCGCTGCGTGGCTCCTCGTACATCCGGCGTCGGTCGAAGGCTGGGGACTCGTGGTCATGGAAGCCGCCGCCCAGGGCACGCCGTCGGTCGGTGTCGACGTGCCAGGCGTGAGGGATTCGGTCGTGGACGGCCTGACCGGGTGGCTTGCATCGGGTCCGGACCGGCTGACTGCGACCGTCATCCGGGCGATGTCGGACCGTGAAGAGCTCGCTCGCCGAAGTGATGCAGCCCGGCGACGAGCACGGAACTTCGGTGTCAGCCAGACCGTCGACGCCTTCGAGGCGGCGCTGATCGAGGCGGCGACCGAACGTCAACCGGCATTGACTGCGTCGACGGTCGGGATCTGAATCTCAGTCCCGCTGACTGCTCCGCAGGGCGATCCACGCGACGGCGAGCGCTCCGAGCGACGCGCCTTCCAGCGCAACGCCCCACGCATGCATCCGGCGCGGATCGATCCGTCCGGAGTCCGACGGGAACTGCGGCCAGGCGGTCACGATGGCGAGCACGGCCGCGGCGAGAGCGACCAACCAGAAGATCGAGATCCGGCGATCGAT
>JAHDCV010000096.1 GCA_020629695.1 Acidimicrobiales bacterium | reverse complement strand
GCGAGGCCGGTGAACGAGTACGTGCCGTCGGCGAGCGTCACCGCGACGGCGTCTGCAGCACCGCTGAGCGTGATCGTGACCCCCTCGATCGGGTCACCCCCGTCGTCGACGACCTCGCCGGAGATACTCGCCGGCGCAACGGCACTCACCGCCACTCCGGCGGTGTCGCTGTCGCTGAGCGGCGAGAGTGTCGTGTTCACGCCGCCGGCCCGCAAGAGCGCGTCGGCGGTCACGGTTGCGGTGTTCGTGTAGCTGGACGTCGCCGTGGTCTCGTAGGCGAGCACCATCGACGCGCCCTGGAGCAGCGGGGAAGTCCCCGCCACGACGGTGAAGGTCCCGACGCCGGCCGCGGTGAGCCCGAGGTCGCTGTCCGTCAGGGCCAGGTTGTCGAGTGGGGCTTCACCGTTGTTGGTGATGGTGAAGCAGAAGGTCACGTCGCCGCCGGCGCCCACCGACGCGAGTTCGCCGTCGCCGGTGCCACAGCTGGCACCCGAGTCGTGGCCGGCGTAGACCGTCTTGTCGAGGACGAGGTCTTCGAGGAAGGGTTCGTCGTCGAGGCCGAAGAACTTGACGTCGGCTTCGCCGTCGTTGTCGATGCGGAAGCCGTAGATCGGATCGTCGTGGGTGTCGACGCCGAACGCGGCGATGTCGACGACCGTGAACCACATCGGCTGGATCGTGTTGTCCGACGGGGCGTAGCCGGTGTTCCATCGATAGGCGGCGTCGAAGCCGACGGTCTCCGCTCCGGCGATGACGTCGCCGTTGATGTCGAGCGGGATGAGGTCGAAGAAGGTGTTGCCGTTGCGCTCCATGACGAGCAGGTAGTCGTCGTTGCGCATCGGTGCGCTGAGCACGAGGTCGAAGTCGGGATTCCAGTTCGACCCGTCCTGGCTGAGGCCGTCATAGGCGAGGTAGTCGCGTAGGTCGAAGCTGTTGAGCACACGATCCAGCGCATCTGCGAAGCCCGCTGTGTTCACACCGGTGGCCACGCCGTTCTCGATGGCCGAGACGCCGGACAGATCGCCGGGGTAGTTGAGGTTGCGACTGTTGGTCCCGGTGACGTTGAACTCGTCCAGGACGATCGGGCCGCCGTCGTCGATCGTGATCGATACGAAGTCGACCGGGTCGGCCGAGGCATCGACGACGCCGGTGGCCGACGTGGACTGGGTGACCGGGGTTCCGTTGTCGTCCAGCACCACCTCGATGATCGGCAGGTCGCCGCTGCCCGAGCTGATCGTGATCGCGAGGGCCGCGGTGGGGATCAGAAACGAGAGGGCGACCAGCACAACCGCCGCAGCGCCGTGGGGTCGTCGGTCGGGGCGGGGATGCAGCGGGATGGAACGCACCGTCAGCCGATCGTTCGAGGGCGGGACCCGGCAACCGTAGATCCCCGAAGTTCGGGACTGGCGGAACCCGCCAGCGGGGTGCCGGACGCGAGACGGGCCGGGCCGACCATCACGGTCGGCCCGGCCCGTCGTCGGCGCAGCGCTCTGCGGTCAGCCGTCGGCGAGTTCGGCGAGCGTCTCGGCTCGCCACACCTCGGTGGCCTCGACCTGGTTGAACGTGTACATGTGCACACCCGTGATGCCGAGCTCGAGGTTGGCCTCGGACAACGGCATCAGGAGGTCGTTCGGGTCGTAGTGCGATGAGGTCATCATCTTCGTGATCGCCGCGCGGTTCTTCTTGAGATAGCCGAGCGACGTTCCCAGCCCGATCCGCACTCCCATCGTCATGAGCTTCGTCTTGTCGATCACACCGGACACGCCGAGATGGATCGGCAGCGTCAATCCCGCAGCCCGCTCAGCTCGGATCCAGGCCTCGATGACCTCGGCGTCGAAGCACATCTGCGTCGAGCACCAGCCGGGGACGCCGGCCTCGGCGAGCAAGGCCTGCTTGGCGTGCAGCGCTTCGTGCAGCTTCTCGTCCGAGATGAAGGCGTGGTGGTCGGGGTAGGAGGTGACCCCGATCGCATCGAGCCCGTGATCACACTCGAGCAGATCGGTGAGGAACAGGATCGAGTCGAAGTAGCCGCCGGGCGGGTCGGCGTCGCCACCGACGAGGAACACCCGCTTCAGGCCCGCGTCCCGGAGCCAATGTGCGAGCTCGGTCGTGTGGGCCTTGTCTCGCACCATGCGGGCCGAGATGTGGGGGATCGGATCGAACCCCTGAGCCTGGAACTCCTCGGTGAGACGCTGGGTCTCCTCGATGCCCTTGGCCGGCGAGCAGGTCACCGAGAGCGTCGAGCCGGCCGGCAGATGGGGCCGGGCCGTCTCGAGGCTCTTCATCGGCACGAGCTCGATGGTGTACGAGCGAGTCAGATGCTCGCGGTGTGCCCGAGCAGCGTCGGATTCGACGATCTCGGGAGTCTTGTTCTTGTTGAACAGCGCCATTGCTCTTCGTTCCTGACTAGCTGAGGTTGATGATCTCGCCCGCCGGATCGTTCGAGAAGTCGAGGTCGATCGAGTGGGCGGCGGGGTTCTTGCCGAGGCCGGGCATGGTGCGCATGTCGCCGCAGATGGGATAGACGAACCCGGCACCGACCGAGGCACGAACCTCACGCACGGGCAGCGTCCAGCCCTTGGGGGCGCCCTTCAGGCTGGCGTCGTGGCTGAGCGAGAGATGCTGCTTGGCGATGCAGACCGGGAGGTTGCCGAAACCGGCGGCCTCGTAGGTGTCGATCTGCTTGTTGGCGGCGGCGGAGAACTCGACACCATCGGCGCCGTAGACCTTGGTCGCGACCGTCTCGATCTTCTGACGGATCGGCATCTCGTCGGGGTAGAGGACCTGGAACTGCGACTCCTCCTCGGCGGCTTCCTTGATGGCGGTGGCCAGCTCGGTGGCGCCACGGCCTCCGTCGGAGAAGTGGGTCGACACCGCGGCACGGGCGCCGTATTCGTCGGCGATCTCCTTGATCGCGTTGATGTCCTCGTCGTGATCGCCGGGGAACACGTTGATCGCCACCACCGGGGTGCAGCCGTGGACCTGCATGTTCTCGAGCTGCTTCCGCAGATTGTCGCCGCCCTGGTGCACCTCGTCGGGGTTGGCGTCGAGGATGGCCTGGGGGAGGGGCTTGCCCGGCACGATCTTGTGGTTGCCGGAGTGCGCCTTCAGCCCACGCACGGTCGCCACGAGCACGGCGGCATCGGGGGCGAGGCCGGAGTAGCGGCACTTGATGTTGAAGAACCGCTCCGCGCCCATGTCCGCACCGAAGCCCGCTTCGGTGAGCAGGAAGTCGCTCATGTGGATGCCGATCTGGTCGGCGACGATCGAGGAGTTGCCCGTGGCGATGTTGCCGAACGGGCCGGTGTGCACGAGTGCCGGGGTGTTCTCCAGCGTCTGCATCAGGTTCGGCTTGATCGCCTCCATGAGAATGACGGCCATCGAGCCGGCGGCGCCGATCTCCTCGGCGGTCACCGGTGTGCCGGCCTTCGTGTAGCCGACCACGATGCGACCGAGGCGGGTGCGAAGGTCCTGGAGCGAAGTGCACAGCGCCAGTGCGGCCATGACCTCGGATGCCGCGGTGATGTCGAAGCCGGTTTCGCGCGGGATGCCGTCGAGGCGGCCACCGAGGCCGATCGTGCAGTTCCGCAACGCCCGGTCGTTCACGTCGAGCACTCGGCGCCACGTGATGTTGTGCATGTCGAGGCCGGATTCGTTGCCGTGGTAGAGGTGGGCGTCGAGCACGGCCGAGCAAAGGTTGTGTGCGGCGGTCACGGCGTGCATGTCGCCGGTCAGGTGGAGGTTGAACAGCTCCATCGGCACGACCTGGCTGTAGCCACCGCCGGCGGCGCCGCCCTTGATGCCGAAGGTCGGGCCCATCGAGGGCTGCCGGATGGCGATGGTGGCGGAGGAGCCGATGTGCTGGAACGCCTGGCCGAGGCCGACCGTCGTGGTGGTCTTGCCCTCACCGAGCGGGGTGGGGGTGATGGCGGAGACGACGACGTACTTCGCCCGGGGCCGATCGGCCATCGCCGGGATGGCGTCGAGGCTGATCTTCGCCGCACCCTTGCCGTAGGGCTCGAGGTGTTCGAGCGGAATGCCCGCACCTTCGGCGATGTCGGTCAGTGGCGCCAGATTGGCGCCCTTGGCGATCTCGAGATCGGATGGAAACGACACGATGCGGCCCCCCGTGGGCATGCTTGCTGTGGACGACGTCACACTAATTCAGCCGACCGGGGCGAGTTCCGCAGAGTGGCAAGCTCCCACGATGTGGGATGACGGCCATTGGTCTCGGAATGACGGCGATTCCGGCGTCGCCAGATCCGGCGTTCGCCGTCGCCTCGCACGCCCCCGATTCCCTCCCCGAGTTTCGGGAGGTATTCGACTCGATGGTCGCCCACCAGCGCAGCGGGGGGGGGTGACGCTCAGCCGGCCAGCGGCGAGGTGAGCCGCTCGGTGACGGCGGCTCGTACCTGCTGGTCGAACGCCCGAACATGGGCGTCGACCTGCTCGGCGGCGGCGTCGCCGTCGCCCGACCGCAGCGCGTCGAGGATCGCCGTGTGTTGCTCGACCGCGTGGTCCATGTCGGACACGTCGGAGAGGTAGAGATGCCAGAGACGGTCGCTCTGGGCGTAGAGCATGTCGAGCGTGTCGACGAGGAACCGGTTGCCGGCGGCCGACCACATGATCTCGTGGCAGCGGCGGTCGAGGCCGAGGAGTTCCGCCGCCTCGAGGCCGGGTTGGTGGGTCTGGTCGAGCGTGGCGGCCATGGCGTCCCAGTCGCCGTCGGTTCCCCGGGTGGCGGCCAGGCGGGCGGCGTAGGGCTCGAGCACCGTTCGGGTCTCGAACAGCAGCGACAGTTCCTCCAGTTCGATACCCGACACGTACATGCCACGTCGCGGGATGACGGTCACGAAGTGTTCCCGTGCGAGCCGTTGGAGCGCCTCGCGGATCGGTGTCCTGCCGACGCCGAGGAGCTCCTGGAGGTCGTTCTCCCGGAGCACGTCGCCGGGGGCGAAGTCGAGCCGGACGATTCTGGCGCGCAGGTCGTGGTAGGCCCGCTCGCCGAGGCTGGTCGACGTGTCCGGTTGGTGGAGGTCGGTCATCAGGGGGTCGATCCGAACGTTCAGGGAAGAAGCGGTTGCCCGACGGGCCGGGACATTCTAACCTCGTTGATACACCGGTGATATATCAAGTGTCAACCGGAGCGAACCTCGCACTCGAAACCATCCAGCTCGTCCTCGAAGGGGCCACCAGTGAGCGATTTCCCCACCAGCGCAAAGGTCGTCGTCATCGGCGCCGGCATCGTCGGTAACTGCCTGGTCGGACATCTGTCCGACCTCGGCTGGACCGACATGGTCCTGATCGACAAGGGCCCACTGCCCAACCCCGGTGGCTCGACCGGTCACGCCTCGAACTTCATCTTCCCTGTCGACCACAACAAGGAGATGGCGCTGCTCGGTGTGCAGTCGGCCAACCAGTACCGCGACATGGACCGTTCGGTCGACTCCGGCGGCATCGAGGTCGCCCGGACCGAGGAGCGCATGCAGGAGCTCACCCGTCGGATGACCTCGGCCACCGCCTGGGGCGTCGACGCCAAGCTCGTCACCCCCGCCGAGGTGAAGGAACTGGTTCCGTTCATCAACGAAGACGTCATCCTCGGCGGTTTCTACTGCCCGACCGTCTCGGTCGTCGACTCGCTCGACACCGGCACCATCATGCGGACCAAGGCCCAGGACGCCGGCGACCTCCAGGTGTTCGCCAACACCGAGGTCCTCGATGTGCTCACCGAGGACATCCCGGTCCCCGGCAAGACCAAGGTGACCGGCGTCGTGACCGACCGCGGCACCATCGAGTGCGAGTACGTCGTCGTCGCCTGTGGCGTCTGGTCGAACCGTGTCGCCAACATGGCTGGTGCCTACATCCCGCTCGTGCCCGCCGTGCACCAGATGGCCGACGTCGGCCCGATGGACGTGCTGGCCGAGACCAACACCGAGATCGCCTACCCGATCGTCCGGGACATGGACACGTTCTGCTACGAGCGCCAGGCCGCCGGCTCGATGGAGGTCGGCTCGTACGGCCACCGTGCGATCCTCCACCACCCCGACGAGATCCCCTCGAACGAGGAAGCCGCCCTCTCGCCGACCGAGATGCCGTTCACCCAGGACGACTTCGATCCGCAGATGGAGACGGCCATCGAGCTGATGGACATGCTCGGCGACGCCGAGATCAAGTACGCCATCAACGGTCTGCTCTCCCTCACGCCCGACGCCATGCCCTGCCTGGGTGAGGTGCCGGAGGTGTCGAACCTCTGGTCCGCCGCCGCGGTGTGGGTGAAGGAAGGCCCGGGTATGGCTCAGGTCGTCGCCGAGTGGATGACCTACGGCTACCCCCGTGTCATCGACCCGCACGCCTCCGACGTCTCCCGCTTCTACCAGGACGAGAAGTCCGACGAGCACATCTGGGCCCGGGCCGACGAGCACTTCATCAAGACCTACGGCATCGTCCACCCGAGCGAGCAGTGGAACTCCCGCCGCGACCTCAAGGTGTCGAGCCTCAAGGCCCAGACCGACGCCGCCGGTGCGTACTACTACACCGCCCGGGTGTGGGAGCGTCCGCACTGGTACGAGACCAACGCCGACCTCGTCGAGCGCTACGGTCTCAGCGAGCGCGAGGCCGAGTGGGACAACCGTTGGTGGAGCCCGATCATCGACGCCGAGCACATGAACCTGCGTGAGAACGCCGGCATGATCGACCTCACCGCCTTCCAGATCATGGACCTCACCGGTCCGGGCGCCGTGGCCTTCGCCGAATACCTCTCGGTCAACAAGGTCGACAAGCCGGTCGGCACCTCGACCTACACCCCGTGGCTCACCCCCGACGGCGGCTTCCACTCCGACCTCACGATGCTGCGCCTCGGCGAGGAGCACATCCGGGTCGTCACCGGCGCCTTCGACGGTGGCCGCGACGAGCACTGGATCAAGACCTACATGCCGCAGGACGGCTCGGTCACCTTCCAGAATCGCACCGAGGACTTCGTCACCATCGGTCTGTGGGGCCCCAACGCCCCGGCGATCCTCGGCAAGCTCACCGACGCCGACCTCACCCAGGAGGGCTCGCCGTACGGCTCGGTCCGCTCGATCCAGGTGGCCGGTGTCGACGTCGACATCTTCCGCATCTCCTACGTCGGCGACACCGGCTGGGAGATCTACATCCCGTGGGCCGACGCCCCGGCCGTGTGGGACGCCATCGCCGAGGCCGGGCAGGAGTACGGCTGCCGCCCGACGGGTGCCGGTGTGTACTCCGTCGGTGGCCGCCTCGAGAAGGGCTACCGCCTCATGGGTGCCGAGCTGGAGAGCGAGTACAACCCGGTCGAGGCCGGGCTGGCCCGCCCGAAGGTGAAGGCCGCCGACTTCATCGGCAAGGAGGCCTACCTCAAGGCCCGCGAGGAAGGCCCCGCCGCCCTCGTCTGCACACTGAAGATCGACGACCAGACCGACTCGCAGGGTCAGAAGCGGTTCATCCAGGCCGGCAACGCCCCGATCCTCACCGTCGACGGTGAGCGCATCCTCGACAGCCACGGTCGCTGCTCGGTGGTCACCACCGCCGGCAACGGTCCGAGCTACGGCGCCTACCTCTGCATGGGCTACCTGCCCGTCGAGATGGCCGAGATCGGCAACGAGTTCAAGATCATGTACATGAACGAGCTCTACCCGGCGACGGTCGTGGCCACCACCGGCTCGGCGTTCGACCCGGACGACTCCCGCCTCAAGGCCTGATCGCCGCTCGCTGCGCTCGCTCACCGAGTTGCTTCGCAACTCGACGCGGGTGCCGCTCGAGCTCTGAAAGGAACAACATGAGAGTGTTGGTTTGTGTGAAGCGGGTGCCGGCTCCCGGCGCCAAGATCAACATCACCGCCGACGGCCAGGACGTCGACGCCGCACACCTCGGGTTCACCGTGAGCCCGCACGAGGAGTGCGGTGTCGAGGAGGCCGTGCAGTTGGTCGAGAAGCACGGCGGCGAAGCCACCGTGTTGACCCTCGGCCCCGGCGACGCCGACGAGCAGCTCCGCTACGCGGCGTCGCTCGGCGTCCAGCAGGCCGTGCTGCTCCAGACCGACGGCACCCCGTGGGACCCCCAGGCCACCGCCCGGGCGATCACGACGGCGATCGTGGATCTGGAGTCGGAGAACGGCGAGCCGTTCGACCTCGTGCTGTTCGGCAACGAGTCGGCCGACTCGGGTGGCTTCCAGGTCGGCGTGCGTGTCGCACACGCGCTGGAACGTCCGATGGTCAATGCCATCAAGGGCATCGAGCTCGATCTCGACAACGCCTCGGTCACCGCCAAGCGCGAGATCGACGGCGGGCGCGAGATCTACGAGATGGCCACGCCGGCCGTGCTCGGTGTGAAGGAAGGCATCAACCTGCCGCGGTATCCCACGATGCGCGGTCGGCTGGCGTCGAAGAAGGTCGAGGTCAAGGTGGTCGAGGTCGATCCCGAGACCGGCGATCAGACGCGTGTCACGCTCCAGCAGCCGCCGGAGCAGGTGTCCAACACCGTCCACCTCGGTGACGGTCCGGCGGCGGCCTCGGCCGTGGTCGACGTCCTCGACGAACTGGGAGTCCTCTGATGGCTGATGTCCTGGTGCTCTGCGAGCACGACCGTGGCTCCCTGGAGGACGCCACCCTGGAGGCGCTGACCTTCGCCCGTGGCCTCGACGCCGACATCCACGTGCTCGTCTGTGGCGAGCTCGACGACGACGGCATCGCCACGCTCGGCGAGTACGGCGCCGACACGGTGCACGTCGCCGAGCACGACATGTTCGCCGACTTCGGGCCGGAGGCCTGGGGGCAGGCGCTCGCCGACAAGATCGAAGATCTCGATCCCGACGCGGTGCTCGCCTGCGGTACGTCGAAGGGCAACGAGGTGATGGCTCAGGCGGCCGCTCGTCTCGACGTGCCGTTCGTCGCCAACGTGACCGAGCTCGCCGATGGCGACATCGACGACGACGAGGTCGAGATGATCCGGGTGCAGTGGGGCGGCTCGCTCCTCGAGCGTGCCGGCCTCGAGGCCGACACCAAGCTCCTCTCGGTGGCGCACCACTCGCTGGAGGCGACTCCTGCGGAGGGTGGCAACGGCGATGCGCCGACGGTCGAGACCTACGACGCCGACCTCGACGACTCGCTCCAGCGCACCGTGTGCGTGGGTCGCGACGTCGCCGAGTCGGGCGTGACGCTGTCGACGGCCCCCGTGGTCGTCGGTGGTGGTCGTGGTGTCGGCGGCGCCGACGCCTGGGGCCCGCTCGAGCAGCTCGCCGAGATGCTCGGTGGCCGCGTCGGGTGCTCCCGTGCGGTGACCAACAACGGCTGGCGCCCTCACTCCGATCAGGTCGGCCAGACCGGCACCCGGATCGCCCCGGAGCTCTACATCGCCTCGGGCATCTCCGGTGCGATCCAGCACTGGGTCGGCGCAATGGCGTCGAAGAAGATCCTGGCGATCAACACCGACATGGACGCCAACATGGTGGTCAAGGCCGACTACGCCGTGAAGGGCGACCTCCACGAGGTGCTGCCCGCCATCATCGCCGAGATCGAGGCCCGTCGAGGCTGATCTCACACGTTCATCTTCCCTGGTGAGGCGACCCCGGGCTCCGGCCCGGGGTCGTTGC
>JAHDCV010000022.1:28753-58296 GCA_020629695.1 Acidimicrobiales bacterium | reverse complement strand
CCGTTCCAGAGCAGGGTGCGGGCCTCGGGATCACGCCCCGGGAGGCGGGCGACGAGGTTGACCCGTCCGGGGGCCGACTCGAACCGCTGCACGTCGACACCGGGCAGCCCGACGACCTGTTCGAGCACGTCGGCGTTGCGGACCTCCTGTCCGGACGCCTCGGTGCCGTCGTTGACGCACTCGTTGCGGATCAGCGTCTGGAGGAGTTCGACGGTGGCGTTCGTGCGGGCCTGTTGATCGTCCATCACGGGGAGCCTGGCACAGCCATCGTCGATCGGCGGAGCCGCACCTGTCAGACTGATCGGGATGGGTCGGTCTCGGGTGTTCGTCGGTGCCTCTCTCGTCGTCTTCGCACTCGTGGTGATGTGGGCCAACGCAGCGGCGGCCGACGCCGTGGCCGATGATCCGATCGTCGTCGAGGATCTCTCGGAGCCCGGGTTCCTCCTCCGCTCCGGCAACACGGCGCGGTACGAATCGTCCGACGTGGTCGTCATCCGTGGCGATGGTTCGGTGGTGACCGCCAGCCCGCGAGATGCGTTCGAGTCGGTACGTGCGATCGACGGTGAGATCGTCCTCCACGATCGCGACGCCGAGCGCGTCGCGATCTTCGACGAGGTGGCCGGGGAGTTCGGGCCTGAGCTCGATGCGCCGGGCGGCAACCCGATGGCGCTCACGTCGGACCGGATCTACTTCGTCGATGGTGTGGCGGTCCGCTGGATCGGCCGTGGGGGCGGGGACGTCGGCTCGCTCACCGTCGACGGTCCGTCGCGCATCCGATTCATCGGGCTCGATCGGGACGACTCGCACTTCTACGTGACCAACTGGACCTCGGACACCATGTTCGTCGTGCGTCTCGGGGCTTCTCCCGTCATCGAGGGCTCGTTCGAGATCCCGTTCCGGACTCACGAGGTCGGCCTCATCGACGGCGACGTCCTGCTCTCGTACCAGACGGGCGAGCTCCGTCGGTTCGGTTCGGGCCAGCCGGTCGATGGCCTGCCACTCCCGTCGACGGCGGACTCCTACGTCGACGGCGTCCTCTCGTCGGACGGTCGCTTCCTCGTCACGCACGAACACAGTTCGTTCGAGCTCACGCTGATCGACGTCGTGGCAGGCGAACACATCGGCTCGATCCCGATCGAGCTCGGGGCGGAGTCCTTCCGTTCGCTCGACGTGGTCGGTGAGGAGCTGCATCTCGTTCTGCAGTCCGAACGGACGAGGCGCCACCGCATCCCGCTTCGACCACGGATCACTCGGTTCGACGTCGACTTCATCGAGCTCCAGCTGCTGGAGGAGGTCGTCGTCGGAGGTCTCTTCGTCGACGGCGTCGACCGGGCGAGGGTGAGCGGACGAGACGCCGTCGTCCGATCGGACGGAGCCGAGGCGATCATCACGATCCCGACCGGCGTGACGCCGGGATCGACCACGATCGAGGTGTATCACCCGAGTCTCGAGCGGTGGGACGAGGCGACCATCGAAGTTCGCGCCGCTCGCTCGTCCGCTCCGTTCACGATGGTGCGGTTCGGTTCGAGTGCGCTCCAAGATGCCCTGGTGTGTCTCGGGACACCGCCGCCGGGTATGTCGACGGGCGATTTGGTCGCTGCCGTGCCCTCGACGAGCGGAAGAGCACACACGGTGATCGTCCCCGTTGGCGCCGAGTGCTCCATCGAGTTCGGGGAGTTCGGCTCGATGGGCTTCTTCGACCCGCTCACCGACCCGCTGGGTGACGCCGCGTTCGATGTCCATCCGGCCAGCGACCGCCTCGAGTTCACGATGCCGCCGCAGCCGGCCGGTGTACGGGCGAACCTTGTTGCGGATGTCTTCGTCGGTGACGTCGACGTCGTGTTGTGGGTCTACACGCGGGCAGACGGTCGCGTTCCGGCGATCTCGAAGCGACTCCGCGTCGAGTGCGACGGCCAGGCCGTCGATCTCGTCGAGGTCCGCTATCGCACGTGGACTCGGTTCGTGATCCCGAACAATCCGGTGTGCGTTCTGTGGTTCGATGGCGGGCCGCCCGATCGGACCTACTTCGCCGAGATCGGAGCCGACTCGACCGGTGAGTTCACGCAGATCGAGCGATACCCGGTCGGTGACCACCGGGGCCTCGACGTGATCGTCGCTGCCCACCTTCATCCACATCCGCTCCTCGACACGGAAGCCTTCGTCGCTCAGTCGTACGAAGACATCCTCGGCCGTGAGGCCGAGGGGTCGGCGCTCGCCGGATGGAGCGAGGACCTGCGAAGTGGCCGGCGCTCCGCAACCGACCTGGTCACCGAGCTCGTGGAATCTGACGAGTTCGGTGGCCGTTTCGGGAGCTTGTCTCGCCTGTACCGAGCCTATTTCGGGCGCTATCCCGACGAGGCCGGACTCCGCTACTGGCTCGACCTGATGCAGGCAGGGGTGTCGCTCGAGGCGATCTCGTCGGAGTTCGCTGCGTCGGCGGAGTTCCGTCTCACCTACGGCGCTCTCGGCGACGACGGTTTCGTCGACCTCGTGTACGGGAACGTACTCGGGCGCTCGCCGGACTCGTCGGGGCGCTCCTACTGGCGGGGGCTCCTCGACGGTGGCCTCAGCCGAGGTGGTCTGATGATCGGCTTCAGCGAGTCACAGGAGTATCGCCTCACGACCGACGCAGAGGTGATCGTGTCGTCGCTCTACATCGGCCTGTTGCGTCGTCAGGGAGACGATGCGGGAATGGCGTACTGGATCGGTCAGCGCCGGGCTGGGGCGTCCGTGCGCACGCTGATCGACTCGCTGCTGTTCAGCGAGGAGTATGAACGCCGCTTCGCCGACGTCGAGGATCCCATCACGGCCGGTGCCCGGTCTCTGCTCGGTCTCGACGGTCGCCCGATCATCACAACCGTCGGGAGCTCGACAGCCGAACCGATCGCTCACGCAGAAGACCTCTCACCTTGACGTCGCGCTGAGCCGTCGGCGATCGGTCAGTCGTCGTGCGTCTCGTCCGCCGAATCGTCGTCGGATCGCTCGGCGAGCTCCGCTTCACGGCGTGCCAGTTCGGCTTCGCGTTCCATCAGTTTGCGCTCGCGAATGGCGAGCGATTCGCCGTCGACCAGCGACGACGGAAGGCTCGGACCGGAGGCCGTGCCGGAGCGCTTCTTCCAGGTCGGATCGTCCTCCGGACCTCTCGGCGCCGCGCTGAAGGCGCCGCCCGAGTACTCGGCCACCTGACCCGCCCGGGGACCACCGCCGCCGGGAGCGATGCCGGCGCCTTCCGGTCGGCCAAGGAGCAACCATGCCATCGCACCGATCGTCGGCACGAAGATGACGAGCAGCACCCACGTGCCCTTCGGAAGATTCCGGTGGAGGATGCTGTCGGTCGCGATCACGTCGAGGACCGCCCACACCCAGAACAACATCAGGATTCCGCCGGTCGCCGCCGGCATCACCAGTCCGAACATCTCATCCACCCTTCGTCGTCGGTGCGGCGAGTGTTCCACACGGTCGCAGCCGCTGGCGATGGCACGAAGGTCCCGATCATCACGGGTGACGTCGCTCTCGATCACCGGGCCCGGCGGCGCTGGACTCGGTTCGTGGGTTGTCTGTGGCGTGTCGCCGTGTGTGTCCTGTCCATCGCCGGGTTCGTGGTCGCGGTGCCCCCTCCTTCCAGCGCGGCGGAGGCCGACAACGGGGTGCTACTCCCAGACCTCGTGAGCCGGGTCGAGCAGTTCGGTGAGCTCACCTACGTGACCTTCGGGCGCACCGTCGAGCATCGGACCCAACTCCTCGACCGGACCGGCGCAACGGTCGCTTCGGTCCCGGAGTCATCGCTCGTGAGCGACGGGCGGATCTTCCGGCCCCGATGGCAGGACGGCGCCGTCGATGAGCTCTCGACCACCGACCTCAGCGTGGTTCGGACGTGGACGAATGTGCCCGGGAGCAGTGCGATGGTCGTCGTCGGTGACGACCTCTGGTCGGTCCGCTCCACCGGCGGCGCGGTCGAGATGACGAGGAGCGGAGCGAATCCGGCCACCTGGAACTTGCCCGACAGCTCGGCGGGCGGGCTCGTCGTCGTCGACGGAGGTCGAGGGCTCGTGTTCCGGGACGATCGGTCGTGGGTCCGCTACGACATCTCGTCCGGGAGTCCCACCGGACGACTCCGCTCACCAGGAGCGGTTCGTGGCCCGAAGCTCCAGGTCCTCCGGGGTGGGCCCGACGCATTCGAGGCTGTCCCGTGGGCCGGACTCATGCGCTGGGACCTGTCGTCGATGACGTGGCAGACCTCGACACCTGATGTGTACGACCTCGACGTGACCGAGACCGGGATCGCCATGGTGCTGGTCCGACCGCGCGACCCCGTGGCGACGGTGCTGGTCGAGAATCACGCTGGCGACGAGGTGTTCCGGGTCGACATCGAGGCCACGGCACCGAAGATCGCGATGCACGGCGACACCGTCACGATCGTGGATCAGGTCGACGGGGTCGGGCGTCTGCGATTCATCGAGGTCGTGCCACAGGCGCCGCCCCGCCCGGACCCCGAGCCGGAGCCGCAACCCGATCCCGAGCCGCAGCCGGAGCCGCAACCCGATCCCGAGCCGCAACCCGATCCCGAGCCGGAACCCGAGCCGCAGCCGGAACCAGCCCCACAGCCCCAGTCCGAACCCGCCCCGCTGCCACAACCGGTCCAGACCTCCACGCTGCATCTGCTCGTGCGCGACTACGGCTTCTCGGGCGCACATCTCGAGATCTCATGCCCGTCGTTGGCGACGAGCCTCTCGTTGGCGAATGGCGAGCACGACATCGAGCTTCCCGTGGGCGAGCGCTGCTCGCTCGACATCGACTCCCGGGCTGTTGGGCTGGGCCCGGCGTCCGCCGCCCCCGAGGAGCTCCTCGACGTGCTCGATGGCGATCTCGAACTCGTCGTCGACCCCGGCGGGCACTCGATGGTCGCCACGAGCACCAGGGACCAGAACGTCATCTGGGTGTTTCTGCAGTCTGACGGCCTTCCCGGTGACGGCGGCCGTGTCCTCGACGTGCGCTGCCGTACGCACCAGGAACAGATCCGGTTTCACTTCGGGGACGTCTTCCGCCTCGTGCTGCCGGACGAGTCGTGCAGGTTCGAGGTGACGCCCACTTCCACGCAGACCCACCGCAGCTGGAGCGAGTTCCGCGACGGTTCGGACGGCTGGTCCGACGTCGACTTCCTGCCGCTGGCGTGGACGACACCCGGGCTGAACGTGAGCGGCGCTACACCGCCGGGGATGCTGCTCTACGTGGCACTGCACCCGTCTCCGCTGTGGAGCGACGTCGAGTTCGCCCACCAGTCCCATCGCGACTTCCTCGGCCGTGACGCCGATGCGTCGACCCTGGACCGCTGGCAGGAGGATCTCCGCTCCGGCCACCGCACCGAGGCACAACTCCTGGCCGAGCTCGTCGAATCCGACGAGTTCGGAGGTCGGATCGGGAGCATCTCGCGTCTCTACCGCGCCTACTTCGGACGCTTGCCGGACGGCGCAGGGCTCCGCTACTGGCTCGGTCTGATGGGCCAGGGCCTCAGCCTCGAAGCGATCTCGGCCGAGTTCGCGGCGTCGGCCGAGTTCCGTCTCACCTACGGCGACCTCGGCACCGAACAGTTCGTCGACCTCGTGTACGGCAACGTGCTCGGCCGACTGCCCGACGCCGTCGGTCGGTCGTACTGGACGGACCTCGTCGACGGCGGGCTGAGTCGAGGCGGCCTGATGATCGGATTCAGCGAATCCGTCGAGTACCGCTCGACGACCGATGCGGAGGTCGTGGTCTCGTCGCTCTACCTCGCCCTGCTTCAGCGGGACCCCGATGCGGCGGGCTTCGCCTACTGGGTCGAGCAGCGTCGTGCTGGCGCCCCCCTCGAGTCGCTGATCGCCTCGCTCCTCGAGAGTGACGAGTACGTCCATCGCTTCATCGACGTTCCCGATCCGACGAGGTCATCGTGAGAGCACGTGCTCGATCGCCTCGGGCGACCAGCCACTGACCTGATCCCGACCCCGGATCACGACCTCGTCGAGATCCTCGGGGATCTCGACACCTGAGGTCGACCGGGTGAAGGGTTGTTCGTTCTGGTGGTCGTGCGCCAGCTCGCGGATGCCGAGCACCGTGCCATCCGGCGCTTCGATGCGCCACGCATCGGCGTATCGCTCGGGTGTGTCATACGGCGAGGAGATCGTGACGTGGAAGGTCCAGGTGCCGTCGGCGTCCTGTGCCGCCTCGACCCTGACGACCTCGGGGTAGAGCTCCTCGACGGTCGTGTCGTCGGGTGTCGCAGCGGCCCTCGCCTCACTCGTGGCGTCCCCGGCGCCCGTCGTCGTGGTGGCGGCCGAGCCGACGTCGTCCGACCCGCCGCACGCACCGGCGGCGAGCATCACGGCGGCGAGCGCCGCTGCGGTGAGCCGCCTCATGCCGACGGGTAGACCATGCCGCCGTCGACCTTGATGATCGACCCGGTGGTGTAGGAGGCCGCATCACTCGCCAGCCACAGGGCGGCGCCCACGATCTCGTCGGGCTGGCCGCCCCGGCCCATCGGGATCCGCTGCTCGGCCATGGCACCGAAGGCGTCGAGGTCCCAGGCCTTGGCGATGTCGGTGAGGAAGGCCCCGGGCATCAGACAGTTCACGCGCACGGTCGGTGCGAGCGCCCGTGCGAGACCGAGCGTGAGGTTCTGCACGCCCGACTTCGCTGCGCCGTACGGGATCTCGGCCGGCGTGGGGGCGACGGCAGCGACCGAGGAGACGTTGATGATCGACCCGCCTCCGTGCGACGCCATCCACTCCCCCGCCAGGCTCGACAGGCGGAACGGACCCTTGAGGTTCACATCGATCACCTTGTTCCAGAGGTCCTCGGTGACCTCGGTCAGCGATCGGTAGAGCGGCGACATGCCGGCGTTGTTGACGACGATGTCGATCCGTCCGAAGGTCTCGAGCGTCGTGTCGAGCAGGCGCTGCTGGTCGTCCCAGACCCCCGCGTGATAGGCGACACCGAGCGCTCGACGGCCGCTGCGTTCCGCGATCTCCTCAGCCAGAGCCTCGCAGGCGTCGACCTTCCGGGAGGCGACGACGACGTCGGCCCCGTGGTCGGCGAAGGCGAGCGCCATCGCCCGGCCGAGTCCGCGGCTCCCACCGGTGACGATCGCGACGCGGTCGGTCAGACCGAAGTCGACGGTGCCGGTGCCGGGTGTGAGTTCGATCGGATCGCCCATGGGGGCGATTCAAGCAGACGGCCGTGTCGACGGAGCGGCACGGCTCAGTCGAGGGGGTCGTCGACCAGCAGGTCCTCGTCGAGGAGTGGGTCGGCGTCGTCGATCGTGAGCGACGACGAGACGCCGCCGGAGAGCTGGGTGAACGGGTCGCGGGGTTGTGCCGGCGGGGTGAAGACGACGACGTCGAGCGGGAGCTCCTCGTCGTCGCCGGCGGAGGCCGTGGGATCGACGCTGCCGAGCGGGGAGCCGACGCCGTCGTCCGTCTCGGAGAAGGCGATCGGATCGTCGAAGTCGATGTCCTCGACGAAGGTGTCTTCGCTCCGGGTGAGCGTGAAGGCCGCCAGAGCCAGGCAGATCCCGAGGAGTGCGAGCAGCTTCTTCGAGACCATCAGGCCTCCTCGTCGAAGGAGAGTTCGGACTCCGGTCCACCGTCGCCGAAGAACTCGTCCTCGACGGCGAACGGATCGTCGTCCGCCGAGACCACGGCCGCGGCGGTGGTGAACAGGCGGAACGAGAGCTCGAGGGTCACCACGCCGACGGTCTCTTCGTCCGCCGCCATCGCGATCGAATCCACCACGACGAGTCGATCCGAGGTGCTGAGCGCATCGACGAAGTCGACGACATCGGCATACACCCCCCGACCCGTGACCGAGACCGGGATGGCGCTCACGCCGTTCGGCAACGCCTGGTTCCCGGTCGGCGAGCTGGTCAGGTCGAGTGGTGCGACCTGCTCGATCGAGACCGAGCGGCTGTCTGCGAGGGTGTGGAGCGAGCGGACGAAGGCATCGATCGAGATCGACTCCGGGATCGAGCGGTCGAACTCGGCCTCGACGAGGGCGATCTGTGCCGGTGGTGTCAGCTCGGATTGTGCATCGATGTCCGCCGCGAGCCCGGCGAGGTCGAGCCGCGCCATGTCGAGCCGGTCGTCGGCGTCGCGTTGCGCCGCGCCGAGGAAGCCCAGTCCGAGGATGCCCCAGACGACGATCACGGTGGCGGTGGGCGCGAGCAGAAGTGTGAGATTCCGTCGCGTCCGGAGCTGCTGCACGGCGAGCCTCATGGTGCCGCGTCCTCGAATGCGATGACCGGCGGTGCAGCGTCGGGATCGAGCTGAAGGTAGTTGGAGGCGACCGCACCGGTCAGGGCCGCCTCGACGTTGAAGACCGCTCCGATGCGTTCGTCGGCGCCGTAGGGCCCGTACGCGGACTGTGACAACCAGGCACCACCGATGCCGTCGAGGTCCTGCACCGCCGACAACCATCGACCGACGCCGTCGAGATCGTCGGCGACGCCGGCGATCGTGAGGAGCGCGATCGGTTCCGGCCCCGAGTAGCCGGTCGGAACTTCGCCGAGACCCGACCGCCGCAGATCGATGCTCAACAGCGCCGAATCGGTCGGCATCGCCTCCGCGATCTGGCGGATGACGATGGTCATGGCGATCTGGTCGTCGCCGAGCGTCTGGAGGGCCGCCAGATCCGACTGGTAGGCATGCTCGATCTGCTGGCCTTCGGCGAGCTCCCCGAGGCGGGTCAGCATCGAACCGCTGCGGAGCTCCACACGATCCGCCTCGTCGAGCGTGTCGGCGAGCTCGTACCGGCGGGTGCTCAGGCTGGTCCACGCGAACAGGCCGGCCAGGAGGAACAGCGCCGCGGCAGCGGCGAGGATCGCCTGATCCGTGCGGCGGATCGCCTGGGTGCGGGAGACGACACGAAGCGGTGGACGACCCAGTTCGGCTTTGCGGTCGGACAGGGCGACGCCGAACGCCGCGTCGAACTTCGACGGTTCCAGTTCTGGATCGTGCCAGCCGTCCGGGACCGCGCAGGTCTCGGCATCGAGCGACAGCGCGATCGAGAGGCCGTCGAGGAGGCCGTCGGCGCCGGCTTGGCCGCCGCCCACCACGACGGAGGTGATCGGACGGTGATCCACGTCGGTCTGATGGAAGCGGAGAGTCCGGGCGACGCTCTCGACCGCCACGCCGACGCCCGGCGCCTCGACCTTGGTGTCCGAGCCGTCCTTGGCTTCCTCCTTGGCCCGGAACCCGTCGAGTGCGGCCAACTGCGACTCGATCTCGCTCGCGACCGAGTCCGAACCGAGACCGACCCCGATGGTCAACGAGCGGGCGAACAGGATGCCGTCACCGTCGTGGACGACGAGGTCGGTGAGATCCTCGCTCACCCGCACGTACGCGCCGAGACCCTCGCCGACGGTGTGCTGATCCGAAGCGGTGGCCGAACGAAGGAGCGCCGTGCCGATGAGCTCGGTCCCCACGAGCTTGAGCCGTGCCTCGGTCGTGAGCACCCGGAGCGACTCGAGGGTCGACTCGCGGACGGCCACGGCGACGATGTCGTTGATCGCGGCGTCCTGGTCGGCGACGGGGTCCGCACGTTGCGGCAGCACCGTGTGGTCGACCAAGGCCTCCTCGAGCGGATAGCTGAGGAGCTCACCGATGTCGTAGCGGATCGCATCGGACAACTCGGAGTGCTTCAGCGCTGGCAGCTCGATCCGCCGGATCGTGGCGCTTCGATTGTCGATCCCGATCACGACGTTCTTCGTGGTGAAGCCGGCGGTCAACCAGAAGGTGCGAAGCTCCGCGGCGAGCGCGTGTCCTTCGAGGATCTCGCCTCGTTCGACGAGGCCCGGCTCGAAGTGGTGCACCGCCGCGGCCTGGAACGAGAGCGCGCCGCGCCGGGGGATCTCGACGGCCTCGAACGCCGTGTCGCGGATCACGAGTCCGACGACGTGATCAGCCACGGTGGCGCCTCCTCGGATTCGACGCAGTCACTCCGATCCATCGGCCCGGCCCTCCCCGAGATGAGTGGATCCACCGGTCAGTTCATGGGGTCGTCGGACTCATCTGTCGGTCCCTCGATGCCGATGGATCACCCATGCCTCGTCGTCGCATTCCCGGGCCCCGCGCGCAGGCGCCTCGCGCCGTCCGGTCGGGAGACGGACAACGCGGGCTGTCGATCGTGGAGATGATGGTCGCGACGCTCCTGCTCGCGATCGGCGTCGCCGGGGCGACCTCGCTCTTCGTGTCCGCCTCCCGAGTGACGCTGGTGTCGGAGACCCGTGCCGATGCGAATCGCCTGGCGGAGAACGAGATCGAACGTCTTCGTGGGCTCGATCCCGCGCTGGTCGGCTTCGATCCCGCGGTGCCTGGGTTCCGGGTCCGGGTCGACGGTGATCTCACCGTCGTCGTGCCGGGGAGTGTGCTGCAGCCCCGACGGGTCGTGACGGTCGACGAGGTCGACTTCACGGTGGTCACCGAGGTCGTGTGGCGCTCGGTGACCGTGGCCGGGCGCACCGACGACGAGGCTTACCGGCGCGTGCGGGTGCAGGTGGCCTGGGACGACGACGTCGGTCCGCACACCGTCGAACAGTCCACTGCGTTGCGCCCGGAGTTCGGCCCGTGAGCGCCGGGACGGCATCCTGCCAGCGCGGAACGAGCCTCACCGAGGTGATGACCGTGGTCGCCATCTCGGCATTGCTCGTGGTGCCGCTGCTGACCATCCTGCGTTCGTCGCTCGCCGTGGACGCTGATCAGACCGAACGCATCGACCAGTTGGCGGATCTCGACCGCGCATTCGATCAGTTGGGGGTCGACATCCGGCGCTCCCGTCTGGCCGTGACGGGCAACGGACCGGTCGGGTCCGGTTCGTCGTCGGACGAGGTGCTCATGCTCGAGCGCCTGGACTCGACCGGTGCGGCCGAGGTCGTGCGTTGGCGGTTCGACGCCGATCATCTGGTCCGGTTCCGGATCCGGGGTGGTGCGGGCCTGGAGCGGGACCGAGCGGACGTGCTCGTCGATGCGGACGAGACCGTGGTGCCGTTCCGCTTCCTCGATGAGACGGGTGCGGTGCTGGACAGTCGGGCGGTGAGCGCGGAACGACTCGCCGCGTGCACGACGGCGATCGAGGTCGAACTCGCCGTCGTTGGTCATGATCGTCGACGAGGCGAGACCGCGCTGTTCGCGCTGGGGCACCGATCGGACACGCCGTGTTGAGCTGGACACCACGGCCCGGATGGCGGGTCGGTGAGCGCGGCGGCGTCGCGCTGACGATGCTCGTGCTCATGATCGTGGTGCTGGCGTCCAGTGCCCTCGTCATCCGATCGCTCGACGGACTCCGGGACACCCGCCGCGACGGTGAGCGGTCCGGCGCCACCGCCGCGGCCGAGATCGCCCTGGCCGAGGCGATGGTGCGCATCGACCTCGGGGCGACGTCGAGTTTCAGCGGGAGCGATGTCGTCGGTGCCGGGACGCCGGACGAGATGCCGTTGGCGTGGGATGCGACCCGCAACGCCGATGGGAGCTGGTCGCTCTATGCGGAGGCGGGCGACGGCGAGGGACGGCGAGCGCTCCAGGCACTCGTGTCCCGATCGGTCGCGCCGCCCCGGACGCTGTTCGCCGTCGACGCGCTGCGCCTGTCGAACAACACGGGCATCATCGAAGGCACGATCGGGACCAACGGGACGATCTCGTCGATCGGCTCCGGCCTGGGTGACCGTCAGGAGCTGGCCGGACCGGCCGCGTCGTGTACGGGCTGCGACAATCCGATCCCGTTGAGCGAGGCGGTGACGATCGACCCCGTCGTCGTTCCCCCGCCGCCGATCCAGGCGTGCCCGAGCGATGGGGTGTTCACCGGCAGGGTGAACGGGCGGGCCGGCACACCGTATGTCTGCCTCGACCCCTCGACGCCGGTGACGTTCGTCGACCGGGTCTTCGTCGACAACGGGCCGCTCGTCATCCACGTCGGACCGAGGGTCGAGGTGGTCCTCGACGGTGCCCGGATCAACGAGGACCTCGATGCCTCGGAGCTGCAGCTCACGATCGATGCCGACTCGGCCCCGGCCGGGTTCTCAGCGGAGTTCACGCTCATGAAGGGCGTCGTCAACGCACCGGGCCGCACGCTGCGCACCGACGCCTTCGCTCTTCGCGGCTCTCTGGTGATCGGCACGTTCCTGCAGTCCGACGGTGCGTTCCTCACCGTGGACGACGATGCCGCGATCGCCGACACCGGTGAGGTCTCGTTCGAGCTGACCGGCTGGGAGCCGGTGACGCCTCGTCCGTGAGCGGCGAACGGGCACGCCCACCGGTGGTGTCGCGGTCGAGCGGAAGAGTCGCAGATGGCTCAGCCGGTGACGCGCAGCAGTTCTTCGAGTGAGGTGAGGCCGTCGGCGACCTTGGTCAGTCCGTCGTGGCGCAGCGTGGACAGTCCCTGCTCGATGGCGAGCCGCTCGACGTCCTCGGCGGTCGCACGATGGAGGATCAACTCGGCGAGCTCGTCGGTCATCACCATCACCTCGTGGATGGCGAACCGACCGCGATAGCCCGTGTGGCCGCAGGCCTCGCAGCCGGCGGGATGGAACAGCTCGAGCGGGCCGTCGTCGAAGAAGTGCTCGGGGATGCCGGCGTCGACGCCCTTGTCGAGCGTCATCTCACGACCGATTCGGCACCGATCACAGAGTCGACGGGCGAGACGTTGGGCGACGACGGCGGACACGGCCGAGGTGACCAGGAACGGCTCGACCCCCATCTCGATGAGGCGCATCGGCGTCGACGCGGAGTTGTTGGTGTGCAACGTCGACAACACGAGGTGACCCG
Source organism: Acidimicrobiales bacterium (assembly GCA_020629695.1). Taxonomy (GTDB): domain Bacteria; phylum Actinomycetota; class Acidimicrobiia; order Acidimicrobiales; family SZUA-35; genus JAHDBV01. The sequence continues at coordinate 45,511 of JAHDCV010000022.1, read as the reverse complement.
TGAGCGACGCCTCGACCGCGATCGTCGCGGTCTCCCCGTCGCGGATCTCGCCGACGAGCATGACGTCGGGATCCGCTCGGAGGAAGGCTCGCAGGGCGTTCGCGAAGCTGAGTCCGGCCTTGGTGTTCACCTGGACCTGTTTGACGCCGCTCATGCGACGCTCCACCGGGTCCTCGACGGTCACGATGTTGCGGGTCGTGTCCTTCAGCTCCTCGATGGCACCGTAGAGCGTCGTCGACTTGCCCGAACCCGTCGGTCCCGTCACCAGGATCGCACCCCAGGGACGGTCGATGGCCGAGCGGAAGCGGTCCAGCTGGCCGGGCAGGAATCCGAGGTTCTCGAGGCCGGCGCCGATGTCGTCGTTGCGGAGGATCCGCAACACGGCGGCCTCTCCGTGCACGGTCGGGAGGGTCACGACACGGAGGTCGACCGACTGCTCGCCCACCACCGTCGTCACCCGACCGTCCTGGGGAAGGCGCCTCTCGGCGATGTCGATGTCGGCCATCACCTTGATCCGGGAGATGATCCCGTTCTGCAGTGAGCGCGGTGGTGCCATGGCCTCGTGGAGCACGCCGTCGACTCGGAACCGGATCCGGAGACTGTCGGCCGTGGGCTCGATGTGGATGTCGGACGCCCGCTCCTGGACCGCCTTCGAGAGCAACAGCTCGACGAATTTGACGATCGGGGCCTTCTCCTCGACCTCGATGGTCTCGGTCGGCTGCGACTCGACGACGGCGTTCGCGGCGGCATTGTCGACCGCGGCCTCGATGGCCTCCTGCACGCGGGTGTCGGAGTGCCCGAGCCGGTCGATCACCGCACTGATCTGGCGCCCGTCGGCCATGACCGGCCGGACGCGCTCGCCGAGTGCGCTCCGGATGTCGTCCAACGCGAGCACGTCGGCCGGGTTGGCCATGGCGACCACGATCCGACCGTCGGCCCGCCAGACCGGGATGGCGCGGTGTCGGCGCGAGAGGTGCACCGGCACGGCCTGGGTGAGATCGGCGTCGAGGGGATGGTCGTCGAGGTCGACGAACTCGAGGTCGTACTGGCTCGCGAGCGCCCGGAGAAGATCGCGGGGCTGGACGAGCCCTTCGCGCAGGAGCACGTCGCCGAGGCGCTCGTTGCCGGCCCGGGGCAGCTCGAGTGCCTGTGAGATCTGATCGTCGGTCACGATGCCGAGCTCGACGAGGATCTCGCCGAGACGACGTCGAGGTGGGGCAGCCGTGCGGGTCACCGCGATCCCGTCGGCCCAGACACGCCGGTCATGAGGATGGGTGACGCGACTCATCAGACTTCGGGCGGGACCGATGGGAACCGCGTGAGCAACGATCCTCGATCCGCTGGTGGCGCGCCCCTGGATGCCGAAGCCGAAGCCTGGCTGAGCGCGGCGCTCGGAGACACGACGCCGGCAGCGTCGACGATGGTGACAGGACGCGACACCGGTCCGGCGGACGACGGCGTGGAGTCGGCGGACAGCCCGTTGCCTGCCGCGTCGTCGACGGGGCTGCTCGACCTGCTGGCCACCGCCATCGAGGCCGAGGCGTCCGACCTGCACCTCTGCGCCGGATTGCCGCCGTATCTCCGGATCTCCGGGGCATTGCGTCCCCTCGCCGGCGTCACACCGTTCGAACCAGGTCAGCTCGATCAGCTTCTCCAGTCCGGGCTCTCCCCCGCCCAACGACGACGTCTGGCCGACACCGGCGACCTGGACTTCGGCCTCTCGTTCGGGCCCGGAGCGCACGCACAACGGGTGCGTGGTGCCGTCTTCGCCGAGACCGGTTCACTCTCGGCGGCGTTCCGCATCATCCCGAACGTCGTTCCCGATCTCGGCGAACTGGGCCTGCCGCCGATCGTGGACCGGTTGGCCGATCTGCCTCGCGGCCTCGTGTTGGTCACCGGCCAGACCGGTTCCGGCAAGTCGACGACGCTCGCGGCCATGGTGTCGAAGATCAACCGGGAACGAAGCGCACACATCATCACCGTCGAGGACCCGATCGAATACCGGCACACGCCGGTCCGATCCGTCATCCAGCAGCGCGAGGTGGGAGCGGACACCGAGTCGTTCGCCTCGGCGATCCGGCATGCGCTGCGACAGGACCCGGACGTCATCCTGATCGGGGAGCTCCGCGACCTCGAGACGATCCGAACCGCACTCACGGCGGCCGAGACCGGACACCTCGTCCTGGCGACCCTGCACAGCTCCGACGCCACGAGTGCGGTGAACCGGATCATCGACGTCTTTCCCGGCGACCAGCAATCACAGATCCGCAGCCAGCTCGCCCTGTCGCTGCAGGGTTCGATCTCCCAGCACCTGGTTCCGAACCTGCAGGGCGGGCGGGTCGTGGCCACCGAGGTGATGACTTCGAACTCGGCGGTCCGGAACCTGGTGCGCGACGACAAGATCCATCTGTTGCGTGGTGTGCTCGAGACCGGCTCGGACGAGGGCATGCACACCCTCGACCAGTCGCTCGCGTCGCTCGTGCGGCAGCGTCGGATCGATGCGGGCCACGCCCGGCGTCTCGTCCAGGACCCGGCGATGTTCGACGAACTGGTGCGGCGATGACGGCCATCGCCTCCGGGCCCGACACTCCGACCACCACGAACGAGGTGGGCGCAGGGGTGCCTCGACGCCTCGGTCGTCGTGGGGAGTCCGGGCCCGAGGCGGCGCGACCCTTCGAATACCGGGCGCTCGATCAAGCCGGCGAGATGCGCACCGGACGCATGACCTCGCTCTCCGAGGCCGACGCCGTCGCTCGACTCCGCCGGCTGGGGCTCCGCCCGGTCCGGGTCCGCTCGGCGAAGGCCGACGTCGCCGGACGGGAGCTGTCGGTGCCCGGGTTCGGCAAGAAGGTCAAGCCCGGTGAGCTGGCCGTGCTGGCACGGCAGTTCGCCACCATGGTCAGCGCGGGTGTGCCGCTGCTCCGTTCACTGTCGGTTCTGTCGAGCCAGGCGGACAATCCGCTGCTGCAGTCGACGCTCGAACAGGTTCGCACCGACATCGAGGCCGGTGACGCCCTGAGTGACTCCATCGGGCGCCACCCGAAGGTCTTCGACCACTTCTTCGTGTCGATGGTCCGCGCCGGGGAGGCCGCCGGTGCGCTCGACGTCGTGTTGCTCCAGCTCGCCGCGACCCTCGAAAAGCAGGTGGCGGTTCGTCAGAAGATCCGGTCGGCACTCGCCTACCCCACCGCCGTCCTCGTCATGATCGTCGGCGTCATCACGGCGATGTTGGTCTTCGTCGTCCCGATCTTCGCCGGGATCTACGACGACCTGGGCGGCACACTCCCCCTGCCCACACGGATGCTCGTCGGGTTGTCCGAGGTGTTGACCACACGTCTGCCGTTCGTCGTGGTCGGCGTGGGCGCGACGGTGGTCCTGGTCCGTCGTTGGATCCGGACCGACTCGGGCCGACATCGATGGCACGCCGCGACCCTCCGGCTGCCGCTGGTGGGATCGCTGCTGCGGAAGTCCGCCATCGCCCGGTTCGGTCGGACGATGTCGGTGCTCACCCGAGCCGGGGTTCCCGTGCTCGGCACCCTCCGGATCACGGCCGAGACGGTCGGGAACTCCGTGGTCGAGCGAGCCGTCGCCGAGTGCGAGGACGCCGTTCGGCGAGGTGAAGCGATCGCCCCCAATCTGGCACGCCACGAGATCTTCCCCGCGATGGTCATCCAGCTGGTGACCGTCGGTGAGGAGACCGGCTCACTCGATCAGATGCTCGACATCGTCGGCACGTCGTTCGAGGAGGAGGTCGATGCGTCGGTCGCTGGATTCAGCGCGCTGATCGAACCGCTGCTGATGGCCGTGATCGGCTTGATCGTCGGGGGCATGGTCGTGGCGCTCTACCTGCCGATGTTCCGGATCATCGATCTGGTCCAGTAGGCCCCCGGCGCCGATGGGTCGTGGGTGAGTCGACCCGAAATGGTCCACCCGGACTATGGGGGCCGGATCCCCCATTCCGATGGGTTCGTGACGGCCACCAGTCCGGTGACCCGTGATCAAGCCATTCAGGAGAAACGAATCATGGAGAAGGCCTTGCAGCGCCGCCGTGAAGAGTCCGGTTTCACCCTGGTCGAGGTGATGGTGGTCGTCCTGATCATCGGCATCCTCCTCGCCATCGGTGTGCCGACCTTCCTCGGTGCCCGTACCCGTGCCCAGGACCGTGCCGCCCAGACCTCGCTGCGGACAGCCCAGACCACCGCGATGGTGATCTACACCGACGATGCCGAATTCGTCGACGCCACCGTGGCCGAGATGCGGCGAGCCGAACCCGAGGTGACCTGGCTCGCCGGCACGACCGCCTCGGACGACCCGAACTCGGTGTCGATCTCGGTGGACGCGACCGGCCTCAACTGGGGCGCGGCATCGATGTCGGACTCCGGCATGTGCCACCTCATCCGTCTCCGTGAGAACGGCGACACCCGCTACGGCCTGACCCGCAACGCTGCCGCATGCACCGGCGACACCGCTCTCCGTGTGGGCCGCCAGAGCTGGTGATCCGACAGAACTGAGATCCACCTCCGGGTGGAGTAACGAACGGGGCGGCCGCATGGCCGCCCCGTTCGTCGTTGCAGCGGTCTCGGTCATGACCCCACGAGCTCCGGACGGCCGTCGGTGACACGGCCGTCGGTCTCGACCCTCGCCACGGCCGACGGTGTCGCCGTCGAGAGGTGTCGGTAGACCCGCACGGGGGTGAACATGTCCTCGACCCAGGTTCGAGCGCCCGGGTCGACGTCGGCGAACGCCGCCGTCTCCGGTTCGGCCCAGGTGCCCGCCACACGATCCCACACGGTGAGGACTCCGCCGAGATTGGTTCCCTCGTGGACGTCGTGATGCTGGCGATGGACCTCGGGCGTGACGAGGACGAGGCTCGCCCAGCTCGGGAAGCGCCCCTCGAGTCGGTGGGCATGGGTGATGAGCCCCCACACCAGCATCACGCCGAGCGTGGCGCTGACGGCGAGTGGTTCCGCCCCGAGCAGACCGAGCACGGCGATGCCGGGTAGACGCTCGATGCAGTCGGCGACCGGGTGCCGGTGGGCGGCCAGACCGACCCGGAATCGGCCGCCGAGGTGATGGGTGGCGTGCAGCGCATAGAGCGGGGTGAACGCATGGGCCGTGCGATGCGACAGGTACTGCACGCCGTCCATCACCACGACGAGGATCGGCACCGCCAGCCACAGCGGGGCGCCGGCGAGCAGGCCGTCGCCGATGTGGGTCGGGAGCCGTTCGAACGTGGCCTCGACCATGAACGCCGTGAGCACGAAGTGTGTGACGTGCACGGCGTCTTCGTCGGCGTCGGAGCCACGCTCCAGGACGATCGCAACGGTCACGACGGAGAGCGCGACCAGGGCGACCAGCGGCGACGACGGCGCTCGCCACACGAGGACGGCCACGGCGGCGCCGACCTCGGTCCGCCGGAACAGTCGTGCCCGAGCGGTCGACGTGCACCAACGGAATCCGTGGACATCGGGATCGATGGTGCCGATGTGGATGCGCTTCGTTGCCATGGTCGTAGCCACGGCAACCGTCGGTTGCAGGTTTGGCGCGACGCATCGCTCGACGCAGGCACCGCGCGCACATCGCGCATCCCACCGGGTCGTTCGGCCCACACAGGGTCGGGACGATCGTCCCGGCCGACGGAGTTGGATCACCCCGGAGGTCCGACCGGGTGGGTCGTTCGGCTCATCGCCGGCTCCCCAGCTTCGGGGAATCGGTGTCGATGCCGATGGGTGAGCATGAGTGAGCTTGCCCACGCGTCACGTCCCGGTCGACACGCAGACCGGACGGCCTGGGCGTCGGTGCCGTTCGGTGTTGTGTTCGACGCGGGCCTGGCGCTCATGGTGGTGGTCAGCGACGATGGCGCGGTCGTCGCCGCGAACCCCGTGGCCAGCCGAGTCCTCGGTCTTCCGCCGGACGGTGGAGGGCTCGACCTCGTCGATCTCGCCGGAGACGACGCTCGCACGCTCGTCGACGTCGTGCGGCTCCGAGCAAGCGGTCGCGAGCTCGCACTCCTCGATCGCAGAGCCGGTGACCCGGTTCCGGTGCGGATCGCCGTCCAGCCCCTGGGCACCGGCCACCTGCTCCTCACCGGGCGACGATTGCGGCCCGAACGTGAACTCGCCGCGTCCAACGACGATCTCCGCCGACAGGCGATGCGGGCACAGCGACGCCTCGAGCGTGCCAACACCGATCTCCGTTCGTTCGCCTCGTTCATGCGTCACGACCTCGTGGAGCCGATGCGCACGATCCGACAGGGTCTGGGTCTGCTCCGCCGCCGCTGCGACCTCGACGATCGCGAGGCGGTCTTGCTCGAGCGCATCGTCGAGGCGGCGAGAGAACTCGAGGAGATGTCCGAGGCGTACTCCCGTCTGGTGTCCCTCGGCGACCCGGTGGTCGAACACGTCGAGCTGGGAGATGTGGTCGATCGGGCGATCGCGTTGCTCGAAGCATCGATCGCGAGTTCGGGGGTGGAGATCATCGTCGGGGACCTCCCCGCGGTCCTGGGTGACCGCGATCAACTCGTGCGGGTCTTCCAGAATCTCATCGGCAACGCCATCCGCCATCGTGGAGCGACCGCCGCCCCGCGGGTCGAGATCACCTCGGTCTCCTCGGCGCTCGACCTCTCGGTCGTGATCAGTGACAACGGTCCCGGTCTTCCCCGGCATGCGACGGTGTTCCGCCCGGGACGTTCCGGTACCGGCCTGGCGCTGACCCGCCGGATCCTCCGGGGACATGGCGCCACGTTCGACATCGAGACCGGGTCGGACGGTGGGACGTCCGCATCGATCGGGTTCGCCCGTCCGGCCGCGTAGCGGATCGTGTCCCGGGTCGGCGTGGCCGTGCGTGCGTGGCGATGTCGAACGTGATCGAGGTCGTGAGCGCGGCCCGGCGGCTCTCGAACCTGGCGACGGCGATGTCGGCGCTGCACCGCGCCGGCCTGCCCGCCGGGCCGGCCGAAGACCTCGGCTCCCCCGAGTTCCAGCGTCTGGTGGCGGTCAACGGCCGCTCGTTCCTCAACGACGCCGAGACCGAGGCGCTGGGACTCGCGTACGGTCGCGTGCACGACCTCATGCGTGACCTCGCCGATGATCGGCCGGAGCTCGTTGATGCCCACTGGCTCGGGTTCCTACGTCTGGTGGGCTCGGCTGCGTCGGCACGAGCTCCCGGCTGGCAGGACCGGACCGCCACCGGTACCGACCGTGAGGTGCTGCCGCTCCTGGCAGAAGGTGACCGACTGACGGAACTGGCGACGCTCTGCCACCCGATCGGCATCCGACGGATGCGTTCGGACGCCGAGGCCGTGGTCCGGCGCCTGCTCGGTTCCTGACTCCGCTCCTAACCCCGCCGCTGACCGGCGCGAGGTGCCTCGCGATCCTCGGCGCGACGCGCGACCTGGTCGAGCGCCTCCGCGTGGGGCACGGCCGCGAGGATCAGCGCGGTCCGGTCCACGAAACCGAGTCGGTGTACGAGCCCGGCGATCAGGCGCCTCGCCGAGCCGGCCCCGATGCGCAGACGGCGTGCGATCTGCGCGGTGTTCTCGCCGCGGGTCAGCGCGGCGAGCGCGATCGTCTCGCGTCCGTCGAGATCCTCGAACGGGACGGGGAGGGGGTCCGCGCCGCGCAGGCGGCGGGCGAGATGGGCCGCGGCGAGCTCGTCGAGCACCACCTCGCCGGCGGCGCAGCGATCGATGGCGTCGAGGAGTCGAACCGGACGTGAGTTCTTCAGCATGTAGCCGGTGGCGCCGGCCTCGATCGCCAGCTCACAGCCTTCTGGTCCGGCCGCACCGGTCAGCACGATGCTCGGCAGCCCCCGTTTGGCGGCGACGCGGACGACGTCGAGACCGTGCCCGTCGGGCAGGTCCAGGTCGACCATGACGACATCGAGCGGCACGGCATCGATGAGCCGCCGTCCCCCGTGGACCGAGTCGGCCTCGCCGACACATCGGCGCCGTCCGTCCTCCTCGAGCAGAGCGATCAACGCCCGGCGTACGATGCCGTGGTCGTCGACGATGCCGAACCGGCAGATCGCTGCAGCGGTCTCGTTCATGCGCCGGCCCCGAGGCGTCGCCCGGCGGCGACAGCCCGACCCTGGCCGAGATGGATGGCGAGATCAGCTGCCAGATCGATGCGTCGGGCCGAGTGGAGGCCGGTGGCCACGACATGGTCCGCGGTGGCGATCAGTTTGGCGACCTGGCGACCGAACGGTTCGTCGCGTCGATTGGCGATGTGTTCGAGTGCGCGGTGGTGGAGCTTGAGGCCGGTGATCGGCATCGACGTGAGCGCGGCGATCGAGCCGACTCGCCGTCCGAAGTCGTCGAGCCAGATCTGATGCCCCGCCTGCGCGAGTCGCCGGACCGAGCGCATCACCATGGGATGGCCGGCGGCGGTCTCGGGGATCTCGATCGCGAAGCGGTCGGCGGCTCTGCCCGTGGTGGCGAGGTCGCGGCAGATCCGGGCGACGGCGACCGGGGACCGGAGGCTGTCGCTCGACACGTTGAAGGCCATGACCTGGTGGGTCGGGATGTCCGCGAGAGCCGACAGAGCCGCTCGTCGGGTCCGGTGGTCGATGTCCACTGCGAGCCCCTCACGCTGCGCGACCTGGGCGAAGCGCCAGGCCGGCAGCTCGGCCCCATTGGGGGAACGCAGAAGCGGGAGCACCTGGAGGCCGAGCCGATGGCCGGTCACCAGGTCGTCGATCGGTTCGGCCGTCGCGTCGAAGCCGGGGCGTTGCAGTCTGCCGGTGATCAGATGTGCGATGTCGCCGTCACGGCGGTCCGGTGCATCGACCAGGACCGGGGCCCCGGTTGTCGTGGGGTCGGCGAGGGCCCGGTGAGCCTCCCGGATCATGGTGTCGTGGTCGGAACCCGGCCCGGAGAGCACGATCGCGACACCGATGCGATCGCGGGCCCAACTCGGTGCGAGTCGGCGCAGTGCCTCGGCGAGGCGGCGGGCGAACCGTTCGGCCTGGTGCTCGGTCAGTTCGGTCGAGATGACGATGTCGCCGCTCGGCAGGCGTCGGAGGCCATCGTCCTCACGCAGCAGCGATCGCACGACCTCGTCGAGGTGTTCGATCGTCTCGCTCACCGTGATCGGGTCCTGGTCGGACCGCCGAAGCGAGATCAACGCAACCGCCCCCGGCATCGCGCCGATGGTCGGCGGCGCGGTCGTCATCGCGCCGGCCGTGTCGACCATCGGAGTACCGCACCCGCGTCATCGCGGCGGAACTCGCAGTGGCCCCCGAACTCCCCGGCTCGGTCGTGGAGACCGGCCAGTCCGAACGATCGCGGATCGTGTGTCGTCGTCTTCGTCGGCGGCCCGGATCGGATCTCCACCTCCAGTCCACGATCCGCCCGCAGCGACACCGAGATCCGTCCTCTGGCATGGCGGATCGCGTTGGTCGTGCCTTCGCGGACGACCGCGACGATGGCCCGCCCGAGCCGGTCGTCGACCTCGTCGAGGCGCTGGCAGAGGCGGAGGTCGATCGATCGCCCGCTGGAGGCGGACAGCTGGTCGCACACGAGTTGGAGTCGTTCGGTGAGCCGGAGTTCGCCATCGGATCGCATCTGATCGAGCGCGTGGCGCAGATCGTCGATCGCCCCGTCGAGGAGCACTTCGATGCGATCGATCTCGCCCGCGTCCCGATCGATCCGGGCGAGCTCGAGAAGCGCCGCGAAGATCTGTTGGATGACGTCGTCGTGCAGGTCTCGGGCGATGCGTTGGCGCTCGGACGCGAGGAGGGCGGCGATGCGCGCCGAGCGGGCCTCGTCGGCGTGGGCCCGCCGATCGAACGCCGCATCGAGCGCCCATCGGAGGTGTTCCGGGTCGAAGTCCCCTTTGGCGATGAAGTCGGCGGCGCCGCGACGCACGAGGCGGCGGCCGAGGTCGCGCATGCCGTCGTTCGTCATGATGACGACCGGTGTCTGGCCGACGAGGCTCGACATCCGGTCGAAGGTGGCTTCGCCGAGCGAGTCGGGAAGACCGAGATCCAGCAGCACCACGTCGAAGGTCTCTTCGCGCACCGCGGTCTCGGCCGTGGCCAGGTCGGGACAGTCGATCACCGTCCACGCCGTTCCAGGGAGGGCTTCACGCACGATCTCGGTGAAGACCTCGTTGTCCTCGACCACGAGGAGCCGCCTGGCGTCATCGGCCGCAGCGACGTCGGGCCCCTGCAGGATCTCGCTGACCGGCATGCACTCCTGTCGGCCGGGACACCCCCGATCTGAGGATCAGCCACCCAGGGCGATGAGCGCCGTACCGGCGATCGCGCCCACGATGCCGACCGCCTGCCACCAGCGGATGGTGTCGTCGTCGAACAGCGTGGCGAGCACGACGACCACGGCGGGGTACGTCGAGCTCACGACCGACACCGTTCCGAGATCACCCTGCTGGGCACCCACGGCCCAGGCGACCATGCCGAGACCGCCGGCCACCCCGCCGGCCAACCCGAACCGACGGACTCCGGTGGGCAGGAACACCGGCACGTTCCGCATCCGGGCGAGCACCACCATCGAGACGAACCCCGTCACCCGCTGGATGTTGGCGGGCCAGGCGCCACTCGCTTCGGAGGTGTCGGCAACGAGCACGATGGCGAGGCCGAACAGGGCGCCACCGGCGATCGCCAGTGTGACCCCACTGCGGAGTCGGTCGCCCAGATCCCCGGTCATGGACGACAGCGCGAGCGAGACGACCGCCAGGGCGCATCCCAGGCCGCTCAGGGCAGTCAACGATCCACCGGTCATGAGGTCCCAGACCAGTGGCAGGAGTGCGGCGATGACCGCGGCGATCGGTGCGACGACGCTCGACGATGCCGCGGCCATCGCGTGGTAGACGACGGCGAGTCCACAGGCGACAGCGACACCCGATCCGGCTCCAGACACGAGGTCACGACCGATCGGCTCCGACCCGAGGGCCACCACGAGCGGGAATGTCACGAACACCCCGACGAGCATCTGGGTCGAGACATGGCTGATCGAGTCGGCGCGGCGGGAACTCGCGCGCCCGCAGGTGTCCGAGATCCCGATGAAGAGGCTGGCCAGCACCCCGAGCAGCAGCGGCATCAGCGCACCCTACGCAGGGCTCGTCGAAGGAGTCCGCAACACCAGCCAGACTCCCACGGCGGTGACGGCCAGCGCCGCGACCGCCGCGATCCCGATCGGGTCGTCGAAGAGGACGAAGGCCTCGATGGCCGACAGCGGCGGTGTCAGGAAGACCAGCGCCGAGACCCGCGACGCCTCCCCCCGCTGCAGGAGCCAGAGCAGCGTCAGTGTTGACCCGAAACTCAGCAGGACGACCGCCCAGACCAAGGCGAACACCGCCGTCGGTGTGATGGTGATCGGCTCCCGCTCGACCGTGAGGGCCAGCGCGCCCAGCACGACCGACGAGGTCAGGTACTGCGTTGCCGTGCCGCCGAGCAAGGGGACGCCGCTGTTGGCGTGGCGTTGCCAGAGCGTGCCGGCGACGATGCCGACCAGGGAGATGATCGATACGACCCACGAGACCGTCGGCACCGAGATGTCCCGGCCGATCGTCTGGTCGACCGTGAACCAGACGACGCCGGCGAATCCGAGTGCGACACCGAACCACTGTGGGCCACGGACCCGCTCGCGGAGAAGCACGGCCGCGAGCAGTGCGACGAGCACGGGCTGCAGGCCGGCGATCAACGACGACAGCGACGCCGTCATGCCGCGGTCGATCGCCACCCAGACCCCGCCGAGGTAGGCCGCGTGCATGCCGAGGCCGGTGACGGTGCTCGATCGGTGTTGCGTGGGGGTCAACCTCGGTTCGGTCGACCGGTGGGCCAGCCACCACATGACCGATCCGGCGATCAGGAGCCGGACCGTGAGGAAGGCCAGCGGACCGTTGTCGTCGGTCGCATAGCGGGCCGAGATGAAACCCGTCGACCAGAACAGGACGAACAGGCCCGGGGCGATCGTCGGGAGCGCGGCCGCCAGGCGGTTCACCCGAGGCGCGCTCGACGAGCCGCCCGATAGCGCTCGACGAGTGCGTTGGTCGACGAGTCATGGCTCGTGACGGGTGCGGGGTCGTCCGCTTGGATCTCGGCGACGAGTCGCTTGGCCAGCACCTTGCCGAGCTCCACTCCCCACTGATCGAAGCTGTTGATCCCCCAGATCACACCTTGGACGAACACCTTGTGTTCGTAGAGCGCCACGAGCTGCCCGAGCAGGTGCGGGCTGAGTTTCGGTGCGATCAGCGTCGACGTGGGCCGGTTGCCCGGGAAGGTCTTGTGGGCCACCAGGTGCTCCGCCACACCCTCGGCCCGGACTTCGTCGGCGGTCTTGCCGAACGCGAGGGCCTCGGTCTGGGCGAACAGGTTCGCCATGAGCAGGTCGTGGTGTTCCCCGATGTCGTGGTGGGGCTGGAGCACCCCGATGAAGTCGGCGGGGACGACGGTCGTGCCCTGATGCAGCAGTTGGTAGAAGGCATGTTGGCCGTTGGTGCCGGGCTCGCCCCAGACGATGGGGCCCGTCTCCCCCACGACCGGTTCGCCGTCGAGGCGGATGCGCTTGCCGTTGGACTCCATGTCGAGCTGCTGGAGGTAGGCCGGGAAGCGGGCCAGGTCGTTCACATACGGAAGCACGGCGAGTGTCGACAGGCCGAGCAGGTTCCGGTACCAGACGCCGAGGACCCCCATCAGGACAGGCAGATTGCGCTCGAGCGGGGCGTTCAGGAAGTGTTCGTCCATCGCCCGGAAGCCGGCGAGCATGGCTCGGAACGCCTCGGGGCCGATGGCGATCATGAGGCTCATCCCGATGGCGGAGTCGAGGCTGTAGCGGCCGCCGACCCAGTCCCAGAAGCCGAACATGTTGTCGGTGTCGATGCCGAACGCGGCGACGCCCTCGGCGTTGGTCGACAGCGCGAGGAAGTGTGCCGCCACGGCCGAGTCGTCACCGTCGAAGTACTCGACGAGGCGGGCCCGGGCCTCGCCGGCGTTGGCCAGTGTCTCCTGCGTCGTGAAGGTCTTGGAGGCCACGATGAACAGCGTGCGGGCGAGGTCGACCCCACGCAGCGCCTCGCCGAGATCGTCGCCATCGACATTCGACACGAAGCGGGTGTCGAGGTGGTCCGCCGTGAACGCGGCCAGGGCGGCCGTCGCCATGACCGGACCGAGGTCCGACCCGCCGATGCCGATGTTGATGACCGTACGGATCGACTCGCCCGAGTGCCCCAGCCACTCGCCGTCGCGGATCCGGGTGGCGGTGGCGGCCATCCGATCGAGCACGTCGTGCACGTCGTCGACGACGTTCTCGCCCGAGTCGGCGGCGTCGGACATCGACACGTCGGCCGGAGCGCGCAGCGCGGTGTGGAGCACGGCCCGATCCTCGGTGGCGTTGATGTGCTCCCCACCGAACATCGCCGCTCGGTGCCCCTCGACGTCGGCCTCGGTCGCCAGTGCCACCAGCAACGACATCGTGTCGGCCGTGACCAGGTGCTTCGAGTAGTCGAGGGTGAGGTCGGCACCGTCGACCGTCATGGCCGACGCACGTTCGGGATCGGCGGCGAACGCCGCTCGGAGGTCGAACTCGCCGAGCTCCTCGGCGTGCTCGACGAGCGCGTTCCACGCAGGTGTGTCGGGAACGTTGGGTCGCATCGCGGGCCTCCTCGTGGCCGTCGGTACTCGACGTGTCTGCAGTCTGACCGAACCCCATGGACGAACGAGGCATGCCCCGGCACGAGGAATTCCGATCGACCAGACGCCTGGCCTAGGGTCGGAGCCGATCGCAACGCCTCGAGGGGGACCCAAATGGCACCGGCTGGGATGAACAAGACCGTCGACATGTACGACCTGCGGATGTCGGAGGAGGTCCGACCGCTGTTCGACGCGGTGAAGAAGTTCATCATCGAAGAAGTCGACCCGATGACGCCCGAGTTCCATCGTCTCGGTGAGGGCCGGGCCGAGCACTGGGGCTACGGCGAAGGCCAGCTCGAGCTGCTCGACAGCATCAAGGCCAAGGCCAAGGAGCAGGGCCTCTGGAACTTCTTCCTCCCGGATGCGGAGACCGGCGAGGGCCTGTCGAACCTCGACTACGCCTACATCGCCGCCGAGCTCGGCAAGAACCCGCTCGCATCGGAGTGCCTCAACTGCTCGGCGCCCGACACCGGCAACATGGAAGTGCTCGAGCGGGTCGGCACCCCGGAGCAGAAGAAGCAGTGGCTCGAGCCGCTGCTCGCCGGTGAGATCCGGTCGTGCTTCGGCATGACCGAGCCCAACGTCGCCTCCTCGGACGCGAAGAACATCTCGACCCTCGCCGAGCTCGACGGCGAGGAGTGGGTGATCAACGGCGAGAAGTACTGGACGTCCGGCGCCGGCGACCCCCGCTGCAAGGTGATGATCTGCATGGTCGTCACCAACCCCGACGGCCCGCCCCACCGCCGCCAGTCCCAGATCCTCGTGCCGATGGACAATCCGGGCGTCAAGATCCTCGGTGCCATGACGGTGTTCGGCAACGACGATGCCCCGCACGGTCACATGCACATCAAGCTCGACAACGTGCGTGTGCCGAAGGAGAACATCCTCCTCGGTGAGGGACGCGGCTTCGAGATCAGCCAGGTCCGCCTCGGCCCCGGCCGCATCCACCACTGCATGCGCGCCATCGGCCAAGCCGAGCGAGCGATGGATCTGATGCTCACCCGCTCGATGACCCGTGAGGCCTTCGGCCGACCGATCGTGAAGCTCGGCCACAACATGGAGACCATCTCCCGGGCCCGGATCGACATCGAACAGATGCGCCTCATCGTCCTGCAGGCCGCCAAGGCGATGGACGAGCTCGGCAACGCCGAAGCCCGCATCTGGGTGTCGGCCATCAAGGCGCTCGTGCCCGAGAAGGTGTGCGACATCATCGACGCCGCGATGCAGATGCACGGTGGCCTCGGCGTGTCGGACTGGACCCCGCTGTCCCGGATGTACGCCTCGATGCGGACCCTGCGCTTCGCCGACGGCCCGGACGAGGTCCATCACATGGTGGTCGGCCGGGCCGAGACCGTGGCCTGGGAGCAGCGCATGCAGGAGGGCGAGAAGTTCGAGCAGGTCGGCCCCGGTTTCCTCACCGGTGGCGCGATCCACCGCTCCGGGCGCTGAGCCCCCGACACTGCGCAGCATGAACAACTGCGCAGCATGAACAACTGCGCAGCATGAAACACTGGGCGGCATGAAGCCGCCCAGCACGCATTCGGCCGTTCCGGATCCCCGCAACGCCGACATCCTCATCTCGATCAACGGAGATCTGGTGCCTCGTGCCGAGGCCCGGATCTCCGTTTTCGATTCCGGGTTCCTCGTCGGTGACGGGATCTGGGAGGGCATCCGTCTCCACCACGGTGAGCTGGCCTACCTCGACCGACATCTCGATCGGCTCTTCGGCGGGCTCGAGCAGGTCTCGCTCGATCCCGGGATCGACCGGGGCGCCATGACGGCGACGATCGAGGCGTTGCTCGCGGCCAATGGCATGGTCGACGACGTTCACGTGCGGGTGATGGTGACCCGGGGCGACAAGGTCACGCCGTCGCAACACCCGTCGAACTGTGTCGGCCCGCCGAACATCGTGATCATCGCCGAACACAAACGAGCCGACCCCGCGGTGCGCGACCGCGGCATCTCGCTCGCGACGGTCACGGTGCGGCGGCCCCCGCCGGACACCCTCGATCAGCGGCTCAACTGCCACTCGAAGCTGCACGAGGTGGTGGCCTTGATCGAGGCGACCAACACCGGAGCGGACGAGGCCCTCATGCTCGACACGACCGGTGCGGTGGCGACCTGCAACGCCACCAACTTCTTCTGCGTGCGGAACACGTCCGGCACCCCCGGGGCGGGTGGCACGGCCGAGGTGTGGACCTCGACGTCGATGCACTCACTTCCCGGCATCACGCGGGCGGTGGTGTGTGAGGTGGCGGCGGCCGCCGGCCTCGAGGTGCACGAGGCACCGTTCACGATCGACGACGTGTACGCGGCCGACGAGTGCTTCGTCACCGGCACGTTCGGGGGGCTCACCCCGGTGCACACCCTCGACGGTGTCGATTTCCCGAGGCGGGCCTGGACCGACCACCTCCGCGATCTCTACGACGCTGCCGTCGCGGCCGACGTCGAGGCGAGAATCGCCCGGCGCCGGCGTTGAGGATTGCGTACGGTCCGACCCGTGACGAAACGACCTGCAGCCGTCGAGTCCGAGCGACTGCTGATCCGTGCGCCCGTCGAAGCGGACCGGGCTCGCTTCGTGGAGCTGTTCCTCGACCCCGCGTTCACCGTGTTCGCCAACCCGGAGGACGACAGCAGCGCCGATGAGCGGTTCGAACGCATGCTCGAGTTCGCCGCGGCGGTGCCCTATGCGAAGAGCCCGATCGTCGAGCGATCGACCGGGCGGATCGTCGGCTACACCGGTGTGTGGCGAGAAGAACTGTTCGGACTGGACCGGCTCGAGTGGGGATGGCGGCTCGAGCCATCAGCTCGTGGCAAGGGGTACGCGACCGAAGCGGGGCTCGCGTGGCTCCAGCTCGCCGACCGGACCGACGACGGGGAGATGGTCTGCATCATCGATCACGAGAACAGCCCGTCGCGGCGCGTCGCGGTGAAACTCGGCTTCACCCACTGGTGCGAGTACCGCTGGGACGGCGACCCGAACCGCTATGAGCTGATGGTGCGCCCGATCGGGAACGGCGGGCGACCGTTGCCGAACCCGCTGCCGGAACACGGCCGCTGATGGGACGGTGTTGCTGATGGGACGGTGTTGCTGATGGGACGGTGGATCAA
>JAHDCV010000022.1:0-28653 GCA_020629695.1 Acidimicrobiales bacterium | reverse complement strand
GCTGATGGGACGGTGTTGCTGATGGGACGGTGTTGCTGATGGGACGGTGGATCAACATCTGGTCGGGCCCGCGGAACATCTCGACGGCGCTCATGTACTCGTTCGCGCAGCGGGCCGACACCGTCGTCGTCGACGAGCCGATCTACGCCCACTACCTCGCGTGGACCGGTCGTGTGCATCCCGGCGACGACGTCGTGCTCGCCGCACAGCCCCACGACGGCAACGCCGTGCTGCGGGCGTTGGCCGAGCGGGCCGACGACCTGGCCGACGATCAGGTCCTCGTGTGCAAGCAGATGGCGCACCACCTCGTCGGCATCGACCGGCGGTTGCTGGCTCCGGCGACGAACGTGCTGCTCACCCGGGATCCGGCCGACATGGTGCGGTCGCTGTCGATCCAACTCCCGGACGCGACCCTCGCCGACACCGGCCTCGAGATGTTGGTCGCCCTCGCCGACGACATCTCGGGCACCGGCGCGGCGCCGGTGGTTCTCGACTCGGCCCGACTCCTCGCCGACCCCCCGGGTGAGCTGGCACGGTTCTGTGAGGCTCTCGAGCTGCGGTTCGACGAGTCGATGCTGTCGTGGCCCGCGGGCCCGAAGCCGTATGACGGTGTCTGGGCCGAGCACTGGTACGAGCGGGTCTGGGCCTCCACCGGGTTCACCCGACCCGAGCCCCGCGATCGTCCGCTCGATGAGCGCCTCGCTGCGGTCGTGGCCGACGCGAACGCGTTGCACGAGCGTCTGCTCGGCTGCTCCCCCGACTGAGTCGCCGGCGCCCTGCTCCGCCGCTCAGGCGAGGCGTTCGATGTGGCGGGCCACCAGGTTCTCGAGCATCTCCTGTCGGCCCGAGGTCGGCGCGGGGTCGGCCGCGGTGAGCTGACGATCCCGGAGATCGGCCAACGAGACCGAGCCCCCCGTGATCTCGGCGCCGAGGCCGCCGTTCCAGCCGGCGTAGCGCTCGGCCACGACGTCGCTGAGTGTGCCCTGCTCGAGCATCTCGTGGGCGATCAGGAGCGCCTTGGCCATCGTGTCCATGCCGCCGATGTGTGCGTGGAAGAGGTCATCGCGCTCGATCGACGGACGGCGCAGTTTGGCGTCGAAGTTCAGACCACCGGTGGTGAAGCCACCGCCCTTGAGGATCTCGTACATCCCACGGGTCATCTGCTCGACCGAGACCGGGAACCGGTCGAGATCCCAGCCGAGGCGATCATCGCCGGCGTTCGCGTCGATCGATCCGAAGATGCCGGCATCGAAGGCGGCGGCGACCTCGTGGTCGAAGTCATGGCCCGACAACGTCGCGTGGTTCACCTCGATGTTGACGAAGTACTCCCCCATCAGGTCGTAGTGCTGGAGGAATGCGTGCACGGCCGCGACGTCGTAGTCGTACTGGTGCTTCGTGGGTTCGAACGGCTTCGGCTCGAGCAGCAGCGTGCCCTCGAACCCGATCGATCGCTTGTGTTCCACCACCATGTGCAGGAAACGGGCGAGGTTGTCCCGCTCACGGCCGAGGTCGGTGTTGAGCAGGGTCTCGTAGCCCTCCCGGCCACCCCAGAGCACGTAGTTCTCGCCGCCGAGTCGGTGCGTCGCGTTCATGGCGTTGCAGACCTGGGCGGCGGCATAGGCGAACATCTCCGGATCGGGGTTCGTCGCCGCGCCACCGAGGAAGCGGGGGTGGGAGAACAGGTTCGCCGTACCCCACAACAGCTTCACGCCCGTCCGAGCCATGTGGGCTTCGGCCTGTTCGACCATGACCGCCAGGTTGTCGTTGGTCTGGGCGAAGGTCGCACCCTCCGGTGAGATGTCGACGTCGTGGAAGCACCAGAACGGTGCCCCGAGCTTCTCGAAGAACTCGAAGGCCACCTCCATCTTGGCTCTGGCGCCCGCCAGTGGATCCGCCGCGGCGAGCCAGGGGCGGTCGAGGGTGCCGCGCCCGAAGATGTCGGCACCGTCCCAGGCGAAACTGTGCCAGTAACAGACCGCGAAGCGGAGGTGCTCCGCCATGGTCTTGTCGCCGACGACACGATCGGCGTCGTACCAGCGGAACGCCAACGGATTGTCGGAGTCCGGGCCTTCGTAGGCGATCGGTTCGGGAACGGTCGTGAAGAAGTCGGTCACGGGAGGGTCTTTCGCTGGTCGGCCCGGGGGCAAACGGTTGGGTGGGCAGAGATTCGTGGTTCGTCGATGGGGTGGACAAAGCCGGTTGGCTGGTGTCGGTGCTCAGAGCCGCACGGCCGGGGCCTCGGTGGGGTCGGCGAGTGCTCGATCCCACGCCAGTTCTGCGGCGCCGAGCAGCGAGCTGTGCGAGCCGAGCGTGGAAGCGACGACGCGGGTCTCGTTCGCGATGGCGGAGATCACCCGGCGATCGAGTTCGGCTCGCATCGTCGGTTCGAGGTGGCGGTGGACGCGGGCGAACAAGGCCCCGAGCACGACGATGCCGGGATCGAGCACGTTGATGAGCCCACTGAGCCCGTAGCCGAGCCAGCGGCCGTGCTCGGCGAGTGCGGCCAGCACTGCGGCGTCACCGTCGGCGGCCCGCCGGACGAGATCGTCGATGGCGGGGCGCCCACCGTCGGCCGGATAGCCGGCGCGGCGGAGCAGTCTCGGCTCCCCGATCTCGGTCTCGAAACAACCGGACGCCCCGCAATGGCACGGCTCGCCGTCGGGATTGACCGGGAGGTGTCCGATCTCGCCGGCGAAGCCCGTGGCACCGCCGACGAGCGTGCCACTCGAGATCATCCCGCCGCCGACGCCGATCTCTCCCGAGACGTAGAGCACGTTCGACCGACGTTGCGCCGCGCCGCGACGGCTCTCGGCCAGGGCGCCGAGATTGGCTTCGTTCTGCACGGAAACCGGCGCATCGATCCCCATCGCCTGCGTGATGATCGGTGGGAGGCAGACGTTGGTCCAGCCGAGGTTCGGTGCGATGGCGATGGTCGCACCGTCGCGCTGCACGAGTCCGGGCACGGCCACGCCGATCCCGAACAACGCGGTCCCCGACGGGAGCGACTCGACGATCTCTCCGGTGAGTTCGGCGAGATCGCTCTGGATCTGGTCGGGCGTCGGTCGAGCCGTCGCCCAGTCACGACGAGAGGTGCGCAGGCGGGTGCCGCCGAGGCCGACGGCGGCGACGGTGACGGTGTCGACGAGCAGCTCGACCGCCAGAACCACGTTGTGGTCGGCTCGAGGGGTCACCACCGGAGACGGCCGACCGGGCGCTCCGGACGGTGGCGCCTGGACCTCGTCGACCAGATCCCGCTCGTGGAGCTCGTTGACGAGGGCTCCCACGGCACTCCGGGTCAGGCCGGTGCGGCGGACGAGATCCGAACGGCTCGTCGGGCCGTGCACGTGCAGGCCGTGGACGATGGTGGCGAGGTTGGCCCGTCGAACGGCCTCGCTGCGGAGGCCGGGTGCCGAACGGCGCGCCGGGGTTCGGGTGATCGGTTCCGTCGAGGAAGCATCGTCGTGAGTGGTCGGCGTGGGAATATGTCCAACAGAACACCAAACATCGATGGATGTCAAGATCCGGCATGGGCGGCGGGAATGCCCCGGGGGTCGGGCGTGGTCTCCGGGCAGACTCGCGGCATGGAGCGGACCGACGGTGACGGGGGGATCGTGTACCCCGCGGAGTTGCCCATCACGGGGCGTCTCGACGAGTTGCGGTCGCTGCTCTCCGACGACGGGCCGCAGGTGATCGTCGTCGCCGGCGAAACCGGATCCGGGAAGTCCACGCAGCTCCCGAAGCTGTGCCTCGAGCTCGGCCGGGGCCGCGAGGGCAAGCTCATCGGCCACACCCAGCCCCGTCGCATCGCGGCTCGCACGATCGCGCAGCGGGTCGCCGACGAACTCGGCTGTCCGATGGGTCAGCGTCCGGGTGCGTTGGTCGGCTACGCCGTCCGGTTCACCGACGAGGTCGGCCCCGACGCCCGGATCAAGCAGATGACCGACGGCATCCTGCTCGCCGAGCTGCAACGCGACCGCGATCTCCGCCGCTACGACACGATCATCATCGACGAGGCCCACGAGCGGAGCCTCAACATCGACTTCCTGCTCGGCTACCTGCGGGGGCTGCTCCCCCGCCGTCCCGACCTCAAGGTCATCATCACCTCAGCCACCATCGACACCGATCGATTCGCCCGCCACTTCGCCCCCTCCCCCGATATCCCAGGCTCAGACGACAACAACAGGCACGCTGCGGGAGCAATTCCGGCAAGCGCCGCGCTCGCTTCTGCAAGCGACGACGTCGGAGCGGCGCCCGTGATGATCGTGGAAGGCCGGACCCACCCGGTCGAGGTCCGCTACCGGCCCCTCGACGAGCTCGACTCGCCCACGGGACGTCGCCAGATCACCATGCCCGAAGCCGTCGCCGAGACGGTCCGCCAGCTCCACCGCGAGCGGCAACTCGACTGCCTCGTGTTCTGTCCCGGCGAGCGCGAGATCCGCGAAACGGTCGAGGCGATCCGGGATCTCGGCATCGAGGGCATCGACGTGCTCCCGCTTCACGGTCGTCTGTCGGCCGGCGAGCAGGCGGCGGTGTTCTCCCCCGGCGGGAACGCGCGGGTGATCGTGTCGACGAACGTCGCCGAGACCTCGGTGACGGTGCCTCGGATCATGAGCGTCATCGACACCGGGACGGCCAGGATCAGCCGATACTCACACCGCACGAAGGTGCAGCGCCTCCCGATCGAACCGATCTCCCAGGCGTCGGCGAATCAGCGCGCCGGCCGCTGCGGTCGACTCGGACCCGGGGTCTGCGTGCGGCTGTACGCGGAGGACGACTTCGACGCCCGACCGGAGTTCACCGATCCGGAGATCCAGCGGACGAACCTCGCCTCGGTGGTGCTCCAGATGGCGGCGCTGGGTCTCGGTCCGGCCGAGGACTTCCCGTTCGTCGATCCCCCGGACCGCCGGGCGATCCGCAACGGCGTCCAGGTCCTCCACGAACTCGACGCCATCGACGACCCGGACCCCGACGGGGCGGAGGTGGGCACCCGCGGGTGGTTGACCGGGATCGGCCGCGACCTCGTACGCCTCCCCGTCGATCCACGGTTCGGACGCATGCTGCTCGACGGCGCGCACAACGGTGCACTGGCCGAGGTGCTGCGCGTCGTCGCGTTCTTGTCGCTCCAGGACGTGCGGGAACGCCCGGCCGACCAACAGGAGGCGGCGGCGCAGAGCCACGCCCGGTTCCGCGACGACCGATCCGACATCCGGACGGTGCTGAATCTGTGGGACTACACGAGCGGCCTGCGGGACGAGCTCGGGTCCGGGGCGTTCCGGAGGCGTCTCCGCCAGGAGTTCCTCCACGCCAATCGCACCCGGGAGTGGTTCGACCTCGAACGTCAGCTCCGGCGCGTGACGAAGGAGCTCCGACTGTCGGTCAACACCGAGCCGGCGAGCGACGACCAGATCCACGAATCGTTGCTCGGGGGGCTGATCGGCCAGATCGGCATGCTCGATCAGGCATCGGCCGATGCGGCGGCGAAGCCCTCGACGAAGAAGCAGCGGAGCCGGGGGCAGCGTCCGATGGTCGAGTACCGCGGCGCCCACCAGTCGAAGTTCGCCGTGCAGCGCGGCTCGGCGCTGTCCGGATCGAAGCAGACGTGGATCGCCGCGGCCGAACTCATCGAGACCAACCGCATGTGGGCCCGCATGTGCTTTCCGATCCGGCTCGAATGGGTGGAGCGGCTCGCCGATCATCTGGTGACCCGGAGCTACGAACCCGTGGAGTGGGACGCCGAGCGAGGCTCGGCGATGACGGTCGAGCGGGTCTCGTTGTACGGCCTGCCGCTCGTGGCCGGCCGCCGGATCCAACTCGGCTCGATCAACCCGGAGATGGCCCGACGCTGGTTCATCGAGCGTGCGTTGGTCGATGGTGCGTGGGAGGCCACCCACCCGTTCATCGCGGCAAACGAGGCGACGATCGCCCGGGTCGAATCACTCGGCGCTCGATCCCGGGAGCGGGGCCTGGCTGTCGAGCCCGCCGTGCTGGAGGCCTGGTTCGACGAACGCGTCCCGGCGTCGGTCTCGACGACCGGGCAGTTCGGGCGCTGGTGGCGCAAGAAGCGGAAGACCGAGCCCGAACGCTTCCACCTGCCGATCGAGGTCGTGCTTGCGCGCGATCCAGCCGATGTCTCGATGGATTTCCCCGACACCTGGCCGGACACCGGCGACCCGGGCTTCGCCATCACGTATCGCTTCGACATCACCTCACCCATCGACGGGTTGACGGTCGAGATCCCGTCCGATCGGCTGCTCGGGCTGGACCCGGGCACGTTCTCCTGGCATGTGCCGGGCCATCGGGCCGAGCTCGTCGAGGAGCTCATCCGCACCCTCCCGAAGCCCCTCCGCCGCCAGTGTGTGCCCATCCCCGAGACGGCGCGCGAAGCGATGGCCGACATCGCCGGCTCGGCGCCGGAGCACGACGGTTCGCCCGAACGCCTCGATGTGGTCCTGATCGCGTGGCTCGCACGCCGCCTCGGTGAACGACTCGACCTCGGTGCGATCGACGTCGAGGCCGTGCCGACGCACCTCCGTCCCACGTTCAAGATCGTCGACCCGGACGGCACGATGGTGGCGGCGGGGAAAGATCTCCGGGCCCTCCAGCGTCGGGTCATCGCCGACGCCCGATCCGAGCTCGCCGGCAGTCGCCACCCGCTCGAGCGCGACGACCTACGGTCGTGGGACGTCGGGGATCTGCCGACCGAGATCGAGCGGCAACAGGGCGGCCTCAGCGTGGCCGGCTATCCGGCGCTGGTGCCGGCGACCTCGTCGGATGACCGGGTCTGGGTTCGCATCGCGGAGGACCGGGCGACGCAGGCCGCCTGGCACCGCGCCGGTGTCCGCCGTCTGCTCCGCTTCGAGACCAGTGCGCCCATCCGTGCACTCGACCGCGCCGTCGACGCCACCGGTCGCGGCAACGACGTGGCGCTCGCCATCGCCTCGTCGTCGTACGGGCTGAGCAAGGCGGAGTGGTATCGCGACGCAGTCGAGGCCACGATCGATCGCATCGTCATGGATGCGGGCGGCGCGCCGTTCACCGAGGCCCGCTATCGGGCGCTGGTGCGCTTCGCCCGTCAGCGGATCGACGACGAGATCATCGAGACCGGTCGCCTGCTCACGGAGGTCGTGCTCACGGTCCATCGGATCGAACCCCTCCTGGCCGACGCCGGACGTCGAGCTGACGAGGTGTCGGTTCGCGACGCGGCCGCTCACCTCGGACGGCTCGTCTTTCCGGGTGTGCTGACCACCATCGGTGGCGACCGGATGAAGGACCACGCCCGATGGCTGCGTGGCCTCGAACTGCGTCTGGTCGAGATGGCCGAGCAACCGGACCGCGACGTCCGTCGGCTCGCCGAGATCGCCACCGTCGATGCCGAAGCCCGTCGGCTGGCGGCCTCGCCTCGTCATGCCGAGCTCCGTCTCGCGGCCGAGGAACTGCGGGTGCAGACCTTCGCACAGACGATCGGGACACGGCCCGGGGTGAAGGTCTCGGTCGCCCGCCTGCAGCGTGCCGTGGCCGGCACGAGGTGAGCCCGGTCGGCCACGTCGGTCCCGAGAGGGACGCGAAACCCGCCTGATCCCGCGGCGTGGATCGTCCACACTGCAGGGATGGAGATCACGGTCGACCGTGTGGACGCACCCGGCGACGTCGCCCGGCGATGTGACGAGCTCTTCCGCTCCGACCCGGTGGCGGCGACGTCGGTGGCGACGGCGCTGCGATCTCGTCTCGCCATCGGGCCCGCCCCATCGGTGACGTGGCTCATCGTGACGTGGGGTGCGCGGGTCGTCGGCGTGCTCGCGGTCGATGGAGGCTCAGGTCGCGGCGCGCTGCTCATCGGCGACGCCGACCGTGACGTTCGTCGGCGAGCCGCCATCGCACTGGGCGACGCGGTGTCGCGGTTGGAGCACTCACCGTCGGTCGTCGCCGGCGACGCCGGGCTCGTCGCAGCGTGTGCCGGTCGGCTCGGTCTTCGCCGCGGTCTCGGCATCCGTGCCGGGATCTCGATCCAGTTGCAGGTGTTCGATCCAGCCCGGGGCGAACGTTCGACGCGTGCGGCACCGGAGGTCCGGCTCGCCGGCGAGGACGACGTGTCGTGGCTCTGCGATTGGTTCGTCGGCTTCGATCGAGCGACGTTCGACGACGGATTCGAACCCGAGCCCGCCGTGCGTTCGAAGCTCGGACATCTGTGGTTGCTCGAGCACGCCGGCCGTCCCGTCTCCATGGCCGCGGCCTCGCCGTCGGCGTATGGGGTCCGGCGGATCCACGCCGTCTACACCCCCGGGGCCGAACGTGGCCGAGGACATGGATCGGCGGTGACCGCGGCCGTGGTCCGGGAGGTGATCGACGGCGGCGATCGTGCGGTCCTGTTCGCCGATCTGGCCAACTCGGTCACCGTGCCCATGTACCAACGACTCGGGTTCGATCCCGTCGAGGAGCATGTGAACTGGACGATCGGCCAGGGCTGATCACTCGTTCAGGCGCTGGTTCCGTTCCGATCGGCGATCAGCGCGTTTCCGCAGCGTGAACAAGGTGTCTGTGTCCCTGGTCACGGCCGGTTAGAAGGTCTAACATCGCGCCATGCGGATCGGGATCCTTCTCGTCGACAATCTGGCTCCCGACCTGGCGTCCATCGCCGGGGACTACGACGAGCTGTATCGATGGGTCTTCGATTCACCGGACGTGGAGCTCGAGTTCCACGCCGCCCATCTCGGAGAACTCCCGCCCTCGGTTCGTGGTGTCGACGCCTGGGTGATCGGCGGGTCTCGTGCGTCGGCCTACGACGACGTTCCGTGGATCCTCGCGCTGCGGGACTTCGTGCGTGAGGCCTACTTCGCCGACATGACGTTGATCGGGATCTGCTTCGGTCATCAGCTCATCGCCGATGTGCTCGGCGGCAAGGCCGGGCCGGCGGACATCGGTTGGAACGCCGGCGCCGTCACCTATCGCCGGGCCGACGGATCGAGTTTCGATCTCCTCGCGTCGCACAAGGACCAGGTCCTCGAGCTGCCGCACGGCGCCGAGGTGACCGTGCAGGCCGAGCACTGTCCGATCGCCGGCTTCCGGATCGGCCACCAGGTGATCACGGTGCAACCCCACCCGGAGTTCCCCGGCGAGCTCGGCGCCGAGTTGTACGCCGGGCGCCGCCATCTGCTCGGGGATGCCGTGGTCGATCGTGCGGTCGCATCGTGTGCTGCCGATCTGGCACGCCGGGAGATCGGTGACGAGCTGCTCGACTTCGTCCGCTCCCGCCCGATCTGACAGAAGTCCTCGGGCTGGTCGAGAGGTGTGTTCCTCGCCGCGGCGCGGCGAGGAACGACGGCTAGCGGAAGCTGAACACGTTCGCGGAGCCCTGGTCGGTCTGCGGGATCATGCCCCGCTCCCGGAGCACGGGCATCACACCCTCACCGAACCAGAAGGCTTCCTCGAGGTGTGGGTATCCCGAGAGGATGAAGTCGTCGAAACCGCAGTCGGCGTACTCGGCGATGCGATCAGCGATCTCGTCGTACGAACCGACGAGGGCCGTGCCGGCGCCACCACGAACCAGACCGATGCCCGCCCAGACGTTCGGGTGGATCTCGAGACCCTCACGGCTGCCGCCGTGCAACTCGGCCATCCGTCGCTGTCCCTCTGACATCGTGCTCTTGAAGTCGGCCTGTGCCTTGGCGATCGCCTCGTCGTCGATGCCGGCGAGCATGCCGTCGGCGACGGCCCACGCCTCCTCGGCGGTGGGGCGGGCGATCACGTGGAACCGGATGCCATAGGTCAGCTCGCGGCCCTGCTCGGCCGCCATGTCGCGCACCTTGTCGATGCGGGCCTTGGCGGCCTCGGGCGGCTCACCCCAGGTGAGGTAGCAGTCGACGTGGCCGGCGGCGACCTCGAGCGCCTTGGGGGACGCGCCACCGAAGTAGATCGGCGGGATCGGATCGGGGATCTCGCGAGTGGTCGCTCCGGCGACCTCGTAGTACTCACCCTTGGTGTCGTAGGGCTCCTCACCCCACGACTTCGACATGATGTCGAGGAACTCGCCGGTGCGTTCGTAGCGCGCGTCCTTGTCGAGCCAGTCGCCGAATCGGTTGAGTTCGCGGGGCTCGGCGCCGGTGACGATGTTGATCATCAGGCGGCCGTTCGACATGCGCTGATAGGTCGACGCCATCTGGGCGGCCAGCGTCGGCGACAGGAAGCCCGGGCGGAACGCCACCAGGAACTTGATGCGCTCGGTGATCGGGAGCAGCGATGCCGTCGCCAGCCAGGCGTCCTCGCAGCCGGTGCCACATGGCGTGAGCATCGCCTCGTAACCGAGCTGGTCGCAGGCCTTCGCCACCTGAGCGAGATAGTCATGGCTCGGCGGCCGCCAGTGCACGTTCTCGCCCTCGGGCAGGACGTCCCGGGAGTCACCCCCGGTGGGCAGGAACCAATGGATCTTCAGCATTGCGCAGTCCCCCAGGGCTGGTCGGTTGGCGTGTGCACTGGACGCTAGTCCAGTTGAGTTAGAGGGTCTAGCGGTTCCGTGATGATGGTTCATTTCCGCCGTCTGACGGAAGTCTGCTCATCTGATCCAGGGCCCGAGCTGGACGTCGGCGGGGACGAGGCCGCCGGGCAGCTCGATCTCCCACGTGCCCTCCTCGATCCAGGCCTTCGTGACCCGGTCGCCGCTCCCCCGTTCGGCCTTGATCGCGATCGCCATGCCGACGGCGGCGCCGACGGTGTGGCCCCACATGCCCCCGGTGACGTACCCGACCCGAGCGCCGTTCCGATAGAGCGTCTCGTTGTGATGGAGCACGTGGGCGTCGGGCCCGTCGGGCTGCACGAGCTTGACCTGGACGAGGCGCTGCGATGCCCCGACGGCCTTCTGCGCCGTCACGGCCGCCTTGCCACGGAAGTCGGCCTCCTTGTCGAACGCGACGGCGAAGGACAGGCCGGCCTCGATGGGCGTGTCGTCCGGCGTGATGTCGTGGCCCCAGTGGCGATACCCCTTCTCGAACCGGAGTGAGTTGAGCGTCTGGTAGCCGCACAGTTCCAGCCCGTGGGCGGCGCCGGCTTCGCGGATCGTGTCGAAGGTCGACACGGCGAACTCGGATGGTACGTAGAGCTCCCAACCGAGCTCGCCGACGTAGCTCATCCGATTCGCCCACACGAGGGCGTCGCCGATGTCGATCTCGGCATGGGTGGCGAAGGGGAACGCCTCATCGGACAGGTCCGCCTGGGTCAACGACTGGAGCAGTGCCCGCGCATCGGGACCCATCACCGCCAGTACCGCGAACGCCGACGTCAGGTCGATGACGTTGGCGTTCCGTCCCGCACAGGCACGCTGCAATGTGTCGAGGTCGCGCCGCCGTGTGCCGGCACCACCGATCACCATGAAGTCGTCCGCACCACGTCGGGACACGGTCAGGTCGGCTTCGATCCCGCCGTGGTCGTTGAGCCACTGGGTGTAGACCGATGCACCCACCGGACCGTTCACGGGACCAGCCGAGAGCTCGTCGAGAACGGCTGCGGCGTCCGCGCCGACCACGTTCAACTTCGAGAACGACGTGAGGTCGAACATGCCGACCCGCTCGCGTACGGCGGTGTGTTCGACGGCGTTCGCCCGGTGCCACGCGGCGAGCCCCCAGGTCGGCTCCGGCTCGATGCCCACCCCGAGTTCGGGCCGGGCGAAGTGCAGCGGTCGCTCCCACCCGTTCAGATCGGCGAACGCCGCGCCGGCTTCGGCCAGCCGGTCGTGCAGCGGGCTGCGCCGGGTACCCCGGGCCGTCTCGTAGGTCCGATGCGGATAGTGGTCGGCATAGAGCAGACCGAGCACCTCGGTCGTGCGCTTGCGGAGGTAGCTCTCGTTGTTCTGGAAGCGCTCGAATCGGCGGATGTCGACGTCGTGCAGGTCGAACGGCGGCTCGCCCTCGATGATCCAGTGGGCGATCGCCATCCCGGCGCCGCCGGCGGACTGGATGCCGATCGAGTTGAATCCCGCGGCGACGAACAGGCCCTTCCGCCCCGGCGCCTCGCCGAGGATGTACGCATCATCGGGCGTGAAACTCTCGGGGCCGTCGAACAACAGCCGCAGACCGGCGTCGTGCAGGACGGGGATGCGGTCGAACGCCGGCACGATCCACTCGTAGAGGTGATCCGGGTCCGGGTCCATCGTGATGAACGGCTTGTCGATGGGCGGCGGGCCGGCGGCCGGCCACGGGCGCCCGTTGGGCTCGAAGAGGCCGACCATCATGGCGCCGCCGCCCTCGGGCTTCAGGTAGGCCCAGCGGTCCGGATCCCGGAGGATGGGCCAATGCGGGTCGACGCCGGGGATCGGCTCGGTGACGACGTAGTGGTGCTCGGCCGCCATGAGCGGCACCTCGATGCCGGCACCGGCGGCCAGATGGCGGGTCCAGAGGCCACACGCGAGCACGACGTGGTCGGCCGTGATCTCGTTCCCGTCGAGCGTCCGGACGCCGACGATCCGATCGGCGTCGGTGAGGAGCTCGGCGACGCCGGTGTTCTCCATGATCCGGGCGCCGTGCATCCGGGCGCCACGGGCCAGGGCCATGGTGCAGTCGGCGGGCCCGACGACGCCGTCGTCGGGCAGCCAGATGCCACCGTGCAGGTCCTCGGTCATCGCGAGTGGCCATCGCTCGGCGACCTCGTCGCCGGTGATCTCGGTCGCTTCGATCCCGAGATATCGGGCCATCGCCGCCGTGCGGCGCAGCTCCTGCCATCGCATCGCGGTGGACGCGAGCGAGATCGCCCCGGGCTTGCGGAATCCCGTGTCCTGCTCGGTCTCCTCCTTGAGCGTCTCGTAGAGATCGAGCGAGTAGCGAGCGAGCTTGGTCTGGTTCTCCGTCGATCGGAGCTGGGCGACGAGGCCGGCCGCGTGCCAGGTCGTACCGCCGGTCAGCTGGTGACGTTCGAGCACCAGGACGTCGTGCACCCCTCGGTGGGTCAGGTGGTAGGCGATGGAGGCGCCGACGATCCCACCGCCGACGACGATCACCGATGCATGCGTCGGAACGGGTTCGGCCTTGCGTGCGCCGGTGCCGGTGGCGTTCGTGGTTGCGGTCATGACGGCTGGCTCCTGGACACGTCGGTCGGGCGGTTGGCGGGGGTTGCGGAGGCGGCCTCGAAGGCCGTACAGAGGAAATCGAGCATCTGTTCGAAGGCGGCGTCGACCCGGTGCGGGTCCGGATGGCCGTCACTGATCTCGAAGGACACGAACCCGTGGAGCGCGCTCCGGACGGCGTCCGCGGCGTCGCGGCGGGCCACGTCGTCGAAGTCGAAGCCCCGAAGGGCCCGACTCACGACGTCGAGGGTGTGATTGGCCGCCGCTTCGAGATCGGGGTCACCAGCGACGGCATGACGATCACTCGAGCGGTACCGGCCGGGGTGTGAGGTGCCGAATCGGCGCCACGCATGGCCCACCGACCGGACCGCGTCGCGACCCGCTCTGCCGACGCTCGCTTCGGCGAGGGCCTGCGCCAGATCGTGGCGAGTGACGATCCCGAGCTCCCGCCAGAGTTCGGGAAGGCTGCCGATGTGGCGGTAGAGCGCCGGTTGCGTGACGCCGAGTGCGTCCGCGATCGAGGTCAGCGTGAGCGACTCCGGACCCTCGGCATCGACGAGGTGCCCGGCGACCGCCACGATGCTGTCGCGGTCGAGCGGACGCTCCTCGGTCGTGGCGGCGTCGAGCGCTGCGGCGGCCTCGGCCGCGGCGACGTCGGGTTGGACGGCGGTCATCACCCGAGCAGCTCGGCGTTCGACGGATCCCAGACGGGACCGTCGAGCACGGTCGCGGTCCGTCGCTCGCCGAGGATGAGCACGTCGAGACTGGAACCCGGCTCGGCGTGTTCGGCGTGGATGAACGCGAACGCGAGGCTCTTGTCGACGGTGAAGCCGTAGCCGCCGGAGGTCGTCAAACCGATCGCGTCGTCGGTCCCGGCGACGAACACACCTTCGGAGCCGATGCAGTCGGCCGCGTCGGCGCCTCCATCGGCGAGGGTCGGGACGTCGACGTCGAGCATCACGAGCACCCAGTCGGTGCCGGTCGGTTCGTCACCGATGGCGTCGGCGCCGATGAAACCGCCATCCTCCCGAAGCCAACGATCGACTCGTGCCTGGCGAGGTCCGATGTCGTGAGTGAGCTCGAACCGGCTGAGATACCCCTTCTCCAGACGCAGGGCGTTGAGGGTGTGGCTTCCGAAGTCGACGAGACCGTGATCGCCCGCGTCGGAAGCGGCGAACAGCGCCTCGTACACCGTGGCGAGCTCCTCCATCGGGATGTGGAGTTCCCAACCGCGGGAACCGGTGAACCCGACCCGAAGTGCGAGCAGCGACACCCCGGCGACCTCGATCCGGCGAACGGCCTGGAAGCGGAACGCCTCGTTCGACAGGTCGGCGTCGGTGAGAGCCGCCAGCAGCGGCCGGGTGTTGGGTCCGGCCAGGGCGAGCGCACCATGGTCGCGGGTGACGTCGCGGATCGTGACGTCGAACACGGGACCGCCGGGCTCGTCGACGTGACGGGTGAGCCAGTCGAAGTCCCGTTGCACGCCGACCGCAGCGGAGACGGCATAGACGGTCTCGTCGTCGATGCGCGAGAGGGTCATCTCCGTCTCGATCCGGCCGGCCGGGGTGAGTGCGTAGTTCAAGGCGATCCGACCGACCTTCGGAACCCGCCCGGTGAAGACGTGCGCACAGTAGGCCTCGAGGTCCGGACCGGAGATCTCGAACTTGGCGAACGCCGACAGGTCCATCACCCCGGCGGCCGAGCGGACGGCGGCGCTCTCGGCCTGCACTCCGGCGTACCACGCCGGGCGGCGCCAGCCGTGGGCGTCGGCGAGCGGCTGGTCCTCGGGAACGAACCACTTCGGCTGTTCCCAGCCGTACGCCTGGCCGTGCATCGCCCGTTTCTCGACGAGACGGTCGTGGATCGTCGAGGTCCACACCGGGCGGTTCGCCATTCGCTCCTCCCCTGGTGCGTGGACCCGGAACATCCACTCGTAGTCCTCGATCGCCTTGTCCCGGATGAACTCCGGCGTCGCCCAGCCGTAGCGGCGGGGGTCGTAGTGCCGGAGGTTCAACTCGGTCGACCCGTGCACGATCCAGCGGGCCAGCTCGCGCCCGGCGCCCGGGCCCCAGGCGAGCCCGATCGATGAGCCCGTGTTGAGCCAGTAGTTCCGGAGCCCGGGTGCCGGGCCGAGGAGCATGTGAGCGTCGGTCGTGTGGGTGATGGCACCGTGGATGACCCGCTTGATGCCGACCTCGCCGAGGACCGGCACGCGCTCGAACGCCTCGGCCAACCACGGAGCGATCTTGTCGTAGTCCTCGGGGAAGAGCGGGTTCTCGGCCTCCCAGGGCACACCGTCGTCCCAGCAGGTCTCGGCGCCAGCGTGTTCGTAGATGCCGATCAGGCCGGCCGTCTGCTCCTGGCGGATGTAGCCGGCCACACGGTTGTCCCGCATGACCGGCATCTCCCAGTCCGGACGTGCGGCGAACTCGGGGACCTCTTCGGTCACGAGATAGTGGTGCAGTACGTTCGCCTGTGGCACGGAGAAGCCCGACATGAGGCCGACCTGGTGGGCGTAGCAACCTGCGGCATCGACGACGTGCTCGCACGTCACGGTGCCCTTCTCGGTCACGACGGACCAGTCGCCCGATGGCAGCTGGTTGACCTCGAGCACGCGGTTGCGTCGCGAGATCTCGGCGCCGTTGGCCCTCGCCCCCTGGGCGAACGCCATCGTGGCGTCCGTGGGGTCGATGTGGGCCTCTTTGTCGGTCCAGATCGCGGCCTTGACGTCGGTGTAGTCGTAGAAGGGGTTGAGCTCGGCCGCCTCGGCCGGGCTGATCAACTCGATCGGGTAGCCGATGTAGCGACCGATACCGAGCTGCGACTTGAGCTGGTCGACCTCGGCGTCGGTGTAGGCGACCCGGAGCCCGCCCGGCTGGTGGAAGCTCATCTCCCGCCCGACGGTCTCGGCGAGGTGCTCGTAGGTCTCGATCGCGTAATGGGCGATCTGTGCCGTCGTGTAGTCGCCGACCGATCGAGTGATCTGGCCGGCGGCGTGCCACGTCGAGCCCGAGGTGAGTTCGGCCTTCTCGACGAGGAGGACGTCGCTCCAGCCCTCGAGCGTCAAGTGGTACAGGAGGGCGGCGCCGTGGATGCCACCGCCGATGATCACGACGCGTGCGCTGTCTCGCATGTGTGGGTTCCCCAAGTCGTCGGGCTCGCTCGTCGAACCCGACGAGCAAGGTATCACGTTTCGTAAGGAGGGCTAACGGTACGTGTGTCGTCGGGCACGCTGATTGGGTGTGACTGCGGTGCCGTGCGACCATGGGACAGTGCCGACTGCTGAAGAATCGACCGATCGACCCAACCTCAGTACGAAGTTGGTGATCGACACGGCGATGGAGGTGGCCGACTCCGAAGGGCTCGACGCGGTCACACTGACCCGTGTCGCCAGGGACCTGGGCGCATCGCAGCCGGCGCTGTACCGCCACGTCGGGAGTTACGACGATTTGATCCGAGCGCTCGGCTTGCGAGGTCGGGAGATCCTCGTGCGTCGATTGACGGGTGCCGGCGTCGGGCTCGCCGGCGACGACGCCGTCCGGGCCATGGGCCACGCGTGGCGCGGACTGGTCGCCGATCATCCCGGGCTCTATGCCGCGACCGATCGGTCCCCTTGTGCGGGCGACGAAGAGCTGGAGGGCGCCGTGCGGCGTGTGGTCGACGTGCTCTCGCAGGCGGTGCTCGCGTACGACCTCGACGACGAGGAGCGGGTGCACGCGGCGCGCACGCTGAGGAGCGCATTCCACGGCTTCGCGCATCTCGAAGCCGGCGACGGTCATCCTCGAGACGAGAACCTCGACGACTCGTTCGACCACCTGATCGACATCATCTGTCGGGGTATCCGCTCGATGTGATGCGCTCGGCGCCCAACGCCGCGGCGGGCGCGGTCAACTCTTGCCCCGCCACGGGATGAGGCGCGCTTCGATGGCGCGCATGAGGATGTCCATGAGCACACCGATGACCGCGATCACGATCACGCCGACGAGCACGACGTCGAGCCGGAAGAAGTTGCGGGCCTGGAACACCATGGAGCCGAGGCCGGTGTCGGTGCCGACCAGCTCGGCCGCCACGAGGGTGCCCCAGCTGACACCCAGAGCGACCCGCACACCGGTGAAGAGTTCGGGGAGTGCGTTCGGCAGGATGACCTTCGTCAACACCTGACGCTTGGACGCCCCGAGCGAATACGCGGCACGGACCTTCGACAGGTTCACGGTGCGCACGCCCGCCCGTGCGGCGATGATCATGATCCAGATCGAGGCGAAGATCAGGAGGCGCACCGCCGACGGGTCGCCGATGCCGAACCAGAGGATGAACAGGGGAAGGATCGCCAGCGGCGGGATCGGTCGCAGCAGCTCGACGATCGTGTCGAAGAAGCCGCGGAGCCGGCTCGACAAACCCATGGCCGTGCCGATCGGCACCCCGAGGACGATGCCCCAGAACATCCCGCGGAGCACTCGCCACAGGCTGGTGCGGGTGTGCTCGAGCAGCGTCTCGCCGGCGAACCCCTCGCTCTGGAGCAGACCGAACGCACGCACCACGTCCATCGGCGAGGCCAGCGTGCGGGGCCCGAGCCACTGCGCATAGCTGCCTTCGCAGGCGGCGTCGTTGTTGCACGCGATGAGCAACGCCCGATCGGTGTAGCGCTCGCCATCGGCGGCGAGCGACGTGCGGACGCCGTCGGCGAACTCCGAAGGCAGGCCCCAGGCTTTCGTGCCGGCCCACCAGCCCACGACGATGAGCAGCAACGAGATCGCGCTCCAGAACGGCAGGCTCCGGACGGCAGCGGCGTCGCCGAACGTCACGGTCTTGCGGGCGTCGGCATCGGCGCCACTCGGGCGAAGTCGATCGAACATCTCAGTTCCCCTCATGTCCCATGATCTGTTCTTCCATGTCCCAGATGAGCGAGAGGATCTCTTCGCGCTTCTCGATGAATTCGGGCGACGCCTTCAGCTCCCGTGCATCGACGTCGAGTCCGATCTTCGCGAACGGCAGCTCGTAGTCACGCTCGATCCGGCCGGGACGTGGGGCCATGACGAACAGCCGGTCGCCGAGATACAGCGCCTCCTCGACCGAATGGGTCACGAGGACGATGGTCTTGCCCGTCTCCTGCCAGAGCTTGAGCACGAGCGCCTGCATCTTCTCGCGCGTGAGGGCGTCGAGGGCGCCGAGCGGCTCGTCCATCAAGATGACATCGGGGTCGTTGGCGAGGCAACGAGCGAGCGCGACCCGCTGCTGCATGCCACCGGACAGCTCGTAGATCTGCTTGTCGCCGAAGCCGGCCAGCCCGACCGTGTTGAGCAGGTCCTCGACCTTCGCCTTGGTCGCGGCCTTGTCCGCCCGGTTCATGCTCGGGCCGAACGCGATGTTCTTCTCGACGTTGAGCCACTCGAACAGCGCGCCCTGCTGGAAGACCATGCCCCGGTCCTGGCCGGGACCGGTGATCGGAGCGCCACCGAGTGACACCGAGCCGGATGTCGGTGCGAGGAACCCGGCGAGAATGTTGAGCAGTGTCGTCTTCCCGCAGCCGCTCGGCCCGAGCAGCGTGAGCAGACGACCCCCCTCGAGGTCGAAGGAGACGTCCTTCAACGCCTCGACCGACGCACCCCGCGGCACCTGGTACTCCATGCCGACCGCGTCGACGCTCAGGTTCTTCACTGGCCCCCCTCGTGGATTGTCACCGCAGACGGCCGACCGCTCCGTCGACCCCCGGTGCGGAGATCCGACTGTCACTGCAACGACCGGCACCGTGCCCCCACCGTCACGGCGGGAGTCGGGGCCGGTCGCTGCCGAATCAGTCGATCCCTCAGCCGATGGCTTCGAGGAAGCTGGTGTCGACTGCGGAGCTGAAGTCGTCGAGCACCGAGTCGATCTGGCCGAGGCGCTCGAAGGTCTCGAGCTGGGCCTTCATGTTCGCCTGAGCGTTGCCGCCCATCCAGTCCGGTCCGAGCTGATCCTCGATCGAGGGGAACTCGAACCACACGGGGCCGGCGAGGAAGTTCCCGACGTCCTCCATACCGGCGGCGGCGGCGATCGTCGGATTGTTCGCCTCGGGATCGGCGGCCCAGGTCTCGTTGAACTCCTGGGTGGCCTTCAGGAAGGCCGTCACGGCATCGGGATGCTCATCACCGAACGAGGTCGGGATGGACACGATGTCGTAGGTGAAGATGCCGATGTCGGACTCGTGCTCGGCACCGGTCATGATCAGCTCGCCGCCCCCGTCGAGCATCGTCACGACAGAGCCGCCGAAAGCGCAGCCGACGGCGATGTCGCCTGCTTCGAATGCGGCCGCGGTGGCGGCACCACCCTCGGCGGGGACGATGTTGAGATCATCGAGATTCACGCCGAGGAACTCCATCATCGACAGCATCTTGAAGTGGGTCACGTTGCCGATCGGAGTCATCACGGTGGCGCCCTTCAGGACCTCGGCCGCGTTGTCGCGGGTCACACCCAGGTCGCCCTGGGCGACGCAGTTGTCCGCTTCGGCGTAGGAGACCGCGATACCGACGAGCTTGATGTCCGCACCGTTGTTGACGAAGTTCGCGAACGGCGTCAGGCCCTGCGAATAGGAGATGTCGATGTCGCCGGACTCCATCGCCTCGGCCATCTCTCCACCGGACTGGAACGGGATCCAGTTGATCGTGGCGCCGACGGCATCGCCGAAGGAGCCGTCCTCCTGGCCGATCTGGTTCGGTGTCGGCCATTCGGCGAAGTAGGCGACGTTGATCTCGTCGACGCTGAGGCCTTCGCCATCACTTGCGCCGGTGTCTTCGCTGTCGCTACCGCAGGCGGCGACGACGAGCGCGAACGCTGCGAGCAGCATCCAGAGCTTCTTCATGTTCTCTCCTCAGGATTCGGCGCTCCCTCGTTGGGCACCGCACCTGTTCCCCGCCGCGAGGCGTGAGACAGGCTCGCGAGCACGCTAGTACCCCTCGCACGCCGTAGCCGGGCGATGCCACGACGAGGAAGTGACGTCGGTGTGAACGGTGCGTTACCCGGCGACTCAGCGGAGGTGCTTGAGGTGATAACTCTTCGGACGGGTCACCGACTGGTAGCCGAGAGTGGACAGCGATGCCCCTCGGCCGGTGTCCTTGCAGCCCGTCCAGCAGAGGGCCGGGTCGAGGTAGTCGGCCCGGTTCATGAACACCGTGCCGGTCTCGATCCGTGCGCCGATCTCGGCGGCGGCGTCGACGTCGTTGGTCCAGATCGAGGCGGTGAGGCCGAAGTCCGAGTCGTTCATCAGCTCGATCGCCTCGTCGTCGCCGGAAACCGACATGATGCCGACCACCGGTCCGAAGCTCTCGTCCCGCATCACCCGCATCGAGTGGTCGACGTCGACGAGGATCTGCGGCGCGAGATACGCGGTGTCGCCGGTGTCGGCCGGAAAGCGGGCGGGGTCGATGAGCGGGGTCGCTCCGGCGTCCACCGCTTCGCGGATCTGCGCCCGGACCTCGTCGGCGAAGCGGACGTGGGCCATGGGGCCGACGGTCGTGGCGGGATCCAGCGGGTCACCGAGGACGTACCCGTTGACGATCTCGGTCGCCTTGGCGACGACTTCGTCGAAGAGCGACTCGTGTACGTAGATGCGCTCGATGCCGCAGCAGCACTGGCCGGAGTTGAACATCGCCGCGTCGATGAGGGTGTCGACGGCGGCATCGACATCGGCGTCGGCCCGGACATAGCCGGGATCCTTGCCGCCCAGTTCGAGCCCGAGTGTGGTGAACGTGCCTGCCGCGGCGCGCTCCATGGCCGCACCCCCACCGACCGAGCCGGTGAAGTTGATGACGTCGAAGCTGCGTGCGGCGATGAGTGCCGAGGTGGTGTCGTGGCTCACGTGGATGTTGTGGAACAGTCCGTCCGGTAGCCCGGCGTGTTCGAACGCCGCAGCGAAACGCTCACCGGCGAGGATCGTCTGGGTCGAGTGCTTGAGAACGACGGCGTTTCCGGCGATCAGGGCCGGAACGATCGAGTTGACGGCCGTGAGATACGGGTAGTTCCAGGGGGCGACGACCAGCACGACACCGGCGGGTTCCCGCTTGATCACGCGGCGGAAGGCGCCGGAGTCTTCGATGATGTCGTCGGCGAGCGCGTCGGCAGCGATGTCGGCCATGTGGAACGCCCGTTCCTTCACCCCGCCGATCTCGCCGCCGTAGCGCGTCGGGCGGCCCATCATGTGGGCGAGCTCGACCACGACGTCGGCGTTCATCTCGCCGAGTGCGTCGATCGCGGCGCGGACCACCGAGACACGGTCGGCGAGCGCAGTTGCTCTCCAGCTCCGCTGCGCCTGTCGAGCGGTGGTCACGAGTGTGGCGACGTCGTCGACCGATTGGGTCGGCCGGCTGACGAACGTCGTTCCGTCGATCGGTGACGTGCAGGTCAGCGTTGGGTTCTCGGCGGCGTTGGGCATGGCGGCGGACGTTAGTGCGCCTAACGCTGCGTCGTCACCGGCCACTCCCCATGTGGAAGGCTGTCGCGGTGGACGATGGAGCCCCGTCGAGGCTGCGGCATCCCGTGGCCGCTGACCTTCCCGCCGACCGGCGGCTGCGTGCAGGCTTCGATTCCGCTGCCGATCGCTACCACCGAGCGAGGCCCCGAGCGCCCCGGTCGTTGCTCGATCGGCTGGTCGAGCTGATCGCCCCGGGCCGCGCTCTGGAGATCGGGCCCGCCACCGGCGTCGTGACCGAACAGCTCGCCGACATCGGTTTCGAGGTGACTGCGGTCGAACTGGGGTCGTCACTCGCCGCAGCTGCCCGAGCGAACCTCGGCGATCGAGCGGAGATCGTGAACGCATCGTTCGATGACTGGGACCCGGGCGGGCTGCCCTCGTTCGATCTCGTGGTGGCCGCGACCTCATGGCACTGGCTCGACCCGGCCACGAAATACGACCGCGCCGCCCGGCTGCTCGGATCCGGCGGTCATCTGGCGTTCTGGGCGGCCTCGCACATCGAAGCGCCGGACGCCGATCCGTTCTACGACAGGATCCAGGAGACGTACGACCTGCTCGGCCTCGGGCCTGCGTCGCGGCTTCCCGGTGTGGACGACCTGGCCGACCGGGTCGACGAGATCGAGGCGTCCGGCCGGTTCGACGTGATCGACGTCAGCAGGCACGCGTGGACGACCGACTACTCGGTGGACGGATACCTCGAACTGCTGCGGACGTTCTCGGGTCACATCGTGCTCGACACCGCGTCGTGGTCCCGCTTGGAGAGGGACATCCGCCGGCTGCTGACCGGCCAGGAGCGGCTCGTGCGAGGTTGGGGCGCGGTCCTGCACGTCGCACGGATGCGGTGAGTCGGGGCGGTC
The DNA here is from genome assembly GCA_020629695.1 of Acidimicrobiales bacterium. GTDB lineage: Bacteria > Actinomycetota > Acidimicrobiia > Acidimicrobiales > SZUA-35 > JAHDBV01. The sequence continues at coordinate 6,308 of JAHDCV010000022.1, read as the reverse complement.
AGCGAGTCCAGCGCTCGGTGGCGCCGTAGAAGGCCAGTGCCCCGCCCCGCCGAGCCGTGAGGTCGTGGGCGAGCCGATGACGATCGCCCAGCGACGCCCGCGCCCGGCTGACCTGCTCGGGCGTGAGCGGGACGATCGACACCGCGAGCACCATGCCCGAGGGCACCTCGAAACTCGCGGGCACGAGTGGATCGGCCACACCCAGCAGGACCGTCACCTGTCCGTTGGTGTCGAGGTGCGATGCCGGGGCGTTCGTGCCGGTGAGGTCGAGCGGCACGACGACGTCGCGTCGAAGTCGCTCCCGGAGATCGCCGGCGTCGGCCGCGTGATGGCCGGCCTGGATGAGCAGCGACATCTGCCAGCCTGCCGCTGCGTCGCCCGGAGTGAGCGGTTCGCTCGTGTGCACGAACAACTCGAGGCCGAACCCCGGCCCGGGGGCCGACCTCGGGTGGTCGGGGGCGAAGTCGTCGCTCAGACCGTCCGTCGTGACGATCGAACCACCCGCAGGCGTGCCGAGCACCTGGTACCCGATTCGCTGAGGCCAGCGAGGAAGGTCACGGATCGTCGATCCGAACATCGGCCGGACGGCGTCCGGTGCGCTGGCACCGATCGACGTCCAGAACCGGGTTCGAGCACCGGCGGCGTCCATCTCGTCGTGGCCGGCCGGTCCATCGTGGGGTGGGGGTCGCCGGAAGCCCGGCATCTCAGGGCTCCACGATGTTGAAGCCCGACTCGAAGGTGTCGAGGTTCCCGAAGATGGTCAGGAGCGCCCCGGCGTCGCCGTCCACGGTGATCGTGCCGCTGCCGAGCTCGTCCACGAAGGTCGTCTCGCCGCCCATGATCCGGCTCAGCAGTGCCCGTTCCATCGTGATGGTCGCCGTTGCGTCCTCGGAGTGGAGGCCGGCGACATGGTGCAGTGTCTGATGTTCGAGGCCGAGGAGCCACTTCGTCGGCTGGTCGGTGCCGGCGAGATCGGGGAAGGTCCAGTTCACACTCACCCGTTCCCCGGCGACGTCTTCGGATCTGAGGCGCACGGCGATCGTCGAGAAGACCTGGTCGACCGTCAGTGCGTCGAGCAGTCCCGCCCGGCGCACTGGTCGAGCCGGCGGGCTGCCGTGGCGGAGCTCCATCGCTCCGGTGAGGTACGCGTTCCGGTATGTCGATGCCTCGGACTGGTAGCCGAGCTGTTCGAGCGCGTCGGCCTGCAGCAGGCGTGCCCGGGTGTTGTCGGGCTCGGCGAACACGAGATGGTTGACGACCTCCACGACCCATCGGTAGTCGCCATCGTCGAACGCAGCCCGGGCGTGGCTGAGGAGTGCGTCCGCTCCGCCGGCCAGCTCGACGTATCGACGGCCGGCCTCGGTCGGCGGGTGTTGATGGAGCCGAGCGGGATTGCCGTCGTACCACGACAGATACCGCTGGTAGACGGCCTTGGCGTTGTGCACGAGGTGGCCGTAGTACCCGTGGGTGTGGGCTTCGTCGCTGAAACACGACGGCAGCGAGAGATCCTCGGCGATCTCGTTCGGGGTCATCCCGTGGTTGGCCCGGCGCATCGTCTGATCGTGGACCCAGCGGTAGAGGTCCCGCTGGAGGCGCAGGAAGCCGTCGACGTCGTCATGCCCCCATCGGGGCCAGTGATGCGAGGCGAAGACGAGCTTCGTGTCGGCACCGAACAGCGTGCGTGCTTCGCCGATGTAGTGGCTCCACGACAACGAGTCGCGCGCCTGGGCGCCGCGGATCGGGACGAGGTTGTGCATCGTCGCCGTGCAGTTCTCGGCCATGCAGAGCCACCCCGTGTCGGGGAAGAAGAAGTTCATCTCCGCCGGCGCCTCGGCGTCGGGCGTGAGTTGGAACACGATGCGCACACCGTCGACGAGCAGCTCCTGCCCGGTCTCGGTGATCGACTCGGTGGGCGCGATGAGGTCGACACCGGCCATCGGTACGGCGATCCCCAGGCCGCAATCGACCTGCCCCGTGGGGCTCGACGGCAGCAGCATGCCGAACTGGTAGTTCGACCGTCGGGCCATGGCCGGCCCGGCGATCACGTTCTCCGCGACGGCTTCGTGCAGGAATCCGTCCGGGGCGATGATCCGGACCTCACCCCGAGCGGCTGCCTCGCGGGTCGTGACGCCGAGCACACCGCCGAAGTGGTCGACGTGGGAGTGGGTGTAGATGACGGCCACGACCGGGCGTTCGCCGAGCGTGGCGTTGATGAGGTCGAGCGATGCCTTGGCCGTCGACGACGTCGTGAGTGGGTCGATGACGATCCAGCCGGTCTCGCCCGCGATGAAGCTGATGTTGGACAGGTCGTAGCCCCGCACCTGCCACAGCCCCTCGTCCACCTGGAACAGTCCGTGATGGGAGTTGAGCTGGGCCTGACGCCAGAGGCTCGGATGCACGGTGTCGGGCGCGTCGGGCCAGTCGGCTCCCGGTCCGATCCTCGTGGCGTCCTCGGGGCGGACGAAGTCGTGTCGGCTCGTGGTCCACGCCGGCCCGAACGGACCGTCGATGACGTCGTCGGCATTCGTGGCGAGGAGTCCCCTCGCCGCCCGCTCGTAGTCGTCGGGGTCGAGTCGACCGAGATCGGTGACGGCCTCGGCGTGCATCGCCTTGGTGTGGTCGGACGCGGGCTTGGCTTCGGGGCTGCTCACGGCTGTCGAGCCTGCCATGGGGCGCTGCCGATGTCAGGTTTGGTGAGGTCGTCCGTCGAGTCGTTCGCTAGAGGGGTTCGGAGTCCCACAGCTGGACCTCGGGGTCATCGCCGTAGAGGAGCGCCGCCGGGGCGTGTTTGTCGATGTTGCCCGTCAGCCCGCGGTACATGCCGAGTCCGCACAGCTGCCGCAACAACGGGGAGAAAGCGGCGATCCTGTCGGGCCCGAGCCCGAGCATCTGGTTCTCCTGCTGACGGATGAAGCCGGCGCAGTAGTTCATGGCGAGGCCCACCCGGATCTCGTCGTCGGTGGCGTTCGCTCCCCCGCCGTGCCAGGTCGCGCCTTCCCACACGAGCACACTGCCGGCGGTCATCTCGGCCGGGATGGCCTCGGCGAGGAGGTCTTCGGGATCGGCTCGGTAGTCCGGATTCGGCCGTCGATGGCTACCCGGAACGACGTTGGTGGCGCCGTTCTCGGCCGTGAAATCGGTGAGCGCCCACATCGAGTTGCACACGAAGGGGTGATGGGGCTTCGCGACCGGCATCACCTGGTCGTCGGCGTGGATGACCTGTGCGGTCTCGCCGGGTGCGAGCGAGATCGAGGCGAGCGAGGAGATGAGGCATCCCCGTCCGAGCACGTGCTCGATGAGATGCAGGACCACGGGCTCGACCGGAATGCGTTCCCAGATCTCGCCGTGTGCGAGCAGGTTGTAGGTGCGGGTGGTCGCATCCCCCTCGAAGCGGTTGTTCGACGGCGCCGAGGCGACCGTGCGCTCCAGCCACCGTGTCTCGTCGAGCAACGCCTCGAGCACGTCGGGCTCGATGAGATCCGGCACGATCGTGTAGCCGAGGTCGTCGAGCTCGGCCCGATGTCGAGCGAGCTCGCCCGGTCGCTCCGCCTCGAACGTCTCCAGTGCCCGACCGGGAGCGAGGCCGGCCGGTTCACGACGCCAGTGGGCCGGGGTCGGCAGGTGTCCGAGTGGTGCGGTCATGCGATCACCTCGCCGGCGACGCCGGTCCAGTCGGGTACGAATCGTCCGAGATCGTCGACGACCACGGTGGCGCCGTGCGAGAGGAGGGCGTCGGCGCCGGCACCCCGGTCCACCCCGAGCACCACACCGAAACCACCGGCCGCACCCGACTCGGTGCCCGAGATCGCGTCCTCGACCATCACCGAGCTCGCCGGGTCGACCCCGAGGGTCGCGGCGCACGCCAGATACGTATCGGGCGCGGGCTTCCCCGGCAGGCCTCGCGCTGCGGCATCGGTGCCGTCGACGATGTCGATGAACCGGTCGATCAAGCCGACCGAGGCGAGCACGAAGCGGCAGTTCTTCGACGACGACACACAGCCGAGCGGCACGCCGGCGGCGCGGAGCGTGTCGAGCAACGCGAGCGAGCCGCTGAACACGTCCGCGCCCTCCGCTTCGAGCACCTCTCGAAAGGCGCCGTTCTTCTTGTTGCCGAGGGCGCAGACGGTGTCGTGGCCGGGTGGATCCTCCGGCGTGCCTTCCGGCAGTGTGATGCCCCGAGAGGCGAGGAAGGAACGGACGCCGTCGTACCGCGGTTTGCCGTCGACGTACCGGTGGTAGTCGTCATCGGTGAACGCCGACTGTGGCTCGGTGCGGGTTCGGAGATAGTCGTCGAACATGGCCGTCCACGCTCGCGTGTGGACCGATGCCGTGTCGGTGATGACGCCGTCGAGATCGAAGATCACCGCGGCCGCAGCGGTGAGGTCGGGCAGGTCGGACCGGTCGGGGCCGAGGTCGTCGGAGCGTGCATCCACGAGATGGCACGGTAGTTGGTCTCCCTGTCCGGAAACGGCTCATGACGCCTCGGCCGTTCGGCCTACCGTGCCGAGCGTGTCCCGATCCCAGCCGCTCTTCGTCGCCAGTGACGGTGTCAATCGCGCCGCGTTCGCACCCCTGGACTGGAGCCTCTTCCTCGGGATCGCGCTGATCTGGGGATCGTCGTTCCTGTTCATCGCCATCGGCCTCGAGGCCGTGCCGGCGGGTGTCGTCACGCTCGCGCGTGTCGGGCTGGGCGCACTCACGCTGGCGCTCCTACCGGTCGAACGCCTCCAGCTCGATCCCGAGGATCGCCCGCGGCTCGTCCTGCTCTCGGTGCTGTGGGTCGCCGTCCCGTTCACGTTGTTCCCGCTCGCCCAGAAGTCCATCAACTCGGCGGTCACGGGTCTGCTGAACGGGGCGACGCCGATCTTCGCCGCGCTGGTCGCGGCGATCCTGCTCCGGCGTGCGCCCCGGGGGCTCCAACTCGTCGGGATCGCCGTGGGCTTCGTCGGCATCGTCGCCATCAGCCTCCCGACGATCGGTGAAGGAACGAACGCACTCACCGGAGCGCTGCTCGTGTTGGCGGCGACGCTCTGTTACGGCTTCGCGCTCAACCTGGCCGGTCCTCTGCAGCAGCGGTACGGCTCGGTTCCGGTGATGGCCAGAACACTGGCACTCGCCACTGTCTGGGTGATGCCGTTCGGGTTGTGGCAGATGCGGGAGGTGAGGTTCGATCCCGGTGCGTGGGCCTCGGTGGTCGTGCTCGGTGTGGTGGGCACGGGGCTGGCGTTCTGGGTGATGGCCTCGCTCGTCGGTCGGGTCGGATCGACCCGTGCGTCGTTCATCACCTACCTGATCCCGGTCGTGGCGCTCTCGCTCGGTGTGGCGTTCCGCGGTGACGTCGTCGCGCCACTCGCGATCGTCGGTGTCGTGCTGGTGTTGATCGGAGCGGGGCTCGCGAGCCGGGCCGACGCCTGAACGGGGTCAGCCGAAACACGTGCCGAGCACGCGGTGCCACTTGTTGGCGGGAAGCCCCGGCTCGAGTGCGGCGAGCGCGGTCGTGTACTTGCTGAAGGCGACCGGCCGGTGACCTCGCCGCCACAACCATCGATCGACGTGGGTCGGGTGCCCGGCGGACTTGGTCTCCAGAACGGTCATCGCGACGCCGACCGTGGTGCCGTCGAGGAGAGAACAGCGCACGTCGGAGTCGATCGTGCACCGCTCGACCGGCTCGAGATGGACGAGCGACGTGCGTTCGTAGCTGGTCCGGAGCACGGGTCGGAGTCGTTCGATCGAGGACGCCTCGATGTGTGCTGCGAGGAAGGCGACATCGACGTGGTCGAGGCGCTCGGCGTCGCGTGTCGGCGTGCGGAGTTTCGTGCGCTCCTGGCGCCGCGATCGCAGCTTGATCTCGGTCCAGTGCTCCCCGTTGGCGTAGCTGCGCGACCTGACCTTGTACCGAGGGCGGCGGTTCTGCGCCGCAGCGCGATGGAGCTGCCGGTCCTCGGTGTCGAAGTAGAGGGATCGGTACCGATGTCGCCGCCGGCCGTCGATCTCGAGCACTCGGATCTCGTCGACGGTCTCCGCGATCAATTCCTCGACGAGCGCCTCCGGAAGCAGGTACTTGCGGTCGACCCGGGTACGCAACGCGGCACGGTCGTCGTAGGCCTCCAGTCCGATCGTGTCGAGCGACCTGATCGCCCGGTCGAGTCCACTCATCAGCTGCGGAGGCGGTACCGAACGTCCACCACCGTCGTGTCGTTCACGAGGTCCAACCGGCGCACCTTCAACCGCAGGACGCGGGCATCGAGCAACGATTCGATCCGAGCGGTGAGCTGGGCTTCATCGGCGTAGGCCCGATCGAGGGTCAC
>JAHDCV010000095.1:3158-10169 GCA_020629695.1 Acidimicrobiales bacterium | reverse complement strand
CGGTGCCGACTGACCCGACGCAGGCGGGTGTGCTGCCGTTCTCGATCGAGTGGGGGAGTGACACGCCGCATCCGGCGGCATCGCTCGACCATCCGGTGACCCTCGTCGAGGTCGTCGCCGAGCATCCCGATCCGGCCGTCGTCGGTGCCGCCGGCGCTCGGGGCATACGTGCCGCCGTGGGCGAGGTCGCCCGGATCACGGCCGTGCTCGACGCGCCGGTAGGGCGAATCACCCTGGGCTGAGCAGTGCGTCGAGCCCATCGGGCTCACCTCATGGCCACTCGGGCCGATGGGACAGGTGCAACATCCGTTTCCCCATCGGAGCACCCGTGCGTTCCATTCGACGATCAGCACTCGCCGCCGTCGCCCTCGTGGCCGGCCTGAGCGGCATCCTCACCGCCGTCCCCTCCGCCGCCGCGCCCGCACCGGCGATCGCGGTCGACGACGTGCAGCGGTCCAACTGGGGCCTCGCGACCGAGGGTCCGTCCCGTGTCGTCGCCAACTTCGACGCCCTCGGCTGGGCGGTCGAGGAAGCCGGTGGCCGCGTGTTCGCCGGAGGCAAGTTCCTCGACGTCACCAACGGTGCCCAGACCCAGCGCCAGCCGTACTTCGCGGCCTTCGCGCTCAGCTCGGGCACGTGGATCCCCGAGATCGCCCCCACCGTGGGCGGCCCCGTCCTCGCCCTCGAGCCCGGCCCTGACGGCAGCCTCTTCGTCGGTGGCGAGATGGACGAGTGGAACGGCGTCACCATGGGCGCACTCGTCAAGATCGACCCGGCGACCGGCGACGTCTGGCCCGGGTTCTCCGCACGTATCTACGGCGGCACGTCGGTCATCCGCGACCTCAGCCTCGGTCCCGACGGCTGGCTCTACGCGGCAGGAAGCTTCACCGTCGCCTCGAGCAACGGGAACCCGATCAGCGTCGACGACGTCGTGCGACTCGATCCGGTCACCGGCGCGATCGACACCTCGTGGGTGCCCTCGACGGTCGGTGGTGGCGTGTTCGGTGTGAGCCGGAGCTACACGCAGGACACCGTCTACCTCGCCGGCAACTTCGACGGGCCCGAGGTGATCGGGATCGGCGCGACGAACCCGAACCAGCTCGTCTGGAACGGCTTCGTCATGAACTACCCGTGCTGTGGCGTCATGTACGACGTGCAGGCCACCCCGTTCGGCACCGTGATGGCCGTGGGTGAGCAGCACGGCGCCTACATGTACGACGAGAACGCCGGTCTGACCCAGATCGCCGGCCACACGACCTCCTACGACAGCCGCTACCAGGCGAGCAACGTCCGCCGCGGCGGCGACTACCAGGACATCGAGCTCGACGGCGACACGCTCTATGCGTCGTGCCACTGTTGGGGCTCCCACAGCTCCGGAACGACGACCCCCACCTACAGCTCGAACCTCGCCAACTCCGGCGGTGTGCACACCGGCCTGGTGAGCTCGACGATCGCGTACGACGCGCGCACCGGCGCACGAGACATGGCCTTCGACCCCTACATGGCCGGCGACGTCGGCGGCTGGGGTGCACTCGTCGCCTCCGACGGCTGCGTCTGGATCGCCGGCGGCATCAACGCCGTCGGTCCTCCCGGGAACCAGCAGCCCGGTCGCGACCTCGTGCGACTCTGCGAGCCGGGCGGCGGCGGTCCCGTGCCGCCCGACGGGCCGGCGACCTGCCTCGCCACCGTGGCCGGTGACACCGTCACCGTGACATGGGACGCCGACCCGACCGCGCAGGACTTCGTGATCCGCCGGTCCGTCAACGGCGGCACCGTCTGGTGGCGTGGTGTCACGACCGACACCACGTTCCTCGACGTGGCCCGTGACGGCACGCTCGTCTACACCGTGACGAGCCGTTCGGTCGAGGGGCTGCAGAGCGACCCGACGACCTGCTCGACCGACATCGTGGTCGAGCCGCCCCCCGCGGCGCCCGACGCTCCGGCCTCCTGCCTCGCGGTCATCGACGGTGACACCGTGACGGTCACCTGGCCCGCGGCGAACGGCGCAGCCGACTACATCGTCTACCGGTCGGCCGACGGGGGTTCGCAGTTCTGGCGTGGCCGGACCTCCGACACGACCTTCGTGGACACCAACCGCGACGCCGACCTCGTGTACTACGTGGCCTCCCGCAACGCCGATCTGATCCGCAGCGATCGGACGCAGTGCGGCGTCGACGTCGAACCGCCGCCGACGGTGACCCCGGTCGCCTCGTGTTCGGTCACCGTGATCAACGCCCCCAACGGGGTCCGCGTCTCCTGGCCGGCCGTGGCCGAGCCGACCGCCGAGTACGTGGTCTTCCGGACCGTCGACGACGACCGACGCTTCTGGCGGGGTCGGGTCGCCGGCACGAGCTTCGACGACACCCTTCGCGCCGCGACCTTCGAGTACGAGGTCGAGACGAAGGTGGGCAACCTCCGATCCGAACCCACGACCTGCACGCCGGTCGTGGTGGGCAACTGAGAGCGATGGTGACGACCGTGCACACGACGACTCCCTTCCGCCGTTCCGCCTGGCCGGTGCTGCTCGGCGCCGCGCTCCTCGCCGGCGCCTGCACCAGCGCCGCCACCGACGAGTCGGGCTCGCCGTCGAGCCTGCCGATGGGGGACGAGAGCGAGGCCATCCTCGCGGCCGCCGACGACAGCGTCGCCGAGGTCGACGAGACCCCGACGCCGGACGCCGACGACTTCAACCTCCTGCTCGAGAGTGAGGTCGGCCTCGGCGACCTGCGGCCCGCCGACGTGCTCGACGTCGTCGCCGTCGAGGGCGACGACCAGCGCCTGCTCGTGACCTTCGAGATGGAGTCGCACCACTGCTTCGGTGTCACCACCGACGTGGCGGAGTCCGACCTCGACGTGGTCGTCGAGGTCCGCACGGGCCTCCGGGCCGACGTGAACGTCGTCGACTGCGAACTCGGTGTCTATCCCTACACCACCGAGATCGCGCTCGCCGCACCGCTCGGCGAACGGGTGATCTCGGCCGCCGAGCGGCGCGAGCCGGCCGCCGAGCCGGACCGTGACGTCGAGGCCGCCGCCGACCGTGCCGAACCCGCCGAGTCGATCGGACCGGTCGACGTGCTGCCCGAGGCCGACGACACGTCGTCGCTCATCGGGATCGCGATCGAGGATGGCGTCGAGTGGGCCCTGATCAACGGGGTCGAGTGGCGGATCCTCTCGATGGACGGCGAGTCCATGAGCGACGACGACATCGTCGATCCGAGCCGGATCAGCTTCGTCGTCGAGCGCGACCGCATCGTCGCGGTCGAGTGGAGCTGACGGTCATTCGCTGACGCCTCCGGCGGCAGTCACTCGCTGACGCCTCCGGCGGCAGTCACCTTCGAGGGCGTGAGCTCGACAAGGACCTGACCCTCGCTGCCGTTGCGTCGGCCGAACTCCTCGGCGCGATCGACGCCCATGTAGCGGCCACCGATCCGGGTGGCGACGTCAAGCAGCAGCTCGGGGTCGTCGTCGACGATCCGCGCCGTCGCGGCGACCCGCACGAACGCGTACGGCGGCGCCTCCAGGTCGACGACCATCGACACCCGGGGTTCGGCATGCATCGCCCGCGCCTTGGCGGAACCATCACCGGTGTTGAACCGGATGACCCCGTCGTCGTCGAGCACGAACCAGATCGGGGTCACACTCGGCCGTCCACTCGGCAGCACGAGGGCGAGCTTGCCCGTTCGGGTGCCCTCCCGCAGAAAGGCCGTCCACTCGTGCTCGGTCATCGGGGTCATGCCGCACGATCCCATCCCGGTGGTGGCCCCACAAGTGCGCCCGGCGGCTTGATCTGAACTTGATGTGGGCTTGGGGATCGAGATGGGGAAGGGACCCCACACTCATCCCATGACCAACCCCCACACCGAAAGCACCACACGATGACCTTCGCCACCGAACTCGCCGACGGCGTCCGCCGCGGCCACGAAGGCGGACCCAAGTTCCTGTTCCCCCTGCTGCTGATCATGATCATCGGCGGCCTCGTGATCCTCGCCAAGCGTCGCCGCCGGGCCTGGTTCGAGGCCAACGGTGGCACGGCCGGCATGCACGGCCCCGGCCCCGGCCGGCCGACCCCACCGGCGCCCTCGTCGAGCGCCATGACGCTCCTCCAGGAGCGGTTCGCCCGAGGCGAGATCGGTGAGGCCGAGTTCCGGCACCGCCGCAGCGTCCTGCAGGGTGACCCCGCTGGCGCCGCCGTCGCCGGGACACCGCCGGCACCCCCGGTCGATCCGACCGGGCCGGCCTCGACCGTCGACACCGGCGAACTCGTGGACGAGGTCGCCGACATCGTCGACGACGACGAGACCGCCTGACCATCCCCCACCCCCCGCCGGGCCCCGACGAACCTTCGTCGGGGCCCGGTCCGCGCCCCCGAGGAGTCACCGTGAGCGCACGCATCCTGGTGGTCGACGACGAGGACCCGATCCGAGGCCTCGTCACCGGCTACCTCCGAGAAGAGGGCTTCGTCGTCGAGGAAGCCGTCGACGGGCAGGCCGCCGTCGAGCGGTTCGACCGGGAACCCCCGATCGACCTGGCCGTGCTCGACGTCCGCATGCCCCGCCTCGACGGCATCGAGGCGCTCCGGGAGATCCGCCGCCGCTCGGACTGCTATGTGATCATGCTGACCGCCGCGGCCGAGGAGACCGACCGGGTGATCGGCCTGTCGGTCGGCGCCGACGACTACGTGACCAAACCCTTCTCGCCTCGCGAGTTCGTCGCCCGCGTGAAGGCCGTGCTCCGTCGGAGCCGCCCGACCGCCGAGGCGTCGACGCCGCCGCCGGCACCCGCTCAGCGCTTCGATCTCGCCGACGGTGGGGGCCTCGAGATCGACGTCGACCGCCACCGGGTCGTGCTCGACGGCGCCGAGATCGAGCTGACGGCCCTGCAGTTCGAGCTGCTCGGCGTGCTCGCCTCCAGCCCCGGCCGGGTCTTCGCCCGCCATCAGCTCATCGAACGGGTGTGGGGCCGGGACTTCTTCGGTGAGGAGCGCATCGTCGACGTCCACGTCGGCAATCTGCGCAAGGCACTGGGGGAGGGAGCGTCCGACGCCCGGGTCGTCGGCACCGTCCGCGGTGTCGGCTACCGGTTCCTCCCGCATGCGGATGGTGCGTGATGGGTGAACCCCGCAAGCTCCGCTCGATGCTCGTGCGATCCCACCTCGTCGTCATGGTGGTCGCCGTCGGCACCCTCGTCGTCGGTGTCGTCATCATCGGCGGTGTGCTCGCCGCCTTCGACCTCGTCGACCTGCGCTCGGGCAAGGGCGGGCCCGACGAAGGCGGCCCGCTGCCGCTGCTCGCCGTCGTCGGCTCGGCGGTGCTCGCCGCCTCGGTCGTCGCCCGGCGGGTCTCCACCCGACTCGCCGCCCCCTTGGAGGCGATGGGCGCCGCGACCCGGCGCATCGCCGACGGCGACTACACCGTCCGGGTCGTCGACGACTCCTCGGCCGAGACCGCCCAGCTCGCCGCCGACGTCAACGCCCTCGCCGAGAATCTCGAGGTCACCGAGCGTCGGCGCCTCGAGCTGATCGGCGAGGTCGCACATGAACTCCGCACGCCCCTGACCTCGATCGAGGGTTCGATGGAGGCCCTCATGGACGGCGTGCTCGAACCCTCCGAGGAGGTGTTCGCCGGGATCGCCCGCGAAGCCGCCCGTCTCCGCCGGGTGGCCGGCGACCTGTCGGAACTCTCCCGCACCGCCGAGCGACTCACCCTCGAACTCGCCCCGACTGACGTGGCCGCCGTGGCCCGGGACGTGGTCGACCGCCTCGGGGTGCAGGCCGACGCCAAGGACCTGACGCTCACCTTCAGTGCGCTGGATGCCGACCGGCCCGTCATCGACGCCGATCGCGACCGCCTCGTGCAGGTCTTCACGAACGTGATCGGCAACGCCATCCGTTACACCGACGAGGGTTCGATCACGGTCACGGTGGCGTCGGACGTCGACGATGTACGCATCGAGGTCGTCGACACCGGTCGGGGGGTGCCAGCCGATCGGATCGAACAGATCTTCGAACGGTTCGTCCGGGTCGATCACACCCAGGCCGACGGCACCGGCGTCGGTCTCACGATCGCCCGCTCGCTCGTCGAGGCCCACGGCGGCGTCATCTCGGCTCGCTCCGCCGGCGCCGACCAGGGCACCTCGGTGCTCGTGGTGTTGCCGCGGCGCCCGGGTCGACCACGGCCCACCGGGGCCGTGCCGCAGGGCGGCGTAGTCTGACGAGGTGACGGGACCCTCGGATGCGACGCAGGACGCCGTGCTCGGCGCCGCCTTCGAGATCCTCACGACCGACGGGCTCGCCGCGATCACGCCATCACGGATCTTCCAGATGACCGGGGTCGCCCGCACGACCGTCTACCGCCACTGGCCCTCGCCGGACGACATGGTGCGCGACATCGTCCGCCACGCGACGGCCCGCCACGATCGCCACGACTACGTCGGCGACCTCCGGACCGATCTGGCCACGGCCCTGCGGACGATCACGTTCCGGTTCGCCAACCGTCCTGTCCGAGCACTGCTCGCCGCCCTCATCGACGCCGACCGCCGTCGTGACCCGGCCGAGGCCCCGGCCGCACCCGGGTACGTCTCGGGCCTCGTGGAACCGGTCGTCGAGGTGTTGCGCGACGCGACCCTGCGCGGCGAGCTCCCGACCGATCTCGACGTCGATCGTCGGGTGTCCGAGCTGGTCGGGCCGTGGTTCCACCGGCACGTGCTGCTCGGCGAGGAGATCGATGACGACGAGGTCGATCGGATCGTCGACCTCGTCGCCGGGTCCGGCTGACTGGTCGCTTCGTCCGGCGGACTGGTCGATCCGTCAGGTCGTCCAGAACCACCTCGATCCGGCTCATGCCACGGCCGGGGTCGGGCGGCCAGGTTCGGGTCATGACCAAGAACCTGATGCGCAACACGACGAGGTGGGCGGCGCTGGCCGCCGTCCTCGGGCTCGCACTCGCGGCGTGCTCCGACGGGGACGACGAGACGTCGGCGGACGATCCGGCGACGACCGAGGCTCCCGCCGAG
>JAHDCV010000095.1:0-3058 GCA_020629695.1 Acidimicrobiales bacterium | reverse complement strand
ACCGAGGCTCCCGCCGAGGAACCCGAGACCTCGACCACCGAGGCCGCTGCCGAGGTCGAGGAACCGGCCGAGGCGCCCTACGACGGCGAGGTGGCGGCCCTGATCGTCCGGCGCGTGACGGGCGACCTCGACGAGTTCATCGCCACACGCGACGCCTACGTGGCCGAGCTCGAGGCCCGGGACGGCATCGTCGCCGATCGTGAGTTCCTGCCGTTCCTGTCGTTCACGACCTTCGCGGCACCCGAGCCGCCCGTCTACATCGGTCTGACGTCGGGTGCGTCGCTGCCGGAGTTCGGTGGTGCCGCCGGTGCGGTCTCGGCCGAGGCCCAGGGCGCCTACTTCCCGACGTTCGAGATCGAGGCGTTCGGGATCCTCCGACCCCTGGGCGACGGCACGCCGGTCGACATCGCCTCGATCGCCATCGAGCCCGGGCAGGTGCTCGAGGTCGCGTGGCACGATCTCTCGGCCTACGACGACTTCGACCCCGAGGCCTACGCCGAGGCGCGCGACGCCTATCTCGCCGGGCTCGCCTCGTTCGACGGCTTCGTCGAGGAGTACCAGTGGGTGTCGGCCGACGGCGGCACGCTCGCCGTCGGGATGACGGTCTACGAGTCGGCCGACGCCTTCCAGGCGATCGCCACCGACGCCGAGTTCACCGCCAGCGAGGTCTACTCGGCGTTCGTCGGTGGCTATCCGATCGCCGGTGGCTACGCCTCGTCGAGCGTCAAGCCCTGACCCGGAATCGCCCCGGGGTCACCCCGGTGTGGCGGCGGAACCAGCGCCCGAAGTGGCTCGGATCGGAGAATCCGAGCTGGTGGGCGACCGCCGCCGCACCGAGGTCCTCGACCACGAGGAGTCGTTTCGCCTCGTTGACCAGTCGATCGGCGATGAGTTCCTTGGGGGCCCGCCCGAGCGAGGCGGACACGACCGAGGTCAGGTGGCCGGGGCTGAGGCCGAGTCGGCTGGCGTAGACCGTGACGGAGCGGGCCCGGCCACCATCGGCCTCGAGTGCTGCGAGGAACTCCCGTGCCAGGCGCCGGTCGCGGCCACCGGTTCCGTCCCCACCCGGTGTCGCCCAGCCGAGCACCATCCGGACGAGGCCCGACACGAGGTCGACGGCCGGGCCCGGCCGACGGGGGTCGTCGTTGAAGCGACGTCGGGCCAGGCGGAGCAGTGCGACCACGTCGTCGATCTCGAGCCGGGCCGGGCCGAGCGCCAGGGCGAGTTCGGTGTGCGGGTGCCGGTGGGGTTGCGATGTCGTCCCCGCGACCAGCTCGCTCCGTCCGACGTAGAGCGGGAGCTCGGCGAACGGGAGGGTCGGTGTGGTCGTCTCGGCCATGGCGCTCCAACTCTCGCCGAGACGTCACACCGCCGTCGATGGTCCGATCGCACGGACTTCTGGCCGATTCGATGGAATCGCTGCATTCTGTAGCGCTACAGTATGTAGCGCCGGTGCCGCCGGTCTCGTCCCAATCCAGAAGTGATCGCCATGAACCTCGATGCCCGCCTCCGCTGGCCCTTTCTCGTCGTCCCCTCCCTGCTCGTTCTGATCTACGGGATGTTGTCGTACATCTCGCTCGCCGATCAGTCGTTCTTCTACGAGTCGATGGAGATCCCCGTCCCCGAGAACGAGTTCCTGCTGTGGAGCTGGGGCGGGAAGAACTCGGCGATGCTCGCCGTGCTGGTGCTGGGGATCGCCTCGCGGCGAGCCCTTCCCGTGCTCATCGCCATGGCGATGCTGCTCGTGGGGCAGTTCGGCGACATCAACGCCGGTGCCCAGTCCGGCGTCAACGTGTTCATCACCTACATCGCCCTCGCCCTCGTCCTCGTCCAGCTGGGTCTGCTGTTCTTCGGCGGTGCGTTGCGCGACGCCGACGACTGATCACGGGGCGATCGGCATCACCAGGCTGAGGTACGTGCCGTCGTCCGCGGAGCGGAACAGCACCGGTTCGAGTGGCCCGGTGATCTCGAGCACGACCTCCGGTCCGACGGCTCGCTCGATCGCCTCGCGCATGTAGCGAACGTCGAGGATCACCGCGGGGAATTCCTGCACCTCGCCCACGGTCGTCAACGGTCGGGCGACCCCGTCGCCGGCGAGGACTGCGCCGTCGCCGTCGCTCCGCTGGACGGTGGCCTCGATTCCGACGTTGTCGAGGGCCTCGAGCATCGACGCACGATCGACGACGAGCTCGGCTGCATCACCCCGGGTCTCGAGCACGGCACGGTGGTCGGGGAACTCGACGGGGAGCGCCGCCGCCGTCAGGTCGACGTCGGGCCCCTCGACATGCCAGCCGTCGCCGTCGAGGCGGGCGACGACCTCGGTGTCCGACCGGTCGTCGAGCTGCGTCGCCCAACTCGTCAGGATCGCCGCGGACACCACGACGGCGGCGCCGGTCGCCCCGTCGGTCGGTAGGTCGCGCAAGGCGAGCCGGTGGCGGTCCGTCGCCACCAGGCGGAGCGCGTCGTCCTCGGCCGCGACCCGCACGGTCATGAGGTGGGGCTGCTCGGGATCGGTCGACGCGGCGGGCAGCACCTGGCGGAGTGCGGTTGCGAGTTCGTCGGTGGAGGTGGTCGTGGTCATGGTGGTGTCCTCGGGGTCGAGCACGCGGAGTCGGCGTGCGTGGGTCCGGACACGTGCCGCGTGGGCGTCGAGACGATCGAGATGGGCCGCCACCAGGGTCCGCCGATCGGCCGCGCTCGCCGTCACGGCGATCGCGATCTCGGCGAGCGGCACGTCGAGGAGGCGGAGGGCCCGGATGAGCTCCCCGATCTCGATCTGCGTCGCGTCGTAGTGCCGGTAGCCCGTGGTCGGATCGACCCGGGCCGGGCTGAGCAGCCCCCGACGGTCGTAGAAGCGCAGCGCCGAGGCCGAGAGCCCCGTGCGTCGTGCGAACGCCCCGATCGTCATCTGCGTGTCCATGACGGACACCCTCAGGCCTCGACCTGGGTGAGGGTCAAGTGATCGATCGACACGGGTGGACCCTACGACGGGCCCCGACGTTGCGCCCCTCGCGTCGAGCCGGAAGGCTGCGTGTATGCAGACTCCCGAGATCACCGA
>JAHDCV010000094.1 GCA_020629695.1 Acidimicrobiales bacterium | reverse complement strand
GCGACGCATCAAACGCCAGTGGATGGCCGAACAACAGGCCGCCGTCTGACCCCCCAACCCCCGACCACCCCACCGACTCGAGGAGTCCCCATGACCACCCCCACCCTCACCGCTGAACACACCAACACCCCGACCCCCGACCCACGGCCACGTTTCGGCCTCGGCCATCTCTCGATGACCGCCGCCGACGTGAGCGCGATGACCGAGTTCTACGGACGCATCGGCATGCGGATCGTCGTGGACTCGCCCGGATTCTCGATCCTCGAGCTCCGAGGCGGCACCCACCTGATCCTCACACCCGGCGACGCCGGCGTGACGACCCTCGACCTGATCGTCGGCGACATCGACGAGACCCATGCGGTCCTCGAGGCCGCCGACGCACAGCCGGGGCGGATCAGCCGGGGCTTCCCGCACGACCGCTTCGCCGCTCGGGATCCCGAGGGCAACGTGTTGCTCGTCAATTCCGACCACTCCGTCGGTCCGGTGTAGCCGGACCGGACCCGGCTACCCGGGCGGCTCGGCCTCGAGGTAGGCGGCGAGACGCTCGGGCGTCGGGTGCCCCCATCCGATGCAGAACGGATGACCCGCCGGGTCGGCCAACACGTGGTGGCCGTGCTCGGCATCCGGATCCTCGGCGAGTTGCAGGACATCGGCGCCGAGTGCGAGCGCCTTCGCCAACGCCGCCGGACCGTCGACGACGTGGAGATCGAGATGCACTTGCTGGGGTGCACCTTCCGGCCACACCGGCCGGACATGCTCGGGTGCGTGTTGCACACCGATCACCCACGCATTCGTTGCGTCGATGACGACGTGGAACCGCTCGTCGTCCGCGATCACACCTCCGTCGAACATCGACGCCCAGAAACGACTCACCGAAGCGACGTCGGCGGCGTCGAACACGACGACCCGACGGATCAGGTCCATGACCGATCCTCGGACCCCGACAACACGAGGATCCGTTCCACCACTCGAACCACGGGGCCTCCTTCGATCTCCGATCGACCGTACCCCGCGGGATGACCGGCCTCGCCACGACGATCGATCGATCGCCGTCAGGCCAGCTGGACCTCGTCGTAGTCGAGCACGCGACGGAATCCGAGTCGCTCGTAGATCGTGATCGCCGGTGTGTTGTCAGCCGCGACGTTCAGACCGATCGTGTCGACCCGCCGGTCGAGGCGAGCGATGACGCCGCTGGTCACGGCGGCCCCGAGCCCGGAACCCCGGGCGGACGGCCGGACGTACACCGCCCCGATCGCCGCGAGGCGACGGGACGCCGAGATCAGGTGGGTGCCCGCTGCGGCGACCAGCACACCGTCCTGCCGGACCCCCACGAACGTGGCGTCGTCGAGCATCGACGGCAGGAAGAACGCGGCCCCGGGCTCCGACGCATACAGGGCGACCAGGTCAGCGAGATCGGCGGGGCCGAGAGCGTCGACCTCGGCGGTGTGCCCGTGCTCGACGACGGGCCGATCGACCAACTCGTACCGATGGTGCGGGCCGCTCCACGCCACCGGACGCCGGGCCGTACAGGCCGCGACCATCCCGGTCGGGCCGGTGAGGAGCAGCCCGGACGGCAAGGACGGGACGAGCTCGGCCAGCAACGCGATCGAACCGGCCGGGTCGCGAGTGGAGACCGCATAGGCGGTGAGCAGCAGACCCGGCGTGTCCGAGATCAAGCCGACCACGGCGTCACCGCGCCGATACCAACGGCTCAGCGGCCACCAGGGCAGCTCGAGGTCGACGAGGGCGTACAGGTGCACGGCGGGCGCATCGGAGTAGAAGTCGCGCAGCTCGTCCGGATCGCTCACGATCCGAGCACCCGTCGGGACCGGCGGCGCCCAGGGATCGCCGGGGTGTGTCAAAGACGCCCGGCCTCGGTGACCCGCTGGAGGAACTGCTGGGTGCGTTCGTGACGGGGAGAACCGAACAACTCCTGCGGTGGGGCCGACTCGAGCACCCGACCTTCGTGGAGGAAGCACACCCGGTGGGCGACGTCGCGGGCGAAGCCCATCTCGTGCGTGGCCAGCACCATGGTCAGTCCGCGGTCGGCCAGCTCACGGATCACCCCGAGCACCTCGCCGACCAGTTCCGGGTCGAGTGCCGAGGTCACCTCGTCGAGCAACAGGATCTCCGGGTCGGACATGAGTGCCCGCACGATCGCCGCCCGTTGGTTCTGGCCACCGGAGATGCGGTTCGGAAACTCGTCGATCTTGTCGCCCAGACCGAACCGGTCGAGCAGCTCGCGGGCCTGGGCCTCGGCGTCGACCCGGTCCCGTCGCTGCGCTCGACGAGCGCCGAGTGTGACGTTGTCGAGCACGCTCATGTGCGGGAACAGGTTGAAACTCTGGAACACGATGCCGATCCGACGGCGGACGGCATTGGTGTCGACCCCGGGGCGGGTGATCGCCTGCCCGTCGAGCCGGATCGCCCCGGCGTCGATGGGGTCGAGCAGGTCGACGCAACGCAGCAGGGTCGACTTGCCGCAGCCGCTCGGGCCGATGAGGCAGACGACCTCGTGCTCATCGATCGACAGGGTCATGCCGTCGAGCACCGTGCGGTCGCCATACCGCTTGACGACATCGACCAGCTCGAGCTTCGGGGCCGCCGCTGCGGCGTGCTCGGCCATCAGACCTGTGCCTGCGACCGCAGGCGCCGGTCGCGCGCCGTGAACCAGTCGACATACCGGGTGAGCGGGATGCTGACGAGCAGGAACAACACCGTCGCGGCCAGGAACGGGGTGTAGTTGAAGGTCCGGCTCGTGATGATCTGCGCTTCTCGGGTCGCGTCGCGCACACCGAGCACCGAGATCAGCGCGACGTCCTTCTGCAGGCTGACGACGGTGTTCATGAGCGCCGGCACGACGTTGCGCACCGCCTGCGGGAGGATCGCGAACCGGAGTGCCTGCATCTGGGTGAGCCCGAGCGAACGGGCCGACGACCGCTGACTCTCCGGGACGGCGTCGATCCCCGAGCGATAGATCTCGGCGGTGTAGGCCGAATACGACAGGGTCAGCGCGACCAAACCCCAGAACGTCGCCCCCCTCGGTAGTCCGGCGATCTGCAGCGCCGGCACGCCGAAGCCGAGCAGAAGGATCAACAGGATCAGCGGCACACCCCGGAACACGTCGGTGAAGACCACCGACAACAGCCGGATCGGCGCGAACGCCGGGCCCCGCAGGCTGCGCATCACGGCCACGAGCATGGCCACGACCGGGATCAGCAGCATCGCCCAGAAGAAGAGCTGCACGTTCAACCAGAACCCGCCGACCACATCCGGCCAGGCCTCGACGAAGTCCTCACCGGAGAAGAACTGATCTCGGACTCGAGGCCAGTTCGGCGAGTTGACGACGGCCAACGCCGCACCGCCGAAGAAGACCACGGTGGAGACGACGGCGATCACGCCGGCCCGCGCTCCTTCCTGTCGGAAGAAGCCGGACAGGGCCGACTCGCGAGCCGGCGCGATCATGCCGTCGTCGTCAACCACCGGGTCGTGCTCAGTTCCCCAGGCTCGGGATGTCGCCACCCTGGTTGAGCCACGCATCCTCGAGCGACTCGATCGTGCCGTTGTCGCGCAGCGTCGCCAATGCGGCGTTCACACACGACACGAGGGGGTTGCCCTCCTCGAACAGCATGCCGAGCTCCTCGGGAGCGTCGTCGGCTCGGGGCAACACCCCGATGATCGAGGCGTCGGTGATCTCGACGGCGGTGATGAAGTAGGCGGTCGGCACGTCGAAGACGATGGCGTCGACCTGACCGGCGTCGAAGGCCGCCTTGGCCGCAGCGTTGTCGTCGTAGACCTGCACGTCACTGTTCGGCGCGATCACCGACTCGGCGTAGTCCAGGCTGGTGGTGCCGATGGCGGCGCCGATACGGACATCTGCCAGGTCGGCGAGCGACGAGGCGCCGGCGGCCGGGCTGTCGGCGGCACCGATGATGGCCTGCTCGACCTGGTAGTAGCCGTCGGAGAAGTCCACGACCTCGTCGCGCTCGGCGGTGATCGAGTACTGCTGGATGTTGAAGTCCCAGTCCTTCTCACCCGGGGCGATGACCTCGTCGAAGCCGGTCCGGACGAACGTGACCTGATCGGCGGTGAAGCCGAGTTCCTCGGCGAGTGCGAACACGAGGGCGCCCTCGTAGCCGGTTCCGGTCGAGGGGTCGTCGAAGTCGTCCGCACCCGCTCCCATCCAGGGCGGGAACACCGTTTCGCCGGTGGCGACGGTGAGCTGCCCGTCGGTGACGACGGGTGGGGTGTCGCAGTCGACCTCGGCTGCGGCGTCCTCGGCGGTGTCGCTTCCGCATGCCGCGGCGATGAGCCCGGCGGCGGCGACGATCGTGAACAGTCGTTTCTTCATGAGATTGCCTCCTGACGCCGAGGCTAGGTCGTGGCGTGCCCCGGGGTCGCCCGGCGAGACGGGCGCCACATGTCATCGGTCATCGACCGATCGCCGCCGATCGGTCCGAGCAGCGCGGGAACAGCGGACCCGGGTTCAACCGACGGTGTATCCGACGGTCGCAAAGCGCTGACGAAACGCCGCCACCTCGTCGGCGACGGCGTCCGGGTCGCCGTCGAGCGCGGACGCGAGCAAGCCCGCGAGCTCCGCCATGTCGTCCCGACGAGCCCCCCATCGCACCAGCTCGTTCGTGCCGAGACGCACGCCGGCATCCGGTCCGGCCGGGAGCCCGATGGCCGAGGTCAGCAGGCCCGCGCGCCGCAACCGGGTCGCCACGGCGGCCCCACCGCCCGATGCGTTCGCATCGAGGGCGAACGCATGTGATTCAGTGGACACACCATCAGCGAGATGCACCGAGACCCCGAGCGAGAGGAGCTCGTCGGCGAGGGTCGAGGCACATCCCACCATCTCGGCGGCGAAGTCCTCGCCGTGCACGAGCCAGTCATTGAGAGTGTGCGCGAGTGCGGCGGTCTTGCCGACGTCGAAGTTGGCGGTCAGGCCCGGGAACGCGATCGCCTCGAGTCGTTCGGCGAGTGCGGACGAGTCGGTCAGCACGAGGCCGGCGGTCGGCCCGGCGAGACTCTTGTAGGTGCTCATCGTCATCACGTGTGCGCCCGCTGCCAGCGGGTCGGGCCAGGCGCCACCGGCGATGGGGCCCGACAGGTGGGCGGCATCGAACATGAGTGTTGCCCCGCAGGCGTCGGCGACGGCACGCAGCCCGGCGACGTCATGGTGCCGGAGGTTCAGACTGGACCCGACGGTGATGAGTTTCGCTCCGACCCGATCGGCGAGCTCGGCCACGCCGACGACGTCGACGGTGTAGCGATCGGGATCGATCGGAGCCTCGTGGATCTGGAGTCCGAACAGGCCCGCCGCCCCGGGGTCGTGGTGGGTCACGTGACCGGCGATCGACCCCGGAGGAACGATCACGTGATCACCCGGGCGGGTCGTCGCCATGAACGCCATCAGGTTCGCGATCGCGCCGGAGGGCACCCGGAACTCGACGTGAGCCGCCCCGAACAGGGTCGACGCGAGGTGCGCCGTGATCATCTCGATCTGCTCGATGGCCTCGAGGCCCATCTCGTACTTGGCACCCGGATAGCCGAGGGAGGTTCGGGGCCCGAGGCCGCTGGACAATGCTGCCGCCGCTCGAGGGCTCAGTGTGTTGCTGGCGGGGTTGAGGTTCACGCACTCGAGATCGTGGATCCTCGCATTGGCCGAGGTCAGCTCGTCGATCCGATCGGCCAACTGCACCGCAGAGACCCCGGCGATGTGTGCCATCGATTCGTCGAGCATCACCTCCGAGACGTCCGGAATCCAGGGGCGACGAGCCAGGGTGCGGTCCATGCACCCATGATGACGATCGGAGCCGGATGACGACAACACCGCAATCCCTCGGACTCGAGGCCTAGCTAGGCTTGGCCTCGTGCTCGATCCGTCCCCACCGTCCGGGCCGTCGCTGATCGCACTCCGGGCGTTCGAAGCCGCGGCCCGCTGCGGCAGCTTCAGCCGGGCGGCCGACGAACTACGGGTCACGCCGGCGGCCGTCGCACAGCACGTGAAGTCCCTCGAGGCGTGGGCACAGCAGCCACTGTTCGACCGGACGGCACGTGGGGTCGTCCTCAACGAGGCCGGCGTCCGCGCTCGACCAGCCCTGAGCGACGCCTTCCGCCGGCTCGACGTCGCCGCCGGTCGCCTCCGCGAAGGCAACCCCCGCCGCCGCACGGTGCGCTTCGCTGCGCTCCCTGCGATCGCCGAGCTCTGGATCAGCCCTCGTCTCGCGGCCGTGCCCGCCGCGCTGGAGAGCCACGACCTCGCGATCCACGCGGTGGACCGGAAGCCCGACCTCTCTCGCGACGGCTTCGACGTGACGGCCTACTTCGAGCCGACCTCTGGGCCGAGTGACGAGCTGGTGCTGGTCGCCGCCCCCGCCGTGGCCGCGGCCCTGACCACGATCGACGACCTCAGTCGGACGGTTCGACTGGTCGATCGGGCATGGGAAGACGACTGGCACCGCTGGCTCGGTGCCGACCACGCCCCGGCACCGGGGCGAGTCGTCGAGGTCTCGCTGTTCTCGATGGCCGTGTCCACTGCTGTCGCCGGCCACGGCACCGTCGTGGGGCGGCGGTCCCTGCTCGCCGAACACCTCCGACGTGGCGTACTGGTCGAACCGTTCACCCGACGCGTCGCGACGGGCGACCGCCTCACGATCGAGCGACGCGACGACCCAGAGCTCGAGGCGTTCAGCGCATGGATCGAGCCGTGAAGTCGGGACCGTTCCGCCCATCTGGATGATGCCGACCACCCGGGCCGCTGCTGCCAGACTCCTGGCATGGCCACCGAGACGTTCGTGATCGACTCGCCCCTCTCCCCCGACGTCGCGTTCGAGCGACTCGTCGACCTCACCCGAGCACCCGAGTGGGATCACGGCATCCGGGACTGCCGCCATGTGGGCGGCGCACCGGGCACGATCGGCGCCCGCTACGAGCTCACGGTCACCGGCTTCGACGGCCAGCCCACGACGGCGACCTACGAGATCACCGACGCCCAGACCGATGCGGGCTTCACGATGGTCGGCACCCATCCCGACTTCCGCGCCGACGACACCGTGACCATCGAACCGACCGAGACCGGCTGCCGGGTCACCTACAACGCCGGACTCGTGCTCCTCGGCGAGGCACCGCCTCTGACCGAAGCACAGCTCGATCGACTGTTCGCCTCGATCGTCGCGGTGCCGGCGGAAGGACTTCGACACTTCCTCGGCTGAGGCCGGCCGGCCCACACGACTGGCGACGAAGGTCCCTGTCCGACTTCACCACCACTTCATCGACCATCCGTCACGCTGCGGCCGATGAGAACCTGGATCACACTCCCCCTGCGGCTCCTGCTGTGCGCTGCGCTGTCGCTCGCCGCCTGCTCCGGTGCGGACAGGACGGACGGCGACGCCACCCCGGCGATCGAGCCGGCCTCGGCGGGCATCACCACCGACCCGGCGATCCCGTCGCCGATCCAGCCCGAGTTCGTCTCCGGCGGGCTCCGCCCCAGCGAGTGGGTCGACTTCGGTGAGGACGGCACCGAGTTCTTCGTGACGGGGCCACTGCACTTCCCGCTGGAGTGGATCGACGACGAGACCCTCGAGGCCGGCTTCTCCCAACACGTCGCCGTGTGGCCGTTCCAGGAGGTCCATGCCGGACCACGTTTCACCGGCGGACTGCCGGGAACGTGGATGGCGGCCAAGGAAGGTGAGCACGGCTTCTACTCCACGATCGAAGGCGGTACCGGCACGGGCGAGGGCAACCGCTTCCCCAGCCAGGGCACGAAGTTCACCATGGGGGCCGTCTCGGCAGACTTCACCCACTGGGCCAACGGTCCGGGCGCCGGCGGCGGGCTCGAGGGCGAGGTGTTCTGGGACGAGTGGCGATGGGACGTACCCCAGGGCAAATACGGCATCGCCCAGCTCAGCCCGCATGTGCTCTACCCACCCGACGGGCTCAACATGGCGGCCGACTCGAACGGCGAGCTGCTCGGCTACGGCTACCACCCCCTGCCGATCATCGACCCACGCGAGACCAGCGGTCCGTTCGGCACCGTCGAGACCGGGGGTCAGAGCTGGACGGCGTTCCTGAGCACGGCCAACTTCCAAGGGCCGCTCGCCTTCGTCATCCCGGACTTCTACTCGTACCCCGTGGTCCACGTCGACGAGGTCGCGGCGGAGCTCGACGAGAGCCCGTTCCTCGACACGGTCGGATCCGATCAGAACCAACCACACGAGGTCGAGCTCTGGGAGATCCCGACCGTCCATGCTCGTGACACGAACGGCACGTCGTATGTGAAGACCACACGGACCCAGTTCCCCGCCAACGGCGGCGACGACGAGTCGTCGATCATCCTCCACAACATCTCCGCCTACCGCCGGGCGGCGCTGTGGGACGACACCGTGGCGTGGTTCGACGGCGGCGAGGCGCCGAGCGGTGCGCTCGATCCGGCGGCCACGTTCATCAAGTCGTTCGAGCACCGGGATCTCGTGAACGAGTACCTCGGTTGGATGATCATCCCGGCCGAGGGCGAGGAGGGGGAGTTCCCCGAGTATCGGATCGACTGGACCTCGTTGGTCGAGGTCGACATCAGCGACCCCGCCACGTTCCGCTACCGCTGGAACCTGGACCTGGTCGAGCGGGTGCACGGCAACTTCGTCCTGCCCGAGTACTTCCGCCTCGACAACGACCCGGCGTCCGAGTTCGGCAAGGTCTGGACACCGATTCCCGAGTCGGAGCTGCCACCCGAGACCGGGCTCGCCGACCACGTGTTCGAGCAGCTGTCACAGCCACAGAACAAGACCGAACCGTACGAGACCCCCGGCGGACCCGACAGCCCGTGGCAGTCGCCCGGACCCTCGTCGGCGTCGTTCGAGGTCGCGCTCGGCGACGGCTCGGTGGTGACCTACGCCTGGTACCGCTTCATCGACCAGCCGGCGATGCGGGCTCGCGACTTCACCGACGCGGAACTCGAGACCATCCAGGCTCGCGTCGAGATGATCCATCGGGAGTGGACACCCGATCGCAGCTACCTGGCGCCACCGTCGGTCGGCGAACTGGTCTCGCTCGACGAGGGTGTGCTCGTCACCCCGCCGCCGGGCCTCGAAGTCGGTTACGTGCCGATCGCCATCCGTCAGGCGCTCGCCGGCGAGTGATCGGCCACCGGTACCCGGCGGCCGTAGAACAGCCGCTGGGTGTCGGCGGTCAGACACATGTCGGGGTCGGTGCCGAAGGTGAGCACGGCGTTCATCCGCGAGGTCGGACCCGTGACCGGCGTGACCCGATGCAGCGCGTGGCGTCCCTTGAAGATCGCCAGCGTGCCGGGTGCGGTGTCGAGGACCCGCGGCTCCGGACCGTCGCCGGCGATGGCCGCACGGACGGCTTGGCTGCATTCGTCGGCGTCCGAGCGGATCCCGGGGTGGTATTCGAAGGCACCGCCGGCTTCGGGTGGCCGGAGCATCAGGGTGACGGAGAACTCGCTGTTGTCGAAATGCCAACCGAGTTCATCGCCGGGGTGGAAGAGCGAGATCTGCACCGCATCGAGCGGGTCGGCGCTGGGGTACAGCGTGTCGACGCCGACCACGGCGGCGACGAAGGCACACATCTCGGCCGACTCCGACAGGGCGCGCACCGACACCGTCTCGGGCAGGAGGTCACGAGCGATCGCCCACTGGGACGACCGGATCGACCGGCGTCGGGGGTGACCCTCGTCGACGGACGGGTCGGGGTCGGTGAAGTAGACGTTGTGGCGCTGATTCGCATGCCAGGCCCGGTCGGCGAGGGCGTCGCCCGCCGCCACCGTGCGTGCCACCGCCTCGGGTTGCACGAAGCCCGGCAACGAGCAGGAACCGAACTCGGCGAGCTCGGCCCGACAGCCCTCGACCCAGGCACGACCGGCGTCGGAATCCAGCGCGTCGAGGGGATAGCGATCCAGGTCGACGATCGCGGCCATCCCCATCCGCTCGCTGGACTCCGTGCTGGCGATGTCGGTCATGGCGTCTCCGAGAACGTCGAGGTTCAGTGATGCCAGTTCTACACGCATCCATCAGTCGACTGCCGCCCTGGCATGAAGGGTGGAACAGGTGGCTGACCCTCGACCACGCCACGGGCCCGACGGGTCGAGGCCGCCTCTCGCTCGCTTCTCGACGGTCGAGCTGCGACCGAGACCGGCGACACCGTGACCGCACGCCGGAGCGTTCGACGAGATCCGTCGTCTGCGCCCGATCGTCGAGGTGCATCGCACGCACACCGCCGGAAACCGTGAACGACGAAGGCCCGGAACCACCGGGTTCCGGGCCTTCGTGTGAGTTGGTGGCGGGGGCAGGATTTGAACCTGCGACCTTCGGG
>JAHDCV010000093.1 GCA_020629695.1 Acidimicrobiales bacterium | reverse complement strand
CCATCTCGCCGAGCCAGTAGTCGAAGCCCTCTTGGTCGGGGACTCGGCCGAGCATCTGGGTGGGTGAAGCAGTCGACCACATCTCCGGGCCAGCTCCGCCCCCACCGGCGGGGAGGAGTGGATCTGCCCAGGACTCACGTCCAGCGCATCGCCGATCGGCTGGCCCAGTAGGCGCCGGGATCCTCGGCGAGAAGGGCGAGGCGATCGGGGTCGGGGAGATCGTCTGCGGCGACCTCGAGCGCCTCCAGGTTCGACCGGACGTGCGGCACCGTCGCCGCGCCGGACAGCACGACATCGGCCCACGGCTGCGCCAGGGCGATGGCCAACGCCGCGGCGTCGGCGGAGACGCCCGGGAGCAGGGTCGGTGCATCGTCCGCTGCCGGGGTGAGGCGGCCGTTGGCGACCGCCTCCTTCACGATCACCGTCCAGCCGGCGTCGGCGGCCTCGGCGAGGGCCGGGCCGGCCGACGGCTCGAGCGGGTTCCAGGTCGCCTGGACAGCATCGAAGACGGCCCGGCCCTCGACCTCGACGTCGATGGCCTTCCGGATCGTCTCGGCCTGAGACGGCCCGGTCGTGCTGAGGCCGATCTGCACGCCGCCGGCGCCGATCTCGGCCAGACGGGCGAGCACGGCGGGGTCGGACAACACGCCGGTGTCGAGCGTTGCCGAATGGATCTGGTGCACGGCGAGGCGGCTGCCCAACAACGAAGATGACTCGGCCCACTGCCGTTCGAGCACGTCGATCGAATGGTCCTTGACCTCGTGGACCGCAGCGTCCACCCGCCACCCGGCGGTGTAGGTGTAGCCCCACTTGGTCGACACGGTCAGCTCGTCATCCCACTCCGGGTGCAGGTGGAGCCAGTCGGCCACGAAGGTCTCGCCGAGCCCGTACGAGCGAGCGGTGTCGAGCCATCGAATCCCACCCGCGATCGCGGCATCGATGACGTCGTGCGCCCGGGAGCGCAGCAGGTCGATGGCGATGCGACCCCGGTCGTCCCGGAGGTCGTCGAGCGACGCACCGTGGCCGAGGGTCAGGTAGCCCGGGCGGCCGAGCGCAGCCGTGCCGAGCCCGAGCTCAGCCATCGGTGTGCCCACCGGAGGCGTCGCTCTCACCCGAGGCGGGATCGTCGCTCGTGATCTCCCGGAGCGCGGTGACCTCGCCGTTGCCACGGAACTCGCCGAACACGGTCCACGCGACGGCGATGACCGAGACGATGATGATGGGGGTGCGGTACTGCCCGATGAACTCGACGATGCCGCTGACGGGTGAGGAGAAGACCTCACCGACCTGCCACACGATGATCAGCCGGGTGATCGTGCCGAGCAGGTTGGCGGCGATGAACAGCGGCGGTCGGACCTTCGTGGCGCCGGCCAGCATGCAGATGAACAGGTTCGGCATCACGACGATCACCGGTAGCGCCCAGCGGCGGAACCAGACCTGACCGTCGCGCACCATCGGCCCGTAGGTCCGGGAGCGGCGCTCGATCCAGTCGATCGCCCGGTCGCCGTAGAACCATCCGAGCACGTAGCCGGCCGGGTCGGTCGACAGCAGCCGGAAGAAGCCGACCACGAAGAACGGCCAGAACGACTCGATGCTGCTCGTGGCCAACACCAGGTTCCGGTTTCTCGGATTGAGGGCGATCAACCACAGCGGATGGTCCTCGACCCAGTCGGCGAGGAGGATGTCGCCGGCGTAGCCGGCAGCCACACCGACGATGACCATGCCGATCAGGAGCCACCGCAGCGGGCGTGCGAGCGGGCGGGCTGCGGCATCGGTCACGGGCCCAGTCTGCCCCGTTTCGGCTCGGGCCAATACCGTGCGGGGTGTGGTTCGCTCCTGGGCCTTCCTCCGCCAGCCGTTCTGGCTGTTCTCGCACGTCTTCGTCGGCACGATGATCGTGTTCTGCCTCTGGGCGATGGTCTGGCAGATCGATCGCCACGGGGAGCGTCGGGATCTCAACGCGACCGTTGCGGCCCGGCTCGACGAGACACCGCTCGACAACGTCGGCCTTCTCGCGGCGCTGGCGGCGGCCGACGACCCCGGCGAACTCGAGTTCGTCCCCGTGGCACTGGACGGGGAGTACCTCGAAGGCGAACTCGTGCGGGTCGTGAATCGCTCGGCCAGTGGCCTGCCGGTCGAGTGGGTGGTGGTCCGCCTGCAGCTCGAGGACGGGCCCGGCGTGGTCGTCAACACCGGGTATCTGGCTGCGGACGAGGAGGCACCACTCGCACCGGTCGGCACCGTGACGGTTCGGGGCTGGCTCCGGACCGACGAGGAGAAGAGCCTGTTCGGCGTGAACGACGACGGCGCGTCGTTCCGAATGCCTCGCCTGTCGGTCGGGGCGGTCGAGTCCCGCACGACCGACGGTGTCGCACTTGCCCCGGGTGTGTGGGTCCAGCGTGCCGATGCCGCCGGGGCCGTGTCCGGCCCCACCGCCGTCCCGCTTCCGCCGCCCGACGGCGGGCCGCATCGTTCCTACGCAGTGCAGTGGGCGATCTTCGGTGCCCTGACGGCGGTCTTCTACGCCGCCATCCTGCGGCGTCGAGCACGCGACGACGGGCGGGACGAAACGATCTCTGACGCCTGAAACCCCGCTGGTAGGGTGCGCCGCCATGACCCGGGCGTCAGAGCTGTCGACATTGGTGTTGCACGGCCTCCGCCTCAAGAGCATGGTGGCCGTCGAACAGGTCGCCGACCTGTTCGGACTCGACACCGCTGCGGTGCGGGACGCCCTCGCCGTGGCCGAGGCCGCCGGCCACGCTCGTCATCGGCAGGGGCGAGTGTCCGGCTGGGGTCTGACCTCCGATGGTCGGGTCGAGAACGAGCGACGACTCGGTGCCGAGCTCGACGCCGCCGGCGTCCGCGAACTCGTTGACGGCGCGTACCGCCGGTTCCTGGCCGAGAACCAGAAGATGCTCGCCACCTGCACTCGTTGGCAGGTGAAGGAGATCGACGGCGAGCAGGTCATCAACGACCACGACGATGCCGAGTACGACGCGGCCGTGATCACCGCCCTCGTCGAGCTCGACGATGCGGTGCAACCCGTCGTCTCGGACCTCGCGGCCCTGCTCGACCGCTTCAGCATCTACGGTTCACGGTTCGAGCACGCACTCGAACGTGTTCGTTCCGGCGACGCATCGTGGTTCACGAGCCCGATGATCGAGAGCTACCACACGGTGTGGTTCGAACTGCACGAAGATCTGTTGGCCTCGCTCGGCATCGACCGGGCATCCGAAGAGGTCGTATGACTGACCGAACGACCTCGGGTCGCATGATGGAGACGTACTGATGGCACCACGGTTCGGGCGGGTTCTCACCGCCATGGTCACACCATTCGACGGCGACGGTCGGCTGGATCTGGATCGAGCGGCCGAACTGGCGCGCTGGCTCGTCGCCAACGGCAACGACGGCGTCGTCGTGGCCGGCACCACCGGCGAGTCGGCGACGCTCACCCACGACGAGCAGATCGCTCTCGTCGACGCCGTGCGTGCCGCCATTCCGGACCACTCCCTGATCGCCGGTGCGGGATCCAACGACACCCGGGCAGCGGTCGAGCTGACCGAGCGGGTCACCGCAGCCGGTGCCGACGGCGTGCTGAGCGTGACGCCCTATTACAACCGGCCGTCGCAGGCCGGGATCGCCGCCCACTTCCGAGCTGTGGCCGAGGCGACCGACCTGCCGGTGCTGCTCTACGACATCCCGGTCCGGACGGGTCGGAAGATCCAGCACGAAACGCTGCTCGAGTTGCTCGCCATCGACAACATCGTGGGCGTCAAGGACGCTGCGGGTTCGGTCGACGGGACGGCCAAGCTGCTCGCCGTGGCGCCCTCGGGTACCGAGATCTATTCCGGAGACGACAGCCTGACCCTGCCGCTGCTCGCGGTCGGCGCGGTCGGGGTCATCGGTGTGGCCACCCATTGGGCCGCCCGCGAGTTCGCCGAGATGATCGAGGCGTTCGCCGACGGCAAGGTCGGTGAAGCCGCATGCAAGAACGCCGCCCTCATCGCCTCCTACGACTTCGAGACGGGCGACCTCGCCCCGAATCCGGTGCCGACCAAGACGCTGATGCCGTTGCTCGGCGTCGACACCGGCATCCTGCGCCCGCCCATGGGGCCGGCGCCGGATGGGCTGATCGACACCGCTCGAGCGGTGCTCGCCGGCCTCGGTCGGGATGTCTGACATGGCTTCCGACGTTCGAGTGATGTTCTTCGGCGGTCTCGGAGAGATCGGCCGCAACTGCGCCGCCATCGAAGTCGAGGGGCGCATCATGCTCATCGACTGCGGCCTCATGTTCCCCGACGACGACATGGCGGGCATCGACATCGTGTTGCCCGACTTCACCTGGCTCCGCGAGAACGCCGATCGGGTGGAAGGTGTCGTCGCCACCCACGGGCACGAGGACCACATCGGCGCCCTCGGCTACCTGCTCGCCGAGATTCCCTGCAAGGTGATCGGATCGGCCCTCACGCTCGGGCTCGCCAAGCACCGGATCGACGAGCATCAGGCCGGCAAGAACGCCGAGTTCATCGAGGTCGGCGACAACGATCGCATTCAGGTCGGACCGTTCGATCTCGAGTTCTTCCCCGTCACGCACTCCGTGCCGAACGGGTTCGCGACGGCGTTCCACACACCCCAGGGTGTGATCCTGCACTCCGGCGATTTCAAGCTCGACATGACGCCGGTTGACCGGCGACTCACCGACCTCGCCGGGATCGGACATCTGGCCAAGGACGACGGCATCCGTCTGCTCCTCGCCGACTCGACCAACGCGACGGCGCCGGGGTTCTCCGACTCCGAGACCTCGATCGGGGCGAACCTGGAGGATCTGTTCCGGGCCCGCGACGGACGCCGGATCATCGTGGCGTGCTTCGCCAGCCACATCCACCGTGTGCAGCAGGTCGCCGACGCCGCGATCGCCTCCGGTCGGACCGTGGCCACGCTCGGCCGCTCGATGAACCGCAACGTCGCCATGGCCCGCGAGATGGGCCTGCTGCGGATCCCCGACGACAAGCTCCGTGCGATCGAGGACGTCGAGGGGCTCGACCCGGCGAAGACGTGCATCATCTCGACCGGCTCGCAGGGTGAGCCGATGGCGGCGCTGGCCCTCATGGCTGCCGGCGAGAATCGCTTCCTGACCATCGAGGACGGCGACTGCATCATCTTGTCGTCGCATCCGATCCCGGGCAACGAGAGCGCCGTGAACGGTGTGATCACCGGACTGGTCCGCAAGGGCGCCGAAGTGATCCACTCCGGCACGGCCCGCGTGCATGCCACCGGCCACGCGAAGTCCGAGGAGTTGAAGGTCCTCCACTCGATCGCACAGCCGGAGTGGTTCGTGCCCGTGCACGGCGAATACCTCCACATGGTCGAGCACGCCAAGATCGGTGAACGTATGGGCACGCCGGCCGACCGGATCGTGCTCTGCCAGGACGGCGACTCGATCGTCCTGAACGACGACGGCATCCGCCGCGGGAGCTCGGTGTCGTCCGAGTACATCTACGTCCAGGGATCGGTGGGGGAGCTCGACGAGTCGGCCCTCCACGATCGTCGCATCCTCGGTCGGGAGGGGTTCATCTCGGCCGTGGTCACACTCGCCGATGGGCCCGACGGCCTCGTGCTCGCCGCCGAGCCGGAGATCATCTCCCGTGGCTGGGTGAAGGGCGACGAGGGTGCGCAGCTCGCGAAGACGATCGGGGCCGAGGTACGCCGCGCCGTCGAGGACGCGCTCGCCGACGGTGCCCGCACCCGTCCCCGGATCGAACGGGCGATGCGTCGCTCGATGGGTCGACTCGTGAATCGTGAAACGCGGATGCGGCCGATGATCGTGCCGGTGGCCCTCGGTGCTCCGGACGACGGCGACTGAGCCGGCGACTTTTTCACCCTGCGTGGTGATCTGCACACGCTTGGCCACGTTACGTCAGAGCGTGGCGGGATGACCACGACGGGCGTTCTCGTGTTGCTAGTCTCAGCCCCACTGTGGCTACGACAACTCGAACTTCCGGTTCGGGTCGAGGGGCTGCGGGCGCTCGATCCAGAACCCGCACCAGCGGGAAAGCTCTTCGCGCCCGGCGCCAGCGACAGGTCCGGGGCCTCGCCCTCGTGTTCTGTGGCCTCATCCTCGGTCTGACGATCTACACGTCCACCACCGGATTCCTGGGTCGGTTCCTCGCCGACGCCTCGGGCTTCCTGATCGGCCGCGCCCGTCTGCTGCTGCCGTTGGCGGCCATCGGCGTCGGGTTCCATCTCCTCCGGACCCCGCCGCCCAAGCGTCGCCGGTCGACACGCACACGAGGCGAGCAACTCGCCCTGGCCGGTGTCGGCGTGTCGTTCATGATGATGCTGGATCTGTTCAGCTCGCGACCGGTCTACACCTCGGCGGTGGATCGCCTCGCCGGTGCCGGTGGTGTGATCGGGGTGGCGTTCGGTGGCACCGCGGAGCGGGCGCTGTCCTATCCGGGCGCGATTCTCGCCGCGGTGTTCCTCCTGATCGGATCGCTCGTGATGCTCACGCAGCTGTCGACGAGTCCACTCGCCGATGGCCTGGCCGAACGCGGCCTCGACGCGTGGGATCGGCTCCGTCTGTGGTTCGAGGACGTGCTCGAAGGTCGCCGCGCGGCCCCGCCCGTGGCGCCGGCTTCGCCACGCGGTGGGATCCTGGAGGACCTCGACGGGATCGATGGCCTCGCCGATGCGGATCGACCGAGTCTGTTCGACACGGACCCGTCGGCAGGTGCTGATCGACCACACGACGCGACCTACATCGATCTCCGCCAGGACGGCCAGACCACCGTCGCGGCGGACGAACCGTTCGACCACGAGCTCGACCTCGACCTGCTCGACGATCCTCACGGGCCTTCACAGCCCGCGATGCTGCAGCCGCTGATCGAAGTCCCGACGGTCGCCACCGTCGGCGATCTGGAACTCGCACGGCCGCAGCCGGCCGGGGGCGCCTGGACGCTCCCGCCGCTCGAGGTGCTCGATCGCTCGTCCGCCCAGGACGTCGACCGGGCCTCGGTCGAGGCGACGGGCCGGCGGCTCGAGCACGCGCTCGCCGAACACGGCGTGGAGACCCGCCTGATCGGGGTCGTGGTCGGACCGACCGTGTCGCGCTTCGAGCTCGAACTCGGGCCGGGCGTGAAGGTCAACCGGGTCACGTCGCTCCACAAGGACATCGCCTACGCGATGGCGACGCCGGACGTCCGGATCCTCGCTCCGATTCCGGGCAAGCAGGCCATCGGTGTCGAGGTGCCGAACGCACGTCGCCAGATCGTGACCGTCGGCGACCTGCTGTTCTCCGAGGAGGCCGCGGCCGCAACAGATCCGCTCGACGTCGTGCTCGGCCGAGACATCACGGGCAAGACCGTCATGGCCGACCTGTCGAAGATGCCCCACCTCCTCGTCGCCGGTCAGACGGGCTCGGGCAAGTCGTCGTGTATCAACACGATGCTCACCTCGATCCTCATGCGGGCCACACCCGACGACGTGCGGATGATCCTCGTCGACCCGAAGCGAGTCGAGCTCAGCCAGTACGAACGCCTCCCGCACCTGTTGTCCGAGGTCGTGACCGATCCCAAGAAGGCGGCGAACGCCCTCGCCTGGGCGGTGCGCGAGATGGAGCGGCGCTACGAGCTGCTCGTCGAGGCCGGCGTGCGTGACATCGGTGGCTACAACGAATCCGTCGCCTCGGGTGATCTCCAGCCGAAGCTCGGCCAGGTCGGCCCCGACGGCGAGCCGGTCGAGTACCAGAAGCTGCCCTACATCCTGATCGTGCTGGACGAGCTCGCGGATCTGATGATGGTCGCGGCACGCGACGTCGAGGAGTCGATCTGCCGGATCGCTCAGAAGGCCCGTGCGGTCGGTATCCACCTCGTGATCGCGACCCAGCGTCCGTCGACCAACGTGATCACCGGTCTCATCAAGGCGAATGTGCCGGCCCGCCTGGCCTTCGCCGTGTCGAGCCTGACCGACTCCCGGGTGATCCTCGACCAGCAGGGTGCGGAACGCCTCGTCGGGCGAGGCGACGGTCTGTTCCTCGACCCGTCGACCTCGACGCCCGCTCGATTCCAGGGCGCATGGGTCACCGAGGACGAGGTCCGCTCGATCGCGTCGCACTGGCGGACCCAGGCCCCCGAGGTGGTGTTCGACAGCCGCGTGCAGGGCGACGAACCACAAGCCGGTGAGGCCATGATCCCCGGTGGCACCACCGGCGACGAGGACGACGACGAGCTCATGATGCAGGCGATGGAGCTGATCGTCCGCTCGCAGCTCGGCTCGACGTCCATGTTGCAGCGGAAACTGCGTGTCGGGTTCGCCCGAGCCGGTCGATTGATGGATCTGCTCGAAGAACGTGGCGTGGTCGGTCCGTCGATCGGATCGAAGGCGCGGGACGTGCTCATGACCCCGGAGGATCTCGACGCCGGCCGCTGGCCGGCGAAGATGCAGGCGATGGCGCCGGCCGTCGCATCCGCCCCCGCACCGGTCGCCGCTGCGCCCTCGGCTCGGCCCGCTGCGGCTCAGCCCATCGCCGCGGCGCAGCCGGTCGCCCCGGCCCAGCCGATGGTGACCACGAAGAAGGAGCGTCGACCGACGCTGGCTGATCTCGTCGCACCCGACGTGCCGATGGAGCCGTCTCCCTACGAGCGGAACCACGCCGATCCGAGGGGGCCGGTCGTCGATCTCGAGCAGGACGAGCTGGCGCTGTCGGGCTCGGCCGACTTCGACGACGATGCGTTCCTCGCGGGAGACGACCTCGCCGAGGACGACGAGTTCGACTTCACGGGTGGCGGCGCCGATCCCGCGCTCGCTCCTCCGCCGGGATATCGGTGGCCGGAGACCTGACGTCGCCGAACGGTGCTGTCAACCAGGGCGCACCGGCGTAGGGTCCGCTGACCATGCTCCTCGCTTTCATCGCCGCTGTGATCGGCATCGCTCTGTTGTCCAAAGCCGCCGACGAGTTCGTCGAGGGCGCGGCCGCCATCGCGGTCGCCCTCAAGATCTCGCCGGTCGTCGTCGGCGCCGTGATCGTCGGCTTCGGCACGTCGGCGCCCGAACTGCTCGTGTCGGGCATCTCGGCGGTCGGTGGTGACGCCGACGTCGGTGTCGGCAACATCATCGGCTCGAACATCGCGAACCTCACGCTGATCCTGGGGTCGGCGGCGTTGTTGTTGCCGCTCGGCATCAACACCGGGGTGCTGCGTCGCGAGGCACCCCTGTCGACGCTGTCGGTCCTCGCCTTCGCCGGCGTGCTGATGGGCGGCAGCCTGATCTGGTGGGAGGGTGTGTTACTCCTGCTCGGTCTCGCGGTCTCGCTCACCGTCATCATCCAGGCGGGCCGGGCGGAGTCGACCGAGCGGTACGCCGCTGAGGTCAGTGAGTTCGCCGACGAGGATGCTTCTGTCACGGCCGCGGCCATCCGGACCGCCGTCGGTCTCGTCGGCACCGTCGCCGGTGCGTGGATGCTGGTCTGGGGCGCCACCACCGTGGCTGACGAGCTCGGTGTCTCCGGCGGATTCATCGGGATCACGCTGGTGGCGGTCGGCACGTCCCTGCCGGAGCTGGTGACCGCCGTCGTGGCCGCCCGCAAGGGCGAAGACGACCTCATCATCGGCAACCTGCTCGGCTCCAACCTCTTCAACTCCTTCGCCGTCGGCGGGACCGTGGCGATCCTCGGCAACGGCGCCATCGAGGACGCCACCCTGGCGACGACCGAGAACGCCTTCATGGTCGTCGTCGCCGTCGGTGCGTTGCTCGCGATGGTCACGCGCCGTCGCTTCTCCCGCTTCGAGGGCGGCGTCTTCCTCACCGCGTTCGCGATCTTCCTCATCGTCACCTACATCGGTGAGGTCACCGACGACGGCGAGACGGCCGGTGCGGCGGACCCTGTGGTCGTGATCGAGGGCGGCTGATGCGCTTCGACCACCTCGTGGTCGCCGCCCGGGATCTCGAGCGCCTGACCTCGTGGTTCACCGAGCGGACCGGCGTCATCCCGACCCCCGGGGGCGCGCACGTGGGGCTCGGCACCCGCAACGCGCTCGTCGGTCTGGGGCCCAGCTCCTACATCGAGCTCGTCGCGATCGACCGCGAGCAACCCGATCCGGCCGGGCCACGTCCGTTCGGGATCGACGAGCTCGGCGATCGGATCGTCCTGGCCACGAGCGCCGTGGCCGTCGACGACCTCGATGCTGCCGTCGCGGAGGTCCAGGCCGCCGGTTTGGACGGCGGGATCCCGATGGCGATGTCGCGTCGCCGTCCCGACGGTGTGCTGCTCGAGTGGCGTCTCGCGGTGCCGACTGACCCGACGCAGGCGGGTGTGCTGCCGTTCTCGATCGAGTGGGG
>JAHDCV010000092.1 GCA_020629695.1 Acidimicrobiales bacterium | reverse complement strand
CGGTGTCGTCGCTCGCTGGAGCGGTGTCGTCGCTCGCTGGAGCGGTGTCGTCGCTCGCTGGAGCGAGTGCCAGCTCGAGGACCTCCTCGATCTCGGCCGCGAGGTGGATCGTGAGGCCGGCCTTGACCTCGTCGGGCACCTCATCGAGATCCTCGCCGTTGGCGATCGGCAGGATCACCTCGGTGAGACCGGCCCGGTGGGCGGCGAGCAGCTTCTGCTTGACGCCGCCGATCGGGAGGACCCGGCCCTGGAGCGAGACCTCACCGGTCATGCCGACGTCGGGTCGGACCATCCGACCGGAGAGCAACGACACGAGTGCCGTCGTCATCGTGATGCCCGCCGAGGGTCCGTCCTTCGGGACGGCGCCGGCCGGGAAGTGCACGTGGAGGCGACCGTCGTCGTCCGGTAGTTCGACACCCCAGCGCTCGGCGTTCGCCGCCACGACGGAGCGCGCGATCACCGCCGACTCCTTCATGACGTCGCCGAGCTGCCCGGTCAGGATCGGCTCTCCCTTCCCCGGCACGAGGGAGGTCTCGACGAACAAGACGTCGCCTCCCGCGCCGGTGACGGCGAGGCCCGTGGCGATGCCCGGTCGGTCGACCCGGCCCTCGACGTCGGCCGAGGGCGCCGCCCGGCCGAGGCGGTCACGCAGTTCGTTGTTGGTGACGACGATCGGCGCGTCCTCGCCACCGGCGATCCGGGTCACCGCGGAGCGGACCAGCTTGTCCAGCAGTCGCTCCAGGCGGCGGACGCCCGCCTCCCGGGTCCAACGGTCGGTCACCTCGGCGATCACGTCGTCGGACAGATCGAGCTCGTCGGGGCGCAGGCCGTTGCGCTCGATGAGGCGGGGGAGGAGGTGGTCACGTGCGATGTCGGCCTTCTCGGCCGCCGTGTAGCCATCGAGGGTGATGACCTCCATCCGATCGAGCAGCGGACCGGGGATGTTCTCGATCACGTTGGCCGTCGCGAGGAACACGACGTCAGACAGATCGAGCTCGAACTCCAGGTAGTGATCCCGGAACGAGTGGTTCTGCGCAGGATCGAGGACCTCCAACAGAGCGGCGGACGGGTCGCCGTTCCAGCCACCGGTCACCTTGTCGATCTCGTCGAGCAGGACGACCGGGTTCATCGAGCCGGCCTCGGTGAGTGCACGCACGAGTCGACCGGGGCGTGCCCCGACGTAGGTGCGGCGATGGCCACGGATCTCGGCTTCGTCACGGATGCCGCCGAGTGCGAGGCGGACGAAGTCCCGTCCGAGTGCCCGGGCGATGGACTCGCCGAGCGACGTCTTGCCGACCCCGGGCGGGCCGACGAGCGACAGGATCACCCCGCCCCGCCGGGCGGCGCCATCGGAGGTGTCGACACCACGCTCGGCCCGGAGTCGACGCACGGCGAGGTATTCGACGAGGCGGTCCTTCACGTCGTCGAGCCCGGTGTGGTCGGCGTCGAGGATCGCCCGGGCCTCGACGACGTCGGGGGCGTCGTCACGCTCGGTGCCCCACGGGAGGTCGAACACGGTGTCCAGCCAGGTGCGGATCCAGTTGGCCTCCATCGACTCACCGCCGAGGCGCTCGAGTCGGTCGATCTCGTGGCCGACGGCCTCGGTCACGTGCTCGGGTGTGTCGAGGTCGGCGAGTCGAGTGCGGTAGCTCCCGATCACGTCGTCGTCGCCTTCGCCCAACTCGGACTGGATGGCGGCGAGTTGGCGCCGCAGGATCGCCTCCCGCTGGGTCTTCTCGAGATCGTCGGTGACCTCGGTGCGGATCCGCTCGGCGACCTCGCGTTCGGCGAGCGCCTGCTTCACCCAGGCGGTCGAGAGGCGGAGGCGCTCGGCGAGATCGAGCGTCTCGAGGAGTTCGATCCGTCGATCGTTCGACAGCTCCGGCCAGTAGCTGATGGAGTCGGCGAGCGCCGACGGGTCGGTGACGTCGCGGAGCAGGCCGCGCATCCGGCGACCACCGATGGCATCCAGCAGACTGGTCGCCGCGGCCCGGTACTCCTCGGCGAGGCGTTCGACGTCGGCCGGGGTGCCGGTCGTGTCGTGGGCATCGACGGGTTCGGCCTCGACCCAGAGCGCATCGGTGGCGCCGATCACGCCGCTGCCGACCACGGCTCGATCGATTGCCTTCAGCGTGACGGCGGGGGTGCCGTCGGGCAGGGTGCCCCGGTCCTCGACCGAGGCGATCACGCCGACGGCGGCGTAGCGCCGGTTGCCGTCCGAGTCGGCGGGATGCGGAACGAGAAGGAGGCGGTTCTCCGTGGCGGCCTCGAGCGCGGCCTTGGCGGCGTCGGAAGTCAGTGAGACGGTCACGACCGTCTCGGGGAAGACGACCCCCTCCGGCACGCCGAGGACCGGAAGTGTCTCGGTTCGGCGGTCGAGGTCGGCTGCGTCGGTGTCGGTCTTGCGAATGCTCACGAGCGGTCCTGTCCGGTCGGGTCATCCCGGGTGGGTTGACACTGATTACGTGATTACATGTATTCTCCGCCTGGTACTCCGGCGTCCGCAGCGGCCGTCGATCCCCGCCTCAGGAGGCATTCCCCATGGCCGAACGCCCTGCCTGCTCCGCTGATGACGTCGCCGGCTGGTTCGCCGGCCGGTTGCCCGACGAGTGGTTCTCCGCGCCGCTCGAGGTCCGGGTCGACCGGGACGAGATCCTCGTGACCGGCACGGTCGCGACGCCGACCGGAGCGCCGGATGGCGAGGCCGCCGCCGTTGCGGCGGCCCGGTCGCGGATCGACGGCTTCCGGGAGGACACTCGCTCGAAGCGGATGCAGGTCGCCGAGGTCGCCCAGCACAAGTGGCGGCGCCACGTGTCGTGGGCGGTCCGTTGCGGTGAGCTCGAGGAACGCTTCACGACCGCGTCGGTCCCGGTGATGACCCGACTCCGCATGGACGATCGGGCAACCCTCGACACGCTCATCGACGCCGGCGTGGCACGCAGCCGTTCGGAGGCGATGGCGTGGTGTGTGGCCCAGGTGGGCGAGCATCAGGACGAGTGGCTGGGCCGCCTCCGTGACGCCATGACCGAGGTCGAGAAGATCCGTTCCGAAGGCCCGGGCTGAGCCTGAGCCGGCTCAGGGGCGCGGCGGGAGCGGTGGCATCTCGGGGTCGTCGATCCACGAGCGCATGAGCGCGCCGGCCTCGTCGCCGCCGATCTCGTCGACGATCGTGAGGAAGTCGTCCGTCGTCGCCGCCGAATCGGCGTGGCGGGTCAACCAGGCCTGCACGATCTCGTCGAAGACGGCGTCGCCGACGGTGCGGCGGAGTGCCTCCACTCCGAGCCCGCCTCGGAAGTAGACCTTGGCGTCGAACAGCGTGGTGGGGGTCACCTCGCGCAGCGGACCCATCTCGCCGAAGAACGGCGCTTCGGTGGCGAGCTCGTCGAAGTCGCCGAAACCCTGTTCCTCGGCCCAGGCATACTCCGCCCAGGTCGCGAACCCCTCGTTCAGCCAGATGTCCTGCCACTGCGCGGGCGACACGAGGTTGCCGAACCAGTGATGGGCGAGCTCGTGGACCTCGATCTGGTCGGCGAAGTCGCCGCCGAAGTCGATGAAGTCGGCGCCGAAGAGCGAGAGCGTCTGGTTCTCGAGGGCGAACGGGATCGAGTCGGGGATCGTCAGCACG
The DNA here is from genome assembly GCA_020629695.1 of Acidimicrobiales bacterium. GTDB lineage: Bacteria > Actinomycetota > Acidimicrobiia > Acidimicrobiales > SZUA-35 > JAHDBV01. The sequence goes on along the minus strand of JAHDCV010000092.1, from coordinate 7,189 downwards.
CCGTAGGTGTCGAAGGGATACGGGCCGAAGCGGTCGGTCATCCACTCGAGGATCGGGATGGTCGACTCGAGGTCGGCGAGCAGCTCGACCTCCCGTGAGGTGAGCACGGCGTGGCGGATCTCGACACCGTCGGGCCCGGGGTCGGAGGTGATGGAGAACGGTCCGGTGGCGACGGAGACGAGGTAGGTGGCCATGGGATGCTCCGACGCCCAGCGGTAGGTCGTGGCGCCGTCGGGTCCGGTGTCCTGTGCGACCAGCCGGCCCGGGGCCGCTGCGGCCACGCCCTCGGGCACGGTGATGTCGATGTCGAAGGTCGCCTTGTCGGTCGGGTGGTCGTTGCCGGGGAACCAGGTGGCCGCACCGGTCGGTTCGGAGGCGACGAAGGTCCCCCAGGGCCGCGTCTGCCAGCCGAGGGCGAACGGCCCGGCGGCGTCGTCGAGCGGCGCCGGCGTGCCGCGGTAGGCGACGACCACCTCGAACTCGTCGCCGGCGGCGAGCGGTGAGGAGGGGAAGATGATGAGCTCGCGCTCGTCCCGCTCGAACGGTGCCGGCTCCCCGTCCACGGTGATCGCGTCGACGGTCATGCCCACGAGGTCGAGGTGGAAGGTGTCGAGCGCCTCGGTGGCCTGCAGGGTGATCGTGGCCGTGGCGGCGAGTTCCTCGCCGGTGAGATCGAGATCGATCGAGTAGTGGAGGGCATCGTGACCGCGATTGCCGAGCCCGGGGAAGAGCACGTCACCGCCGGTGCCGAGCTCGGCTGCACTCAGCTGCGGCGCCGCGGGTTCCGTGTCGGTGGTCGTCGGAGCCTCGGTGGTCGAGGTCGACGGCTCGGTCGTCGTGGGCACCTCGGTCGTCGACGTCGCGGTCGTGGCCGTCGAGATCGAGTCGAGCGAGTCACCCGGCGTACAAGCCGCGGCGATCACGAAGACACCGATGGCGACCGCGATCGAGGGCGCTGCGCTGCGGAGATGCATGGCCGAAACCGTAGATCTCCTGCCTGAAAGGTGGCTGAAGGGCGAACGTACGGGGGAGGTCACAGCCAACCGCGGTCGCGTGCGATGACCGCGGCCTGGACACTCGACGCGGCGTTCGTCTTGGTCACCGCACTGGACAGGTGGTTGCGGACCGTGCCGGTCGACAGCGAGAGCTCCCTCGCGATGTCGGCGACGGGCCGACCGTCGAGTGCCAGGCGGAGGGCGTCCTGCTCACGGTCGGTGAGGGGATTCGTGCCGTCCAGCAGCGATTCGGTGGCGAGGGTCGGGTCGACGACCCGAAGGCCCTGGTGGACCCGGCGCACGGCGTCGGCGAGCTCGTCGGCCGGCGTGTCCTTCACGACGAAGCCGGATGCACCGGCATCGAGGGCGCGGCGCAGGTACCCGGGCCGACCGAAGGTCGTGACGACGAGGCTCCGGGTGGTGGGCGCCTCGGTCGCGAGTTGCGCCGCCACCGAGATGCCGTCGAGCCCGGGCATCTCGACGTCGAGCAGGGCCACATCGACCGTGTGGGCGCGCACGGCGTCGAGTACCAGATCGCCGCGTTCGACCTCGGCGACCACCTCGAGGTCGCGTTCGAGGTTGAGCAGCGCGGAGAGGGCGCCGCGGATGAGTGCCTGGTCGTCGGCGAGCAGCAGACGGATCGGGTCGCTCATCCGTCGGCGCTGGTCACGACGAGTGTGGTTCCGGTCGGGCCGTCGGGGATCCGGAGCTGGAGCTGATCACCGGCCAGGCGCTCCCGGAGGCCCGTGAGACCGTTGCCCTCGCGTCCATCGGTGATCCCGATGCCGTCGTCGCACACGACCAGGAACCCTTCGTCACCGCCGAGCTCGATGGTGCAGCGGCTGGCCTCAGCGTGGCGAACGATGTTGGTGACGGCCTCACGAACAGCCCAGCCCAGGGCGGTGTGATGGCGGTGGGGGACCGACGACGGTTCCCCCTGCACGACGAGCGACACCCCTGCATCGGACAACACCGAGCGGGCGGCCGCCAATTCGTCGCCCAGATCGGTCGAGCGCAGGCCCGACACCGTCGCTCGGATCTCCGCCAGGGCCTTCCGGCTGACGTCCTGGGTCTCGGCCAGCTGCTGGCGGGCGGCGGCGACCTCGGGGATCGGATCGTCGATGGCGGCGAGCATCCGGTCGGTCACCTGGGTCTTCAGCACGATCGCCGTGAGGCTGTGGCCGAGCACGTCGTGCACGTCACGGGCGAGGCGTGCCCGCTCCTCGCTCAGCATGAGCTGCGTCTGGAGTGCGTTGACGTCGTGTGAACGCTCCTCGGCGAGGCGCCCGAGTGCGGTCGGTGCGCTGGCGGTCAGGATGATCGCGAGCAGGAACCACCACTGGCCGAACTCACCGATCACCAGCGGCCCGATGACGACGAACGCCACGCAGGTGACGAAGGTGATGCCGGCGGCCCGCCAGCTCAGGTTGAAGATCGCGAAGGTGATGATGAACGGGATGGCACCCAGGAGGCCCCACCCGGCGACGGCGAACCCGATCGCGAGGAGGGTGACGAGCAGAGCGAACCACAGCTCGCTCCGGTTCGGGTCGGTCAGCCGACGCCAGCCGGTGCTCGTCGGTGCGTCGAGGAGGCCCAGCTCCCGTCGGATGAGGACCCGGTAGCCGAGGGCGTGCGTGGCGGCGAACACCCCGAGCACGACGAGCCCGACACCGGTCCGGAGGCTCGACAGGTCGTCGGCGTAGACGATCGAGAGCACGGGGAACACCAGGAAGAGCAGCCAGATGTTCGCCATCCAGAAGCCCGGCTGCCAGATGGTGCGCTCCTCGCCCACGAGCTGACCTGGGTGGATGGTCGTCGTCACTGTCGACCCCGGCTCCGCTGCACGAGCACGATGGTGACCGCTGCGAACAGCGTCGTCCAGAAGCCGACGTTGAGCAGGACCGGGAGGAGGGCCTCCGGGATGAGATCGCCACCATCGGGGTCGATCGTGTTGCCGCCGGTGAGCGCCCGCCGAGCGAGGGCGACGTAGCCGTAGAGCGGGGTGAACTTCGCGAGCGTCAACTGCCAGCCGGTGAGCGGGACGAAGATGTTGCCGAAGAACGACATCACGACCAGTGCGCCGCTGGCGGCGCTGACCGCCGCCTCGGAGCGGAACGCGAGTCCGAAGCCGAGGCCGTAGAGGGCGAAGGTCATGGCGCCGAGCATCAGCACCACGATCGAGATGAGCCAGACGTGCCACGGCGCCGAGGCGCCGGTGACGAATCCGATGCCGTACACGAGCACGATCGGGAACGAGGCGACCGTCATGGCCACGGCCGCCTTCACGGCGACGAACTGCGAGGGGCGCAGTGGGGTGAGACCGAGCTGGCGGGTCCACCCCTGCATGCGCTCGATCGCCGCGGCACCACCGATGCCGGCGGTGGCCGACACGGTGCCGTAGGCGGCCATGCCGATCATGATCCACATGGCGACGTTGCCGTCGCCGACCGGCTCCGAGCCGTACTCGGGCGAGGCCCCGAAGACGAAATACAGGACGGCCGGCAGTCCGGCGGTGAAGAACAAGGTGACCCGATCCCGCAGCACCCGTCGCAGCTCGAGCCGGTAGTAGGTGGTGTTGAGCGTGGACGTCGTGCGGGGCGCGGCGTCGAGTGAGGTTGCGGTCATGACGGGTCTCCCGTTCGGGTCAGCTGGATGAAGGCGGTTTCGAGTGAGGCGGCCTCGATCTCGAGGTCGGTGCCACCGAGTGGGCCGAGCAGTCGCCGGGCGATGTCGTCGGAGTCGTTCGACTCGACGAGGAGGCGACCGCGTTCGACGGTGACCGAGCGGACGCCGTCGAGAGCGACGAGCTCGGCCCGCACGGCCTCGATGCGGTCGTCGGTGACCCGGGCCGTGACCCGGCGACTGGACGCGTCGCGGCGAACCCGGTCGGTCGGGCCGTCGGCGACCACTCGGCCGTTGGCCATGAGCACGGTGCGCTCGGCGAAGTCCTCCGCTTCCTGGAGGTAATGCGTGGCGAAGACGATGGTGCGGCCCTGCTCGGCCTCGGCCCGCATGGCGGCCCAGAACTCCTGGCGGGCCTGCACGTCCATGCCCGTCGTCGGTTCGTCGAGCACGAGCAGATCGGGATCGCCGAGGAGGGCCAAGGCGAAGCGCAGCCGTTGCTGTTCGCCACCGGAGCACGACTGGACCCGCTGCTGACGAACCGCGGTGAGCCCGGCTCGTTCGATGACCTCGGCGGCGGGTCGCGGGTCGGGGTGGGTGGAGGCGATCAGCTCGACGGTCTCGTCGACGGTCAGGTCACGCAGCAGCCCGCCGGTCTGGAGGACGGCGGCGATGCGGCCGCCCAGCACGGCCGTCTGCGGATCGAGTCCGAAGACCTCGACGCTGCCGCTCGTCGGGTTGGTGAACCCGAGCACCATGTCGAGGGTCGTCGTCTTGCCGGCGCCGTTCGGCCCGAGCAGCGCGACGATCTCGCCGGTGTGGATGTCGAGGTCGACACCGCCGACGGCGTGGACCTCACCGATCTCGGGGTCGGGGCTCGTGAACGTCTTCTGCAGGCCCCGGAGGCGGATGCTGCTGGTGGGCGTCGATGGCATACCGCCACGATGAGGCCGGTCGCCGCTGGTGCCCAGGCAGGTTCGTCACGACCTCGGCATGAGATTTGTCATGGGGGGTCAGCGATTGGACGGCGTCGGCAGCCAACGACGTGTGGCTGCGAGGTGCTCCGGGTAGTCGGGGTAGGCCGAGGTCAACCGGCCTTCCTCCCATGCCGCCTTGCGGTCGAAGAACACCAGGGTGATCGCCCCGAGCAAGAGCCGGATGAGGCTGCCTGAGCCGATGACGAGGCCGACCACGATCACCGCCACGCCGACGTAGATCGGGTGGCGGAACACCCCGTAGAGGCCGCTCGTCCGCAGTGTCGAACCCGAGCGTGGCTCGGGTGTCGGGGTGAGGGCGGAGCCGAGCTGGAGCGATGCGAAGGCGACCAGGCCGAGACCGCCGACGACGAGGACGAGGCCGACGGTGTCGAGCCATGCCGGTGTCGGCCAGGCATCGCCGCCGGGGGTCATGACGAGCCCGAGGAGCAGGACGGCCTGCACCGACACGAGCAGCCAGCCGATGCCCGCAGCGTTGGGTGTGTCGGTCGAGTCGGTCACGATCCTCAGTCTGCCTGGCGGTTCGGTATCGACGCTGTCGGGGTGGCGACGTAGCCTGAACCCATGCCCGAGTATCGCTCCCGGACCACCACCCACGGCCGCAATCAAGCCGGTGCCCGCGCCCTGTGGCGGGCCACCGGTATGACCGACGACGACTTCGAGAAGCCGATCATCGCGATCTCGAACTCGTTCACCCAGTTCGTGCCCGGCCACGTGCACCTCAAGGACCTCGGCCAACTCGTGGCTCGTGAGATCGAGGCTGCCGGCGGCGTGGCCAAGGAATTCAACACGATCGCCGTCGACGACGGCATCGCGATGGGCCACGGCGGCATGCTCTACTCGCTGCCCAGCCGGGATCTGATCGCCGACTCCGTCGAGTACATGGTCAACGCCCACTGCGCCGACGCGCTGGTCTGCATCTCGAACTGCGACAAGATCACCCCCGGCATGCTCAATGCCGCGCTCCGGCTGAACATCCCGACGATCTTCGTCTCCGGTGGTCCGATGGAGGCCGGCAAGACCCGCCTGGCCGGAGGGTCGGAGGTCAAGGTCGACCTGATCTCGGCGATGATGTCGGCTGGCGACAAGAACGTGTCCGACGACGACGTCGCCGCGATCGAACGCTCGGCCTGCCCGACCTGCGGGTCGTGTTCGGGCATGTTCACGGCGAACTCGATGAACTGTCTCGCCGAGGCGCTCGGCCTCGCCCTGCCCGGCAACGGCTCCACGCTCGCCACCCACTCCGACCGTGAGCAGCTCTTCCTCGAGGCCGGCCGTCGCATCGTCGACATCGCCCGTCGCCACTACGAGAAGGGCGACGACTCGGTGCTTCCCCGCAACGTCGCTTCCGAGACGGCGTTCCGCAACGCCATGGCGCTCGACATCGCCATGGGCGGCTCGACCAACACGGTGCTCCACATCCTCGCCGCTGCTCAGGAAGCGGGGCACGACTTCACGATGTCGGACATCGACGAGATCTCGCGTCGGGTGCCCAACCTGTCGAAGGTGGCGCCGGCGACGGACAAGTACCACATGGAAGACGTGCACCGGGCGGGCGGGATCATGGGTCTGCTCGGCGAGCTCGACCGTGGTGGCCTGCTCGACACCTCGGTGCCCACCGTGCACTCCGAGACCCTCGCCGCCGCCCTCGACGAGTGGGACATCATGCGCCCGACCGTCTCGGCCGCGGCGACCTCGCTGTTCTCCGCCGGGCCCGCCGGCATCCCGACCCAGACCGCGTTCAGCCAGTCGACCCGGTGGCCGACGCTCGACACCGACCGTGCCGACGGATGCATCCGCTCGATCGAGCACGCCTACACCTCCGAGGGTGGCCTCGCCGTGCTCTATGGCAACATCGCCGCCGACGGCTGCATCGTGAAGACCGCCGGCGTCGACGAGGACAACTTCACGTTCTCCGGCACGGCCCGGGTCTACGAGTCGCAGGACGACGCCGTCGAGGGGATCCTCGGCGAAGAGGTGGTCGCCGGCGAGGTCGTGATCGTGCGCTACGAAGGCCCCAAGGGCGGCCCCGGCATGCAGGAGATGCTCTACCCGACCACCTACATCAAGTCGCGTGGTCTCGGGAAGGAGTGTGCGCTCCTCACCGACGGTCGCTTCTCCGGTGGCACCTCCGGTCTGTCGATCGGCCATGCGTCGCCCGAGGCGGCGGCCGGCGGTGTGATCGCCCTGGTCGAGACCGGTGATCGCATCGAGATCGACATCCCGAGTCGTTCGATCGAGCTGATCGTCGACGACGAGACCCTCGCCGCCCGGAAGGCCGCCGAGGAGGCTCGGGGGAGCGAGGCCTACACCCCGCGTGACCGCGAGCGGGTGGTCTCGCAGGCGCTGAAGGCGTACGCGGCGATGGTCACCTCCGCCGACACCGGCGCCGTGCGAGACCTCAGCCAGCTCGGCTGACGTCGAAATCCCAGGCGGAGGCGACAGAAACTGTCGCCTCCGCGCTGCAATTCCAGCAAGCGCGGCAGCCGTAGCGGCCGGCTGACTGGCTGGTCCGGATCAGCTGCAGCCGCACATGCTGACGCGCCAGAGCCCCGGCCCGAAGGCCGAGGCTCCGAC
>JAHDCV010000021.1:60833-62691 GCA_020629695.1 Acidimicrobiales bacterium | reverse complement strand
CAACGGCAACGGCAACGGCAACGGCAACGGGACCGGCGACGACCAGGGCGACGGAACCGTCGACGAGCCGGAGGTCGACGACGCCGGCATCCTGACCGTGGCCGCCCAGCGGGATGCCTGGCTGCGGGCGTTCGACGAGGGCGCGATCGATCTGTTCGGGGTCATGACCGAGCGCGGCTTCGTCGCCGAGGTCGACCGCACCGTCGGCCTCGTGGAACGAGAGCCCGACATCGTGCAGATCGCGCTCGGCTGGCCCCACGACGGCCTCGACCCCGCTCGGATCGCGGCGGTGACCGACCGGGGCGCGATGCCGATGATCTCGTGGGAGCCGTGGAAGTTCCGGGCTTCGCAGCCAGCGCTCCAGCCCGAGTACTCGCTGCAGAACATCGTCGACGGCGACTTCGACCTCTACATCGAGCGGTTCGCGACGAGCATCGCCGAACTCGACCACCCGATCATGATCCGCCTCGCTCACGAGATGAACGGCTCCTGGTATCCGTGGGCCGAAGGCATCAACGACAACGGTCGTGGTAGCTACGTGTTGTTCTGGCGAGCCGTGGTCGCCCGCGTCGAGCGGATCGCACCGGATCACGTGATCTGGGTGTGGAGTCCGAACGTCCGATTCGGGGGGTCGACCGAGCTCGAGGGCCTCTACCCGGGCGACGATGCCGTGGACCTCATCGGCCTGGTCGGCTACTTCGGGCATCTGTCGGACACACCGACGTCCTATCCCACCTTCGATGAGCTCTTCGGCCCGACCCTCGACGAGATCCGGGAACTCACGGATCTGCCGATCCTGATCACCGAGACCTCGGCGACAGAAGAGGGCGGCCTCAAGCCGGCATGGACACTCGACCTCTTCGAGGGGGTCGCCGCCAATCGCGACGTCATCGGCCTCGTCTGGTTCGACGTCGACAAGGAAGCGGACTGGCGGGTCGACTCCTCACCCGAAGCCCTGGCCGCCATCCAGGCCGGCCTGGAGCTCCCCACGTTCCGAATCGACGGCTGAGTTCGCCGGCGAGCTCTCGCTCAGCAGGACCTGGCCCGCACCCCATCGCCGAACCGTGTCGCCGCCGCTGCGTCGCCAGACAAGCTCCAGGTGCGGTCCTTGTCGACGTCGAACCATGCGACGCCCGCCACGCCGGGTCGGTCGGCGACCCGGAGCAGACTGTCGATCCACTCGCCGCGCCGGTCCGGTGTCGCGCTGGCCGTCTCGGCCAGGAACACAGGGGTTCCGGGGGCGAGGCCGGCGAGCTCGTCGAGGCTCGGGCCGAACACGGCGGTCGCATCGGTGAGACCGGACAGCTCGGCGTAACCGGACAGACCGATCTGGTCGACGACATCGTCGCCGGGATACCAGTCGGCGAGCCGGCCCTGGCCGGGGATCACCACGTTCGGACTCCACATCATCTCGATCTCTGCCCCGGACCGGGTCAGCAGGGTCCGGACCCGTCGGAAGGCGTCGGAGAACGACGCCGGATCGGTGGTGGACGACCCCCACGGGTACCAGAACCCGTTCATCTCGTGGCCGAAGCGGACCGGCACCGGGTCGTCGATCCGTGCCAGCTCGGCACCCCACCGACGCAGGTCGTCGTCCAGCTCACCCCGGTTGATGGCGGCGATCGGGTCGTCACCGAACCACGGTTCGAGCGTGATCACCGGGAGGGCGCCCCGGTCGAGTGCCCGTCGGACACCATCGACCGGGACCGGACCGGTCAACGACGCGTACCCCACGACCAGCAGCGGTGTCTGACCGGTTGCCGCGGCGAAACGGTCGACCTCGACGGGTGACCACAGCGTGGACGCGCCCGCGAGCCCGAACACCACATCGCAGGTCGGCGGTACAACGGCTGCCGTG
>JAHDCV010000021.1:23922-60733 GCA_020629695.1 Acidimicrobiales bacterium | reverse complement strand
CCGGGTGGTCGAGCGGACCGGAGCGGCGAAGGCCACCGTCGTCGCCTCGACCGCCGCGGCGCCTTCGTCCTCACGGGGTCGATCGCCGCCGTTGAGCGACGGCACCGGCCGGGTCGCGAGCGGTGGCGCGGTCGTCGAGGTCACCAGACCTGGGGCCCGACTCGTGGGGACCGACGTCCGGGTCGTGGTCGGAGGAGGTGTCGTGCTCGAGGTGGTGGCGCTCGCCACCGTCGCCTCGATGGTGGTGCTCGACGACGTGGTCGGCACGTCGCCCGAGGTCAGACTGGGATCGAGCGTGACCGTCTCACGTGGCGCGACGACGACCAACACGACCCCGGCGATCATCATCACCAGCGCGAGCCCCCCGAAGAACCGCCACACGACCACGCAGCGTAGGGCATGCCACGCTCCGGGACTACGTCGTGGGGATGGCGTTGCCGGGTGGTCGCCGTTGCCGCGTCGAGCCGCTTGTTAGCGTGACCGAATGCGCATGCTCGACACGCTCCGGTCGGTGATCCAACTCAAGCCGATCGAGACCGATGCCACGGCCCGACGCCTCGCGAAGGCCGCCAACGTCGACGATCTGCGCCGGATGGCGAAGCGACGCCTGCCCGGTGGGGTGTTCGACTACATCGACGGAGGGGCTGAAGACGAGCGCAGCCTGCATGCCAACGTCGCCGCCTACGGCGACCTCGAATGGCAGCCCCGGGTGCTGCGGGACGTCTCGACCATCGATCCGTCCACCTCGGTGCTCGGGCTCGACTGCGCGTTCCCGCTGATGCTCGCACCGACGGGTTTCACCCGGATCGCCGATCCCGACGGCGAGCTCGCCGTCGCTCGAGCGGCGGCGCGTGCCGGCGTGCCGTACTCGTTGTCGACGATGGGAACCCGCACGATCGAGGAGGTCCGGGATGCCGCGCCGTCGGGCCAGCACCTGTTCCAGGTCTACACATGGAAAGACCGGGGCCTGGTCGGCGAGCTGATCGACCGGGCGGCGGCGGCGGGGTATCGAGGGCTGCTGCTCACGGTCGACACCGCCGTGCTCGGACGTCGCGAACGCGACGTACGCCGCGGCATGACGCTGCCCCCGAAGATCGGCCTCGGCACGTTCGTCGACGGGGCGCTCCATCCGGCGTGGACCTGGAAGTTCGTGAACAGCGAACCGATCACGTTCGCGAACGTCGCGGGACGAGCCGTCGGCGACGGCGGCGACAGTGCGGTGTCGCTCGGCGCCTACACCGCCGAGCAGTTCGATCAGGCGTTGTCGTGGGCCGACATCGACTGGTTGCGCTCGCGATGGGACGGCCCGATCGTGCTGAAGGGTGTGCAGACCGTCGACGACGCACGTCGCGCCGTCGACGTCGGAGTCGAGGGTGTCGCCCTGTCGAACCACGGCGGCCGCCAGCTCGATGATGCACCGGCCATCGCCGAGCTGATCGAGCCGGTCGTCGACGCGGTCGGTGGTCGCACGGCGATCATCGCCGACGGGGGCATCCGTCGGGGGAGCGACATCGTCAAGGCCCTCGCACTGGGTGCCGACGCGGTGATGGCCGGCCGTGCGTACCTCTACGCACTCGGGGCGGCCGGGGAAGCCGGTGTCGACCATCTGCTGGCCGACCTCCGAGCAGGCGTGGAACGGACGATGGCGCTCAACGGCGCCAACACCGTCACCGAGATCGACCGGTCACTCGTCCGCTGGAAACGGTGAGCGACGGCGTCAGCGGATCGTGCCGGTGACCTTCACGAACTCGTCGCTCTCGGAGAAGGCGAGCATCAACTCGCCACGGCTGGCGCCGTCGGCCAGTCGACCCAGCCAGAAGTTCCGACCGTCGCGATCGGCGGGTCGCCCCAGGACGTTCTCGTAGACCAGATCGATGAACTGACCGTCGGTGAGTGTCCCGTAGCGGCGACGGAACTCGTCGGATGATGCGAACGTGTCGGCCACCTGGCGCGCCGTGAACCCTCGGGCGAGGAAGTACTCGAGGCCCGAGTCGTCCGGGCGGCGTTCGAAGAACGCGAGATACAGCCGGGCGATGGCGCCGTTGCCGTTCACGTCGTCGATGGTGGGACGGGACTTGCCCCGGTACTCCTCGGATTCCGAGAACGCGGTCATCACGTCGCCGCGACGCATCCCTCTCGACAGCTCGCCGTTCCAGTAATCGGCGCCCGCACGGTCGGGGGAGCGCTTCATCACGTTCTGATAGACGAGGTCGACGAACGCCCGGTCGTCCACGTCCCCGTACCGCTGGCGGAACTCGCCGGACCCGGCGAACTCCTCGGACACCGAGTTGAGCGAGAGTCCGTTGCGACGGCGGGACACCCAGTACTCCAGACCGGTGTTGTCCGGAGTGCGCCCGAAGTAGGCGAGGTAGAGCCGGATCACCTCGTCGCGCATCTCGAGCACGGAGACCTGCCCCGGTGGCGTCGACGGCGGAACGTCGCCCGGCCGGTCGAAGAGATCGAGTCGTTCGTAGTTCCCGCCGAGCACGGCGTCGGCGTCGCCGTCCAGCCACGTGTCGAGCAGCGAGGCGTAGACCGAGCGGAAGTCGACGGTCGGCACGAGATTCCCGTTGCGATCGAGGGCGGACAACGAGGGCATCTCACCGTGGTAGCCCCCCTTCACCCCGGGCCCGATGGCCAGCAGCGTGGAGGCCCGTCCGTGGTCGGTGCCCCGCGAGCGGTTCTCTTTCGCCCGGCGGCCGAACTCCGACAGGCAGAGCACCACGGCCTGGTCGATCCAGGGTGAGGCGAGGGCGTCGAAGAAGCGTTGGATCCCGGCGTCGAGCTCGGCCATCCGGGCATCGTGCATCTCGGGTTGTCCCGAGTGGGAATCGAAGTCGCCGAACTTCACGTGCAACACACGGAGTCCCACGTTGGCGTTGATGAGGCGGGCGCAGAGCTCCAGCTTGTCGACGAGAGGTCCCGCGGGGAGCTCGGCTTCGTAGACGGGACGGATCGCGGTGGCCAGTGCCAGGGCCGAACCGTTGGCGGCGGCCAGCGCGTCTCCGAGAGGTCCGTATCCCGACGGCCCGTTGCCGAGTGCGGCGAGCGCCGCGTATTCACGTGTGCGGATGTCGTCGGTGGGATCGATCTTCGGGACGGCCCACTTGCCGGTCGGCAACGACACCGCGGCCGCACGAGCCCCGATCATGTTGAGTGGCACGGCGTTGCCGATGGTCACGCCGGCGAGCTCGGACGCATCCCCGAGGGAGTCGAGATAGCGCCCCACCCAGCCGGTGGACCCGCGGTCGCTCGAGTGTCCGACCATCCACCGCTCCATCGAGGTGAAGTGGGACAGCTCACGGACGGGATGACCGACGCCGTCGATCACGGCGACGTCACCCTGATCGAACCGGGCCTTCAGGTTGACCAGATTCGGGTGGAAGGCCCGGCCGCCGTGGACCGACAGCGCGGCGCTCGGATCGAGCGCCAGGCGCGGGCGGAGGTCGTGGTAACGCCCGTCGCCGATGGGGGCGACGGTGTTCAGACCGTCGTTGCCACCGCCCATCGTGATCAGCACGGCGACACCGTCGCGGCTGCCGAGCGGCTGGATGATGCCGTCGGTGGAGGCGGCGGCCGGGTTCGCGAGGCCGAACGGGATGGCCGCAGCCGCACCCGTGGCCGCGGCGCCCTGGAGGAATCGGCGCCGGTCCATCGCCGGGCCGGAGGTGAGGTCGCTCCGGCTGAGTGCAGCGAAGACGTCGTCGGTGGAGGGGTCGAATCGATCCATGTCAGGCCATCTGGAAGTCGGGGGTGAGCAGCGGGAACATGAGGGCCGAGGCACGCTCGGCCCAGCGATCGTTGGCACGATGGCCCTCGATCAGACCCGTGAGGGCGGTCACGGTGGTGGGTTGGGGATCGGTGATGCCGAAGTGGGCGAGGGCCGCTCGGGCGGAGCCGTCAGCACTCAGACTGTCGATGCCCTCGAGGTCGCCGCGCTTGTACAGCGCCCATCGCAGGTCGGAGGCGAAGTGCCACTTGCCCCACGTGTTGGCCGACGAGATCCAGTAGTCGTTCTGTTTCCAGCCCGCGACGTTCGGCGGCTTGAACAGGGCCTGACCCATGTCGCCGAGCGTGTTCTGGGGGCGGGCCTCGGCCGAGGTCACGCCGAGTTGACGCATCGCCGACACGACGTAGTCGAACGGTTCTCGGACGAGCCCGGTCCGGGTGGTGTCGCTGCGGAACTCGGGTCGGAGGAAGATCGACCGGAGCAGCGGGCGGATCTCGAAGTCGTTCGAGATGGCGACGGCCGCCAGGGCATCGATGAGTGAGTCCGAGGGGTCCGGGTGGGCGAAGAACGACCAGAGACGGCGGGCGAGGAACCGGGCGGCGAGCACCCGCAGCTCGGTGTGGTCGAGGACGTGGTCGATCAGCTCGGGCCCATACCAGTTGCGTCGCACGCCGAACACGGTCTTGTCCGATGCGTCGTAGTCCTCGGGGTTGAAGACGTAGCGCAGGTCCTCGGTCAGGCCGTGGCCGGTCCAGGCTCGGGCCGACTCGACCACGTCCGCCTGGTCGACGTGTTCGGCGCCGAGCATGAACAGTTCGAGGAGCTCACGGGCCCAGTTCTCGTTCGGCGACTCGGCGACGTTGTCGTCGTTGTCGAGGTAGATCAGCATCGCCGGGTCGAGGGCGATCCGGTGGAGCAGCGTGCGCCAGTTCCCCATGCCGTCGTAGCGGAAGACCTGGTTCTGTCGGAACATCAGATGGTGCTTGTGCACCTTGTCGAGCGACGAGCAGAGCAGACCATGCCAGAACAGCACCATCTTCTCCGAGACCGGGTTGGGCATCGTGGCCGCTCGATCGGTCCAGAAACCGACCATGTCGGTGTAGCGCTTCCACCAGCCACGGTCCTCCGACAGGTCGGGCAGGCCGACCGACGGCGACGGATTGGCGCTCGTGTCGAGCACGGTGTCGACGGCTTGTTCCCATGTGAGGGGGGTGAGGGCGGCGATCTCGGACGGCGTCGCACCGAAACCGGAGCGCCGCAGCAGCAGGGCAGCATCGGCGGGAGACAGAGGCATGCCATCGCATCGGCATGTTCGGGGCCGAAACTGTAGGGCGAACGTCCTGGGTCGTTTCGACCCGGCATCGCGCCGCGATCAGCGGGTCGGGCGGCGAGGTCGGAGGGCGAGCTCGAGCACCTCGCCGGGGCCAGCGGTCCGCACCGGCTCGGCCGCCGCATCGAGCACGTGTGCGGCCCGGCGACCACGAACCGTCCAGTTCCCGCCGTCCCACACGAGTGCGGTGTCCTCGTCGACGCCGACCGCCGTGGTGCCGGGCAGCGAGGCGAGTGCCTCTGCGGCGCGCCCGCGCATCATCCGGTATCGATCGAAGTGGGGGAGCAGCAGCAGATCGGGCACGGTGTCGAACCCGGGCCGGACCCCACCGACACGTGGAGCGAGCGTCGAGGTTCCCTGGGCCATGGCACCGGCCGAACACCCGGCGAGCGCCGCGCCCGAGGCCCAGGCGTCGAGCACCGCGTCGAGCAACACCGTGCCCCGCAGGCTGTCCGAGAGGTGCCCGGGGTCACCGCCGGAGAAGTAGACGAGGCCTGCGCCGTTCACCCGGGCGGCGTTGTCGTGGTCCTCGGCGCCCGCCCGATCGGTGACGGCCAGCGCCACCGGTTCGACCCCGAGCCGCTCCGCGTGCGCCCGACCGAGGTCGAGCCATCGTCCGACACTCCCGGCGCCTTCCTGTCCCGCCGCGGTCGGAATGATCACCATCCGGTGAGGACGGCCCTCGAGCAGTCCGGCGTCGACATCGAGCATGGCCGAGGTGAACTCGCCCGATCCGACCAGGGCGAGTGGCCCCGGCCGGGTCTCGGGAACCGTCGTGGCGTGCATGGCCGAACCGTATCGACACCGTCGCCGGCGACGCAGGGATCCGCAGCGGAGACGGCAGACTCCGACCCATGCATCCCCAGCGAAGACGCGCCATCACCGTCCTGGGGTGCCTGCTCGGCCTCGTGGTCCTGGCGCCTGGGCGCGCCGACGCGCACGCCGAGATCCGCGAGACGTCGCCGGCACCTCGGGCCGAGGTCGCTGCGCTCGGCCCGATCGACATGATCTTCTGGTCGGAGGTGCTCAGCGGAACCCTCACGGTGAGCGACCTCGACGGCGAGATCCGCAGCGCGACGGGGCGTCCCGACGGAGACTTCGTCCTCCGCTTCGAGGTCGAACCGGTGACCGACCCGGGCACCTACCGGATCGACGTGGCCTACGTCTCCGCCGACGGCGACCGGAACGCCCGGGCCTGGACGGTCACCGTCGACGAGGGCGGCGATGTCCCGGAGCGTCTCACGCCCCCCGAGATCGTGCCGACCCGAGAGAGTGGAAACGCTACGGTGACCGTCGCTGCGGGCGCCGTGCTCTTCGCCTGCACCGCCGTGTTGGTCGCCCTCGTCCTCCGACGAGCCCGCAATCGACTCGACGAACTCGAACCCGATCCGGAACCGACCCCATGACGATCACCATCCGCCAGCTCCACGTCGACGATGCCGAGGCCTGCTTCGACATCGAGGCCACGGCCTTCCCGAACCTCTCGGGCCTCGATCGCTCGGAGATGGACGACTACATCTGGCTGGCCGAGCACTTCTCCGAGGGATGCGTCGTGGCCGAGTACACGCCCGACACCGACTCGGAGTCGGGGGACGCCGACGAGGTCGAACCGGTCGTGGTCGGCTTCGGCACCGGAATCCGGCTCGACTTCGACTTCCAGAATCCTCAGCACAACGGTGCGGAGATCCTCGGCGAGCAGTGGGAGGGCCACGATCCGGACGGCCGCTGGTACTACGGCGTCGACATCGCCGTGCATCCCGACTTCCAGGGTCAGGGCGTCGCTCGGCAGATCTACAACGCACGCAAGGCCTACGTCCGGAGGGCGAAGCTCCGCGGCATCGTCGCCGGTGGTGTGTTGCCCGGCTACGCCGACCATCGCTACATGACTCCGTTCGACTACGTGACGAAGGTCGTGACCGAGGAGATCTGGGATCCGACACTGTCGGTCCAGCTCCGCAACGGCTTCCAGGTCTGGTCGGTCCTCCACAGCTACGTCATGTCGGATCGCCAGACCAACGGGGTGGCGGCGCTGATCGTGTGGGCCAATCCCGACTTCGCCTGGTGGATGCAGTGAGCGCCTGAGGCGACGACCGCGTCAGGTGACGCGCGCCGGTGTTGGCGGCGTCGCGATGCCCGGTGCGAGAGTGGGCCATGGCTCGACTCCGACGTTTCGACGGCACCACCGACCTCGACCCGGCCGATGTGGCCGCCGCGCTCGCTGCCGATGGCGCCTGCATCGTCGAACGCCTCGTCGACACCTCGGTCACCACCACGATCCGAGATGAACTGGCCCCCTTCATCGATCTGACACCGACGGGTTCCGACGACTTCACCGGCCGCAACACACGCCGTACCGGCGGCCTCGTGGTGCGGTCACCGACCTCACGCGCCGCGCTCCGACATCCACTGGTGCTCGGAACCTGCGACGTGGTGCTCGGCCACGTGACGAGCTACCAGGTGCATCTGACCCAGGCGATCGCGATCGGACCCGACTCACCGGCCCAACAGATCCATCGTGACCAGTGGGCGTTCGACTTCTTCCCGTTCCCCGACGGCTACGAGGTGCAGTGCAACACGATCTGGGCGCTGACCGATTTCACCGAGGCCAACGGCGCGACCCGGGTGGTGCCCGGTTCCCATCGGGCCGGTGCCGACGGTGAGCTCCGGACCCGCTACGAACTCGAGGACTCTGTTCCGGCCGAGATGCCGGAGGGTTCGGTCCTGCTCTACACCGGGTCGGTCTTCCACGGCGGGGGGCCGAACACGTCGACCGAGACCCGGATCGGCATGAATCTGACGTACAACGTCGGCTTCCTCCGTCAAGAGGAGAACCAATACCTCACGATCCCGCAAGAGACGATCGACGAGCTCGACGACGACCTGCTCCGCCTGCTCGGCTTCCGGGTGGGCGCCTACGCCCTCGGCTACGTCGACGATCTCCGGGATCCCCTCGACGTCGTACGCGGCCGACAGGCCGGTCGAGGCACCATGGGCGACGCCGAGTGGGTCAGCGACCGTCTCCGGACCTGAACCCTCGCTCGGGTCGGGGCACGGCTCGAGCCATCACTCGTAGTGCTCGGTCGGCTTCCGCCCCGCGCGCATCTCGGCAACGGCACGCTCGACGTCTTGCACCGCCTCGGCGAGCCGCTCGGTGATGTCGTCGACGTCGGCGGTGAAGGGCAGTTCCTCGATGAGCGTGTCGAGTCGGCCCCGGGCCCGCCATGCCGCGAATCGAGCCCACTCGGTGAAGAGCACGTTCGGATCGTCGACGACGATCAGGTCGGCCGATCGGGACTGCTCGTCGGTGGAGGTGTCGGCGGCGACGTAGCCGTTCACCATCGTGATCCGTTCGGCCAGGTCGGTGAGCGGACCACCTCGATGGACGACCATGTCGCCGTGCAGGGCGATCGCCCACCCCGGGCCACCGAACGGCGGTTGCACGACTCGCTCCCGCGGAGGTGTCCGCCCCTCCGCCTTCAACTCGGCGGCCTCGTGACGGGTGCCGTGGAAGTACTCGAACCGTCCGCCGGGCGTGGCATTCGGGTCGGTCACCATCATCACGTAGTCGAGGGGCAACGTGTCGTGATGCCACTTGTCGACGGCCACCTCGATCCGGGACGGCTCGAAGTTCATGTGGCCGAGGTGCAGCGCCATCGGGTGTGGCGCCACCTCGATGCCGTAGATCCGGCCCAGATGGTCGTTCACCTCGGGCGACAGGCACAGCTCGGCCAGCCACCGCGACCGGTAGCAGCCACCGCGGACCATGTTCTCGATGCGGTCGCCGGCCGGTCGGCAGAACGATCGGAGACGCCGGGCCACGCTCAGCATGACCGCGGCGCCCTCGTCGCTCAGAACCCGGAACGGCGACGACGCCGCCACGGCGGTCGCCTTCGTGGCGATCTCGTCCGGCTCGTAGCCGAGGTCGGCGAGCATCACGATCTCGGCCGGCTCGGTGAGGGCCAGATGCCGAACCGGGTCGAACGCCGGCTCGTCGTCCAACCATGCGTAACCGGGCGGCAACTCGTCGGGGAACGGAACCACCGACGACGGCGCGGCGGGCATCGGGAGACTCATCCCGCGAGTCTCACCGTCGCGAATGCCGGTGTCCAGACTCGGGCCCGATCAGGGCAGGCAACCGGCCGACGCGAGTGCCAGACGAACCAATCGGTCCTGGCCGCTCGTCATCTCGGCCTTGACCTCCGACGAGACCGCTTCGTCGGGGGTCACCCAGACGATGTCGAGCGAATCCTGGCTCGGGGCACAGTCGCCTTCGACCGGGACGATGTAGGCGAGGCTCACGGCGTGTTGCCGCGGATCGACGAAGCCGCTGAACGCCGCGTCGGGGAAGTACTCGGCGACCGTGAACGGCGACGGATCGACCGGGAGCCGCGGCAGGGCCAGCGGACCGAGGTCCTTGTCGAGATGACGCAGCAGCGCGTCACGGATCCGCTCCCCGTACAACACACGCCCCGACACCACGGCTCGGCTGATCGTGCCGTCCGCCATGGCTCGGAGGAGCAGGCCCACGTGCGTGATCTCGCCGGAGGCGGTCACCCGCACCGGGAGGGCGTCGACGTAGACGATCGGGAGGCGGGCTCGATGGAGGGCGATCTCGGTGTCGTCCAACCATCCGGGATCGGTCTGGGTGTCCAGCGAATCACTCACCGCGAGAGTGTGTCACCGGAGGCGCACGATTGGTGGCATCCCGGCCACTCGAGCGTCATTTCATGCCGGCCGTCTTCACCGTTCGTTGGCTGACCTCGTGGAGCTGGCCCTTGCGGACTTCGAACGACACGACCTTGTCGACCGAGTGCTGCCCGGAGCGTGCCTTGCCCGAGACGACGTCGAGCTCCATGCCTTCGATGATCGGAACGAGCGCCACGGCGCGGAACCCGTCCTTCGGCCCCGGGGTCGACCGCTTCGTCTCCACGATCAGCTCCGCGGACTCCCAGACCCAGGTGTCGTCCACGGAGATGAACCGGCAGGTGTGGTTGGACTTCGACTTCGAGATGAGCCCGCCCGGGCAGACGATGACGGCTCCTTCGACCCACGGCAGGTGGGCCAGACCGTCTCGCCCGAACCCCGTCTCGAACGCCTCGGCGATGATCGCGTCGTGGTTGCCGGCATCGACGGCGCGCCGACGGGCGAGCTGGGCGAGCACCTCGCCGAGGTTGGCGGATGCGGCGTCGTCCAGCAGGTCGGCGGCCGCCATCACGTCGTCGGGGTGCCCGGCGAGTACACGAGCCGCGATCTCGATCTCCTCGGGTGTCGCCCGGTCGAACCCGCTCATGCGTCGTTCGTCGCGTCGACGGCGTCCGAGGCGGCGAGCCGCCGGGCATAGCGGTCGCGGATCGCGGCCGCGGTCCCGGCCTCCAGACGCGGCGTGAACGTCTCGACCCCACCCTCGGCGCTCCAGCCGGCGGCGAGCGCGGCGGGGTCACCGCCGTTGCGGACCGCAGCGGCCTGCGCTGCGGCTCCGACGGCGACGGCGTCGGCGGCGGTCGGCACCGTGACCGGGCGTTGGGCGAGGTCGGCGAACGTCTGCGCGTGGAACCGACTCCGGGCCCCGCCACCGATGAGCTGGATGCTGCCGTCGACCGTGGCTCCGGCGGCGGCGAGGGCGTCGAGACCGTCAAGCAGTCCACACGTCACCCCCTCGAACGCCGCCCGGGCGATCTCGGCCCGACCGGTGTCGTTGCCGACACCGAGCAGCATGCCCCGCGCATCGGGGCGGTTCGGGGTGCGTTCTCCGTCGAGATACGGCACGAGCGTCAGCCCACCCGCGCCGGGTGTCGCCGCCGCGGCCAGCTCGGCGAGCCCGTCGTGGTCGACGCCGAACCAGTCCCGCATACGATCGAGCACCTTCGTCGCGTTGAGCGTGCACACCAGCGGAAGGAACGCACCGTTCGCATCGGCGAAGCCGGCGACGGCCCCGGACACGTCGGCGGTCGGCGTGGTCGAGGCGGCGTAGACCGTGCCGGAGGTGCCGAGGGAGATCGCGACGTCGCCGGGACCGAGGCCGATCCCGAGCGCACCGGCCATGTTGTCGCCGGTGCCGGGAGCGACCAGCACGTCGGCATCGAGGCCGAACCCGAGCTTCGCCGCCAGATAGCGATCCATCGGTCCCGCGGCATCGGTCGGGCCGAGCACGTGCGGAAACCAGCCCGGATCCGCCGAACGCCCGGCCGGGGCCAAGGCGAGGTCCAGGAGCTCCTCGTCGAGATCGCCGACCGATGGCGACCACCACCCGGTACCCGAGGCGTCGCCCCGGTCGGTCACGTGATTTCCCGTCAACCGCCACGTGAGATGATCGTGGGGGAGTTGGACCATCGCCACACGGTCCAGCAACTCGGGTTCGTGTTCGGCCACCCAGGCGAGCTTGGTGATCGTGAACGACGCCACCGGAACGGAGCCGATCCGGGCAGCCCACCCCGCGGCACCGAGCTCGGCCACGAGCCGGTCGGCCTGTGGCGCCGAGGTCGTGTCGTTCCAGAGTTTGGCCGGTCGCAGCGGGGCGCCGGTCCCGTCGAGCAGGACGAGCCCGTGCTGTTGCCCGGCGACGCTGATCGCCCCGACGCGTGGCAGATGTGCGGTGAGCCCGGCCAGGGCGTCGGTGAAGGCGGACCACCAGGCGAGTGGGCTCTGTTCCGAGACCGGCGGTGCGGTCGGAGGATGCGGTGCGGAGGCTCGGCCGAGCACGGCCCCATCGGTCGGATCCACCACCACGATCGTGCAGGACTGGGTCGAGGAGTCGACCCCGAGGACGAGGGGACGCTCGGGCCCGGCCGTGCCCGGGCCGTCGGGGGCCGCGTGGGCATCGCGAGTGGTCATCGGGGCTCCAATCGGACCGACATCGTGCGGCGGAACGTCTCGCCGGGCTGGATGACCTGCGGTCGATGACGGAACGAGTCGGGCGGGCCCGACTGCGGCTCGACGCAGATCGCGTCCGCGGGTTCGGAGTAGATCACCCAGGTGTCACAGTCGGAGCGCATCTCGAGCGTCAGCTCGGGCCATCGCAGGACGACGGGCTGGGCGACACCCGAGAACGCGTCGTCCCACGGCGGACGGGTGACCTGCTGGATACGCCCGGTCGTCGTGCCATCGGGGCCCCGTTGCCACATGCCCTTCGCGTCCAGGTCGAACAGCACTTCACCACCCCCGATGTGGCGGCGCCACCAGGGGTGCCAGCCGACCTGCACCGGCATCGAACGATCGGCGGCCGTGACCGACAGGGCCCAGTCGAGCCCATCGGGGCGGACGACGATGTCGGCCCGGGCCACGCCGCCGAAGGGCCAGCGATCGTCGAGCGGGCAGCGGAGGACGATCCACGACTCGTGGTCGGTCCCGGCGACGGTCCAGGTGGAGATGTGGCCGATGCCGTGGATGGCGTGCGGGGCGGCGACATCGACCGGGAGATGGTGGGTCTCGCCGTCGTGACGGACGACGCCGTAGGCGACCCGTCCGGCATAGGGCACCATCGGATACCAGCCGTGGTTGAGCACGTGTGGGTCGTCCTGGCGGAGCAACTCGTGCCGACCGTGGGCGAAGGAGATGATGCGGCAACCCACGGGGTCGATGACGACCTCGACGTCGCCTGCATGCAGTGTGGATCGCTCGGTCATGGAAGCTTGGAGACTAGCTGTGTCGGGCGCCGCGATCCCGGTTGCCGGTGGCACTGGTCCGCCGTGCGAAACCGGCCGCACCCATCGCCGGTCACGACTACGGTCGAACGCCCATGTCCGAGCCCTCGACATTGCATCCGGACCACGAGTTCGAGCAGGCCCGACTCCGTCGCGCTCGGGCGGCGCTGCAGGCCATGCGGTCCCGTGCGGCCTCGGTGTTGCGCGACGCACAGGCCAGCGCCGCGGCGGAGAAGAGCGTCGACACCCGCATCGTCGCAGACAAGGCGGTCCAGCGGGCGAGGGCGCTGGATGTCGGGGAGACGTCGCTCTGTTTCGGCAGGATCGATCACGACCCGACCCTCGGCGACGCCGAGCAGTGGTACGTCGGCCGACGACACATCGAGGACACCGACGGCTCCCCGCTCGTGATCGACTGGCGGGCGCCCGTGGCGATTCCGTACTACCGGGCGACCGCGGCCGATCCGATGATGCTCTCGTTGCGCCGCCGGTTCTCGACCGAGGTCGACGAGTTGCTCGCCATCTTCGACGAGCACCTGGATGACCCGGAGTCGAGCTCTGCGGTGGGGATCGCCGACCCCGTGCTCGCCGAGGTCGAGGCCGACCGTTCGGGCCAGATGCGCGACATCGTGGCCACGATCGCCGGGGAGCAGGACGAGATCATCCGGGCCCCGATCGACCGCGCCGTCATCGTCCAGGGTGGTCCGGGCACCGGGAAGACGGCCGTCGGGCTGCATCGGGCGGCGTTCCTGCTCTTCGAGCATCGGCTCGATCTGGTCGAGCACCGCATCCTCGTGCTCGGCCCGTCGCGGGTGTTCCTGCGATACATCTCGGCCGTCCTGCCGTCACTCGGCGAGACCGCCGTGGTCGAAGCGACGCTCGAGTCGCTGTTCGAGGCGACGTTCCGCGTCCGAGCCACCGACACCGCGGAGGTCGCCCGCGTGAAGGGCGATCATCGGATGGCCGGCGTGCTGGAACGTCTGCTCCGGGACATGTCGGTCGTTCCCGACGAGCCGGTCTCCATCCCCGTCGGCTCCCGCCGCCTGGTGTTCGAGCCGGACGGACTGCGCCGTCTGGTCGACGAGATCCGCGAACGGGATGTGTCCGCCTCGACCGGCCGGGCGGCACTGTCGACCGCCCTCGTCCGTGACGGCTGGCGCCAGGCCCTCGCCCGCGGCGCCGATCCGACCGAGGAACCGACGGTGACGGCGGCGCTGCGCCGGAGTCCCGAGCTGACCGCCCTGCTCGATCGACTGTGGCCGACGGTCGGTGCTGCGGCGCTCGTACGCCGACTGCTCGGCAACCGGGCCGCCCGACGACGCGCCGCCGACGGGCTGATCGACCCCGATGTGGTGGACCTCGTGCACCGACGGTCGACGGGCAAGGTCACCGAGGAACCGTGGACCCTCGCCGACCTCCCGCTGCTCGACGAGGCGACCGCGCTCACCACCGGCGTCCGCCAGACCTATGGCCACGTCGTGGTCGACGAGGCCCAGGATCTGTCGGCCATGGCCCTGCGGGTCGTCGCGCGTCGTGCCCGCAACGGTTCGATGACCGTGCTGGGCGACCTCGCGCAGGCGACCGCCCCCGGTGCGGCCGACCGCTGGGACGTGGTCGTCGAACGGCTCGGCGCGGCGGTCTCGGGCGGGCGCATCGAGGCCGAGACGCGGGCCCTGACCGTCGGCTACCGCGTGCCCGGCCCGATCCTGACCTATGCCAACCGGCTGCTCGCCACGGTGGCGCCCGACGTGCCGCCACCCGTCTCGATCCGAGCACGCGGGCTGCCCGCGGTCGACCTGGAGGTCGCCGAGGAGGACCTCCTCGACGTGGTGGTCGGTGAGATCGAACGACTCGGGCAGACCCGGGCGACCATCGGTGTCGTCGCCGAGGATCCGGTGCTCGACGCGCTCGGCCCCCTGGTCACCGCGACCGGCCGGACGGTGTCCGACACGCGCCGACGGGTCGGGCTCGACGAAGCCATCGCACTCGTCAGCCCGGTCACGGCGAAGGGACTCGAGTTCGATGCCACGATCGTCGTGGAACCCGCCGTGTTCGCCGCACTCGTCCCCGACGATCGAGCGGCCGGGTTGCGGCTGCTCTACGTGGCGCTCACCCGGTCGGTGCAGGAGCTGGTGATCGTCCGGACCGGAGCCCTTCCCGCCGAGCTCGGCTGAGGCCCGGTCAGCGGAAGCAGGGCGCCGGCCCGAGCGACGCGAGCGCAGCATCGGGGTCGGGGACCTCCAGCAGCCAGGCGTCGAACCGTGCGTTCTCGTCGAACTCGACGCGGAGCAGACGTGCGGCCTTGCGGTGGAACCACAACTCCTTGCGGCCCTTCCGCCGGAACGTCCCGGCCATGATGATCCCGGGCAACCCGGTGCCCGGCGCCCGCCACATGAACGGGGCGTCCGCCCGATCGACCACGGCGGCCGCGGTGATACGACCGAGCGGCTGGGTGTCGCCCCGACTCAGCGCCCACACGATGTCCATGCCGGAGATGGTGACCGACGCCTCGAAAGAGACGGGGTCCACGTCGAACTCGACCATGCGATCAACCTAGCGAACTGTCGTCTCCGACCGCGGCGTGGCACCATCGGGCCATGTCCACACTCACGGTCTCCGACGGCACGACGATCGCTTGGGAATCGACCGGCGACGGGCCACCGGTGGTGTTGGTGCACGGCATCACCGAGTCGTCCGCCTCCTGGGCGCCGGTGACGGAGCTGCTCGACGCGGAACGGGTGATCACACTCGACCTGCGGGGCCACGGCCGATCGGGCACGGCGGAGCGCTACGACCTGGAGGCGATGGCCACCGACGTGATCGCGGTCATGGAGGCGGCCGACGCCATGGGATGCCGCCTGGTCGGCCACAGCCTCGGTGGTGTCGTGGCCAGCGCGGTGGGTGCGCTCGGCGTCGCCTCGTCGGTGGTCTGTGTCGATCAGAGTCTGCAGCTCGGTGCGTTCCAGGACACCCTGCGGGCCGTCGAACCCATGCTGCGGGACCCCGACGCGTTCGGGATCGTGATCGGCGGCATGTTCGACCAGTTCCGCGGCACGCTCGATGACGACGCGTGGGCAAGAGTCGAGGCGGCCCGACGCGCCGATCAATCGGTCGTGCTCGGGGTGTGGGAGGCCGTCCTCACGAGCGAGCTGGCCGACCTCGAGGCCGTCGTGGCCGGCGCCCTCGCGGGCTACTCGACCTCGCCGACGCCGTATCTGAGCCTCTTCGGTGCCGACCCGGGCCCCGAGGAGCGGACCTTCGTCACCGGGTCGATCCCCGGCGCGGTCGTGGAGCACCGCGACGGCGTCGGTCACTACCCGCACCTGGTCGACCCCGCCGGGTTCGTCGCCCGCATCCGCGAGTTCTGGGCCGAGGCCCGCTGACCGGAGGTCTCCGGCGCCGGCCGCCGGGGATCGGGGGTCAAGCCAGGGCGACGACGTGCCGACATCTGGGTCGATGCTCGAACCGACCTGGCCCGAACGGGCCCGCACCGCGCTCGCCGGCTCGTTGACCGCCGAGGTCGCCGTTCGGGATGCCGACGGCATCCCGATCCTCCAGCGGGTCCCGATGATCGATGACGGATCCGGTGCGGTGGTGGTCGTCATCTCCAATCTGTCTCCGGTCACGCTGCGGGCGTGGCAGGACGCCCGAGCCGCGACGCTGGTCGACGGCAGGGTGATGTTGCAGGGCTGGCTTCGAGCCGTTCCGGGACTCCAACAGCACGACCTGACGGAACGATTCGTCGACCATCACCCGGATCATCGTGACCGCATCGAGTCGATCGACTTCTCGTGGTTCCGGGTCGAACCCGACCGGGTGCGATGGACCGACGACGACGGAAGTGAACGCTGGTTGTCGCCGGAGGACCTCGCCAACGCCGAGCCCGACCCGCTGTCGGGGTTGGAAGCCGATCTCATCGAGGACGTGAGCGAACGGCTGCAGGACGACCTGGTGCTCATGGTCCGCGCGTTGTCGGGACGCTGGCGCTGCTCCGACGCGACCCTCATCGGCATGGACCGCTACGGCCTCGTCGTCGACGTCGTGGAACCCGGTCGCCGGGGTCGGGGGCGGGTGCCGTTCAGCGAACGCATCGACGCTGCCGGCGAGGTGCACGCGGCGATCGCCGCCGCCCGGTCGGCGGCCAAGTCCTCGCCGTCGGCCCGGGCCTGACGGACCTCAGCTCGCTCGGCGGGCGTGGCGCAGAGCGAAGAACGCGATCCCGGCGGCGACTCCCACGTTCAACGAATCGACCGTGCCGGTCATCGGAATGGCGACTCGGTGGTGGACGGCCGCCATGGTTTCGTCGCTGAGGCCCGGGCCCTCCGAACCGAGCAGGATCGCGACCCGCTCCTCGGGATCGAACCGCAGGGTTCCGATGTCCACCGAATCGTCGGCGGGGGTCAAGGCCAGCGTCGTGAATCCGTGCTCGTGGATGACGTCGAGCCCGTCGGGCAGCGCCGGCAGGCGAGCGTGAGGGAGCTTGAACGCCTCGCCCATGGAGACCCGACCGGCGCGCCGATAGAGCGGGTCGGCGGTCGTCGGGTCCAACAGGAGTCCGTCGATGTCGAGGCCCGCGGCGCAGCGGATGATCACGCCGAGGTTGGTCGGGTTCTGCACGCCCTCACACACCACGATCGACCGCAGCGACGGGAGGATCTCAGCGGGGTCGGGCACGTGCTTTCTCACGAAGCAGGCGAGCATGCCGCGGTGGAGGTGATACCCCGTGATGCGCTGGAGCACGTCCGGACCGGCGGCGAAGACCGGGATGTCGTCACCCACGGCAGCGGGCAGCGAGCGCGTCCGCTTTCCGTCGATCAACACCGACACGAGCTGATACCCCGCCGCCACGGCCCGCTCGACCACGAGGTCACCCTCGGCGACGAAGACGCCGGCCATGTCGCCGCCCGGTCCCTCACGGCGGCGCCGCAGGACGTGGTCGCGTAACCCCTGGTAGACCTCGATCCGCGGGTCGAGTGGATCGTCGACATCGATCCTCATGAAGCAACTCCGATGGGTGAGACGCCGGCCGGGGTCCCGGTCGATCGGCCACCGTCGGCCGACGCCCGGGGCCTCAGGTGCCGTAGCGGGGAACGTCGGGTCCGACGAGGTCGGTGAACAGCTGCAGCGCCTCGCCGTCGGCGATGTGACGCCCCGTCTCGTGCTTCGAATAGATCGTGGTGCCGTCGACGACGATGTCGAACACACCCTTCCCCCCGGTCACGAGGGTGAGGTCCTCGATGACGTGCTGATAGTTGCTCAGCAGCTCGGTCGTCGCGCTCACGGCGCGCTCCGAGTAGTTTCAAGGCACGCAGTAGGTGATCGAGATCCGGTAGCGGTGATCGGTCATACGCTGACCCTAGCGACCGATCGGTCATCCATCCGGAGCCATCGGCCGACCACGACGACGAACGACCCCCAGGACGACACGATGCGAGCAGCGGTCATCTACGAATCGAAGACGGGCAACACCGCACGAGCGGCCCAGGCCATCGTCGAAGCGCTCGAGGCCCACGGCGTGACGGCCTCGGCGTCGCCCACGACCCAGGTCGACCTGCAGGCCGTGTCCGACGCCGACCTGCTGATCATCGGCACGTGGACCCACGGCCTCTTCCTGTTCGGCATGGGCCCGGCCGGTGAGATGAACTTCCTGAAGATGCCCGTGATCGACGGCAAGAAGACGGCCATCTTCTGCACCTACGCCCACGACCCCGGCAAGACGCTCAGCAAGTTCGACAAGATCATCACCAAGCGCGGCGGTGACGTGATCGGCGGCTACGCGATCAAGCGCACCGAGCTGCGAGAAGGCGCCGAGGAGCTCGTGGGTCGCCTCATGGGTGCCATGGAGTCGAGCTGAACCTCGCGGTCACCGACGGTGTCGGCGTCAGCGTCGAGCTCGTCGGACCGCTCCTCGGCCCGGACACGGGCCGACTCGGTCGGGCGCCGACGGAGGGTTTCGACGGCCTGCGGTTCCTCCCGGGGTTCGTCGATCTCCAGTTGAACGGTGCGTTCGGTGTCGACCTCCAACGCGACCCCGACGGGCTCGGCCACATCGCCGAGCGCCTGCCGTCCGTCGGTGTCACGACCTGGTGCCCGACGCTGATCACCGGACCGACCGATCGACTCGCCGCCGCGCTGGCGGCGTGGCGCGGCGCGATGCACGCACCTTCGGAGCGACCCCGGGCCGATCCCGTCGGTTGGCACCTGGAAGGACCGTTCCTGTCGGAGAAACGCCTCGGGGCGCATCCGGCGACCTGGCGGCGTGAGATCGACCCCGACCTGGTCGGGGAGTGGCGCCGAGCCGACGGGGTCGCCCTGGTCACCCTCGCCCCGGAACTGAACGGTGCGCTCGGGGCGATCGAGACACTGCGGGCCGACGACGTCGTCGTCTCGATCGGCCACACCGACGCCGACACCGTCGCCACCACCGAAGCCGTTGACGCCGGTGCGTCGATGGTGACCCATCTCGGGAACGCGATGCGGGGGTTCCATCATCGCGATCCCGGTCCGATCGGGGTCGCGCTCACCGACGACCGACTCACCGTCGGCCTGATCGCCGACGGCGTCCACACCCATCTCGACACGATCCGGTTGGCATTGCGCGCCGCGTCCGGGCGGGTCGCGATCGTCTCTGACGCCGTCGCGTCCGCAGGCGTGCCGGGGACGGCCGTGACCGGCGCCCACCTCGACGACGGGACCCTGGCCGGAGCGACGGCGATGTTGGATCGGGTGCTCGCCGACCGAAGCGACGACGGTTCCGGGACCTTCGGCGACCTCGTCGCCGCCATGACCGAGACGCCGGCCCGGTTGCTCGGCCTCGCCGACCGTGGCCGTCTGGAAGCCGGCCGTCGAGCCGACGTCGTCGTGTGGGATCCCGAAGCCCGGCCCGGGACACGGGTCGTCGCGACCTGGGTGGCCGGCCGCCTCGCCCATCTCGACGACGGGCATCCGGACGCCGCTCGGATCGCGGCGCTCAGTCCAGCCGGGTGACGGTCAGCCCCGACACCCGCACCGCACCACCACCGTTCGACACGACGCGGACCTCGAGCAGTCCGTAGTCCGAGAGCTCGGCGTCGAACGTGATGTCGGTCGACACGGTCCCCGGCGTCGCCGCCGCTGGCACCGGTCCCTCGGCCACCACCTGGGTGCGGGCCGTCCCGGTCGTGATCGCCACGTCCCAGACGGCGGTACCGGCGACCGAGGTCTCCAGCTCGAGTTCGATCGTGTACCGACCGGGGCGAACTCCGAGGTAGGGCCCAAAGGCGACGAAGCCGTCGGCACCGGCGGTCGCCACGAGATCGCAGGTCTCGTCGTCGACCGCGCCGATCGTGCTCCGCAGCTCGCAACCCTCGTAGGTCCGCCGGTCGCCGGGCGATCGGAGCGGTGCGAGGTCGAGCCCGCCCGGGCCGTAGTCCCAGACCTCGAACGGCCCGCAGCGCTGGGTCGCCCGTGGTGCACCATGGCGTCGTTCGACCTCGGCCAGATCGATCTGACCGACCGGGATGTCGTCGTTGCTCACGACGTAGTCGTACCGGTCGACGAACCCGGAGGCCGACACGTTGACGCGGTCGGGCACGAGCGCGAACGAGTAGCCGGCGGCGCGGAGCTCACCACCGAACACGTTGACCTGTCTGGCATCCCAGTAGGACGCGATGCCGACGGTCGATCCCGACGGGGTGACGAGGCCGTCGATGCAGGCGACGACCGGCGGAGGTCGATCGACGTCGAATCGGGGCAGCCCCGTGACCAGCACGACGGCCAACACCCCGATCGACACCGGCACGGCACGGATCCGGTTCAGCGCCCGGCCATGCAGCGCCCCGACGAGCAGCAGCGGTGTGATCAGGAGCGGGCCGTTGTAGCGGACATGGGGTTCGATCCCCGTGAGCAGGAACTGCGCGAGCAGCGTTGCGGCCGCGGCACCGACGGCGAACACCGCCACGAGCGACTCGACATCACGACCGGCCGTGGGGCCGTCGGTTTCGCGTGGTGCCGCGGTCGGATGCCGCGCCGACGGCCACCACCGGATGGCCCAACGGATCACGAGCACACCCCAGGCCAGCGCGGCGGCACCGATGAGCCACCACCCGTCGACCGCTGCTTCGACCAGCGCCAGGCGGAGGCTCGAGACCCCGTCGGCGACTCCCTCGAAACCCAGCCCGACGTCGTAGACCGTCGGCCGGCCCCGCACCAGACCCGCCAGCGGGATCGACAGCACCGACGCGGCCACGTGTGCGCCGAGCCACTCGAGCGTGCGCCGCGACGGACGACATCGGCCGAGCAGTTCGAGTCCGACCAGGGCGACCGTCGCCGGGACCAGGAACCAGACGACGAACAGCCGATCCGACGCACAGATCGCGAGCGTCAGCAGCGCCGAGACGGCCATGGCCCGTCGGTCGGCCGACCCGAGATGTCGGAGCAGGAGCCAGAGTGCGAGCAACGACGCGGCGTACGTACCGGTGTGGATGAACATCGTCGCGAGGAACACCGCCGGCCGGAGGTCGGCG
Organism: Acidimicrobiales bacterium; assembly: GCA_020629695.1. Lineage (GTDB taxonomy): Bacteria > Actinomycetota > Acidimicrobiia > Acidimicrobiales > SZUA-35 > JAHDBV01. The sequence continues at coordinate 39,529 of JAHDCV010000021.1, read as the reverse complement.
ATCGCCGCCAGCACGGTGACGGCGGCCGCCACGAGGGCACCGTTGCGACCCCGCGCCCCGTCGAGGTGATCGCCGAGCAGCCAGACGGCAACGACGAAGACCGTCGTCTGCAGGAACGCGACCACCGCCAACCGGCCGATCACGTTCGGGGTGACCACGGTCGCGGCGCCGTAGAAGAGCCAGTCCGGCACGAGGTAGCCGGAGTAGGGCAGGTACCACTGCGACAGCGTGCCGCCGGCGCCGAGGTCGGCGAACAGCTCCACGAGGAGCAGGTGGTCGGCATCCGCCACGTTGTTGGGTTCGAAGCGGCGGGTCAGATGCCCGACGGCCGGCGCCAGAGCAGCCAGCACGGCCAACACGGCCGGGGCGATGCGTGACGATCGCCCGCTCGGATCGGTGCCCTGCATCACCGGCGCAGCCTAGGCAGGCGCCACCGCCGCCGGCGGGAGGGTCAGACCCCGAGGTAGCTGTTGCCCGTCGGATGATCCGGATCGTCCACGCGAACCCGCGGAGCACCGGCCGAGCAGGCTCGCCAGAACGCCCGATAGCTCGGATACTCGATCGCCGGCGTGACCCATCCCGACGCGACGAGCTCGTCGTGCAGCGCCGGCAGATTCCGCCAGGGCACGCCCATGTCGACGTGGTGAGCCAGATGCCAACCGGTGTGATACGGCACCATCCAGTAGCGGGCGAGCCGTGACTGGCGGATCACGTGGGTCGTGCGGCGACGGTCCTTCGAGCGTTCCATGCCGCCGTGTTCCGCGATCGCACGAAGCCGGTTCGAGAACTTCCACAGTGTCATCCACGACGCGAGCCAGACGACGTAGACGAGCGGCCGCCCGACGGCGACGGTCACGCCGACGAACACGAGCTGCACGGCGATGATGATCCGCGCTTCGGTGCGCTTCTTGACCGTGGCGGCGAACCAGACCCCCTTCAGGTTCTTCCAGCCCGACACCCCGGTCAGGTCACGCCGCAGCTTCCGACGCCACGAGTCGGCGGGAATCGGATAGCCGCCGTACAACCCGGCATCGGGTTCCTCCGGGCCCATCTCGTCCCGATGGTGGGTGAAGTGGCTCCGTCGATAGGCCATCAGCGCCTGCATCGTCGGATACGACAACATCCGCCCGACCAGATCGTTCCAACGCTGGTCGCGGAACAGGAGACGGTGTGCGGCCTCGTGGCCGAGGATGTTCAGCCCGGCGTGGCCGCGGGTCATGAGGACGAAGGCGGCGAGATAGGCCCACCAGGTGTGGATCACCCCGGCGGCGATCACGACACCGAACGACTGCAGGAACGCACCGATGACCGTCAACACGTTCCGGGCGTTCGGGATCCGGCGCAGCTCCGCCCGGAGGTCCCGGACCGGCACCGCGGTCGGCCCGAGACGGTCGGTCGGGAGCACGTCGGGCAGGTCGGCGTCGGCAGGCACCATCGTCGCCATCGCGGATCCGGTTGGGTCGACCATGCCGGACAACGTAGATGACCGACCCGGGGTGGCGGCAACTGCGCTCCGGGCTCGCGAGGAACCGGTCGAGGGTGGCAGGCTCTGTCCATGACCGCCGCTTCGACCTCCGCCTCCGCCGTGCGCGACCTCGGCGAACTCGACTGGGACAATCGCTTCACCCGGGATCTCCCCGCCGACCCGATCGACGCGCTCGATGCACCGATCCTTCCCCGTCAGGTCGAAGGGGCGGCCTTCACCCGAACCCGCCCGACGTCGGTCGCCGAACCAGCCCTGCTGTTGGCCAGTGACGCCGTCGCCGCAGACCTCGGGCTCGACCCGTCGGCGCTCGCCGACGAGCCCGCGCTGTCGGCGCTGGCCGGCAACCGGGTCGCCGACGGCATGGATCCGTTCGCGATGAACTACGGCGGCCACCAGTTCGGGAACTGGGCCGGCCAACTCGGCGACGGACGGGCCATCGCCCTCGGCGAGGTGGTCGACACCTCGGGCCACCATCAGACGCTCCAGCTCAAGGGCGCCGGGCCGACGCCGTACTCGCGTCGCGCCGACGGTCGGGCCGTGTTGCGCTCCTCGATCCGGGAGTTCCTCTGCTCCGAAGCCATGCATCACCTCGGCGTACCGACGACGCGGGCGTTGAGCCTCGTCACGACCGGCGACGCCGTCGTCCGCGACATGTTCTACGACGGCAACGCCGCACCCGAGCCCGGCGCGATCGTGTGCCGGGTCGCCCCGAGCTTCGTCCGCCTCGGCACCTTCGAGCTGCCGACGTCGCGCGGCGACATCGACCTGCTGGGCTCGCTCGTCGCGACCACGATCCGTCACAGCTACCCCGACCTCGTCGGCCCGGACGGGACCGTCGGTCCGAGCCAGATCGCGGCGTTCGTCCAGACCGTCGTCGACCGGACGGCCCGCCTCATGGCCGATTGGATGCGGGTCGGTTTCGTGCACGGGGTCATGAACACCGACAACCTCTCGGTGCTCGGCGTCACGATCGACTACGGGCCCTATGGCTTCCTGGACGACGTCGACCTCGACTGGACGCCGAACACGACCGACTTCGGGCAGCGCCGATATCGGTACGGCAACCAGCCCCGGGTCGCGGGTTGGAACCTCGCCCGTTTCGCATCGGCCCTCGTGCCGCTGATGGACGGGGTGGAACCGCTCCAGGAGGCGCTCGACTCCTACTTCTCGACCTACTCGTCGAGTTGGTTGTCGGCCATGGGCGCCAAGCTCGGCGTCTCGGTCGACGCCGTCACCGTGCCCGACGACGCCGAACCGACCACGAGCGGCAACAGTCCGGGAACCCTGACGGCCGAGGATCCGCTGTTCGCCGACCTCTGGACGCTGCTGCCCCGTGTCGAGACCGACTTCACCCGGACGTTCCGGGCGCTCGGCCACGCCGACCTCACCCCAGCCGACGGTGTCGACCGCCTCTGGGCGGAACTGGAGACCACCGTCTTCTACCGGCCCGACACGCTCACCGACGAGCTCGTGGGGGACTGGCGGAACTGGCTGGAGCGGTTCGCCGCACGCGTCGTGGCCGACGCCCGGGACCCGGCCGAGCGGGCTGCCGCCGCCGACGCCGTCAATCCGATCTACCTCCTGCGCAACTGGCTCTCGCAGGAGGCCATCGATGCGGCGACCCGTGGGGACGAGGAGCCGCTCCGGACACTGTTCGACGTCGTGCGTGACCCGTTCGTCGAGCGCGACGGCCTGGAGCACTACGCCGGGCTGCGTCCGGACTGGGCCCGGGACGCCCCCGGATGTTCGACCCTGAGCTGTTCCAGCTGATCCGACGATCGACGAGCCGACTCGTCCCAACCCGGCCCGGATCGGGCAGGCTGTGGGCCCCGCTCGTTCCCCCGAGGTGACTCCTCCGATGACTGCATCCCCTCGCGCTCGGCTCCTCGTGATCATGGGCTCCGGCGAGACCGCGCCCCCCATGATCAAGCCGCACCGCCGGATCTTCGACGCCGTGAACGACGGCGGTCCGGTCGATGCCGTGATGCTCGACACGCCGTTCGGATTCCAGGAGAACCACGGCGAGTTGACCGAGAAGACGCTCCAGTACTTCGATCAATCCATCGGTCGACCGATGGCGGCCGCCGGGCTCCGTCGATCCGACGACGGCGACACGGTCGCCATCGAGCAGGCGCTCGCGCGGATCCGATCGGCCGACCTCGTGTTCGCCGGCCCGGGCTCGCCGACGTTCGCCCTCCGTCAATGGGCCCCGACCTCGGTGCCCGACGTTCTGCGGAGCCGGCTGCGAGAGGGTGGAGCGGTCGTGTTCTCGTCCGCAGCCGCGCTGACGCTCGGACGTCGCACGGTTCCGGTGTACGAGATCTACAAGGTCGGTGCCGAGCCCGTCTGGCTCGAGGGCATGGATGTGTTGGGTGAGATCGGTCTGCCGGTGGCGGTGATCCCGCACTACGACAACAACGAGGGCCAGACGCACGACACACGGTTCTGTTATCTCGGTGAGACGCGGCTCGCCATGCTCGAAGCCCAGCTCTCCGACGACGAGTTCGTGCTCGGCGTCGACGAGCACACCGGGGTGTTGCTCGATCTCGACGCCGACACCGCGGAGGTGTTCGGCAAGGGCGGTCTCACGATCCGGCGACTCGGTGTGTCCCGTGTGATCCCTGCGGGCGAGACCGTTGCGATCGACGTGCTCCGCCGGGGCGACGTGGGCGGTCTCGAACCCGACCCGGCGGTCGGCACCGGAGCGGATCCCGCGAGCACGGCGGCGGGAGCGCCCGACGGCGCGACGGCCGGCGACCGCGCCGACGCCGCGTCGCTCGATGCCGACGTCGCCCGAGCCGAGGCGGCGTTCGACGCGGCGATCACCGCCCGGGACGCCGACGCCGCGGTCGCCGCGGTGCTCGCCTGCGAGCAGGCGATCGTCGACTGGTCCGCCGACACGAACCAGTCCGATGCCGACGATCGGGCGCGGGCTGCGTTACGGGCGATGATCGTCCGTCTCGGTGCCGCGGCCACCGACGGCCTGGTCGATCCACGCGAGACGCTCGACCCCGTCGTGACCGCGATCCTCAACCTCCGGGGTGTGGTCCGGGCCGAGAAGCGCTATGACCTGTCCGACGTCATCCGCGACGAACTGGCGGCGGCGTCGATCGAAGTCCGCGACACACCCGACGGGGTGGAATGGGTGTTGCTCTGATGTTGAACGTTGCTCCGAGAGTCGAATCGGCCATCGCCGACCGCAAGGGGGTCGTCGCCCTCGAGTCGACGATCTTCTCCCATCTCGGCCTGCCGTCGCCGGCCAACGCCCAGGCCCTGCGTCGCTGCCTCCAGGCGGTCACGAGCTGGGGCGCCGAGACCGCGCTCACCGCGGTCATCGACGGCGAAGCCCGCATCGGTGTCGAGCCCGACCAGTACGAGACGATCTGCGGCCCCGCTCGAAAAGCCGCCGCCCGGGACCTCTCCGTGGCCATCGGCCACCGCTGGAGCTACGGCGCCACGACCGTCTCGGCCGCCCTGCAACTGGCCGATGCCGCCGGAATCGAGGTGTTCGCGACCGGGGGCATCGGGGGTGTGCATCGAGGCGTGTCGGACACCGGCGACATCTCGGCCGATCTGGACGCCATCGCCGCGCACCGGGTCATCACCGTCTCGGCGGGAGCCAAGGTGTTCCTCGACCTGCCCAGGACCCTCGAATACCTCGAGACCCGATCGGTGCCGGTCCTCGGCTGGCAGACCGACACGTTCCCCGCCTTCCATGCACAGTCCTCCGGGTTGCCCGTACCCCACCGGGTCGACACCGCCGACGAGGTCGCGCGTATCGCTCGAGCCCATTGGGCACTCGGCGGTGGCGGCATCCTGGTGGTCGCTCCCGTACCCGCCGATCAGGCGATTCCGTTCGACGAGATCTCCGCCGCCGTCGATGTCGCCCTGGCCGAGCTGGCCGACAGCGAAGCCACCGGGAACGAGGTCACCCCCGTCGTGCTGGCCGCACTCGGTCGCGTGACCGAAGGGCAGAGCGTGCCGGCGAATCTCGCCCTCGCCGAGAACAACGCCCGCGTCGCGGCCGAGATCGCCGTACGGCTGGCGGCGATGGTTCCCGGCGCCGACTGACGACCGACCGACCGACCGACGAAGGTCACCGGGTCTGACTACGGTGTCCGATCGTGATGCGTCCCGAACAGAACGGTCCGTCGTTCGTCGGGCGCAGACTCGGCGGCTGGTCGCTGGGCGACATCGCACTCGAAGCGTCGGAGTGGTGGACCCGCCGCGCGGCCATCCACGCCGACACCAGACGTGCGACGCGATTCGCGGAGTTCGGCGCCGGCTCCATCATCTGCTTTCCTCCCGCCGCCCTCTACGGCGAACGGGCGATCCGGATCGGGGAAGGCTGCCTCATCGGACCACGCGTCTCGTTGTCCGCCGGCATGCACCCCGAGCAGCCACTCATCTCCGACGAGATCCTCGTGATCGGTGACCGCTGCCTCATCGGCCGGAACACCTCGCTGGTCGCCCACCTCTCGATCGTGATCGAGCCCGACGTGTACTTCGGACCCAACGTGTACGTCACGGATCAGAACCACTCCAACGCCGACCCCGACCTTCCGATCGGCCGGCAGCTCGTGCCGGAATCGGCCGTACGGATCGGCGCCGAGTCGTGGCTCGGCACGAACGTCGTGGTGACCCCCGGCGTCACCATCGGGCGTCGGGTCACCGTCGGCGCGAACTCCGTGGTCACGAGCGACCTGCCCGACGGCTGCGTCGCCGCCGGCGCACCGGCCAGGGTGATCAGCCCGACGCCGTGAGGATCTGCATCTCCTCGCTCTGGGCGATGCCGTCGAGCACCCAGCGGAGCCCTTCGGCATCGTCGTAGGACCACAACTCCAGCCAGTATGCGACGCCGGCGTCATCCGGCTCCCGGCCCAGGATGTTTCGATACATCTGTCGCACCGTCTGCTCGCGTCCGAGACCGGCGTAGGCCCGTTGCCACTCGGCACTCTCGATGAAGCCGCCGAGGATCTCGTAGCGACCGTGGTCGAGCTCGACGCCGAGCCAGTAGCAGAGACCCGCCTGATCGGGGAAACGTCCGAACGCTGCGAGATAGAGCCGCTCCAACTCCTCCGCCGCCCAGTTCGACCCGCCCAGTTCGGTGTCGGTGTGTTGCGCGAACGTCTGCGTCGAACTCTGCTCGAGCACCACGTCCACCGGATCCCTCCCGAGCCGGAACCAGATGGCGAGTTCCTCTCGCGACGTACCGGACGGAAGCTCGTCGAGCGTCGGAAACAGCCTGTCGGCGAGTGGCCGATCGGGCCCGGAGGTGAACTCCTCCGATCGGAGCAATGCCCGGACGACGTCGTCACGACGGACGCCGTCTCGACGGCGATCGGCCCAGAACGACGCACCCGCCGCGTCGGGCGCCCGACCGAGGACGGCGACATACAGACGGACGATGTCGTCCGCATACCGATCACGCATCGGCCGGGACAGATCGACGAACTGCGCGACCGGCCCGATCCCACCGTAGGTGGCGGCCATCTCGATGTCGTCGATCCGGATCGTGTCTCGCTCGTCATCGTCGAACCCGTCACCGGAGAACACCTCCCACCAGAAGCCCGTGTTTTCGCCGATCGGCACCCCGTCGAAGGTGAACCTCCGAACGCGGAACACGTCGCCTTCGAAGGTCGGCTCATGTGGAAGCGCCGCACGGCCCACGACGTCGACGACGTGGATCTCGGGACCGACGACGCTGAGATAGCCCTCGCCGATCCCCGTGGTGAGGGTTCCGCCGTCACCGCGTGTTGTGTCGATCCCGCCGGCATCGTCGAGGAACACGGCGTCGGTTCCGACGAGCGCCACCATTCCGCCCGTCGGGAGGAACGCGAGCCGGAAGGGGTCGAGGTCGAGAGGTGGCCCCCATGACGCGCTGCCGGCTTCGGTGTCGATCCGCCCGATCCTCAACGAGCCTTCCGGATCGATGGCCGCCACGATCGTCCGGGCACCCATCCGCTCGACACGTTCGATCGTCCCGATTGCATCCAGCCGGAGGGCGGGGGCGCCACCGAGGAGTCGCTCCGTGCCGTCATGGCCGAACGAGCGCACCTCGACGAAGCCGATGCCGTCGGTCTCGGTGACATCGATCCGGTCGGGGTGGAGGTCGAACCAGAGGTCGGCGCGGTCCGCGGCACTGGCCACGAGATGCCAGGAGCGGAGTTCTCCGCCGGGGCCGAGGATGGCGGTGACCAGGCTGCGAGTCGCGTGCTCGCCGTAGCTCACGAGGACCGATGCCACGGTGATGTCGCCATCGGGACGACGTGCGGCCTCCGTCCAATCGAACGAGACGTCCCACGGAAACAGCTCAGTGAACGAGAACGACCAGATCCGGGGGTCGTCGTAGCGGATCGGGGCGCGACAATCCTGCTCGTCCTCGGCCGCGGCCAGCGGCGGTGACGACAGACCGGCGACCGACACGATCGACAGCGCCAGCGCGACACCGCCGACTCGTGCAACGAACCTCTTCACCCATGCCCACATGACGTCGGAACGTACCACTCTCGGTGAGGTGGGTTCTCCTGCCGGCTCGGCCGGCGCCGGGTCAGAGGCCGATGTCGGCCCGGGACACGCTGAAGGTGTCGCAGGCGTTGGGGTCGCCGGTGTTGAATCCCTCCAGGAACCACTCCTGGCGGGCCTCCGACGAGCCGTGGGTCCAGCTCTCCTGGTTGATGCTCTGACCGGACGAGGACTGGATGCTGTCGTCGCCGACGGCGGCAGCCGCTCGCAGGCCCTCTTCGATGTCACCGCGCTCGAGCACGACACCCTCGACGATCGTCGTGCGGTTGTTGACGTGGAAGCCCCAGACGCCAGCCAGGCAGTCCGCCTGCAGTTCGAGTCGCACACCGAGTTCGTTGCGTTCGACGGTGCCGAGGCGGGCCTGCTCCTGCTGGACCTGGGCCGAGATGCCGGTGATCGCCTGGATGTGGTGGCCGACCTCGTGGGCCTGCACGTAGGCGATCGCGAAGTCGCCGGCGGCGCCGAAGCGCTGCGCGAGCACGTCGAAGAAGTTCGGATCGAGATACACGTTCTCGTCGTTCGGGGCCGGGCAGTAGAACGGTCCGACCTCGGGTCCGGCCACACCGCAGCCGGTCTGGACCCGGGCGTCGATGAACTGGAGGCCGGCAGGACGGAAGTCGGCTCCCGCCTGCTCGAACAGTTCGGTCCAGGTGTCGATCAGGTCGCTGTGGACCGCGAGCATCTCCTGCTCCCGCTCACTGAAGTCGTCCAGCGAGAGTTCGGCGCCACTGCTGTTCCCGGTCTCGACGGCGCCGCTCTGGGTGTCGAAGGACTCGAAGGCGCTGGGATCGATGTTGAACCCGCTGCCGCCTCCACCGCCGAGGCAGGCCTGGAGCACGAAGATGAGGATGATGCCCATGACGCCGAGGCCGCCTGCACCTTTCGCCGCGGTCCCGCCGCGACGACGCTGCATGCCGCCACCGGTCGAGCCACCACCGAGGCCGGGGAAGCTGCTCCCACCACCGCTGCTGCGGCGCCCACGACGGTCTCGAACGTACTTGAGACCCTTCTCTGCCTGATCGTCGGAGTACTTGACCATGTCACTTGCCCTCTCGGTCGCCCGTGGTGAGGTTAGCGACAGCGGTAGCGTCGGCAAGGTGAGCAACGGAAGCGTTCCGTCGACCTTCGAGCGTCACCGCCACCATCTGGACCTGCACGCCGAGGCGCTCGGCCTCGGATTGTCCGATGCCGAGGTGGTCGCCGTGATCCGGGAGCTCGATGCCGCCGTGGCCGACGATCCGGCCGGCGACGGGCATGGGTTCCGGTCCGGACCGCTCGTCCAGCTGACCCTCGACGGCGCTGCGGTACTCGCCAAGGTGGAGACCGGAGGGGTCGGCGGCAGCCACAAGGCCCGCCATCTGTTCGGCCTCCTGCTCCGCCAGGTGCTGCGGGAGCGGGCCGGGTCACCCCTCGACACGGGACGATGGGCGATCGCGTCGTGCGGCAACGCCGCGGTCGGCGCGGCGACCGTCGCCTCGGCCTTCGGTCGGGAGCTCGATGTCTACGTGCCCGTCGACGCCAGCCCCGGCGTGCTGACCCGGCTCGAGCAGCTCGGCGCCCACGTGACCTTCAGCCACCGGGCGGCGGGTGAAGCGGGCGACCCCTGTATGCGGGATCTCGAGATCGCGCTCGACGACGGTGCGGTCGCCTTCACCGTGCAGGGCACCGTCCGCCCCGACACCATCGACGGCTGTCGGACGCTCGGACTCGAACTCGCGGAACAACTGGCTGACGCCGGCGACCACGCCGACGACGTGTTCATCCAGATCGGCGGCGGCGCGCTGGCGACCGCGGTGATGGACGGACTGGGTCGAGGGCTCGGTGCCGACGCCCGGCTCCCACGAGTCCATCCCGTGCAACCTCGATCGGCCCATCCCTATGCGGCGGCCGTCACCCGGCTGACCGCCGGGGGAGCGGACCCCGACCCTCTGAGCGATGACGTCGCGTGGGCGATGGAACCCTGGCCGGGGACACCGGCTTCGGTGGCCAGCGGCATCCTCGACGACGTCACCTACGACTGGCGAACCGTGTACGCCCACCAGCGGGCGACTGACGGCTGGCCCGTCCTGGTCGACGAGGACGTCTTCGTGGAGGCCACCGACCTCGCCCGCCGGGCGCTGGCGGACCGATCGAGCAACGGGCAGCCCAGCGGCCCGGCACCGGACGCCACCGGCGCCGCGGGGCTCGCCGGCTGGTTGACCGAACGCCGGACACCCGCGTCACCCGACGTCGCGATCGGACGCTCACTCGTGCTCCTGACCGGCGCCGACCGCACCGCCTGAGCCACGGCCCGGGCATCCCCGCTCGACCATCCGGGTCCGCCCCGATCACCTCGTTGCTCCATCGGCACGCACGACCCGCCGTTGCGGATCCCTCGGAGCGACACAGGCGCCAGCGCGTGACGAGGTGCCCGTACGGCGGAGGTTGACGGTGCGCTCAGGCGGCGAGGGGGCGACCGAACGGCAGGCGCTCCTGCCAGGTGGCGAGGAAGGCCTCGGCCCGGATGCAGGCCGCCATGAACAGGTCCTGGTCCGGGTGGTCGGCCGCAGCGGCGGCGAGCGCCTCGACGGTGGTCCGGTCGACCTCCGCCAGCACCGTGGCGTCGTCGCCTTCGAGGGTCGCAGCCACCAGCCCGCCACCGGCCGAGGCGAAGTCGGGCACCAGCACGACACCGGCCCGCCGGAGCACGGCATAGGCCTTCGTACTGACCGGGATCGGGGCGTAGGGCACCACGGCCTTCGCCCGCACCATCTCGGCGCCCTGGTGATTCATGCCGCCGGGCTTCGCTCCGGTGAGGATCGCATCGACACCGGCGCCCCAGAGGGTCCACGGCTTCGCCAGCGACGCCGGATCGGGCATGGTGCCGGCGCGCAGGGCGTCCAGATCGAGTGACCCACCGGCGATGACACCGTTCGCCGCACCGATGGCGGAGATCTCGGCGCCGACACCCACGAGTGCGTCGACGAGGGCCGCCGGGACCGGTCCGGTCTCCCAACCGTCGATCGCCACGGAGACGCCGGCCAGATCCGTCGTGTCGAGACCGACACACAGGCCGGCCATGACCGATCGCACGATGGCGTCGGTGGAACCGCTCAGCGCACCGGCCGGAGATCGTTCGGCGAGACCGGCGAGCTCCTCCGCCCCGATGCCCTTGCCCGCGGTCAGTTCGAGCACTCCGCCGGCCACGTCGTCGGCGAGCTCGGCCACGAACGCGTCGGCGGAGGCGCCGGCCGCGTCGCCCTCGGCGTTGATACCGGCCGAGGCGCCGCCACGCTCGATGCCGTGGATCGCGAAGGTGTACGTCGCCGAACGGGCGAGGTCTTTCGCCGACGACTGGAGGATCTTGCGACCCCGCCGGACGACGCCGGCGGCGGGAGCGTCGGCCAGGTCGGTGACGACGAAGGCATCGGTGGTGGTCAGTTTGCGGAGCGGCACCGGCTCAGTGTCGCACGACGCGACGACGTCAAGCGACCGAGCCACCGAGGGCGACGATGTGGTCGAACTCCTCGGCGCTCACGGGTTGCACCGACAGTCGGGACCGCTTCACGAGGACCATGTCGGCGAGGGCCGGATCGTCCTTGATCTCGGGGAGGCCGACGATCCGCTCCAGGTGCGACACGTACCGCACGTCGACCAGCAGCCACCGTGGATCGTCCGGGGACGACGAGTCGTCGAAGTACGCGGAGTCGGGGTCGAACTGGGTCGGATCGGGGTAGGCCGACGAGGCGATCTCGGCGATGCCGACGACGCCGGGCGGCTTCGCGTTCGAGTGGTAGAAGAGCACCCGATCGCCGACGGACATCTCGTCCCGCATGAGATTGCGTGCCTGGTAGTTCCGGATCCCGTCCCAGGGTTCGACCCCGTCGCGAGCGAGGTCGTCGATCGAGTAGGCGTCGGGTTCGGACTTCATCAACCAGTGGCGCACGGATCCACGTTACCGAGCCCCCCAGAACGGCGAGAGCCCGGCCACCGGGGCCGGGCTCTCGAGGTCGCTCCGGGTGGAGCGTCGGATCAGGACCGGATCAGAAGACCTGGTTGTTGGCGAACGCCGTGGCGAACACGAGCGACACGATGGTCATGACCTTGAGCAGGATGTTCATGGCCGGACCGGAGGTGTCCTTGAACGGGTCACCGACGGTGTCGCCGACGACGGCCGCCTTGTGCGGATCGCCACCCTTGCCGCCATGGGCACCGGCTTCGATGTACTTCTTGGCGTTGTCCCACGCACCACCGGCGTTGGCCATGAAGATGGCGAGGGCGAAGCCGGTCACCAGCGCACCGGCGAGCATGCCGCCGAGGGCGTCGATGGAGAGGAAGCCGAGCACGAGCGGCACGACGACGGCCAGTGCACCGGGCACCACCATCTCCTTGAGGGAGGCCTGGGTCGAGATGGCGACGCAGCGGGCGGAGTCGGGCACGACGCCTTCCTTGCCCTCACGCAGACCCGGGATCTCACGGAACTGCCGGCGGACCTCTTCGATCATCTCCTGAGCGGCACGGCCGACGGCGTCGATCGTGAGCGCAGCGAAGAGGAACGGCAGACCGGCACCGATGAACAGGCCGATGAACACGTCGACCTCGCCGACGTTGAGGTTCAGCTCGGTTCCGGCTTCCATGACCGCGAACTCGAAGCTCTTGAAGAGTGCGAGTGCGGTGAGTGCGGCCGAACCGACGGCGAAGCCCTTGGCGACGGCGGCGGTGGTGTTGCCGAGCGAGTCGAGCGCATCGGTCACGTCGCGGACGCTCGGGTCGAGCTCGGCCATCTCGGCGATGCCGCCGGCGTTGTCGGCGATCGGGCCGTAGGCGTCGACCGACACGACCACACCGGTGGTGGCGAGCATGCCGATGGCGGCCACGGCGATGCCGTAGAGGCCACCTTCGAGGTTGCCGATGGTGTCGAAGGTCTGCTGACCGCCCCAGTAGGCGATGCCGACACCGACGAGGATGAGGCCGACCGAGGCGGCGACCGACACCATGCCGGCCGAGATGCCACCGAGCACGGTGGTGGCCGGGCCGGTCTCGGACTGCTGAGCGATCTTCTTGACCGGGCCGAAGTGATCGGAGGTGTAGTACTCGGCGGTCTTGCCGAGCGCCCAGCCGACGAGGAGGCCACCGATCACGGAGACGGCGAGGCCCCACGGCTGATCGAAGGTGTCGCCGTCGAAGAGCAAGTAGGCGACGCCCAAGGTGGCGACGACGGTGATGCCCATGGCGACGTTGGTGCCGAGGTGGAGCGCCTTCGAGAGGGCCTTGGAGTCGGTCGAGTCGCCGCCCTTGACGAGGAACGAACCGATGATCGAGGCGATCATGCCGACGAAGGCAATGGCCATCGGGAACATGAGGAGCGCAAGCGCATCGTCGCCGATGTCGTCGGCGGCCAGGGCCGTGGCGAAGGCGACGAGGGAGATCGGGGCGATGATCGACCCGGCGTAGGACTCGAAGAGATCGGCACCCATGCCGGCGACGTCACCGACGTTGTCGCCGACGTTGTCGGCGATCGTGGCGGGGTTGCGGGGGTCGTCCTCGGGGATCCCGGCCTCGACCTTGCCGACGAGATCGGCGCCGACGTCGGCGGCCTTGGTGTAGATGCCGCCACCGACACGGGAGAACAGGGCGATGGTCGAACCGCCGAGGCCGTAGGCCGTGACGATCTCGAACGCGTCGTCGGACTCCATCAGCACGACGAACACGATGTAGACGAGCATCAGACCGGCGAGTGCGAGCCCCGCCACGGCGAAGCCCATCACGGCACCGCCGCGGAAGGCGATCGGCAAGGCCTTGGCCGGACCGGACTTGGCGGCCTCGGTCGTCCGGGCGTTGGCCATCGTGGCCACGGTCATGCCGGCATACCCGGCGCCGGCGGACAGCACGGCACCGAGGAGGTAGGCGATCGCGCCGAACGGGGTCACGGCGATGGCCACCACGATGGCCATCACGGCGGCGAAGGCGGCGACCCAGGTGTACTCCTGCTTCAGGAAGGCCTTCGCCCCCTTGCTGATCTCGTTCATGAGGAAGACCATCCGGTCGTTACCGGGGGAGGCCTTCTTCACGTCCAGGAAGAAGAAGTACGCCAGGCCCAGCGCTGCAAGCGCGGAAACCAGGGCGAGGTACGGGACTGCGTTCACGTCGGGGTCCTCATCAGGGGGTTGTCGAGTGGAAGTCGTCCGCGCTTCGTGCTCGTCCGGCACGCAACGCCCGAGCGAGCGCGACACGCGGAAGCGACCGGTGCACGCTAACTGGGGGGTTCAGCCGACTGCAACGACCCTCGACCATCTGGTAAGGCGTCACACCGGGATCACACCGTGAACGCGGCGCCGACGACCGCGGCCAGATCCGCGATGTCGTGGGCTCCGCAGACCTCCCGGGCCGAGTGCATGGCGAGCTGGGCGACCCCGAGGTCGACCGTCGGCACACCGAGGCGGGTCGCGGTGATCGGACCGATCGTGGACCCACACGGCAGGTCGTTGCGATGCACGTACACCTGCGCCTCGACCCCGGCCGACTCGATCGCCCGTCGAGCGAATGCCTCGGCTCGGCCGTCGGTCGCATAGCGCTGGTTGGCGTTGCGCTTGATGACGACACCGCCGTTCATCCGGATCGGATGCTCCGGCCGGTGCTTGGCCTCGTAGTTCGGATGGGTCGCATGGGCGCCGTCGGCCGACACGACGACCGACGCGGCGAGTCGTCGCAGATGGCCGACGCGGTCGACGCCCGCCGCCGCCGACAGCCGTTCCAAGAGGTGTTCCAACATGGCGCCACCGGCACCGGTCGCCGAGGAGGAGCCGACCTCTTCGTGGTCGGAGAGCACCAGGACGGCCGTGCCGGCGAGTCGGGCGACGTCGGCGGCGACGATCGCCTCGAGCGCGGCGAAGCACGAGACCTGGTTGTCGATCCTGGCCGAGGCCAGCTGCTCCGCCGCGGGGCCGACCAGCGCCGGGGCCTGCAGGTCGTGGAACATCAGATCCCAGGAGCGGACCGCTCCGGGGTCGACGTCGGCCGCCGCGGCCACGGCGCCGATCAACGCCCCCTCCTCGGGTTCACCGGCGCCGAAGGTGGGCGTGAGATGCAGGGCCGGATCGAGCTTCAGACCATCGCCGCGGATCTCCCGATCGAGATGGATGGCCAGCTGCGGCACCCGGAACCACGGCTCGTCGATGCGGACGAGGGGCATCGAGCCGTCCGCCAGGACGAGCCGCCCGGAGAGCCCGAGGTCGCGATCGAGCCAGGAGTTCGCGAGCACGCCTCCGTACACCTCGATGCCGACCTGGCGAACGCCGGCCGCTCCGACATCGGGCACCGATCCCACCCGGAGGTTGGGGGAGTCGGTGTGGGCACCGACGATCCGGAAGCCCGTGGTCGCCGCGTCCTCGGCGGGATCCGCCCAGGCGACGAGCGCACCGTCGGAGGCCGCGAACCCCCGGGACGGACCGTCGGGCAGGTCCTCGGTGAGATCACACTCGACGAAGCCGGCGGCGCGCAGTCGGGCTCGGGCGGTCTCGACGGCGTGGTAGGGCGACGGTGAGGCGGTGATGGCGTCGATCACCGAGGCGACGGTCGGGTTCGGGACGGCCGATGCGGTGGGAGAGGGAGCGGTGG
>JAHDCV010000021.1:0-23822 GCA_020629695.1 Acidimicrobiales bacterium | reverse complement strand
ACCGAGGCGACGGTCGGGTTCGGGACGGCCGATGCGGTGGGAGAGGGAGCGGTGGAAGAGGGATCGGTGGGAGAGGACACCCCTGCATTCTGGCCGCGCGCGGTGCGCCAACCCCGCCAATCCGGATGTGTTGGCCCGGACCCATCTCCCGGAGCGATCCGGCTTGTCATGGACGCGCCTCCGACAGATAGCATGGGTGGCCCGTGGCCGGGCCATCGCCGTCCCTGCCGCTTGCCTCCACGAGGCCGAAGTCGTCCCACACCGAGCGTCGCACCCACACCGAGTGTCCCAGCGTCCGCCGTTCCGTGTCCCGAACGGCGCGGCCACTCGCCGTGAGGGCCACCGTCCACGGATCCTCGACCTGACCGGAGTTGCTCGGTGCTTCACTCAGCTGCGTCCACGTCCCACGCCCTTCCGGGGCTCGGGTTGCCGCCCGCACAGGGCCTCTACGACCCCGCCAACGAACACGACGCCTGTGGCGTCTCGTTCGTGGCCGACATGCACGGTCGCCAGAGCAACGAGATCGTCCGGCAGGCACTCGGTGCGCTCACCTGCCTGCAGCACCGCGGCGCCACCAACGCCGAACCGAACACCGGCGACGGTGCCGGCATCCTGATCCAGGTACCGGACGCGTTCCTGCGCACACAGTTCGAGGATCTGCCCGACGCCGGCGCCTACGCGACCGGCCTCGTCTTCCTCCCGGGCCCGGATGACGACGGCCCTTCCGCCGATGCCGACGCCGCCCACGCGCTGATCGACGAGATCGTCGAGGGCGAAGGACTCGCCGTGCACGCATGGCGAGAGGTCCCCGTCGACGCGAGCGATCTCGGGCAGCAGGCGCTCGACGTGATCCCGAGCATCCGCCAGATCGTCATCACCGACCCCGAAGGTCGGACCGGCCTCGATCTCGACCGGGTCGCCTACATCGCCCGCAAGCGCATCGAACACGAGACCGCCGCGGCCGGCTACGGCACCTACCTGCCGTCGCTGTCCTCCCGGACCTTCGTCTACAAGGGCATGCTGACCACACCCCAGCTCAGCTCGTTCTTCCCCGACCTCCAGCACCCCGAGATGGCCTCGGCGCTGGCGCTCGTCCACTCCCGGTTCTCGACGAACACCTTCCCCGCCTGGCCCCTGGCCCACCCGTATCGCTTCGTCGCCCACAACGGCGAGATCAACACCGTGCGCGGCAACGAGAACTGGATGCGGGCCCGTGAGGCACTCCTGGGCGCCGACCACTGGGGCGAGCGCATCGAGGACCTCTTCCCGATCTGCACGCCGGACTCCTCCGACACCGCCCGCTTCGACGAAGCGCTCGAGCTGCTGCACCTCGGCGGCTATCCGCTGCACCACGCCGTGCTCATGATGATCCCCGAAGCCTGGGAACGTCACGAGACCATGCCGGCGGCGGAGCGTGCGTTCTACCAGTTCTACGCGTCCGCGATGGAGGCCTGGGACGGTCCGGCATCGGTGACGTTCACCGATGGCACCATCGTCGGGGCGGTCCTCGATCGCAACGGCCTGCGTCCGAGCCGGTACTGGGTCACCGACGACGGACTGGTCATCATGGCCTCCGAGGTGGGCGTGGTCGACATCGATCCCGCCGACATCGTCCAGAAGGGTCGGCTCGAGCCGGGCAAGATGTTCCTCGTCGACACCGCCGAGGGCCGCATCGTCGACGACGCCGAGATCAAGGCCTCCCTGGCGGCCGAGCACCCCTACGGCGAATGGCTCGGCGAGCTCATGGACCTGCACGACCTGCCCCGCCGGGAGCACGTGCTGCCGAAGCACGACGAACTCGTGCCCGAACTGGTCGCCAACGGCTACACCGAGGAAGAGCTCGAGATGCTCGTCGAGCCGATGGCGGCCGAAGGCAAGGAGAACATCGGCTCGATGGGCACCGACACGCCGCAGGCGGTCCTGTCCGATCGACCACGCATGCTGTTCGACTACTTCGCTCAGCTGTTCGCCCAGGTCACCAACCCACCACTCGACGCCATCCGCGAAGAGCTCGTGACGTCGTCGTTCACCCGCATCGGCCCGCAGGGCAACCTGCTCGAACCCGGCGCCGACTGGTGCCACCAGATCCGCCTCGATTCTCCGGTCATCTCCGAAGACGACCTCATCCGGATCGTGCGGGCCAACGACGAGGGCGACTTCGAACACCTGCGAACCGTCACGCTCGATGCCCGCTACGAGGTGGCGCGCGGCGAGGAGGGCCTCCGCGACGCCCTCGACCGGATCCGGGCCGAGGCTTCGGCCGCCGTCGCCGACGGCAAGACGATCCTGGTGATCTCCAGCCGCGGCGCCACCGCCGACCTGGCACCGATGCCGTCGTTGCTCGCGACCTCCGCCGTCCACCATCACATGGTCCGGGAGAAGACCCGGACCCGGGTCGGCATCATCGTCAACGCGGCCGACGCCCGCGAGGTCCACCACTTCGCGTTGCTCCTCGGCTTCGGGGCCAACGCCATCTGCCCCTCGCTCGTGTTCGAGTCGGTGGAGGACCGGATCGCACGTGGGGTCTCGGCCGCCGACCTGGCGCAGGCAGCCGACAACTACGTCAAGGCGGCCACCAAAGGCGTCATCAAGGTGATGTCCAAGATGGGCATCTCGACCGTCGCCTCCTACACCGGGGCCCAGATCTTCGAAGCCGTCGGCCTCGGCCAGGACCTCGTCGACGAGTTCTTCACCGGCACCACCTCCAAGCTCGGCGGCATCGGCCTCGCCGAGGTCGCCCGGGAGTGTGAACTCCGCCATCTGCGGGCGTTTCCCGATCGCCCCGAGCTGCTGGCCCACCGTGAGCTCGAGCTCGGCGGGGAATACAAGTGGCGTCGGGAGGGGGAGTACCACCTCTTCAACCCGACCACCGTGTTCAAGCTGCAGCACGCCACCCGCGAGGGCCAGTACGACGTCTTCAAGGAGTACACGAAGCTCGTCGACGACCAATCGGAACGACTCGCGACCCTCCGGGGGCTGTTCAGGCTCACCCCGACGCGGGAGCCCATCCCGATCGACGAGGTCGAACCCGCGACCGAGATCGTCAAGCGATTCGCCACCGGCGCCATGAGCTGGGGGTCGATCTCGGCCGAGGCCCACGAGACGCTCGCGATCGCGATGAACCGGATCGGCGGCAAGTCGAACACCGGAGAGGGCGGTGAGGACCCCGCCCGATTCGTCCCCATGGAGAACGGCGATTCGAAGCGCTCGGCGATCAAGCAGGTCGCTTCGGGCCGGTTCGGTGTGACGTCGGAGTACCTGGCCAACGCCGACGACATCCAGATCAAGATGGCCCAGGGAGCCAAGCCCGGCGAGGGCGGCCAGCTCCCCGGCAAGAAGGTGTGGCCCTGGATCGCCAAAGCGCGCTACTCGACCCCGGGTGTCGGCCTGATCTCGCCGCCGCCGCATCACGACATCTACTCGATCGAAGATCTCGCCCAGCTGATCCACGACCTGAAGAACGCCAACGCCCAGGCCCGCGTGCACGTGAAGCTCGTGGCCGAGGTCGGCGTCGGCACGGTCGCCGCCGGCGTCTCGAAGGCGAAGGCCGACGTGGTCCTGATCTCCGGCCACGACGGCGGTACCGGTGCCTCGCCACTCACCTCGCTGAAACACGCCGGCGGCCCGTGGGAGCTCGGCCTCGCCGAGACCCAGCAGACCCTCCTGATGAACGACCTACGGGATCGCATCGTCGTGCAGGTCGATGGTCAGATCAAGACCGGCCGCGACGTCGTCATCGCCGCCCTGCTCGGCGGTGAGGAGTTCGGCTTCGCGACCGCGCCGCTGGTCGTGTCGGGTTGCATCATGATGCGGGTCTGCCATCTCGACACGTGCCCGGTCGGTGTGGCGACACAGAATCCCGAGCTCCGTGCCCGGTACTCGGGCCAGCCCGAGTTCGTCGAGAACTTCTTCTGGTACATCGCCGAGGAGGTCCGCGAGTACCTCGCCGAGTTGGGGTTCCGGACCCTCGAGGAAGCCATCGGACAGGTGGAAGCACTCGACGTGCAGCCGGCCATCGACCACTGGAAGGCCGTCGGCCTGGACCTCTCACCGATCCTCTACTCGCCGGCCTTGCCCGACGGCGCGGCCCGCTTCAACACCAAGGGCCAGGATCACGGCCTCGACCTGGCGCTCGACAACGAGCTCATCGCCGCCGCCGCCCCGGCGCTCGAGCACGGCACGAACGTGCGGATCGACACCACGATCCGCAACGTCAACCGGACGACGGGCACCATGCTCGGCCACGAGGTGACGAAGCGATACGGCGGCGCGGGCCTGCCCGACAACACGATCGAGGTCGACCTGCGGGGTTCGGCCGGCAACAGCTTCGGCGCCTTCGTCCCGTCCGGCATCACGCTCCGCCTCGAAGGTGACGCGAACGACTACGTCGGCAAGGGCCTCTCCGGAGGGCGTGTGGTCGTGCACCCGCCGGCGACGTCGACCTTCGTCGCGGAACAACAGATCATCGCCGGCAACGTGCTGCTCTACGGCGCCACAGGCGGCGAGGCCTACCTGCGGGGGCGCGTCGGTGAACGCTTCTGCGTCCGCAACTCCGGTGCCGTGGCCGTCGTCGAAGGCGTCGGCGACCACGGATGTGAGTACATGACCGGTGGTCGGGCCGTGATCCTCGGGTCGACGGGACGGAACTTCGGTGCCGGCATGTCGGGCGGCATCGCCTACGTGCTCGACACGGACGGCTCGTTCCCGGCCAAGGTCAACCGGGAGATGGTCGAGCTCGAACCGCTGTCGGCCGCCGATCAGGACGAGCTCCGGCGGTTCGTCACCACACACTTCGTCGAGACGGGCTCGGCCGTGGCCGAACGGCTCCTCGCGAACTGGGCCGGCACGGTCGAACAGTTCGTGAAGGTCATGCCCATGGACTACAAGCGGGTCCTCGAGGCCGAGGCGAAGGCCTTGGCCGAGGGCAGCGACCCGATCGCCGCGATCATGGAGGCCTCCAATGGCTGATCCCCGTGGATTCCTGACCCACACCCGCCAGACACCCGAGCGGCGCCCGGTGCCGGTTCGTCTGCGCGACTGGAACGAGGTCTACGAACCCTTCGACGAAGCGGCCCTCAAGGACCAGGCGTCGCGCTGCATGAGCTGCGGCATCCCCTTCTGCAACAACGGGTGCCCGCTCGGCAACCTGATCCCGGACTGGAACGACCTCGTCCATCGTGACGACTGGCGACAGGCGATCGACCGGCTGCACGCCACCAACAACTTCCCGGAGTTCACGGGGCGGCTTTGTCCGGCGCCGTGTGAGGGTGCCTGCGTCGTCGGCATCAACGACGACCCGGTCACCATCAAACAGATCGAGGTCGAGATCATCGACCGGGCGTGGGCCGAGGGCTGGGTCGAACCCGTGCCGCCGTCGAAGCTCACCGGCAAGTCGGTCGCCGTCGTCGGATCCGGGCCCGCCGGTCTCGCCGTCGCCCAGCAGCTGACCCGAGCCGGGCACCGGGTCGTGGTGTTCGAACGAGCGGACCGCATCGGCGGGCTGCTCCGCTACGGCATTCCCGAGTTCAAGATGGAGAAGAAGGTCCTCGACCGTCGGCTCGGGCAGATGGAGGCCGAGGGAACCGAGTTCCGCGTGAACGCCAACGTCGGTGGTCCGTCCGGTGATCCGACCTCGGTGTCGGTGGAGCAGCTCCGGGCCGAGTTCGACTCGATCGTGCTGGCGGGCGGCGCCACCCAGTGGCGTGACCTCCCCATCCCGGGCCGGGAGCTCGAGGGTGTGTACCAGGCCATGGAATACCTGCCCCTGGCCAACAAGGTGCAGGAGGGTGACCTCGCCGGGTCGCCGATCGACGCCGCGGGCAAACACGTGATCATCATCGGCGGTGGCGACACCGGAGCCGACTGCCTCGGCACGGCACATCGCCAGGGCGCCGAAACGGTGCATCAGTTCGAGATCATGCCGCGCCCGCCGGACGAGCGGGCCGACTCCACGCCGTGGCCGACGTTCCCCTTGCGCTACAAGGTCACCTCGGCCCACGAGGAGGGCGGCGAACGCGTGTACTCGGTGAACACCACCGAGTTCGTCGGGGAGAACGGCACGCTCCGAGGCCTGAAGGGTGTCGAAGTCGAGATGGTCGTGACCGATGGCCGCCCCGGTTTCCAGCCCGTCGAAGGCAGCGAGTTCGAGCTCCCGGCCGATCTGGTGTTCCTGGCCATGGGCTTCACCGGCCCCGAACAGGGTGGCCTGCTCGATCAGCTCGGTGTCGAGCTCGACGCCAGGGGCAACGTCGTGCGCTCGTCGGACTGGGCCAGCTCGGTCGACGACGTCTTCGTCTGCGGCGACATCGGACGGGGTCAGAGCCTGATCGTGTGGGCGATCGCCGAGGGTCGGTCGTGTGCGGCCGCGGTCGACGAGGCGCTCATGGGCCACACCCTGCTCCCGAGCCCGGTCCGCCCGACCGACCGCCCACTCACAGCCTGAACGTCCGGGTGCAGTCCTGAGCGTCTTGGTGCAGTTCTGAGCGTCAGCGAACGCCGTTCGCCTCTCTGGCGCTCGCCTCACTTCCGCAGTTGCTCGCTGACGCTCGCAACTGCCCGAACGAACCGTTCAGGCCGGAACTGGTTCGATCCATTCCTGCAGCACCATCCGATAGAGCGTCGAGCAGACCCGGAAGGGGCTCTCGGCGGTCTCGTCGATGATGTCCGACACCGTTCGGCTGCCGTCGAGCAGCGCGAGGTACCGCCATTCGGTCGGCTCCACCCGGGTCTCGGCACCACCTGGCAGTTCCTTCGACATCCGGAACATCACCGTCGTGGTGGGAATGTGGTCCGCGATGGCCCGCCAGAGTTCGATACGCCGATCCGCTTCGTCGATCAGGTCGAGCATCGGCTGTGCGAACCGGTCCCCGACGTGATGGCGCACACCTTCTTCCGCCTCGGGTGACCGTTCGCCCGTGGCCAGGAGTTCGAAGATCCCGTTGAGGTTGTGCTCGTGCAGGAGTCGGGCGACCACGGTCTCGGCCGCCGGGGCGTGTTCGATGACCGCATCGAGCAGTGGGGTGCCGCCGTTGCGGGCGTTCCAGTCGAGATCGTCCAGATCCACCCCGACCGGCAGGGCGGCATCCCGGATCACGTCGACCGGGGGAAGTGCACCGTCCACGAGCACGACCCGGCCACCGACGAGCCACAGCGCGGCGTGCTGGAGGTGAAGGCAACCGGTCCAACCGGCGTTGGCCAACTGCAGGAGATGGGTTCGGAGTTCGTGGGACGGAGCGGAGGCGTGCACGACTTCGTTATCGGCGAACGGGCGACTCGACTCAAGTCCGGATCACCGATCTGCCGAAGACGGATGCACACGGTCCGTCCCGGACCCGTGGATCTCGACCAAGGACGCTGCCTTGCTCCGTCATCTCGCCCTCCGCACGAAGCTGATCACGATCGCCGTGCCACCGCTGTTGGTGCTCGGCTTCGTCGCCGGCCACGGCCTGCTCATCAGCTTCCGGGGCGAGGAGAACGCCGCCGAGCTCGCCGGCGACGTGCGGGTGATGGCGGTGCTGGCGTTGGCGGCGGTGCTCTGCTCGACCCTCACCCTCGTGCTCGTCTGGACCTCGATCGTCACCCCGATCCGTCGGGTGACGGCGGTCGCCGACGAGTTGACCAACAAACGGCTGCCCCGGCTCGTCGACTCCTTGACCGACCCGCTGGTCGAGGTCGACGCACCGATCCGCCCGCTCGACGAACTACGCAACGACGAGATCGGCCAGCTCGCACGATCCGTGATGGCGCTGAGCGAGGCGACCGTGTCGGTGGCGGATCGACAGAAGGACGTCGTCTCGGCGTCGATCCGGGAACTGGTCATCAACCTCGCCCGCCGGTCCCAGACCCTGGTCGACCGCCAGCTCGAGTACATCTCGTCGCTCGAACAGACCGAGCAGAATCCGGCCCGGCTCGACGAACTGTTCCGCCTCGACCATCTGGCCACCCGGATGCGTCGGAACTCCGAGAGCCTGCTGGTGCTCGCCGGCGCCGAACCGACCGATCGTCGGGGCCGCAGTGTGCCGATGGCCGACGTCGCCCGCGTCGCGGTCGGCGAGATCGAGCGCTACCGCCAGATCGCGCTGCGTGATCTGGAACCGGCCCAGATGGACACCCATCGGGCCGTCGACCTCGCACATCTGCTCTCCGAGCTGATGGAGAACGCGACACAGTTCTCGCCGCCGGACGTGCCGGCGATGGTGACCGGCTCGAGCAACCTCGGCGGCGGCTACGTGTTGTCCGTCGTCGACTCGGGTCTCGGCATGACCGACGAGCAGCTCGCCGTGATCAACCAGATGCTGGTGAACCCTCCCGAGCTCGGCCTCTCGTTGACCCGGTCGCTCGGCTTCCTCGTGGTCGCCAAGCTCGCGGCCCGGCTCGAGACGTCGGTGACCCTGGCCCACACACCCGGCGGCGGGGTCACCGCCACGGTGCGGGTCCCCGCGCACATGCTGGTCCGTCACGAGCCGACCCCTGCTCCGGGCCTCACCGAGCCGACCCCGCTGTACATCGAGTCTCCGGTGGCTGAGCTGCCGGTCTCCGGCTCGGCGGGCGACCCGCAGCCCGCCGAGCCGGTCCGCAACTCGGACCGCTCCGCCATCGACCTCCCGGCCCGACCCAATGGCTTCACCCCGATCGAGGCACCCGAGGAGACCGACGTGCCTGCGGTGCCGGTCGCCGCGGACGCCGATCAGGCGATGCACGCCGGCGACCTCGCCGACGCCTGGGCCACACCCGCACCGGTGGAACCGGCCGCAGCCGACCGCCCGGGGCAGTCGATCGTGGCGCCGCCGCTGGAGCGGTCGCCACTCCGGGCCGACGAGTTGCTCGCCACGTTGGAGACCGCACCCGAACCGACCGGCGACACCTCGACGTCGCTGCCCCGTCGTCGCCGCACCGAGGACCCGAGCTCGGCGAGTGTGGCGGGGCGTCTGGCTCCGAAACGTGACGATCACGGCGCCCAGCTGCTCTCCCGCTACCGCCAGCAGGGGCCCGAGGACGCCGGCACGAGTCCGCCGTCGTCGTCCGCATCGCCCACCTCGCCGCCGGCCTCCAGCGCCGATGCGATGTGGAACGCCTACATGTCCGAGTCGTCCAGCAACGAAGGAGCGCAGTGATCGTGACCGGAATCTCCGAACGCGCCGCCAACGTCAACTTCCTGGTCGACAACTTCGTCGCCGGGACCCCAGGGGTCGTGGATGCGGTCGTGGTCTCCTCCGACGGGCTCGCCCTCGCCGCCTCGAAGGGGCTCGATCGGGACGCCGTCGACCGGTTCTCCGCCGTCGCCTCGGGGCTGATCGGCCTCGCCTTCGGCGTCGCTGAACGCTTCGACGGTGGGGGAGTGCGAGAGGTGGTGATCGACATGGAGAACGTGCTCCTGTTCGTCACCGGCATCTCCGACGGCTCCCTGCTCGCCGTGGTGGCGAGCGCACGAGCCGATGTGGGCCTGGTCGGATTCGAGATGAGCCGACTGGTCGAGCGGTGCGGCGACATCCTGTCGCCCGAGCTCCGCCACGAGCTGCAGGCCGGTCTGCCGCGATGAGCCATCAGGACCTGTCCGACGAACTCTTCCGCACCCGCCGCCTTCGCCCGTACCTCATCACCGGTGGCCGAACCGAGCCCCGGATCGATCTGCCGATCGAGACCATCGTCCGGACGACACCGGAGGGCACGGCGATGTTGTCGACGCTCAACCACGAGTCCGAGGCCGTCGTGATGCTCTGTGTGGCGCCACAGGCCATCGCCGAGATCGCCGCCCGCCTGCACGTGCCGCTGCAGGTGGCCCGGGTGCTCGTCGGCGACCTCGTGAGTTCAGGCCACGTCGCCGTGAACGAACCGATCGCTCCCGATCGCCCGCAGGTCCATCTGCTCGAGCGTGTCCTCGAAGGGCTGCGCACGCTGTGATCTGGCGCAACGACCGGAGTCGCGGCGGCGATTCCACGACCGACCTCGCGACTCCCGGGCCGAGTGACACGCCGGCCCCGCCGGTCGCGCCGCACAGTGCCCCTCCACTGCCGGTCAAGATCGTGATCGCCGGAGGTTTCGGTGCCGGGAAGACGACCGCCGTCGGAGCGATCTCCGACATCGCACCACTCACCACCGAAGCGGCCATGACCACCGAGTCGATCGGCATCGATCGCATCGGTTCGGGGCAGAGCAAGCGTTCGACGACCGTGGCGTTCGACTTCGGCCGGGTCCAACTGTCGACCGACCTGATGCTCTACCTGTTCGGCAGTCCGGGGCAGGACCGGTTCCGATTCCTCTGGGACGAGCTCCTGAAGGGTGCGATCGGGGCCGTCGTCCTCGTCGACACGACGAAGTTCGAGGAGAGCTTCGGCGCGGTGTCGCACCTGGAACGATCCGGCGTGCCCTTCGTGGTGGTCATCAACCCGTTCGACGGCAACCTGGCGCACCATCCCGACGCGGTGCGGGAGGCACTCGACCTGCCGATGACGATCCCGGTGCTCGTCGCCGACGCTCGCGATCGCAACGCGGTGAAGGGTGTGCTCATGGCACTCGTCCGCCACGCCATGGCCTGCGTGACCGCCCGACCCGGCTGACCACCGCAGGCTCACACCCCGACGACGGCCGGGGCTAGGTTCGGATCGTGACCACACGACTGACCCGGCTCGATCGATCCATCCGCGGCAAGACCGCCATCGTGACCGGCGCCGCATCGGGCATGGGTCGTGCCATCGCCCACCTGCTCGCGGACGAGGGTGCCCGTATCGGAGTGCTCGACCGCACCCACGGGGGCGTCGAGCTCGTGGTCGGCGAGATCCTGGGCGCCGGTGGTGACGCCATCGGTTGCACCGGGGACGTCACCGATGCCGCCGACGTCGAGGCCGCGGTACGAGCGACACGTGAGGCGTTCGGTCCCATCGACATCCTGATCAACAACGCCGGGGTGTCGTTGCCGTCGCCGATCGGAGGCGAGGACTACGACGCGGCGTGGGACACGACGCTCGGAGTCAACCTCGAGGCCCACACCCGCCTCGTGCGAGCCTGTCTCGCCGACCTGCTACGCGACGGGGCCGGCCGAATCGTCAACATCGCGTCCACCGAAGGCCTGGGTGCCACACCGGGCATGACCCCCTACACCGCCTCGAAACACGGCGTGATCGGCTTGACCCGCGGCTTGGCCGTCGAGCTCGGGCGTCGTGGCGTCACGGTCAACTGCGTCTGTCCCGGCCCGATCCGGACGGGCATGACCGCCGTGATCCCCGATGACGCGAAGGACACCTTCGCCCGGCGGCGCGTGCCGGTCGGACGTTACGGCGACCCCGAAGAGGTCGCTCACATCGTGCTCGGCATGGTGCTGCCGGCCTCGAGCTACCTCAACGGCGCGGTCGTGACCGTCGACGGTGGCCTGACGGTCCAGAACACCTGACTCGACGCGCCGATGTACGACGACGTTCCCGAGCTCCTTCCCGACCTCCTCCGAGGGCTCGCCACGACCCGCGCCATCCGTCGGTATCGGGACGAACCCATTCCGGATGACGACGTGCGCGACATGCTCTTCGCCGCCACCCGCGCCCCGAGCGGCTCGAACCGTCAGACGTTCCGATTCCTGACACTGCGCGACGGTCCGGTCGCCGTCGAGGCGAAGGCCATGCTCGGCGAGGCCTTCCGTGACGGCTGGTCGGCCAAGCGGTCGACCGATGGCTACGACGTGGGTTCAGGCACGGCCGACGACACGCCGAAGTCCCGTCAGGCCCGGGCGATGAACCACTTCGTCGAGCACTTCGAGCAGACACCGCTCGTGGTGCTCGCCATCGTGCGGCGGCGCCACGAGGGCATCGGGGACGGGGCGAGTGTCTACCCGGCGTGCCAGAACCTCCTGCTCGCCGCCCGAGCCCTCGGCTACGGCGGCGTGTTGACGATGTGGCACGCCGGCGTCGAGGCCGAGCTCCGGGCCTTGTGCGGCATCCCCGACGATCACCACCTGGCGGCGACCATCCCGATCGGGCGTCCGCAGGGGCGCCACGGCCCGGTCCGCCGCCGGCCGATGGACGAACTCGTCTTCGACGATCACTGGGGTCGGACCGCGCGATGGATCGAGGATCCCGCCGGCACCGCCCACACCGCGGCGGGGCCACCGACCCGACGCTGACCGATCGACGCAGCGACGTGTGCCTCGGGGCGCTCTGGAATCGGCGGCGGCGCCACCCCTAGGTTGCGACCATGACCGCATTCGACGTCGCCGAAGCCGATCGACTCCTCAGCACGACACGGGCGGTGCGGCGCCGGATCGACACCGATCGACCGGTCGCCGACGACGTGCTCTTCGACTGCATCGACGTCGCCGAGCAGGCGCCGAGCGGCGGCAACGTGGCGAGCCGCCGCTGGCTCGTGATCCGCGACCCGGCCACCAAGCGCCGCCTCGCCGAGCTGTACGCCGAGTCGGGCGAGTTCATGACGAAGATCGCCGACCGGCTCGAGGGCACGGGCCACGCCCAGGAGAAGGTCTTCGCGTCGTCGGCCCATCTGGTCGAACACTTCGACGCCGCACCGGCACTCGTGATCGCGGGGATCTGGGGGCGGCACGACGACTCGGGCCGCCCTGGCCTGTTCGACTCGGTGTTGCAGTCGGCCTGGAGCTTCAACCTGGCGCTCCGGGCTCGGGGTCTGGGCACAGCGTGGACGACCATGCTGAACGCCCGCGAAGCCGAGCTGACCGAGATCCTCGGGATCCCGCCGGGTGTCACGACCGTCGTGACCTTTCCCGTGGGGTACACGATCGGCACGGATTTCAAGGCGGTGGCTCGACGCCCAGCGGAGGAGATCACCTACTTCGAACGTTGGGGATTCACCCGACGACGTCCCTCGGCCGACGGCACCCCTCGCGTCGCGGCGGGACCAGGTGTCACCGTCGAGGTGGACATCGCCGCACGCCCCGCGGTCGTGTGGCCGCTGATCAGCGACCCGACGGTGCCGTCCCGGTTCGAGACCGAACTCGACGCCGCCGAGTGGCTGACCGAGGCTCCACACGGGGTCGGATCGCGCTTCGCCGGCACCAATCGTCTGGGGGACCGGACGTGGGAGATCGAGAACCACGTACTCGAGTACGAGGAGGGTCGCTCGTTCGCGTGGGGCACCGTCGACCCGCAGGATCCTGGCGCGGTCTGGCGGTTCGAGATCGAAGAGGTCGGTCCACGATCCCGGCTTCGCTTCTCGGTCGTCATCGGCGAACGGAACAACCTCACCGCCGTGAACGCACTCGCCGACCCCGACCAGGAAGGTCGGGTGCTCGCCGGGCGGCGGAAGATGATGCGCACCGCGATGACCCACACGATCGAGGGCATCCGAGCGCTCGCCGAACGGACCGACTGACACCGGCATCGACGCCGGACCCCGAGGAGACACCCATGGACGCACTCACCGCCGCCCGCAGCATGCGCGGCTCCATCGGCATGCTGGCGATGGCCTGGCTGATGGCTCCCGAGACCCTGGCGCAGGCCGCCGAGGCCGGCCTCGAGACCGAGACCAACGGGGCCTACGCCGTCGGCCGCCTGGGGGTCCTCGGCGACTGCCCTCCGGACAACGTCGTGGCCGCCGCCTACTTCTGGGAGCCCGAGCGGATGCGGGCGATGGTCGCCGCCGGCCGGGCGTCGGCCACACCGTCGGTCGGAGCCGAGGTCTACACCGGCATCTGTCGCCGATGGGGCGAGGACCATCTGAACGGGATGGACGGTGTCGAGCGCCTCGGCGAGCTCCTGGAAGCCGTCGTCGACGCCGCGTCGCCACTCGGGGCACCGACGTTCGTCGGTTGGCGGGATCAGCCCCGTCCGTCGGAGTCCGGACCGGCGAAGACCATGCAACTCGCCCAGGTGATGCGCGAGCTCCGCTTCGGACGTCACTGCGTCGCCGTGCAGGCGAGCGGCATGGGCCCGCTCGACGCGATCCTGTCCGGACCAGCCGGCGCCTGGAACGCCGAATTCTTCGGCTGGCCGACGCCCTACCCCGACGTCGACGACCTCGCCGAACAGCGAGCGGCGATCGAAGCGATGACCGACCGTCTGCACGCGGCGGACCTGGCCGTGCTCTCCGATGGCGACCGTCAGGAGCTCCGCGACCTCGCCAAGACGGCACGAGCCCATGCCACCGCGGCGGCCGGGGGCTGAACGACGCCGCGCGGCCTGTGGACGAACGGCCTGTGGACAGCGCCCTGAATCCACAGGGTTGACCCTCTGGTACTCCACAATCGAGCCGTCGTAGGTTGAACCCGACCCCAGCGACGAAAGAGAGAACCGAGATGGCCCAGTTCGAAGTGCTCCTGTCCGCCGATCGAGTCGAGTGCATCCAGGGCGCCGACGCCTACCAACTCGAAGGGCCCCTCACCACGTTCTTCCGTCTCGGTGGATCCCGCACCGTCATCGACTCCTGGAGCACCCGCCTGGCGAGCTTCCGGACGGTCGACATCGTCGCGATCCGCCGCATGGCGACGTCGGTCACCGACCCGATCGCCTCGGCTGGTGACGAGGTGTGCGACGAGCTGCTGGAGTTGGCGGCATGACCAACCCCGTGTTGCTGCTCCACGGATTCGCCACCTCGGCATTCCGGACCTGGGCCGAGCCGGGTTGGCTCGACATCATCGGTGAGTCGGGTCGGACCGTGCTCGCGCCGGATCTCCTGGGCCACGGCCAGGCCGACAAGCCCCACGATCCCGAGCCCTACGCCCGGATCGAGGAGGACCTGCTCGCCAGCCTGCCGGACGGGCCGATCGACGCGATCGGCTACTCGGCTGGTGCCCGCATCCTGCTGGTGTTGGCATCACGAGCCCCCGAGCGGTTCGATCGCATCGTCATCGGCGGCATGGGGGAGCGGCTCTTCGTCCGACGTGAGTCGACGACCATCCTCGATGCCGTGCGCGGCCAGGACACCGGGGACGACCGCGTCGCCGCGCACTTCGCCGATCTCGCTTCGACCGACGGCAACGACCGGGAGGCGCTCGCGCAGTTCATCTCGAGGGACCAGCCGCGACTCGACCGTGAGGACTGTGCCCGGATCACCGCGGACACCCTCGTGGTGATCGGCTCGGAGGACTTCGCCGGCCCCGGTGACGGCCTGGCCGAGGCCATCCCCGGCGCGACCTGCAAGACCCTCCGAGGCATCGACCACTTCGGGCTGCCGAAAGCACCCGGATTCCTGATGGCCGCCCTCGGACACCTCGACATCTGACCGGCACGGGCACGTCCGCCGGCGACTCGATCGGGCCGGAAAAGCGGTCGGTCGGCGGCCGGTTGTCCCGGCCGCCGACCGACGGTTCCCCCTTGCGATGCGGTGCCGAGTCCGACGTTTTCGGCGCCCTCGGGGCCCCGGTCCGTTCTGTGACGCTCGACACACGCTTCACCGGAGAACGTAGGACCAGACCGTTGCGTTTGTCAAAAGTCCCGGACCACATTCGTGGCCTTCGTCCCGACGGCCGGCGGCCGTAACCTGGGATCGTGGCGCTCCGTCCCGATGCCGTCGAACGGCCGCACCCCGACCGGTTCCACCCGGACCACCGCGGCTACGCAGAGTGTGTCGCCGCGCATGCCGCCGCCGTCCGCGCCGGCCAGTCCGGGTACCTCGATCCCATCACGGGCCTGTTCGTGATCACCGCGACGGCACATCTCGACCGAGGCGCCTGCTGTGATCGAGGCTGTCGACACTGCCCGTATCTGGGCGCGACCGACGACGACTGAACGCCACACCTCACGTTCGATTCGGTCCCGCGGGCTGACCTACAGTCGCCCGCATGAGTGATCGCATCAGTGTGGAGATGGACAACGGGGTCGCCGACGTGCGGTTGGACCGCGCCGACAAGATGAACGCGCTCGACCCCGCCATGTTCAGTGCGCTGGTCGAGACCGCCGATGCTCTGGCCAAGGACACCTCCGTGCGCTCGGTCGTGCTGTCCGGCGCCGGACGCGCCTTCTGCGCCGGCCTGGACTTCGCAAGCTTTCAGGCCATGGGCGACGGTGGGGCGCGACGACAGGGCTCGATCACCGATCCCGTCGAAGGCCGGATCACCCACGCCGCCCAGCAGGCGGTCTACGGCTGGACGGAGCTGCCGGTTCCGGTCATCGCCGCCGTGCACGGCCACGCGTTGGGTGGTGGCATCCAACTGGCGCTCGGCGCGGACATCCGGATCGTGCACCCCGAGACCCGGATGTCGGTCCTCGAGATCCGATGGGGGTTGATCCCCGACATGACCGGCACCCAGTCGCTCGTGAACCTCGTCGGGGTCGACGTCGCGAAGGAGCTGACCTGGACCGGCCGGATGGTGAGCGGAGCCGAGGCAGTCGAGCTGGGGCTGGCCACCAAGCTGTCCGACGACCCGCGATCCGATGCCCTGGCCATGGCCCACGAGATCGCCGAGAAGTCCCCCCACGCGATCCGGGCGGGCAAACGCCTGTTCAACAACGCGGCGAAACTCTCGGTCGCCGACGGGTTCGCCGCCGAGCGGGCCGAGATCGGCGCACTCATCGGCTCGCCGAACCAGATCGAGTCCGTCACGGCGTTCTTCGACAAGCGCGCCCCCGACTTCATCGACCCCGACATCGCCGACTGACGAGATCGAGGGATGTGTGACGCGAAGCGTCACGGCATCCCGCGGATTCGGCCTCGCACGTGCGTGCTACAGGCCGAGTGCCGCACCGACGATCGAGCGCGGATCGGCCGCGCCCGCGAGGTGGTCGCCGACGAGATCGATGAGGTGTGCGTGGCCGGCGCCGTCGCCCCAGGCCGTCTCCACGACGCGATGCCCACGCCGGCGGAGCCCGTCGGCCCAGCCGGTGTCTGGCTCGAGCGCCACGGTCAGCGAGGCCGGATCGGTCCAGGTGTCGAAACCGTGTGCAGCTGGCACCGTCAGGGTCCAACGCGGCGCGGACAGGATCGCTCCCGGTGACTGGCCGAGCCCGAGCAGCCGGGCGATCATCTGCAACACGACCTGCGGCTGAGCATCGCCGCCCATCGTTCCGAGCACCGTGCGGAGGGATCCGTCGGGTCGGGTGATCAGGGCCGGAGCGAGCGTCGACGGTGGGCGGCGGCCCGGCGCGATCTCCGCAGGTGCACCGGCCTCGACCGAGAACCCGATACCCCGGTTGTGCAAGAACACGCCGACCTCGGAAACAGCGAGGTGCGAGCCGAAGCCGGCGGCGTTCGACTGGATGAGCGACACACCCATCCGGTCGCCGTCGACGGCGCACAGGTAGATCGTGTCGCCGTCGTGTGCCGGAGCGGCGAGCTCACTCGCCCGGTCCGGATCGATCTCGGACCGACGGGGACCGAGACGTGCCTCGCTCACGAGCGCCGATCCGTCGGCGCCGTCGAACAGCACCTCGGGGCGGTCCCGGCCCGCCTGCTTCGCCGACTCGACGAGCAGGTGGGCCCAGGCATCGTCGGCCACCCCGCCCAGGGGCAACCCGTCGGCGATCCGGGCGCCGGCGAGCGTCAGGTAGCCCTGCGAGTTGGGTGGCACGGTCCAGAGGTCGTGATCGAAGGCCATGGTCCGGATCGGGTCGACCCATTCGGCCTGCACGATCCCGAGATCGGCCTCGGTGATCCACGGATTGATCCGACGAAGCCCGTCGCCGAACCCGCCGCCGTACCAGGCCGACCGGCCGTGCTCCACGATGGATCGCAACGCCGCCGCCTGACGGGGACGACGCACGAGCTGTCCGCTCTGCACACGGCGACCTTCATCGACGAGATCTTCTCCGCCGTCGACGACATCGGGCAGCCCTCGGACGGCATGGCCGAGCAGCGGCGAGGCCGGGAACCCGAGCTCGGCGAGTTCGATGGCGGGACCGAGCACGTCAGCCAGTGGGAGACGTCCGAAACGATCATGGAGCGCGAGCCAGCCGTCGACGCAGCCCGGGGTCGTGATCGACCGACCGTCGAGACGGAACGGCATGACGGTGTGGCCATCCGCCCGGAGTGCGGCACTGTCGGCGCCCGCCCCGGCCCGGCCCGAAGCGTTCAATGCCGCCGGCTCGTCCATGCCCGGAACGTGCACCAACGCCCACAGGTCGCCGCCCATGCCACACATGTGCTGGGCCGTCACGGCCAGGGCCGCACTCGTCGCGACGGCGGCGTCGGCGGCCGAACCGCCCGCTGCCAGAACCCGTAACCCGGCCCCGGAGGCGAGCTGGTCGACCGAGCACACCATGCCCCGCGCCGCCGTCATCGTTCGTGTCCGTGACGCGCTCATCGCCACACCTCCAGCTCCTCGAGGGTCGAGCGCAGGAGGCTCGGCCGGTCCGTCATGATGCCGTCCACGCCCCACTCGACCAGCATCCGCATCGTCGGGGCGTCGTTGACGGTCCACACGTGCACCTGACGGCCGCGTCGTTGCAGCCCGCGCACCAGCCGGGGGTTGAGCTTGACCCCCTTCATGTTCAGCGGTACCTGCACACAGGTGTGTCGCTCGGGTCCACGCCCGAGGCCCCGGGCGGCGAGCAGGAGTCGGGCGGTGTCGCGTGGCCCGGCCGAGGTCGACAGAGTCGGGCCGAGCAGCTCGATCATGCGAGCGATCCGAGCGTCGGAGAACGATCCGATGTTCACACGCCCGACGGCGCCGTGCTCGTGGATCGACGCGGCGAGTCGGCCGACCGAGCCATCCGCCTTCGGGTCGATGTTGAACACCGCCGTCGGAAACGTCTCGAACAGCTCCGCCATCGTCGGAATGCGATGCCCGCCACCCAGATCGATCGACCGGAGCTCATCCCAGGTCCGATCGGCGAGCGCACCCGGTCGACCGGTGAGGCGCTCGAGGTCGGCGTCGTGGAAGGCGATCAAGACGCCGTCGGCGGTCACGTGGACGTCGGTCTCGAGCACCCGGAAGCCGAGCGACCACGCATGCTCGAACGCCGCCACGGTGTTCTCGGGCGCCACTTCGTCGCCGCCCCGATGGGCGATCGCGATCGGTGAGGCGTGGCGGAACACCTCCGCTGCGACGGATCGACGATCGGACGCCATCCCGCGAAGGTAGTCGGCTCGTCCGACGCACCGAGGCTCCGACCGGCGAACGTGTTCGCACCGCGCCCGACGACGTGGGAACCTGCGACGGTGCCGCCACGCTCCGCCCCGTCGTGGGTGACCATCACCGGCGTCGCGGTGACCCTGGCGAGCGCGTTCCCGGCGTTCCTCACCGGGGCAGTCGCCGTGCAACTCCGCAGCGACCTCGACCTCGGAGCCCGTGACATCGGTCTGGCGGTCGGCAGCTTCTTCTTCGCCGCAGCACTCAGCTCCCGGGTCGCCGGTCGACTCGCGGAGCGGCTCGGGGTCCGGCGGGCGATCGGGATCGGCCTGTCGTGCACCCTCGCCGCCGACGTGGCGGTCGCGGTCGCCGTCGATTCCCTGCTCGGCCTGGGCCTCGTGTTGGCGGCGGCCGGTTCGGCGAACTCGTTGAGCCAGGTCTCGGTCAACAAGATGCTCGCCGGGCGCCTGCCCGCCGAACGTCTCGGCTTCGGGATGGCCATCAAGCAGTCCGGCATGCCGCTCGCCACGCTCACCGGCGGCGCCGCAGTGCCGTTGGTCGCCATCGATCGGGGCTGGCGCTGGACGTTCGCGATCGCTGCGGTGCTCGCCGTGGTCGGGCTCGTCCTGGCCGCGGTCAGCACCGCCGATGAGGCCGGCATCGACCAGCCGGCAGCCCGAGCGCCGGACCTCGCACCGACGCTGCTGCGGGGATATGCCCTCATGGGTCTGTTCGGCGCTGCGGCGGCCGGATCGATCACGACCTTCCTGGTGACCGCCGCCGAGGCCTCCGGCATCGACCCCGGTCGGGCAGGCTGGTTGCTCAGCGCCGGCTCGGCGCTCGGCATCGCCAGCCGCTTGTGGCAGGGGCACCTCGCCGATCGCCGACGGATCGTCCCCGTCGAGCGGGTGTCGGTGATGCTCGCGGGCGGCGGTCTCGGGGCGCTGGTCATGGCGACACACACTCCCGTCGGGTACCTCATCGCGCTCGCACCGGCGTTCGGCATGGGTTGGGCGTGGCCTGGCCTGCTGAATCTCAGTGTCATCCGCCGGAACCCCTCGGCACCGGCGGCGGCCACGGGTATCTCCCAGACCGGCATCTACATCGGGGCACTCACCGGGCCGGTCGGCGCGGGGTTCGTCGCCGAGCAGTCGATCACCGCGTTGTGGGTGGCCGTGGCGGCCTCGCTGCTCGTTGCCGGCTGGCTCGCACGTCGCCTCGCCCGGTCGCTGCCGGCGCTGGCGTCGGAACAGGTCTGATCCCGATCGACGTGCGTGCGACGGCTTCCATCGGCCACCATGCCCGCGTGAACGCCTCCACCACCTCCGCCCCCGACGCCGCCTCCGTCGACCTCGCCATCGATGGATCGGTGGCCACGGTCACCTTCTCGCACCCCGCTCGACGGAACGCCATGACGCTCGACATGTGGCTGGCCGTGCCGGAACGATGCGCGGAGATCGCCGCGCACGGAGGCGTCAGGGTCGTCGTGTTCCGTGGCGCCGACGACACCTTCGTCGCCGGTGCCGACATCTCGCAGTTCGCCGACGCCAGGACCGGCAGCGGCGCCAACAGCTACGACGACACGGTGGCAGCAGCGACCGATGCCATCAGTGCCCTCCCGATGCCGACCGTGGCGGCCGTCCGCCGCTTCTGCATCGGTGGAGGACTCGCCCTCGCCCTCGCCGCCGACATCCGGTACGCCTCGGCCGACGCCAAGCTCGGACTGCCGCCCGCCCGACTCGGCATCGGCTACAACGCACCCGGCATCGCCGGCCTCGTCGATCTCGTCGGCCCGGCGGTCACGAAGGAGCTCGTCTACACCGGCGATCCGGTCGACGCCTCGACCGCCCTCGGCTGGGGCCTCGTCAACCGCGTCTTCGACACCGACGTCTTCGAGCCGTCGGTCGCCGAACTCGTGGGCGCCATGGCGATGCGGGCACCGCTCAGCCAGCGGGCCGCGAAGCTCGCCGTCGCCGACCATCTCGCTCCGGCCGACGCCAAACGTCCCGACACCGTGGCGTCGGCGATCCGGGATTGCTTCGTCTCCGCCGACTACGCCGAGGGTGTGGCCGCCTTCATGGAGAAGCGGTCGCCGACCTTCACCGGCCACTAGCGAACTCCTCAGCCTGGGCGACGTCAGGCGTCACGCCGACTGAGGACTCGGCTGGCTAGATGATGCGGGAGTCGTGTCCCGCCCAGTACTCGTCCTTCAGCAGGCGCTTGTAGAGCTTGCCCGTGGGGTGACGAGGCAGTTCGTCACGGAAGTCGACGGTGCGGGGGCATTTCACATCGGCCAACTGCTCGCGACAGTAGGCGATGAGCTCACGTTCCAGCGCCGGACCGGTCTCGACACCCTCGGCGGCCTGCACGACGGCCTTCACCTCCTCGCCGAAGTCGGGATTGGGCACCCCGATCACGGCGACGTCGAACACCTTCGGGTGCATCGTCAGAACGTTCTCGGCTTCCTGCGGATAGACGTTCACGCCGCCCGTGATGATCATGTAGGCCTTGCGATCGGTCAGGTAGAGGAAGCCGTCCTCGTCGACCTTGCCGACGTCGCCGAGCGTGGACCAGCCCTTCGGATGGCGCGACGCCGCCGTCTTCTCTTCGTCGCCGTGGTACTCGAACGATCCGCCACCCTCGAAGAAGATGGTTCCTTCGTCACCGACCTCGGCCACCTCCTCGCCGTCCTCACCGACGATGTGGATGGAACAGTTGATCGGCATCCCGACCGTGCCCTTGTGGCCGAGCCACATCTCGGAGTTGCAGTAGACGAACCCGTTGCCCTCCGTGCCGGCGTAGTACTCGTGCACGACGGGCCCGAACCACTCGATGATCTGCTCCTTGACGGCGACCGGACACGGTGCGGCGGCGTGCACGACGGCTTCGAGCGAGGACACGTCGTACCGGGCGCGGACCTCGGGCTCCAGCTTGAGCATCCGGACGAACATCGTCGGCACGACCTGGGAGTGCGTCGCTCGGTACTCGCCGATGAGGCGCAGGTACTCCTCGGGATCGAAGCGTTCCATGACGATGACGGTGCCGCCGACGATGTGGGTCCCCATCGTGAAGCGAAGCGGCGCGGCGTGGTACAGCGGCGCAGGGGAGAGGTAGACCGAGTCCTCGGTCTGGCCGAAGAGGACCACCTGCATACCGGCGACGCCGGAGCTGGCCTCTTCCAGCGGGAGCTGCTCGAGTTGCTGGTTCACGCCCTTCGGTCGGCCGGTGGTGCCCGACGAGTAGAGCATGTCGCGACCGGCG
The DNA here is from genome assembly GCA_020629695.1 of Acidimicrobiales bacterium. GTDB lineage: Bacteria > Actinomycetota > Acidimicrobiia > Acidimicrobiales > SZUA-35 > JAHDBV01. Next base: position 1,600 of record JAHDCV010000021.1, on the reverse strand, counting down.
ACCCGGTTCGGGAGCGGCGCCGCGGACTGCGCAGCCACCGTCTCCTCGTAGGACTCGTAGCCGTCGATGACCCCGTCCATCATGAGGCGCATCTCGACGTTCGGCATGCGATCGACGAGCTCGGCGGCCTGTTCACGCTTGTGGCTCGAGGTGATGAACGCACGTGCGCCGCAGTTGTCGACGATGTAGGCCATCTCCTCGGTCGTGAGCCTCGACGACAGCGCCGTGTAGATCAGCCCGGCGTAGTGCGCACCCCAACAGAGCTGGAGGAACTCGGCATTGTTCTCGAGGCAGAACGCCACGTGATCGCCGGCCGACAGGCCGGCCGCGGCGAACAGCTGGGAGATCCGATTCGCCTGCTCGTCGAGCTCCCGGAAGCTGATCGTGTGGCCGGACGAGGCCATGATGATGGCGGCGCGGTCGGGGTTGGTGGCGGCGTGGGCACCGGGAAACATCGAGCATCCTCCGAGGGGTCGGCAGGTTCGGGAACGTAGCAGTGGCCGATGTCACGACTCGAACTGACGGACCCTGCGCGGAGCCCCGATCTGCCGCCAGTTCGCCAGCGACCCCCTGCATGGTGCAACAATCACCCTGCCCGCCGGCCGTGCTCAGGGGAAGGACACGCCGAATGACCGTGATCGACACCGTGCGCGCCGCGGTCGACGACTCCATCGAAGCCACGGCGTTCGCCGTGTCCGGGCTCGCTGCACCCGGTGGACGGACGGGCCCGGCGATGAGCAGCGCACGCCTCGCGGTGAGCCGTCGGATCCTGGACGACCTCGCCGAGCGGGTCGGTCCGTCGCCGACCATTCCCGACCTCATCCGGTTCCTGGGCATGAGCGGCCAGATGAATCCGCCGGAAGGCGACTATCACGACGCCCGCAACAGCTGCATCCACCGCGTGTTGACCACCGGCTCCGGCCTACCGCTCAGCCTCTGCCTGATCGCCGGGTTCGTCGGCGTGCGGGTCGGTCGACCGGTGGACGTGGTCGGCTTCCCCGGCCACGTCTTGATGGGTGGTGACGGCTGCTTCTACGACCCGTTCGGTGACGGTCGGGCGCTCGACGGCGGCGACCTCCAGGCCCACCTCAAGCGGCTCGACCACGACCTCGAACTCGATCCGCGGATGCTCCGACCGCTCGACGCGGTCGGCGTGGCGGCGCGCATGACCGCCAACCTCCGTGTCGCCCATCTCCGGGCCGGAGATCTGGCCGCCGCCTTCGCTGCACTGGACGTCCGCCATTCGCTCACGGGCGACCCGATGACGCTGCGCGAACTGGCGGCCCTAGCAGCCCGCCTCGGCCGATTCGACCGAGCCGCCGCATGCCACGAGCTCCTGGCCGAGATCGAGCCGACCCGGGCCGACGACCACCGCCACCGAGCCGAACTCGCTCGCCGCCACCGCAACTGAGCCTCGGGCCATCAGAGGATCGACATCCGCCGACACGGTCAGCCAGACCGGCCCATGGCGTTGCTTCGTCGGCGAGCCGACCATCCGAGCGCACGGCATCGTGTCGAGGCACATTCGGATCACACCCACACCCCGTCAGACGACGCCGACGATCGCCTGGTTCCCGCCCACTCCGGATTTCCTCGCAGC
>JAHDCV010000091.1 GCA_020629695.1 Acidimicrobiales bacterium | reverse complement strand
GATGAGTTGGATTTGCGGCATCAGTCGGCGGTGGATGCGTGGTTCGATGAGCATCGGCCGGAGTTCGTGTATCTGGTGGCCGGGACGGTTGGTGGGATCGAGGCGAATCGGACGCGTCCGGCGGAGTTCTTGTACGACAACATGATGATCCACGGCACGGTGGTGCATGCGGCGCATCGGGTGGGTGTGACGAAGCTGTTGTATCTGGGGTCGTCGTGTATCTATCCGCGGCATGCGCCGCAGCCGATTCCGGAGTCGGCGTTGTTGACGGGGCCGTTGGAGCCGACGAACGAGGCGTACGCGTTGGCGAAGATCGCGGGGATCAAGCTGTGTGAGGGGTATCGGACGCAGTACGGGGCGGATTTCATCTCGGCGATGCCGACCAACCTGTACGGGCCGGGTGACAACTTCGATCTGACGGCGTCGCATGTGATTCCGGCGTTGATGCGGAAGTTCCATGATGCGAAGGTGGCGGGGGAGCGTGAGGTGTCGATCTGGGGGACCGGGTCGGCGATGCGTGAGTTCTTGCATGTGGATGATCTGGCGGATGCGTGTGTGTTCTTGATGGGGCATTACGCGGAGGCGGGGCATGTGAATGTGGGGACGGGTGAGGATGTGTCGATTCGTCAGTTGGCGGAGATGATTCGTCGGATCGTGTATCCGGGTGCGGTGTTGGTGTTCGATTCGTCGAAGCCGGATGGCATGCCCCGGAAGTTGTTGGATGTCGGCCGTCTGCATGATCTGGGTTGGAAGCACTCGATCGATCTCGAGGACGGGCTCCGCTCCACCTACGACTGGTACCTGGAGCACGCCGAAGACGCCCGCGGCGTCTGATTCGGCGTTCCTGCACACCCCTCCTCGGGAGGCCTCCCCACGATCCAGCGGGGCGGGCAGGCTCACCCAGCGCCTGGCGTGCGGCCGGTCAGTTCTACCCACGAGCGGGGCGCGGCTCGTGGATCGGTGAGCACGGTCACCTGGCGCAGACGGGTGGAATCACCCGCGACGACGCGCCCCGTCGACGACGTGGGTGCGCTGACCCATGCAGTCTTCCGTGCCATCCGGGCTTGGCTCTGCCTCGGCAACACCGCCACCCTTTCTGGAGGAATCCGAATCATGAGCACCGTCTCGACCCCCACCGTCAGCGTCGCCGGCGCCGGAGCCGCCGGCGTCGCCGCCGCCGAAACCACCGGCATCTCGAACATGACCGACAGCGCCGCCGCGGTCGAGGTCGCCGGCACCGTGCAGACGCTCCCGGTCACCGGTTCGACCACGGCGATCATCGCCGGCCTCGGATCGGCCCTGATCGCCGCCGGTTGGTTGGCCACCCGGTACGCCTCCGCCCTGCTCCCCGCCGACACCGAGCGCTGAGCGAGCCGACCATGACCCGCACACCCGCACACCTCCCGAGGCGTCACCCGGCGCCGGCCCCGGTCCCGACCGAGGCGCCGGCCCGGGTGGTCGCCCTCGTCCCGGCGCACAACGAAGAGGCGCTCATCGCCGTGTCGGTCCGCTCACTGCTCGAGCAGACCCATCCGGTCGAACGCATCATCGTGATCGCCGACAACTGCACCGACGACACCGCCGGGGTCGTCGAGCGGAACTTCGACGACGACCGCGTCGTCGTGCTCGAGACCGTCGGCAACCGCCACCGCAAGGCCGGAGCGCTCAACCACGCACTGAGCCACGCGGACCTCGACGGCATCGACGTCGTCGTCGAATGTGATGCCGACACCGAGATCCATCCGTCGTTCGTGGCCGAAGCGGTCGCGGAGTTCGCGGCGGATGCCCGTCTCGGCGGGATCGGTGCCCGCTTCGTGCCCCGACCACTCCCGGCCGACGCCGGCCGGACGGCACGCCTTCTGTGGCACCTGCAGCGTCACGAATACGCCCGTGACGACAGCCAACGAGTCGAGCGCCAGTGGTCGGTGTCGGTGCTGTCCGGCACCGCGAGCGCCTTCCGGCTCGACGCCCTTCGTGAGGCCGACGGTTGGGATCGCCGGTCGATCGTCGAGGACTACGCGCTGTCGATCGACCTGCGTGAACTCGGATGGCGGACCAGTGCCGGCGCCCGCACGTTCTGCTGGACCGACGTGCCCCTCACGATCGGCGAACTCTGGCGCCAGCGTCTCCGCTGGTACGGCGGCACCATGGTCGAGCTCGACCGCCGGGCCGACGCAGAGGCCACGAGATTCGATCGTTTCCAGGTCATGCTGTTCGAGCTCATGCTCGTCATGCAGGTCTGGTTCCTCGTGATGCTCGCGGTCACGCTGGTCGTCGCCGGCGGCATCGGCGTCGCCTGGTGGGGCCTGCTCCTCCCGATCGTGGTCTTCGCCGACCGCCTGCACCGGTTGCGCTATCTGCCGGGACGCTCGGCGAGCGATGTGGCACTCGCACTCAGCCCGCTACCCGACCTCTACCAGTTGTGGCGTCAGGCCGTCTGGGTTCGTGCCGGTCGGCTCGCCCACAAGGAGGCACTCGCATGGCAATGAGCATCATCCTCACCATCGGCTGGTGGTTCGTGCTGGCCGGAACGCTCAGCATGCTCCTGCTCACGATCGTGCAGCACCTGGCCCTCCGCCGCGGGCAGCGCCATCTGGGCGGCAAGCACGAGATCGCTCTGCCGCCAGCGCCGGACGCCGCCGTGCACTTCCCGGCGGTCCGAGCCCAACGCCTCGAGACGGCACCGCCGGACCCGGTGGCGATCGCAACGTCGGCCGCTCCGTGAGGATCAGCCTTCGACGGCGCGGCTCGCGAGCGCCTGCATCACGGCGTAGGAGATCGCCGCATCGCTCAGCACCAGCTTCTTGAACCCGGCGGCCGTGAGTGCGAACAGGTGCACATCGGTGTCGGCCACGATGGTGGCGTTCCGAGGTTCGTCCTTGATCAGTGCGGTCTCGCCGAAGAAGTCACCCGCAGCCATGGTGTCGAGCTTCTCGCCGTCCCGGCTCACCGTGACGCTGCCGGCGAGCAGCACGAAGAAGGCGACGCCGTGGGTTCCCTCTGCGACGACGTCGGCGCCCTGGTCCCGACTGACGATCATGCCGGCCTGGGCGATCTGGCGTACCTGAGGCATCGAACACTCCGAGAACAACGGCACGTTGGCCAGGGTGTTGGCGATCTGGGCATCGGAGAAGAAGGGAGCCATCGCATGATCAAAGCACAGATCGAGCCGGGAGTCCGCGGTTGCCCATTCCGGCTGACGGGCCGAGCTCGATCCGATGGCATCGTCGACCCGATGGCGGCGGCGACACCGCCTGCCGCCGCCTGGATCAGTCCTCGAAGACGCTGATCCACTCGACGATCTTGAACGCACCCCAGGCCGTGAGCGACCAGGTCTCGACCGTGCCCTCGTCGGTGCGCACGTCGATGGTCGCCGGAACATCGGCGTAGGTGTTGCGGGCGAAGGCACCCTCGAAATAGGTCGTGACGACCCGGGCGCACATGCGCACACCCTCGTCGTGGGTCAGGCCGAGGTCCGGACGCACCGTGGTGCGGAGGAGTGTCGCGAGTGCGGCGAACAGTTCGACGTTGCGGTCATATCGCATCATCTGATTCGCCCGAGCGGCAGCGACCAGATCGGCGTAGTCCTCTCGCTCGGCAGGGGGAAGCGTCGACACGACGGCAGAGACCGCGGCGACGAGACGAGCCTGCACCGACTCCCAGGCCTGTCGTTCCTCCTCGGCGACCCCGACGCGATTGAGATCGCGCAGGGCCTGTCGACGTCCGGCGAGCGACTCGAGATCGGCCGTCGCGAGCACCGCCTCGACCGCACGAGCGGTGGCCTCCTCGTCGGGGCGATGCAACTTGTCGATGGCCCGGCCGAGCACGTCACGCTGGAACGCGGCCTGCGAGGGCCAGATGCGCTCGTGCACCGAACCCCGCGTCGTGGTCACCCCCGCCGTGGCCTCGAGATGGTCGAAGACCCGTTGATAGCTGATCGAGGACGGCTCCAGCCGGATCCCTCGCTCGTCGAGCAGCCGATAGGCCGCGTCGACGACGAGCGCCCGCAACTCCTCCCGGGATCTGCGCCGCTGCGGTTCAGCCATCGCTGCCGATCTCCTCGGATGACCGCCGTTCGCCGTCGTCGATCGCGGCGGACGCGAAGGCGCGCAGGCCGATGGCGAACGGGGACCAGCCATCCGAAGGTGTTCCGCCCTCGTCGTCGTCCCAGAGGTAGCGGGTGAGGTAGGCCCCCTCGAGCAGCCCACTCGACAACATCGAGAACATCATCGTCGGATCGTCGACCTCCCGGCGCAGCGTCATGCCGGTCGTCTCCACGAAGTCCTGCCAGTGTTCCCGGTCGCGACGCAACGACGCGCGGTACGTCTCGCGGACCTGCTCGGCGAAGTCGGCGAGGTCGGCGCGTTCGTGCACCGGGGTGGCTTCGAACACGGTCCAGAGTGCGTTGAACATCCGCCAGCTCCGGGCGACGGACCATCCGGCGAGCGCTTCGGTACCGACGATCTTGCTGAGATGGTCGAGAAGTTCGGCGATCGTGGCGGCGGCGCCGAGCTCGACGATGGCATCGCCGACCAGCGTCTGGAGGTCGGGAACGTCGGTCCCGACATCCCACCGCCGGACCGCCTCGGCCACGACTTCGAGTTGGAAGTCGCGTTGTGATGGCCAGATGCGGTTGTGGACCGAAGCCCGGGTGATCCGCACCCCCTCGGTCAGCTCGAGGTAGTCGAACACCGAGGCGTAGGTGATCTCCGCCAACTCCAAACCGATGCCGTCACGATCGATCAGGTCGGCTCCTGCATCGAGCAGCAGCATGCGAAGTTCTTCGCGCGTTCGTTGGCTCATGAGGACACCCGGGCGACGGTGAGAGGTTGCCGAAATGTGCGGACCTTCGGACGGTACCCCACACGCTGGGTGTGCGGGGCCACCAACGGTGGCATCGCCCCAGCCTGCGGGAGTTCGTAGACTCCCTCCGTGCCCGCCGCCATCCTCTTCGTGTGCACGGCAAACATCTGCCGTTCACCTGCCGCCGAATACCTCGCCCGTCACCGCTTCGGTGAGGACGGCGCCTTGTTCCGTTCCGCCGGATTCCTGTTCGACGGGCGGGAGTCGCCGAAGGAGCTCGCCTCCGCGCTCGACGCCAAGCACGTCGACGTCCGTCCACACCGGTCGGCGATCCTCGACGCCGACACGCTCGGGGCCGCCGACCTGGTGCTCACGATGGAGGCTCGGCACCTGCAGGAGGCGACGGTGATCGCTCCGGACGCCTTCCCGAAGATGATCCCCCTGATCGATGCCGCGGCACGAGTGCGGCCCGGTCAGACCATCGAGGAGTTCGTCGCGTCGATCGAAGGCCGGGACCCGATGCGCTATCTCGACTCACGATTCGACGTCGACGACCCCTACAAACGGTCGATGCGTCGTTACCGGAAGGCCGTCGACGAGATCGACGGTCTCGTGGCGACCACGATCGGTGCCCTCCGCTTCTGAGAGAAGAGCGCGTCCGATCGGCGCCGCTTCATCTCCGGGCGGCCTCGAGCGTCCGGTCAGGCCGGGCACACGATGCCGCGCTCGGGCACCACGGCGTCGACCAGATACGCGGCGACCAGATCGTCGACGCACCGGTTTCCGTTGCCGTAGACGGTGTGGCCTTCTCCGTCGTGGGTGACGAGAACTCCGCGTTCGAGCTCGGCGGCCACCCGCTCGGCATTCGCGAACGGCGTCGCCGGATCGCCGACGGTGCCGATGATGACGATGGGTGGGGCATCGGGGGCCGTGATGGCCGTTGCGGGATCATCGGTCTTGACCGGCCAGTGGGCACACGCACGCATGTCGGAGGCGACCGTGGCGCCGAACCGCGGTGAGACCTCCCGCATCCGGTCGGTGAAGGCGTCCCAGCCGGCGGGGTCGTTCGGTGAGGGGGAATCGATGCAGTTCACCGAGACATAGGCCGTGAAGTCGACCAGGCCGTAGTAGGCGTCGCTGAGGCGCTCGACCAGGGAGAGGTCGCCGTTGTCGGCCTGGATCAGTGCCTGGGCGAGGGTGGCCCACAGTCCCTGGTCGTAGCCGGCGATGATCATCGCGGTGTCGAGCTCGGTGGGTCCGACGCCACCGACCGGTGCGGACTCGAGGGCGGCGTGGACCCGGTCGTAGGTGGCGAGGAGCCCGCCCTCGCCGCAGGAGAAGCTCGACCCGCAGGCGGCGTCTGCCCGATCGAGCACGTCGTCGAACCCGGCGGCTTGTCCGGCGAGCACGTCGGGCAGGGCGTGGGACGGGTCGACGATGCCGTCGAGCACCATCCGCCCGACCCGGTCGCCGAACAGGTCGGCGTAGACGAGACCGATGTCGGAGCCGTAGCTGTAACCGACGAACCAGAGCTGGTCGTCACCGACCGCTCGCCGGAGCAGGTCGAGGTCGGCGACGACGGCCTCGGTGCCGAGGTGGGGGAGGAGGTCCCCGCTGGCCGCCGCGCAGCGCGCCGCGAAGTCGGCCCAGAGCGCGTCGATCTGGTCGATCTCGCGCTGATCGTCGGGGGAGAAGTCCGGAAGGGGCCCATCGGTCAGATCGATCGAGCAGTCCGGGCTGGTCGACGCGCCGACGCCGCGTGGATCGAACCCGACGACGTCGAAGTTCGCGAGCGTTCGTGGATCACCGGAGAACCACGACAGCATGTCGTATCCGGAGCCTCCCGGACCGCCTGGATTGATGAAGAGTGTGCCGATCGGATCACCGCCGCTCGCGCTCCGTCGGCGCAGCGCGAGGTCGATCGTGGGACCGTCGGGATCGAGGTGGTCGAGGGGTACGGCGAAGGTGGCGCAGCCGAAGCCGCCGCACGGTGTCCACTCGATCGGTGCGATCTCGAACGCATCGACCGCGGCCCGCAGCGCCTCGGTCTCGGCCGCCCGCTCGGCGGCGAGTTCGGCGAGTTCCGCGGCAGCCTGGTTCTCGGCGGCGTCGTCGATGCCGGGCCCATCGCCGTCCGGTCTCGGACCGTCCGGGATGTCGTTGCCGTCAGCGTCGCCCGGAGATCCATCGGCGGAGACGGCCCCGTCGTCGGCCCCGGTGCGCGCCGGCGGAGGATCCTCCGGACTCGCAACGGTGTCCGAGCCCGCGCTCGAACACGCAAGGGTGACCAGCGCGAGCGCGGCGAGGCCGGCGCGCCTGGCGAACCTCTGGGTGTTCAGCCCGCGTAGTAGCGGTAGACGACCGATGCGACGCATGAGGGTTTGGTCGACCCCTCGACCTCGAATGTGAGGTCCATGGTCACCTGGGCGCCGCCGGCGATCTCGGTGACGTCGGCCATCGAGGCACCCATGCGCAGCTTCGAGCCGACCGGCACGGGCGACGGGAAGCGGACCTTCTCCGTGCCGTAGTTGACGCCCATCGCGAACCCGGTCGCATGGATGATCTGGGGGAGCAGCGCCGGCGCGAGCGAGAGCGTCAGGTAGCCGTGGGCGATCGGCCCGCCGAACGGGCCTTCCTTGGCCCGCTCCACGTCGATGTGGATCCACTGGTGATCCCCGGTGGCATCGGCGAACAGCTGGACCTGCTCCTGGGTGATCTCGACCCAGTCCGAGTAACCGAGATGCTGGCCGATCGCGGCCTGGAGTCCTGCAACGCCTTCGAGAGTGGTAGCCATCCCGGAACCCTACGAGCCCGGTGCGGACGTGGCGAGTTCAGGTGGGGTCGCTCACCACCGACGCAGCGATCAGGATCGGCGCTGGAGGAGCGGGATTCGTCAGGAGGACGAGGTCCCCTAGGAGAACCAGATCTGCTGGTACTCACGGCTGTGGCGATGGATCGCCAACAGGAACACCGCGCCGGTGAAGATCGAGCTGTTGAACGTGATCAGCGTGCCGACGATGGATCCGGCGGCGAGTTGGATGAACACGAGCAACAGATCGAGCGCGAGCATCAGCCCCGACCCGCCGATCAGTGCGTACCAGCCGATGCGCTTGTCGTTCGCCGTGCCGAACGCACCGGCGCCGACGGCGATCGCCGGAAGCAGCAGCGCCACGGCGCCGCCCAACAGCGAGAAGACCGCCGTCAGATAGCCGAGCATGATGGCGCCCTGCAGCGTGCGCGGGTGCGAGGGGTTCAACCAGCGGTACATCACCCTCCAGTATGCGTCGTGTCTCGGGGCTTCGGACGGAGCCCGACACGAACGGTCCGGCCCGCTTCGTCGCTCTGGCTGATCCGGGTCCGCAGCTGGCCGCAGGCGGCGTCGATGTCGGTCCCCCGATTGGCCCGCACGGTCGTGTTCACGCCGCGCCGGCGGAGCATGGCCGCGAACGACTCGATGCGGTCCGGTGGCGTGCCGATCTCGGGGTAGCCCGGCGTCGGATTCAGCGGGATCAGGTTGACGTGGGCCCGGGCGGCCGCGGCGACCTCGGCGAGCTCCTCGGCGTCGCGATCGCGGTCGTTGACGCCGTCGATCATCGCCCACTCGAACGACACGCGACGCCCCGTTCGCTCCCGGAAGAGCTGGCACGCCGCCACGACCTCGGCGATCGGATGGCGGTCGTTGATCGGGATCGTCGTCGATCGGTCGACGTCGTTGGCCGAGTGCAGCGACACGGCCAGGCCCACCTGCAGCCCCTCCTCGGCGAACCGCAGCATCTGGGGCACCAGGCCGACGGTGGAGACCGTGAGGTGTCGTGCACCGAGGCCGAGGTCGGTGTTGAGCCGGTGGAGGGAGGTGATCAGCCGGTCGTAGTTGGCGAGGGGTTCACCCATGCCCATGTAGACGACGTTGGACAGGCGGCGATCCGTGGTGGCCGCTTCGGCCCGGGCCCGGACGACCTGTTCGACGATCTCGCCGACCGTGAGATGACGCTCGAAGCCGGCCTGACCGGTGGCGCAGAACGTGCAACCCATCGCACAGCCGGCCTGGGACGAGATGCACACGGTCGAACGATCCGCGTAGTGCATCAGCACGGTCTCGACGGTCGCGCCGTCGTGGAGACGCCACAGCCACTTGACCGTGGCGCCATCGTCGCCGACGGAGCGCACGACCTCGGTCAAGCCCGGTCCGAACTCGTCCGCCAGTCGTTCACGGAGCACTTTCGGCAGATTGGTCTGGTCCCACGGTGCCAGCCCGTGGTCGTGCAGGCCCTGCCACACCTGGTCGACGCGAAACCGCGGCTCGCCGGCGAGGAGGTCGTTCCACTCCGCCCGACTCGGGTCCCATGGGGATCTGCTCACCCCACGACGCTACCGATGCCCGGAGCCGGCACGGGTGCGGCCGTTCGACCCGACTCGGCCATCGACGCTCCGAGACGCCTCAGAGCAGGAGCTGCCAGGCCCGGTCGGTGCGATGCGGGGTGAAACCGAGCCGCTCGTAGGTACGGATCGCGGGTGCGTTGTCGTGCTCGACGTAGAGCATCCCGGTCCGCAACCCCTGTGCGGCCAACCAGTCGAGCCCGGCGGCGGTCATCGGTCGACCGAGCCCCTTGCCGTGATGCGCCGGATCGACGCCGATCGCGTAGATCTCGCCGACCGCCGGGTTGTCGTGGATCTTGGTCCAGCAGAACCCGGCGAGTTCCCCGTCGATCTCGAGCAGGCGGATCCCTTCGGGGCGGACCCACGACTCGCCGAGTCGATCGGTGAACACCTCGGCCGACAGACCACCCTGGTCCGGATGTCCGGCGAACGCACGGTTGTTCAACCGGCGCAGGGCCTCGGCGTCGACCTGCGGGACGAATGCCCGGGTCTCGACATCGAACGGCGGTCGATGCTCGTCGGGGGTCGGCAGAACGCAGCGCAGCTGACGGAGCCGACGGATCTCCGGCAGTTCCCGACGCTCGGCGACCTCGCAATGAAACGGCCAGGCGGGCCGGGCCCAGATCTCCAGACATCGCAGCCCGTGCGCCCGCGCCCGGTCGGCGACCAGGTCGATGAGCTCGTCGAGGACTTCGCCCTCGTCGTGGTGGGCCTGGAACGTGACGACGGCCTCCAGGCGCAGGCAGCCATCGGCGAGGGAGCCACCGAGGTAGCCGAGCGGCTCGCCGTCGTGGCTGGCGACGGCGGCGACGTACGGATCGGTCGACCCACGGACTTCGTGTACCCAGTCGTCCGAGAAGCGATCGTCGGACAGCTCGGGCGGCAGCGCTCGTTCGAGCGTCGTTCGGGCCAGGACGACCAGATCGTCGTCGAGGTCGGTGACGATCCGGGTCAGCAGGTCCACGTCGGCGAGACTACGTCGCCCGGCCCGGCGATTGCAGTGAGGCGTCCGGAACCGGCGGGTGCTCGCCTCACCCCGACCCCTACGATGCCGGTGTGGCCCGACCGAGAACCGCCAAGGGACGTGCCCAGCGCACACACGAACGACTCGCTCTGGAGTATCCGGGGGCGGAGTGCGAGCTGGATCACCGCAACGCCTACGAGCTGCTGATCGCGACGATCCTGTCGGCCCAGGCCACCGACGTCGGCGTCAACAAGGTCACCCCGGGTCTGTTCGCCGCCCATCCGGAACCGAGCTCGCTCGCCGCCGCGACGCAGGAGTCGGTCGAGGAGCTCATCGGCTCGCTCGGACTGTTTCGCTCGAAGGCGAAGAACATCATCAAATGCGCCCAGCAGCTCATCGAGTTGCACGACGGCGAGGTGCCGACCTCCTACAAGGACCTGACCGGTCTGGCGGGTGTCGGTCGCAAGACCGCGAACGTCGTCCGGTCGGTCGCCCTCGACCTCCCCGGCCTGCCCGTCGACACCCACGTCCTGCGCTTGACCGAGCTGCTCGACATCCGCACCGAGGCCGATCCGGTGAAGGTCGAGATGGAACTGAATCCCATGATCCCGGCGGCGGAACGCGGGCTGTTCTCGCTCCGCGTGATCCTGCATGGTCGGCGGGTCTGCGTGGCTCGCCGGCCGCGATGTGAGGACTGTGTCCTCAACGACTTCTGCCCGTCGAGCACCGTCTGAGACCGCCCGACCCGCCGGGTCGGAGATTTTCGCTGAATTGCTGAGTCAGGTCACCCACTCTCCGTCGATGCTGGTTTACGTTTAGCCTCAGCCAGGTTCCCGCCACCTGGTAGCTGCGACGTTGGGATCCGCCGCCCGACGCCGCGCCGCCGGCGCCCTCGCAAGAGGGCGCCGGTGCTTTTTCGCC
>JAHDCV010000020.1:39366-62964 GCA_020629695.1 Acidimicrobiales bacterium | reverse complement strand
CGTCGCTGAAGTGGCGACGCAGCTCGTGGTCGAGGTCCCCCGTCATCGACCGACCGTCGCACATCGCCGGTCCCGGTGTCCACCGAGCGAGCTGCCGTTCCCCGGCGTCGCTGACTGTCGGGCCCGGTCCGGCGGTCGGGGGAGCCGCTGCGAATCGACACGGCTCAGCGGACCTGTCCGCGGACAGGCCTCGTCACCCTCCGTGAGGCACCCATCACGTTCCGTCCGTCAGACGCGTCCGCGGACGCGCCTTCAGGCAGCTGCAGAGACGTCGATGGATGCACATGAGAACGGCAGCTTGCACGCTGATCTCGGGGCTCGCCCTCGTCGTCGCCGGATGCGGCATGACGTCGCCCGCGGGAACGGCTCGGTCGGAGGACCCGCCGGCGGAGGAGCGCATCGAGATCGGTCCGCTCGTGGCCGATGCGCCTGGGGACCTCGCCGACGCCGCGGACGGCGTGATCGCAGGGGTCGACGTCGGCCCGGGCGTGCGTGTCGAGACACGCACGCCCGGACTCGACTTCTGGATCTCCGAGAACGATCTCGATGCCGAGACCTGGACGGCCTTGGTCGCGGCCTTCCCGGAGACCGGTCTCTGGCCGGTTGGTCTGAGGTACCTCGGGTTGGGCGGCGATGGCGGCCGCCCGTGGCGGTCAGACCAAGACGTATTCTTCCCAGAGCCGGTGAGCGACGAGGACGTACTCGAGCTGCTCTCGGCCTGGTCGCCCCTCGGGCCGCTCGAGCAGCTGGCGCCAGGCCGCATCGCCGGTGCGACCCCGATGCCTCGGCCGTTCGGGTTGGACATCGAGGACGGGCCGATCGCCCTCGTGCCGGTCACCCGGCCGGCTGACGTGGTCGCCCGACTCGGTTGGATCGTCGGCGCGAACTACGGGCACTCCGCACCGACGACGTCGGCACTGCTCCGTTCGTGGGAGGACCGCTTCGGGGTGTACGTCACCGCGATCGGCTTCGACGAGCTCTATCTCACCGCAAGCCGGCCCCCGCAGGATCTCGTGAGCGCCCAGCTCCTCGCGCTCGAGCACTACGCCTGGTGTCCGACACTCCTGGAGTTCGACGTCCCGATCGATGAGTACGCCGTGAGCCTCGTCGGTGCAGACGACTGGTACTGCTGGTGGGACTGAGTTCCGCAGATCGCTGATGGCCGCAGGCCTGCGGCGCTGACACAACGGACCTGTCCGCGGACGGGTCTCGCCCACATTCCGTGATCTGTTCGCCACGTTCCGTCCAGCAGACGCGTCCGCGGACGCGCCCGGCCCTGCTCAGCTCCCGAGGAACAGCTTGTAGGCCGGGTTCTCGGTCTCGTTCCAGTGGCGATAGCCGAGTTCGTCGAGGAACGCCTCGAAGGCCCCGTGGTCATCGCCCGGCACCTGCATGCCCACGAGCACCCGGCCGTAGTCGGCGCCGTGGTTGCGGTAGTGGAAGAGCGAGATGTTCCAGTCGGGACGCATCGCCCCGAGGAAGCGCATGAGGGCGCCCGGGCGCTCGGGGAACTCGAAGCGATACAGCACCTCGTCGTGGGCGAGCGCCGACTTGCCGCCCACGAGGTGGCGGAGGTGGAGCTTGGCGAGCTCGTCGCCGGTGAGGTCGAGCGTCGTGAACCCGGCGGCGTCCAGATCGGCGGCGATCTCGGCCGCCTCGTCGCGGTGTTGGGTCTCGACACCGACGAAGACGTGGGCCTCGGTCGAGTCGCTGATCCGGTAGTTGAACTCGGTCACGGCCCGATCGCCGACCCGGTCGCAGAATCGGCGGAACGAGCCGCGCTCCTCGGGAATCGTGACGGCGAACACTGCCTCTCGGCGTTCGCCGATCTCGGCTCGCTCCGACACGAACCGGAGCCGGTCGAAGTTCATGTTCGCCCCGCAGGCGACGGCGACGAAGGTGTGGTCGTTGATGCCCTCACGGGCGCTGTAGGCCTTCAGCCCGGCGACGGCGAGCGCGCCGGCCGGCTCGAGGATCGACCGGGTGTCGCCGAAGACGTCCTTGATCGCCGCACACACGGCGTCGGTGTCGACCCGAATGATCTCGTCGACGTGGGCGGTGACGAGGGCGAACGTCTCTGTGCCCACTCGCCGCACGGCGGTGCCGTCGGAGAACAGGCCGACGTCGTCGAGCTCCACGATCTCGCCCGCCTCGACGCTGCGGGCCATGGCGTCGGAGTCCTCGGTCTGCACCCCGATCACGCGTGTCTCGGGGCTGATCGCCTTCAGGTAGGCCGCGATGCCGGCGATGAGGCCACCACCGCCGATCGCCACGAACACGGCATCGATCGGGCCGCGGTGCTGCCGGAGCAGCTCCATCGCGATCGTGCCCTGGCCGGCGATCACGTCCGGATCGTCGAACGGGTGCACGAACACCAGACCCTCGGCCTCGCAGCGACGGTGGGCCTCGGCCTCGGCGTCGGAGTACGACTCGCCGTGCAGCACGACCTCGGCGCCCCGGGCCCGCACGGCTTCCACCTTCACCGCCGGCGCCGTGGCCGGCATCACGATCACCGCTCGGCAGCCGAGGTGGGCGGCGGCGAGCGCAACCCCCTGGGCGTGGTTGCCGGCCGACGAGGCGATGACCCCGCGGGCTCGTTGGTCGTCGTCGAGCTGCGCCATCTTGTTGTAGGCGCCCCGCAGCTTGAACGAGAAGACCGGCTGGAGATCCTCCCGCTTGAGCAGCACTCGGTTGCCGGTCCGCTCCGAAAGCCGCGGCGCAGGATCGAGCGGGGTCTCGTTCGCCACGTCGTAGACGCGGGCGGTCAGGATGCGACGGAGGTAGTCGTCGAGGTGATTGCCGGGGTCGGTCACGAACCCAGTCAATCAGCCGCCGCCGGCATCGATCGCGAACCGCAGGCCCGCCCGCACGGCGGCGACCTGGGCGTCGATGCAGATGGCCGGCGTCGCGTTCGGGCTGTCCGGGTAGACCTCGGTCGTGGTCGTGAACCGGGCATCCGTCATGCCGGCGCACAGGGCGAGCTCCCGCAGCGGGTACTCGATCACGCCGTGTTGGGTCACGTCGCTGCCGATGATCTGCCCGTGCTCGTCCGGCGGTGCGATGTGGGTGACGGCCTCGACCCCGGCGATGACGGCGGCCTGGAACGCCGCCTGCGGGTTCTCGGTGTCGCCGACGGTGTAGAAGCCGTCGGGGATCGTGTCCGGTCGGTACGGCTTGCCGTCGCGGGCCGCCAGCGCCGGACGGAACTCGGTCTCGTCGGTGTCGGTCGTCTCGTGCAGGTCCATGTGCACGAGCCACTCGACGTCGAACGAGGCGACCAGCGCCATCAAGGCGTTCGCCTCCGGCGATGGGCCGTCGGCCACGAACGAGCGGTTGGGGTCGACGGCGTCGGGGTTCCAACGGTGGATGACCTCGTAGCCCCACGGGCTCACGCACGGAGCCACGAGCAGGTTGAGCTCGTCGCGCACCTCGGGTGCGACGGAGCGCAGCACCTCGAGGGCGCCGTGCACTCCGCTCGTCTCGTAGCCGTGCACACCGCCGGTGATGAGGGCCCACGGGGCGTCGGGCCGGGCGGAGCGCACCTCGACGGCATACAGCGGATAGCGCTCGGGGT
Source organism: Acidimicrobiales bacterium (assembly GCA_020629695.1). Lineage (GTDB taxonomy): Bacteria > Actinomycetota > Acidimicrobiia > Acidimicrobiales > SZUA-35 > JAHDBV01. The sequence goes on along the minus strand of JAHDCV010000020.1, from coordinate 59,390 downwards.
CGAGCGGGAGGGCGCCGTAGTGGTGCCGCTCGAACATCGGATCGAGCTCGGCCAGGGCCGCGAACACGTCGTCGGCGTAGCTGCGCTGCACCGACTGCGTGGCGAACCACGCCTGCTTCTCGTCCTCGCCCCACGGCACCCCGGGGGTGCCGATCGGGAAGGCCTCGCCCGCCGCGGTCATGCGGCCGCCGTGAAGCGGAGGATCGCGTTGCCGTGCCCGGTGTCGTGGAAGACGGCCGTGACCGGCATGTCGATGGCCACCGTCGTGGGGTCGACGTCGACGAGGTTGGTCAACACGATCGGACCCTCCTCGAGCTGCACGTAGGCGACGAGCAGCGGAAGGTGTGGCCGCCACTTCCCACCCACACCCGCTCGGGTGATCGTGAACGAATAGACGGTGCCGCGGCCCGACATCGTGCGCCACTCGAGGTCGGTCGTGTGGCAGTCGGGGCAGATGGCCCGGGGGTACCAGATCACGAGGTCGCAGGCCGCACAGCACGGCAGCTCGATGCGGCCGTCGGCGGTGCCGTCCCAATAGCGCTGGGTCTCGGGGGTCACCCACGGTTCGCTGGTCGGAAGCGGGCCGGGATCGCCGGCCGCGGTGTCGCTCGTCGTTGCGTCGGTCATGTCAGGCCTCCCGACCGAGGATCAGCGTCGCACTGCCGAGGCGGGTGGCCATGCTGCCGCCGGTGCCGTGGGCGAGGGCGAGCTCGCAGTCGGGCACCTGGACGGCCGGGTGCGCCTCACCTCGGAGCTGGCGGACGGCTTCGATCACTTTGGTCATGCCTCCCCGGTTGGCGGGATGGTTGTTGCAGAGGCCGCCGCCGTCGGTGTTGAACGGCAATCGGCCGAACGGCGCCTGCAGGGCGCCGTCGCGCACGAACGCGCCGCCGCCGCCCTTCTCGCAGAAGCCGAGGTCCTCGAGGGTCACCAGCACCGTGATCGTGAAGCTGTCGTAGATCGAGGCGTAGTCGATGTCGGCGGGCGTCACGCGGGCTTCGGCGAACGCCTTCGGTCCGCTCACCACGGCCGCGGTGTGGGTGAGATCGACCCGGCCGGCTCGGGTGCCCTTGATCGCCTCGCCGCCGCCGAGGACCGGGATGGTGTGCCGGTCGAGGGTCTTCGCGACGGCCTCGCTCACGACGACCAGCGCGCCGCCGCCGTCGGTCACGACACAGGCGTCGAGCAGGTGGAGCGGGTCGCTGATCAGTCGGGACTCGAGCACCTGATCGACCGTGACGACGTCCTGCAGGAAGGCGTCGGGGTTGTGCTGGGCGTGCGTCGAGGCGGCGACCTTGATCTCGGCGAGGTCGGCACTGGTGGTGCCGAACTCGTGCATGTGGCGCTGGGCGGCCATGGCGTACCCGCTGATGATGCCCATGCCGAACATGTTCTCGAAGGGCGCCTCGGGGGCATCGGAGAAGCGGGCGCTCGCACCCGGCCCGGTGCCGCCCGTGCGGGGCTTGCCGGCGAGGGTGATCAGGGCGACGTCGACGTGGCCGGCGGCGATCGCCTGCGCCGCGTGGCGCACGTGCACGAGGTACGACGAGCCGCCGGTCTCGGTGTCGTCGACGTGGTGCACGTCGAGCCCGAGATAATCGATCATCGAGAGCGCCCCGAAGCCGGGAGCGTCGCCGGCGGAGTAGTAGGCGTCCACGTCGGCCATGGTCAGCCCGGCATCGGCGAGGGCCCCGAGTGCGACCTCGGCGTGGATCTGCGGCACCGTCTTGTCGGGGATGTTCCGCAGCGGATGTTCGTACACCCCGGCGATGTGGGCCATGCCCCGCGTCGTCACCTCGTGCCCGCCCGGTCGTCGGCTCGTTGCTGGTGGATCATCCCGGCTCCCGTGGTCGCTCGATCGGCGAGCCGAGTGTTTCAGATCCTGGCGTGGCGAGCGAAGAGGTGCGCCCAGCGCCCGTCGTCGAGCCCCGATCAGGCGGCTGGCCGCACCGCTTCAGCCGGATCGAGGCGGCTCGCCCGCCACGCCGGGTAGAGGCCGGCGAGGGCGCCGAGGCCGAACGCCGCGGCCACGCCGACCGACAACCAGAACCACGGGATGATCAGCTCGAAGTCCTTGTACTGCGCGTAGCCGAACACGATGCCGACGCCGATCGTGACCCCGAGGATCCCGCCGAGCAGCGACAGCACCGTCGACTCGAGGATGAACTGTGCGGCGATGTGGCGGCGGGTCGCCCCGAGCGAGCGGCGCAGACCGATCTCGCCGCGTCGCTCGATCACCGAGATCACCATGATGTTGGCGATGCCGATGCCGCCGACGGCGAGCACGATCAGCGCGAGCGCCTGGAGAATCCGGGCGAACGTCTCGTCGATGACCTCACGGATCTCGAGCGCCTCGGTGGGGCGCGACACGGCGACCTCGCCGGGGGCGAGCGGGTTGGCCTGGGCCGGGATGCGGTCCCGGGCCTCGTCGAGCTGCTCCGGCGGCACCTGGGCGTAGATCAGCCCCGGGTTGTCGGGGGTCTCGAAGAGGCTGGCGGCGACGTTCAGCCCGATGATCGCCGTTCGGTTCAAATCGGTGTTGATCGTCTCGAACTCGTTCAGCACACCGATGACGGCGAAGTCGTTGCCGGAGATGTTGATGGTCGGGTGGCCGACGAGGTGACGGATGCCGAGGCGTTCGGCGGCGAGGGAGCCGAGCACCACGGCCGGCACCTCGACGGAGGTGGTGTCGTGGAAGCGGCCGAACGCGACGGTCCCGTTCACCGGCTCGAGCAGGTCCAGGCCCGACGCGGTGACGGCGCTCACGGTCACGCCGCCGGTCTGGGCCTCGGGGATCAGTTCGTTCTTCCTGGCCCGGGCGTCCACGGAATACAGCGCGGCGACGTACTCGAGCTCGTCGATGTGGGTGTCGAGCATCGCCGGGGCCTGGGGGAGGAGTTCGGCCTCCTCGGTCACGTTGGTGCCCGGGGCGATCAGCAGGAAGTCGGAACCGAGCGCGTCGATCTCCGCCCGGGCGTCGGCCTGGTTGGCCTCGGTGATGCCCTGGATGCTGATGAGCGAGGCGATCCCGATCGAGATGCCCAGTGCGGTGAGCGCCGTGCGGAGTCGGCGGCTCGTGAGACCGAGCACGGCCTGACGGACCACGTCGATGACCCGCAGCCGGCTGCGCACGCGAGGGCCGCTCATGACGCGCCGCCGTGGTCGCGGATCTCGCCGTCGAGGATCTCGATCCGGCGCGGCATCGAGGCGGCGAGTTCCTTGTCGTGGGTGATCATCACGATCGTCGAGCCCTGGGCGTTGAGGTCGAGGAACAGCTCGACGATCTCCTCGGTCGTCTGCGAGTCGAGGTTCCCGGTCGGTTCGTCGGCGAGCACGATCGCCGGGTCGCCGAGCAGGGCGCGTGCGATCGCGACCCGCTGACGTTCTCCACCCGAGAGCTTCCCGGGCTTCTGGTCGAGGCGATGGCCCAGCCCGACCCGCCGCAGCGCCTCCCGGGCGGCCTCCTTGCGTTTGCGGCCGCTGGTCCCGTGATAGAGCAGCCCGGTCGCCACGTTCTCGGTGGCGCTGAGGCCGGGCAGCAGATGGAACTGCTGGAAGACGAACCCGAGTCGGCGACCGCGGACCGCCGACAACGCCGGGTCCCGCAGGTCGTTCACGATCTCCCCGTCGATGAGGACCTCGCCCGTGGTGGGGCGGTCGAGCGCCCCCATCATGTTGAGCAGCGTGCTCTTGCCCGAGCCCGATGGTCCGACGATCGCGACGAGTTCGCCGTCGTGGATCGACAGGTCGATGCCCTTCAGCACCTCGATGGGTGGTGAGCCGGCGTAGGACTTGGTGACCCCACGCAGTTCGAGGACGGCGTTCGACATCGGATCAGCCGGCGGCGGCCATCACGACCGTGTCGCCCTCTTGCACGTCGCCGGTGATCTCGACGATGTCGTCGACGAAGTCGCCGAGCTCGACGCCGATCAACTGGGTGCCGCCCTCCACGATCAGTTCGACGGCGTGACCACCACCCGACAGCGCCACCAGCGCCGGGACCGGCACGGTGAGGACACCGGCGGTGACCTCCTCGGTGATCACGACCTCGACCGGTGCGGCGTCGAAGATCTCGGGTGCGCTCCCGGAGAAGACGACGGAGACCTCGATGGTCGGATCACCCTCGGCGCCGGTCTGCGGGTTGAGGCTGCGGGTGGCCACCTCGGCGATCTCCTCGATCTCCCCGGGCACGACGGTGCCGTCGGGCAGCTCGATGTCGACGCTGGCGCCGATCTCGACGAGTGAGCGGTCCTCGGCGTCCAGGTCGACGAGGATCCGTTGTTCGTCGCCGGTCACGCTGATCACCGTGAGCTGCGGCGAGATCGACTGGCCGATCTCGACGTGCACGTCGCTCACCCGGATCGGTCGGAGCGAGAAGGCGATGCGTCCGAGGTCGATGCGGCCGTCGTCGTCGATGCCGAGCGCGCGCTGCATCTCCTCGACGGCGTCACGAGTGATCGCCGTGAAATCGTCGTCGACGGTGAGGTCGAGGTCGTCGGCGTAGCCGAACTGCACGAGGTTCCGCTCGAGCTGCACGACGTCGGCGCCATCGTCCATGTCGGAGCGGAACGGCCGGTACTGCGGGAGGTCGCCCTGGAAGAGCAGCACTGGTTCGTCGTCGACCCAGAAGATCGGCTCGCCGAAGTCGACGACGTCGCCGGCCTCGGGCAACCGGGTCACGATGCCGGTGGTGTTGGTCGGGAAGGGCCGCTGCTCGCCGTATCCGAGCGTGCCGTCGAGCGAACGTGTCTGCACGAGGTCGCGGCGGGTGACCACGGCGGTGTTCAGATCGCTCGTGTCCCCCTCGATCACGGGACTGATCGGCTGCCGCTCGATGGGCTCGGGCTCGCCGGCGACCTCGTCGACCGCTGCCTCCTCGCCGTCGCTGTCATCGGCGCCGCCGCCGATCGTGATGGCGGCGTCTTCGGCCGTGCAGGTCTCGATGGCGTCCTGGATCTCGTCCGACTGGATGTCGAACTGCTGGAGGATCTCCGGTCCGTAGCCGTTGGCCGAGTTGTTGTTCGCGAAGTCGGGGTCGGGCCAGTCGGGCACGCCACCGGTCGTCCGCATGCAGGCGGCGAACTCGAGCACGGCGGCCTCGGTCTCCTGCCGCTCCTCGTCGCTCGGCTGGGGGGCGAAGGTCTGGAGGTTGCTGAGCTCGGATCCACACGACTGGAGCGTCGGCACGGCGTCGGGGTCCGTCAGCTGCACGCCGCGCTCCGCCATGAGCCCGAGGAATCGGCCCTGTCCGCCGCCGCCGTCGGTGAAGTCCTCGAGCACGACGTCGGTGAAGTCCGGATAGCCGTTGTCGCGCATGCACTGGGAGAACTCGAGCAGCGTCGTGCGGGCGTAGGTCTCGATCTCCTCCTCGCTCATCTCACCGTCGCCGTCGGTGTCGACCTTTTCCTCGAGGGTGCGAGTGTCGTCCTGACGGGCGCCGGCGGCGAGGGCTTCCTCTGCGGGCTCGGTCCCACAGGCTGTGGCGACGAGCACCAATGCGGCCATGACCGCGAAGATCGTTCTCATGCGTGCGCCACTCCTGCCGGCCCGGGAACCGCAGCGACCTTAGGGTGCAGCGGTCCGCAGCGGGGCGTCCGACCGTCGATCTCAGCGAGGCTTCAGGAAGGGCTCACCGGTGCTCGTCCACACGAGACAGCCGGCGACGGCGGTGAGTCCCGCACCGTCAGGGTTGGCGGCCCACGAACGCGATGAGGCGGTCCTGCGCACTCGCGTCGTCGGCGACCTCGACGGCGGGGCCGAACATCGTCTCGCTCCGCAGCATGGCGTCGGGCAGGCGCTGGAGTCCCATGAGCGTCGCCTCGACGGCGGCGGCGGGCAGGGTCTCGTCGGCGCCGAGCGAGCGCGCCAGGTCCCATGAGTGGATGAGGAGATCGGCCGTGATCAGGCCGGCGACGGCCTGCTTGGGCATGCCGCCCATCGCGGCCGCCTCACCCTCGAGGTTGCCCGGCTCGGCGAGTGCGGCGGTGACCTGTGGCTTGAGGTCGGCCCACTCGACACCTTCCCCGTCGACGCCGAAGACGCCGGCCCCGCGGTTCTGCCAGAACATCGCGTGATCGACGAGCTCGGTGACGGTCCAACCGTCGCACGGTGTCGTCTTGTCACCGTCGCCATCACCCATGGTCGCCATCACGGCGTCCCACTTGTCGGCCGCCTGCGTCCAGACCTCGCTCACGTCACTCATCATTCGACTCCTCGGGTCGTCGGTTGGTGGCGAGCTTCGCACAGGTCGCGGTCGGGGCGACAGGCGACGCCGCAGAGCACTGGTCGTAGGGTGTCGTCCGATGTCCGGCGAACGTGTCGAGTGGGAACAGTCCGGGCTCGATGCCGCGCTCGATCTGCTCGACGGCCCCTGGCAGGTGGTCGAGCGCCTGCCCGGCACCGGCGGTGGGTCGTTCGGGTCGGTGGTCAGCCGACTCCGGCGCGGCGAGCGGCATGTGGTCGTCAAGGTCATCCGACGCAACGACGTGCCTCCCGATCACCCGGCCTTCTGGCGGCGCGAGCTGGAGGCCCACCGTTCCGAGTGGTTGGCCGATCAGCTGCCCGAGGGCCTGATGCTGCCCGAGCTGCTCGCTTCCGCCGAGACGGACCACGCCGCAGTGCTCGTCCTCGATGATCTCGACTTCGTGCCGGTCACCGGGCTCGACGCACTCCACGAACTCGCCGGCCGACTCGGGCATGTGAATGCCACACCCGTGGTCGAGGCCGGCCGGCCTCCGTGGCTCTCCAGCGAGGTGGTCCTCGGCGAGGCTCGCCAGGCCGGAGCGCACCAGCCGTCGCCAGCGGGTGGGTCGTCATCGGTCGTCGGTCCGCTGATCGATGCATGGCGTCCGGCGCTCGATCGGATCGGGCACGGTCCCGCCGAGCTCGTCGAACTCCTCGATCGCGTGCCGAGCGGCCTCCACCATCTGGACGTGTTCAGCAGGAACGCGACGGCGCTCGGCGACTCGTTCGCGCTGATCGACTGGGCGCTGCTCGGTCTCGCCCCGATCGGGAGCGACGCCGCCGGCATGATCGCCGTGACGGTGTCGCACGGCGACGTCGATGTCGACGCGGTCGCGTCGCTCCGTGATGCGGTGGTGTCCGGATATCTCGAGGGTGTTTCGGGCGTCCGGCCCGACCTCGACCCCGCGGTCCTCCTGGCGGTCATCGACATCGGTGTGATGATCCGGTTCGCCCGGTTCCTCGTGAACGTCGACGGCCTCGGTGTCGCCGCGGCGGCCGTGGCCGAGGAGGTCGCCGGCCGCCCGATCGGGGACCTCCTCGACATCTGGGGTGCCGCGGGCGAGCTGTTTCTGGCACGAGGTGATGCAGCTCTACGGGCCCTCGACGCTCCGCCCCTCGAAGGCTGAGGCCGATCAGCCGAGGATGGCCTGCGTGACGAAGCCACCGACGACCGCCACGCCGAAGACGTACACGAAGAAGGTCGCGATGATCCGGGGCCGAGCCAGCTTCGACAGGATCACGAACTCGGGGAGGTTGGCGCCGGCTCCGGCGATGGTGAGGGCGACGATGGCGCCCAGGCCGACGCCGGCCGTCGTCAGCGAGTCGGCGAGCGGGACGAACAGCGCCGTGCTGACGTAGAGCGGTGTGCCGAGGGCTGCGGCGATCGGGATCGAGAGGGCGGGATGGGCCGCGGTCAACCGCTCGGTGACCGACGGCGGCACCGCGAGTTCGATCGCGATCGACAGAGCGACACCGAGCAGCAGGATCGGGGCCATCCCGACCAACAGTCGTCGGGCGGCGCGAGCCGCCATCGGTGCCTCGGTGCGGAGCCCGCGCCACCCGGTTGATCCGGATGCACCGGCCGACGCGCACGTGGCGTCGTCCGTCAGATCGACTGGTGGAGGGAGCCGACGGTCGAGATCCGCCCTCTCCGCGATCAGGGCGAGGGTCATCGCGCCGGTGAAGGCGATCGCCGCGTAGATCGTCGCCGTCTTGAGTCCGGCGATGAGCACGAGGGCCCCGAACAACACCGGGTCGAGCACCGGCGCCGCGACGATGAAGGCGACGTACCCCGCCGGGGTGACCCGGGCTTGACGGAGCCCGACCAGCATGGGCACCGCAGTGAACGTGCAGAACGGCGTGACGAAGCCGAGGGCGATGCCCTTGAGCGCGGCCACGACCGGACGGCCGCCGATCCACCGGCGCAGGCGGTCGGAGCCGAACCGGGCTTGGAACAGCTGGATCGCGAACGTGACGGCGAAGAACAGCACCGCCAGTTCGGCGATCAGGACGATGGTGGATCGGATATCATTCATCAACAATCAACGATAGTTGATTGATGTGAGAGCGCAAGCCCGATCTCGATCTAGGCTCGTGGCGTGGCCGAGCCGACCGATGCGACCTTCGACGAGTGGGCCTCGTGGTTCAAGGTGCTCGCCGACGGCACCCGATTGCGGGTCCTCCACCACCTGGCGGGGCTCGACGGTCCCGTCACCGTCGGTGAGCTCGCCGACGCGCTCGGGTTGACCCAGCCGAACGTGTCGCACCACCTCAAGGTGCTCGGTGGGCAGCGCTTCGTCCTGACCGAGCGTGATGGGGTCCGGACACTGGTGCGAGCCAATCCCAACTGCATGTCGGCGTTGCCGGAGGCCGCGGCGGCGATCATGCGGACCGCGGACTGACCGTCGTGTCGGGCCCCCGACTCAGTCGTCGTAGCCGGCGAGACCCTTGAAGTTCGCCTGCCCGTGGTAGCGGCCCTCGGGGATCACGAGACCACGCACGAGCATCGCCATCGGATCCTCCTCCCCGGCTGCGGTGAGATGGTCGCCGAGGGTCAACAACAGCTCGCCGAAGGCGGTCCCACCGGAAGCAACGTCGCCGAAGATCCAGTTGTTCAGGTCATCGTGGGTCGGCGCAGCCGACCCGGGCTGCGCCGCCAGGCCCTCGTGCACGAACCCCCGAAGGTCGTCCACGAGATGCCGGATCAGCAGTGGCATCGGGTGGGCCCACTCGATCTCGCCGGTCGGCGACGTCGCGAGGTCGCCGGATTCGGCGACCCCGACCAGTGCGTCGACCACCTCGTCGACCTGGTCGGGTGCGGCGCCCGAGGCGCCGAAGAGTGTCCGCCCGCGACGTCGACGGGTCTCGGTCGCCCACGGCCGGAGTCGGTCGACCTCGGCACGGACACGCCCGCCGAGCGACTCGTCGGGGTCGACCGGCAGGTTCAACGGGCAGGCCCACACCTCCGGCCCGGGCGAGGGTGCGTCGATGGGGTGGTCCTCGATCGTCGGCTCGGTGGCCGTCGCCAACATGTCGAGTGCCCCGCGGACCACGTCGAGTTGGAAACCGGGATCGTCGGCCACGCCGAGGGGGCGGCCGAGCGGGAATGTCACCCAGAGCGCCCGTGGGGGCTGGACCTGTTCGCTCTGTTCCCGCACGAGGCTGATCGAGGCCGTCGCCACGCCGGCCCGTTCGATGTAGTGGGCGAGGGCGCCGACCGCGCCCGTGCAGAGTGGTCAGATCGGAACCAGCAGGGCGACATCGACGTCGTCCGCGGCGAGCAGGCGGCCGACCTCGGTGCCGGCCTCGTCCAGCAGCTGCGGTGCCGGCAGCGCACCCATGAACGAGTAGTGCCAGGCCGACACGCCACCGATCTCGCCCGCGGCGGCGAGATCCTCGAGGCGGTCGAGGGGGAAGGCGACGTTGGGATCCTCGGCGAGGCCGCTGCGGTCGAAGTTCGCGCTGATGTGTGACAGCACGACCTCGCTCCAGTCGACGCCGCGGGGGATCAGGCGGTAGTCGAGTGAGCCCGGCCGGAACGGCGGGTCGTCGCGGCGATGGAAACCCGCGGTCGACACGATCGCAACGGTCGACTCGGCCAGCGGCTTCGGTTCGAGCCAACGCTCGCACTCGAGCGACGGCATCGCCGCCGCCCGGGCTCGGAGGTGGTCGGCTTCGGTGGGGTGGAGATCGCTGAGGCGCACCATCGATCGACGAACCTAGTGGTCGGTCGCGGATGCGGCCATGTGGGTGCGTGCGGCTCAGCGGCGCAGCGGCGCCCGCTCCCGGTAGGTCGCACAGCGCCAGGCCCACTCGAACGGGCCCGATCGGAAGCGGTCGAGCCACCAGGTCGACCACCAGAGCTGCAGCGCCCAGACACCGACGATCCAGACGGCGATCGCCGTGCGGGACAGATCGATGTCGCGGGCCAGGCGGGTCAACATCACGACGCCCAGGATCGACTGCGCCAGATAGTTGGTGAGCGCCATCTTGCCGACGTTGCGGACGCTCACGAGGAAGCGTCCACCCCGGTCGTTCCAGAGGATCACGAGGGCCAGGTAGCCGAGGGCCATCGGGATCGTGCCGAGCCCGGTCGGCGTGTGGCCCGTGATGGCCCACTCAGCCGACCAGCCGTCGACCATCCGCCACACGAGGCCCGTCGCGGTGACGGCGCCGCCGACCCCGAGCCCCCACGTCGCCATGCGTCGGTAGAACGCGTCGCCCCGGTCGCCCTGCACGACGCCGAGCTGGTGCAGTGCGACACCGATGAGCATCAGGCCCAGTGCCCGACCGACGGCGTTGCCGACGAACCACATGAACACGGCATCGGACTCGACCGAGCCGTCGGTGAACCAGAGGTCGCCGAGGCCGTCACCTCCGGGACCGAGGCCGTCCTGCACGAACGGCGCGGCGAACGTTCCCGCGAGGGCGAGCGCCGTGCCGAGGGTGAGCAGAACGCGCGAGGGGAGCCGGCGAAGCGCGAGGACGAACGGTGCGCAGAAGGCGTAGAGGACGAGGATGTCGCCCTCCCAGAGCAGCGAGTGGAGGAGGCCGATCCCCAGGAGGAGCGCGAACCGCCACAAGCTGAGGAGCCGCACCCGCCGACCCTTGATCTTCGCCCGATCCGCGAAGATCACGATGCCGACGCCGAACAGCAGCGAGAAGAGCGCCATCATCTTCTGGTCGACGAAGAGCATCGTGGCGAGGCCGATGATCCAGTCGAGCGGCGTGTCGGTGCCGTCGGCCTGCACGTTGAGGTAGGCCGCCCCGACCAGTCCGAAGCTGAGGGCGTTCATCGGGAGGATGCCGAGGGTGGCGACACCACGGATCGCGTCGAGTGAGGTGATCCGCTCGGCTCGGCCGGTGGGCCCCGTCCTCGATCCGGCGGTGGTTGGTGTCGACATCGGTGCCGAGTCTGGCCCGGTGGGCTGGCGACCGGCGCCCGAATCCTCGTTGCCCGGCAGAGTCCGTCTCGAAATGCGAGACTCGCTGGCATGGACCTCGACATCGACCTCCCCGGCAAGCTCGGCGATCCGAGCCGACTCATCGAAAACGACCCCCGCGCCGACCCGCGCATGGTCGCCGCACTCCAGGCCCTCGGCCTGGCCGGTGCGCCCGAACCGGCGCCGGTCGACGTGAACTCACCGATCGAGGCCATCCTCGAGTACGGCCTCCTCGCCGAGGAGGGGTTCAACGCCCTCGGCGGCGTCCTCGCCCTGAACAGCCCCGCTGTCGAGGGTGTCGAACGGCGCACCGAGCTGATCCAGGGCATCGACGGCAACGACATCAGCCTCTACGTGCACGCACCGGCCGAGTCCACCGGGCCGATGCCGGCGATCCTCCACACCCACGGCGGTGGCATGGCGATCCTCGAGGCCAGCAATCCGGGCTATGCCCGTTGGCGTGACGAGCTCGCGGCGACCGGCATGGTCGTGGTGGGCGTCGAGTTCCGGAATGCCATGGGCAAGCTCGGGCCCCATCCGTTCCCGGCCGGGCTGAACGACTGTGTGAGTGCGCTCGCCTGGATCGACCAACGGCGTGAGGATCTCGGGATCTCGAAGATCGTGGTGTCCGGTGAGTCGGGTGGCGGCAACCTCGCCATCGCCACGGCGCTCCGGGCGAAGCAGGACGGGCTCGGCGACGTGATCGCCGGCGTGTACGCCCAGTGCCCCTACATCTCGGGCCTGTACGCCTCGAAGGACCCGGCGCTGCCATCGCTCTACGAGAACGACGACTACTTCCTCAACTGCTCGATGATGGGGGCGCTGATGCGCTCGTACAGCCCCGACGGTGCCGACGACGTCGATCCGCTCGCTTGGCCCTATCACGCCCCGGTCGAGATGCTCGAGGGTCTGCCGCCGCACATGATCTCGGTCAACGAGCTCGACCCGCTCCGAGACGAGGGCCTCGCGTACTACCGCAAGCTCCTCGCCGCCGGGGTCGACGCCCGGAGTCGCACGGTCAACGGCACGTGCCACGCCGGTGACTGCCTGTTCCGTGACGCCATGCCGGAGGTGTATCTCGGCACGGTCCGCGACATCCGCGTCTTCGCCGACATGGTCTGAGCGGTCGCGCTCGCTGCAGCGACACGGATCGGACCTCGGGTGCCCGGGAAGACCCGGGCACCCGACCCGATCATGCGGCCAGGCGGGTCTCCAGCTTGCCGATCGCCATCTGCCAACCCTGCGCTCCTGGGGAGTCGGCGGGCACGCCGGCGTGCGTCAGGACCATGCGCGTGCCCCCGTCGATCGGGGTGAGCTCGACGGTGACGGTGGTCGAGGTCGGCGTGCCCTCGGGCATGCCCATCTCGGCGGGGGAGAGGGTGTCACCGGCCTCGTTCGACATCGTCTCGGTGTAGACGAGGCGGTTGGGCTCGTCGATCTCGAGGAACTCACCGACGAACCACATCTGCATGGCACCGTTCGGTGTCTGCATCTCCATGCAGAGGTGGCGGCGCCCGCCGACCGTCAGGTCGTGGGTGCAGCTCGGGATGGTCGCACCTTCGGGCCCGTACCAGGAGGCGAACCCCTCCGCGGTGGCCCACATCGACCAGACGGCCTCGATCGGTGCGTCGAGGGTGCGTTCGATGACGACGGCCTGCGTGTCGGGGGTGTTCATGGGGTGGGCCCTTCCGGGGTCGGGATGGTTGGTGCGGTGGTGTCGACGCTCGTCTCGGCGAGGCGTCGTTCGAGGCGGTCGAAGCTGGTCTCCCAGGTGCGTCGTTGGGTGTCGACCCATGAGCTCGCGACGGCGAGCGCTTCGGGTTCGAGTCGGCATCGCCGGAACTGTGCGTCGCGTTCGCGTCGGATGAGCCCGGCCCGTTCGAGGACCGACAGGTGCTTCGAGATCGCCGGCATCGACATCTCGAACGGCGCGGCGAGTTCGGAGACGGTCGCCTCACCGTCGGCGAGGCGGATGATCATCGCCCGGCGGGTCGGGTTGGCGAGGGCGGCGAACATGTCGTCGAGCGCTCGTTCTCGCTCCAGGACGGTGGGCATGAACCAGATAGTTAATTAACCAGGTGGAAAAGTCAAGCCCGTGACATCGCTCGACTCATGCCTCGGCGTACGCCGCCACGATCGGGGCCAGCTCGGTCGGACTCGCTCCGTGCAGGATGACCCCATCGGCACCGAGCGCCAGTTGGTTTCGTACGGCGTCCGCGCACGCTTCGGGTGTGCCCGTGGCGGCTGGCGCGAGCCACTCGTCGGGGAGCAGGGTGGCGATGTGTTCGAGCTGGGTCGTGTCGGCCTTGTCGTCGATCGCGCCACCGAACGTCGCGACCATCGGATCGGCGCGGAACGTGGCCAGCACGGCAGGATCCCAACGGTTCGTGTTCACCAGCAGGTCGCCGTAGGCCTGCAGGTAGGTGGCCAGGCGGCCCACCGTCTTCTTGAGTCGCAACGGCTCGGGCAGGTGGTCGCCGATCGTTGCGTAGCACGACCACACGCGGACCGAGTCGGGATCACGCCCCGCCTCCTCCGCAGCTCGTTTCACCGTCCCGACGCACCTCTGGAGTGTCTCGTCGGTGAAGAACGTGTGGAGGACGACGTCGTCGAAGACCCGGCCGCCCAGGGCGAGTGAGTTCGGTCCGAACGCCACGAGGGCGAGCGGGATGTCGAGGTCGAACCGCGGGTCGAGGCGGAGGACGGGCCAGGAGCCGGCCGGCCCGTCGTGGCCGACCACGGTCTCACCCCTCCACAGCCGGCGCATGAGGCCGGCGAAGTCCTCCATCTGCGCCGTCGTGATCCTGCCCATGCCGAACGCGTCCTGCATGCGGCCGATGCCGCGTCCGAGCCCGAGCGTGAAGCGGCCACCGGTGAGGGCGTGCATGGTGCTCGCATGTGACGCGGTCACGATGGGGTGACGGGTGTTGTGGTTGGTGGCGCCGGTGATGATCCGGATGTCGTTCGAGACCGCTCCGACGGCGCCGCACAGGGTCGCCGCCTCCTTGACGTTGAACCGCTCCGAGACGAAGCACGCCCCGAGGCCGATCGACTCGGCATCCCGGACCTCGTCGATCAGCGCTCGTGGACTCTCGGGTGCGCCGGCGAGGGTGTAGAAGCCGAGTTCCGGGTGGGTCGCCATGGGCCGAACCTAGGAGAAGGGCCGCCGTCAGGGCACCTCGACGGTGATCTCGGCCGTTGATCGGTTGTCGTGGTAGTCGACGGCCTGGACCCGGTAGGTGGCCTGGCCGGACGGCGGCCGGTCGTCGAGAAAACTCGTCAAGCCGACGTCGGCGCCGCCTCCGAGGTACGTCGCCGTGTCGTCGTCGTTCACGAGCAGGACGGCGTATGCCCCGAACTCGACGTCGTCGTCGGCGGGATTCCAACGCAGGAGGACCCCGTCGCTCGTGACGGCGGCGGACAACCCGGTGATCGCCGTCGGTGGGGTCGTGTCGGTGACCGTGAGCACGTCGGTCCAGGCTCGGGTCTGGCCGGTGATCCCGTCGGCGTCGATCTCGAGCACGTAGGTCCAGAACTCACCTGGCGGCGCGGCGCGATCGTCGAACGCGAGATCGGGACCGGCGTAGACGAGCGTCGCATTCGCCAGATCGACGGTGGCCGGGTCGGTGCCGACCGTCGGCACCCGATACACCCGATGCATGGTCTCGGCGGCATCGACCGAGGTCCATCGGAGCTCGACGAGGTCCTCGTTCATCACGCCGTGGCCGATGTTGAAACCACCGATGTCGCCCCGGGGCAGATCCGGCCCTCGAGTCACGGGGGTGGCGGACGTGGTCGGGGTCGTTGCGGTCGTGGACGGTGCGGTGGTGGTCGGGCTCGCCGCCGTCGTGTCGCCGATGGTGTCGACGGAGGCCGGCGCCGAGGGCTCCGAGGATCCGGCTGTGTCGTCCGGTCCGGCGGACGTGCATGCTCCCGCGATGATCAGGGCGGCGATCATCCCAACCGCTCGGCGACGGGAACACCCTGACGGTTTCATCCGTTGGAACGTAGCGGCCCGGGACCTCCCGGCCCCGAACACGATCCGATCCGGGCCGTGGAGACTGGAGACCGCCATGGACCTGCCCGAGCTGCTCGTCGAATACGACCGGGCGCTGGCCTACACCGATGACCTCTGGCGCGACCTCTCGGTCGACGAGGTGCATTGGCGCCCCCACCCCGAGTCGAGTGCGATCGGATGGCATCTCGGGCATCAGCCCGCCGTCGCACACTTCATGGTCCGGAACCTGACCGCGGCCGAGCCGCCGATCGACGCCGCGTTGGATCGTCTCATGGACAGCGCAACGGCCGAGCGCGCCCGCGGCGATCTTCCCGGGCTCGATCGCATCCGTCGATATCGGGACGACGTGGCTGATCGGGTTCGTCACTGGGTCGGCACGATCGACCGGGGCGACGTGGGCGCACCGGCGCAGCTCCGCTTCATCGCCGAGACGATGATGATCTCGATCATCAACCACGAATACCAGCACTCGAAGTGGGTCGGCGAGGTCCGCTCGGAGCAGTTCGGTCACGCCCTTCCGGACGCCCCGACCGGCGACGCGCTCGCCACCATCGACGGCTATGTCGTGATCGGAGCGAACCGGCCCTGACCGGAGTGGAGTCGAATACCCACGATCGGAGGTCTCCGGACGCCGACACGATCCCCGATCAGGGGGATGCTCATCCTGGAACGACGAGGGGATGGCAGGCATGAGCAACGAGTATTCGATCACCAGCGGCACGGTCTTCCAAGGGATCAGCCGCAAGTGCAGTAAGCGCCTGGAGGCGTTGAGCGCTCCGGTCCAGATGGTGGAGGGCTACCAGCTCGCCCGCCAGGGGCGTCGAGGCGACGAGTTCGGGGTGATTCTCGACGGCGAGGTGGACGTCTTCGTCGACGACCGACTCGTCTCGACCATCGGCCCGGGCGACCACTACGGCGAGGTCGCTCTGCTCGCCGAGCAGGGGACCGGCGTCGGGCCCCGCTCGGCGACGTTGGTCGCCCGCACCACGGTCACCGCGTCGGTGATGGGGATCCGGGAGTTCGAGGCGGCCGTCCGGGAGTTTCCCGAACTGGCCGAGCGACTCGAGCTCAGTCGTGCCCGGGCCGTCGCGGCGGCCGTCGGCGCCGATTGAGGCACCCTCTGCTCGTCGGGTGCTAGACCCGGCACGTGGCGCGCTACGACGACCTCCTCGCCCGCATGCACGCGGGCGACCTCATCCTCATCGACGGGGCAACGGGCTCCGAGACCGTGAAGCGGGGGGTGCCCGAGCTGCCGAACGGTTGGGCGGGCGGCGCAGCGCTGACCCACCCGGAGGTCGTGCGGGCCATCCATGACGACTACCTGGCGATCGGGGCGGATCTGATCGTCGCCAACACCTTCGCCGCCGGCCGGAACATCCTCGCCGACGCCGGTGTGGTCGACCAGTTCGAGACGGTGAACCGGCGAGCGGTCGAGATCGCCGTGCGTGCCCGGGACGAGGCTTCCGGGGCCGATCACGTGGTGGTCGCCGCAGGGATCAGCAACTGGAGTTTCACCGGCGAGCGGTTGGACCTGGAGCGGTTGTACGACGACACGGTCGCCCAGGCGACGATCATGCGCAACGCCGGCGCCGAGTTCCTGAGCCTCGAGATGATGGTGGATCTGGAGCGATTCGAGGTCACGCTCGCCGCGGCGGCCACCGTCGGCCTCCCGCTCTGGGTCGGATTCTCGATCGGACCCGAGGAGGGTTGCGAACCCGAGGCGTTGGGCGATCCGTTGCCGCTCCGCGACGGCGGCGTGCTGACCGACGCCGTCGATCACGTCGTCGCGTCGGGTGCCGTCGACGCGGTGTGCCTGATGCACTCCGACGTCCGACTCGTCGAGGTCGGTCTCGCCGCGATCCGCTCGCGCTGGCCGGGCCCGCTCGGGGCCTACGGTCACGCCGCCGAGATCGTGGACGGCGAGTGGGTCTTCCACGACGTCCTCACGCCGGGCGAGTACGCGGCCCACGTGCCGTCGTGGTTGACACTCGGCGCCACGATGGTCGGCGGGTGTTGTGGCATGGGGCCGGAGCATCTCCGGCGGGTCGCGGCGGCGCTCGGGCGCTGACACCGCGGGATCACCGTTTGGTGTACGGCACGATCCAGAAGCCACAGGCGACGATCCAGACCGTCGCGCCGGCGAAGGTCCACCAGTCCCGGTTGAGAATCGCGGCCACGAGGAAGATGAGACCGGAGACCACGAATCCGACCAATCCGTACAGGTGATTGCGATCCGCCTCCATGACGGCCGAAACGTAGCCGGATCCGGCGGATTGGTGTGCTGCGGGCGACCTAGGTTCTCGGCATGCGCGACGAACGCCCGACCCTCGATGGCATCGATCTCGACACGGTCGACCCCGACACCTTCGGCGCGGGTCTCCGCGGCCTCGGTCTCAACCTCCTGGTGCGGGACGTGATGGCCCAGGTGCTCATGCTGGAGTCCGTGTTCGACATGCGGTCCTTCCAGGCGACCGCCGACTTCGCGATCCTCACCTACGGCGACGAGGTGCTCCAGCTTCACGCCGACGGCACCTACCACTCGCATCCGCTCGGTGCCGTGGTGGCCGCGGTCGACGCCCGGGGTCCGGGCGTCGAGATCCGTCTCTACGAGACCGATCCGGACGACGCGGTCGACCGGGCCCGGTCGCTCGGGCTCGAGATCCTCCAGGAGCCGGCCGACAAGCCGCACGGGCTGCGTGAGGCCTTCATCATCTGCCCGAACGGCTACGTGTGGGCGCCGTCCCGGCCGTTGCTCACGGGCTGACGGGTTCGATCAGGTAGTCCGAGATCTGGGCGTCGTCGGTGCCGGCATCGACGAAGTTGTCGTCTTGGCGGGCGCGGATGAACTCGCTCCAGTCGAATGCCCGGTAGCGGGCCGTGTCACCGAGGCTCGGCAGCGGCTCGACCATGGTCCCGCGGGCGGGGTTGCCGAAGAAGGGGATCGAGAAGCGCCGTCGTTCGGTCATCGGTACCACCCGGTGCACGGCGGCCACGTAGCGGTCGTTGGTCCAGACCTGGACGGCGTCGGCGAGGTTCACCACGATCGTGCCGGGGATCGGCGGCACGTCGAGCCACTCGCCGTTGCGAGTCCGTGTCTGGAGCCCGCCGGTGTCGTCCTGGAGCAGCAGCGTGAGCGTGCCCGGATCGGTGTGCAGCCCGAGGGCGGTCTCGCCGAGCCCGACCAGGTCGCCCCGCTCGTCCTCGGGGACCGGATCGCCGACGGGGTAGTGGTTGAGGCGGACCGAACTCGCACGGCGGTCGAGATTCATCGCCGCCCGGTCGGTGCCGTCGAGCTCGAGGAGGTCGTGGAGCAGGTGGACCGTGCGGCCGGCGAGCACCGCCATGGCGTCGTAGAAGGCGGCCATCGAGGCCTGGAAACCGTCGAGATCGGGCCAGCGATTTCGGGTGTCGATCTTCGCATGCGTCGGATCGACGAAGTCGAAGACCTCCTTGTGGTCACGGCGGCGTTTCGTGAGCTCCCGGTCGAACCAGCCGAACGGGTTCTCCGCGTCGCGGACGATGGCCTCGCGCACCGATCGGTCGGCGTCGAAGAACCGGGCCGTCTCGGCCCAGGTGCGGTCGATCAGGTCGTCGATGCCGTGGCCGCGGAGCAGGAAGAAGCCGTGCTCACGGCAGGCCGCGTCGAGGGCGGCGCGTTCGGTGGCCGACGGGTCGCCGATGTCGATCACGGGTACGTGCACGTCGGGCTGGTCTGCGGCCATGGGTCCATCCTGGCTTCCCGGCCGGGCGGGCGTCGAACGTAGGCTCCTGCGCATGACCGTGAGTCCCGTCCAGCAACGCTTCGAGCTCGGTCCGCAGTGGCCGACCGTCGATCCGTTCCTCTTCGTCGCCCACCATCTCGACGCCTATCCGGAGGGTGACGGTCGGCTCGGGCCGGCCGCGTCACTGGCCGGTCGGCAGATGGGCAGCGACTTCGCCGGCAAGGACGGCTGGAACATGTATCACGGCAGCCACGTGCCGGGGTTCCCGCAGCACCCGCACCGGGGGTTCGAGACCGTGACCTACGTGCGTGAGGGGCTCATCGACCACGCCGACTCACTCGGCGCGACCGCCCGATTCGGTCGGGGTGACACCCAGTGGATGACCGCCGGCTCCGGTGTGCAGCACTGCGAGATGTTCCCGCTCGTCAACGACGACGCTCCGAATCCGCTCGAGCTGTTCCAGATCTGGCTGAACCTGCCGGCCGCCGACAAGATGGTCGACCCCTACTTCACGATGCTCTGGGACCATCGCACGCCGAAGGTCGTCGAGAAGGACGACGACGGCAACCGCATCGAGATCACCGTCGTCGCCGGCGAACTCGGCGGCCACGTCGCCTCGCCGCCACCCCCGGACTCCTGGGCGTCGAAGGAGGAAGCCGACCTCGCGATCTGGCACATCGTGCTCGACGCCGGTGCCCGATGGACCCTGCCTCGTGCCACCGGAGACGACACGCTCCGGGTGCTCTACGCCTTCACCGGATCCTCGGTGACGATCGGCGACGATCCCGACGCCCTTCCCGGGGGCAACGGCGCACTCATCGACGCCCAGACCGATCTCGAGCTGGTGGCCGGAGACGGCCCGATCGAGATGATGCTGCTGCAGGGCCGCCCGATCGGGGAGCCCGTGGCCCGATACGGCCCGTTCGTCATGAACACCGACGCCGAGATCGAACAGGCCTTCCGCGACTATCAGACGACCCAGTTCGGGGGCTGGCCGTGGGACGGCCCGGACCCGAACCACGGCGCCGACGCCGGACGGTTCGCGATCCACGCCGACGGGCGCCGGGAAGACATCGACTGACCTGCGAGGCCCGGTGT
>JAHDCV010000020.1:14972-39266 GCA_020629695.1 Acidimicrobiales bacterium | reverse complement strand
GTCGCCGGGCTACGCCCGGTCGCTCGACGATCCGGCGGGGAACAGCCAGATCACCAGTGCGGCCGAGATGACGAAGCACACCGTCATCCAGACGTAGGCGGCCTGGAAGCCGCCGAGGCCGCGGTCGCCGGCGGCGATGAGCGTGATCGTCATCGAGATGCCGACGGCGTAGGCCGCCTGGCGGATCGTGTTCTGTGTCGCTCCGGCGACCCCGAACTTCGCCGGTGGGATGTCGGCGAGCGCGGCCGACGACCATGTGGCGACCGTGAGGCCGACTCCGATGCCGCCGAGCAGCGAGATCGGCAGGAAGCGGCTCCAGACAGCGGGGTCCTCGGTGTAGAGCGCCAGGCCGAGCAGGTTCGAGATCGCCAGGATGCCGCAGCCGATCCCGAGCACCCAGCGGTGGCCGACGCGATCAGCCAGCCGGCCCGTGAGCGGCGAGGCGATGGAAGCGAGGAGCGGGCCGGGGATGAACGCGAGCCCGACCGTCGTGAGCGGTTGGTCCCAGAGGTCCTGGAGCAGGAGCGAGCCGGCGAGCCCGGACGACGTGAACGCGAAGCCGTAGAAGATCACGCCGATGTTGGCGGCTCGGAACGAGCCGAACCGGTAGAGCGCGAGATCGAGCAGTGGCTCGGGGTGGACCCGCGACCGGCGGACGAGCATCGGGAAGAGCGCGAGCCCGGCGGCGGCGAGTGCGTAGACCCGCCAGTCGCCGAGACCCCACACCTCGCTCTGGACGATCCCGAACATGACGAGCCCGACGGCGAGCGTGCCGAGCAGCACCCCGGCGACATCGATGCGGCCGGTGGCGTCGGGGTCCCGTGACTCCTGCAGGAGCCGGGGCCCGATGGCGAGGATCACGAGGCAGAGGGGCACGTTCATCAAGAAGATCGCCCGCCAGTCGAAGGCCTCGATGAGCAGCGAGCCGATCGCCGGGCCGACGACGGCCCCGAGCGCGCCGCTCGCCCCGGCCATCCCGATGGCCGTCGACCGCTTCGACGGCGGGAACCCGGGCAGCACGACGGCGAACCCCGACGCGGTCGTGATCGCGCCGCCGATCGCCTGGACGACCCGGAACGCGATCAGCATCTCGATCGATCCGGCGAATCCGCACAGCAGCGAGCCGACGCCGAACAGTGCGACGCCGGGAAGGAACACCTTCCGGCGGCCGACCGAGTCGGCGATCCGTCCAGCGGCGAGCAGGAGGGCACCGACGACGACGCTGTAGGCGGAGATCACCCACGACGCCTGGGTGTCGGTGGCGCCGAGATCGGCACGCAGCGACGGGAACGCCACGTTCACGGCCGAGATGTCGATGACGACGAGGAAGATCATCAACGTCGAGACACCGAGCGCGAGCCAGGACGAGCGAGGCACGGCGGCGTCGTGTGGCATGGCGGTCGGGTCGGTCCGGGTCGTCACACGAGTCCTGTCAGGAAGTGGCGCACCCGGTCGGTCCAGGTGTCGAGGTCCGGCGCGGTCGAGGCGATGTGGACCTCCGCATCGGGGCGGAGGGTACGGAGTTCGTCGACCGTCGAGATCGGATGGCCGGGATCGCCGGTCCACGCGAGGACGAGCACGGGTTGGGTGAGCGCGGCGATCTGCTGGCGCGCCGGGAGGTTCGCCGACGTCGCGTCGCGGAAGGCCTGGCAGAGCTTCGCCGCGTCCGCCCGCCGGAGTCGATCCGCCGATCGCTCCCGCCAGGTCGGATCGTCGGCGAACGGATCCGGGACCGGGACCGCGTCGAGCCCGTCGATCAGGGGCTGCGGCCCGTGGCGCTCCAGAACGCTCGCCATCATCTCGTATCGATCGGTCTGTGCGGCCCGGGTCGCCCAACCGGTCGGAGGGATCGTGAGCACGAGGGCCTCGATCCGTTCGGGTGCGATCACCGCGGCCCAGAGCGCCGTGGCGGCGCCGAGCGAGGCACCACCGGCGGTGTAGGTGCCGATGCCGAGCTGCTCGGTGAGCTCCAGTTGGTCGATCGCCATCTGTTCCCAGGCGTTGCCGGGTGGCACGGCGGCCAGACCCGAACGCCCGTGGTTGCGGGCGTCGTAGCGGACGATCCGGGCGTCGGGGGCGAGCGCATCGAGATCGACGATCGGGGTGGCCCGTTCGCCGGCCCGATCGGAACTCAGACCGTGGCCCCAGACGAGGGTCGGGCCGGCGCTGGCGCCGGAGATGTCGTGGGCGAACGTCGTGCCGCGGAGGCGGAGGAGCCGGTCTTCGGTCACCGTGGTGGCCGGGGCACGAGCACGGGAACCGAGGCGAGGTAGGCCTGGTACTCCGGGTCGTCTCCCCACCGCTTGAGGCCGCGACGCTCGAGCATCGGCAGCCCACTGATGCGGGTGAGGAGCAGGGTGACGAACACGGGGGAGATCAGCGCGACCCAACGCCAGCCGGCGAGGATCGGGAGCGCCATGATGGCCATGCCGGTCCACAGGGTGATCTCGCCGAAGTAGTTCGGGTGTCGCGACCACGCCCAGAGACCGGTCGTGATGAAGCGCCCCTGGTTGGCCGGATCGGCCTTGAACGTCGTCTTCTGCTGGTCGGCGACCGCCTCGAACCCGAAGCCGATGACCCACACCACGAGACCGACGATGCCGAGTACGCCGAACGGCTCCCGCTCGGCGGTGGTGATGATCGCCCAGGCCGCGGCGGCGGTGAAGGTCACCCAGAGCCCCTGGAGGACCCACGTCATGCCGAATCGCAACACGTCGACCTTGATGGCGTCGAAGCGGCCGTCCTTGCCGTCGGACTTGATGCGGCGGAACAGGAAGCTGCCGAGCCGAGCGGCCCAGACCCACACGAGCACCGCCGCCAGCCAGGCCCGGACGTCGAGGTCGGGTGACAGGGCCAGTGCCACGGCGGTCACGGTGATGTAGGTGATCGAGCCGGTCAGGTCGAAGTAGTGCTCGGTCTTGGCCAGGTAGCTGGGCACGAAGACGGCGATGTTGATGCCGAACGCGAGGATCGCGCACAGGGCGAACACCGGCAGCCCGTCGTCGTCGAGGCGGACACCGCCGTCCGAGCCGGCCCAACCCACCAGTGCGCCCACTGTCAGGGCGATCACGATCCCGATCGCGGCTGTCCGTCGTGCTGAGTTCATGGTGATCCCCCTCGTTCGAGGCGACGCTAGACCCGGGCATCGCCGCCACTCGATTCGTGCAGGTCGCAACGATCACACAGAGGGCGGTCGCATCAGGCTGCGCATCCGCTGCTGACCTACGCTCGGGCGATGACCGTCGTGATCGCTGGTGGGGGAGTGGCCGGGCTCGCCCTGGGCCTGACCCTGCACGAGATCGGCGTGCCGTTCGTCGTGCTCGAGTCCGTGCGTGGACTCCGTCCTCTGGGCGTCGGGATCAATCTGCAGCCCAACGCCGTGCGCGAACTCGACGACCTCGGCCTGCTCCGAGCGCTCGACGGGATCGGTATCCCGACCGAGGAGTGGGCCCTCGCGGCGCCGACCGGCGTCGAGGTGTACGCCGAGCCGCGCGGTCTGGCGGCCGGGTACCGGTGGCCGCAGTACTCGGTGCATCGAGGTCGGCTCCAGATGTTGCTGTACGAGACCCTCGTCGCCCGAGCCGGTCCCGAGGTGGTGTTGCTCGGCCATCGCTTGCTGGACGTGGAACAGGACCGCGCTGGCGCGGTCGCCGTCTGCGAACGCCGCCGCGACGGCTCGACCGTCCGAATCGACGCGGAGCTCGTGATCGGCGCCGACGGGCTGCATTCAGCCGTCCGCCGGTGGATGTTCCCCGACGAGGGACCGCCGGTCTGGGGTGGTGGTGTGCTCTGGCGTGCGACCTCACTCGGTCGACCGGTCCGGACCGGTGCCTCGTTCGTGCTGCTCGGCACGATGGCGCAGCGGTTCGTGCACTATCCGATCGAGCGTCCGGACCCTGCCACCGGGCTGCAGCTCCAGAACTGGATCGCCGAGCTGACGTTCGACCCCGCGCAGGGCTGGGGTCGCAGCGACTGGAACCAGCGGGTCGATGTCGACGAGTTCGCACCGGCGTTCGCCGACTGGAACGTCGGCTGGCTCGACGTTCCCGGCCTCATCGCGGGTGCCGGCGAGGTGTTCGAATACCCCATGGTGGATCGTGACCCGGTGCCCACCTGGGTGCAGGGACGGGTCGGTCTCATCGGCGACGCGGCGCATGTGATGTACCCGGTCGGGTCGAACGGTGCGAGCCAGGCCATCGTCGACGCCCGTGTCCTCGGCAAACACCTCGTGGCGCATGGAGTCGGCCCGGCGGCACTCGACGCCTTCGAGGCGGAACTGCTGGAACCGATCTCGGCGTTGGTGCTCCGGAACCGCGGTGCCGGGCCGATCGCGATCCTCGGCGAGGTCGAGCGACGATGTGACGGCGACTTCGACCACATCGACCAGGTCATTCCGCCTGCCGAGGTCGACGAGTTCATGGCCGGCTACAAGCGAGCCGCGGGATTCGCGATCGACACGCTGAACCTCGCGCCGCCGACGATCGAACCGGGAGCGAGGGCCGCATGAACGAAGCCGACGGAGCAGCGATGAGGGACCGGGATCGATGGATCGCCGCCGGGCTGGTCGAACCGGATGACCCGGCGGCGGACGACCTGGTCGACGTCCTCGCCCGATACGCGGCCGCAGGAGTCGATCCGCTCGAGCCGGGTCTGGTCGAGGACCGGGCCGAGATGCTGAGCGCACTCAACCGTCGATTGTTCAATCCCGGCCCGCGCCGATCGGCGTCGATGGTGCGTGACGAGCTCGGCCTCGACGCCGAGCAGTTCGGCCGGCTCGTCGACGCGATGGGATTCGACGCAGGCGAGGGCTTCACCGAACTCGACGTCGAGGCGTTCTCCATGTTCTCGCTCGCGTCCGGGATGTTCTCCGAGCTCGAGCTCGTGCGGTTCACCCGGGTGCTGGGGGCGTTGATGGATCGGCTGGCGGCGGCGACGACGTCACTGTTCCAGATCGACGTCGCCGCGGAGATGGTCGAGGCTGGCGCGGACGAACTCGACTTCGCCCGGACCAACCTCGAGTCCGCGGCCATGGTCGGCGCGATCTTCACCCCGCTGGAGGCGATGTTCCGGCACCGGTTGGAGGTCTCGGGCCGGCACAACGACCTGGCCCGGGCGGAAGTGTCGGGCTCACGCCAGACCGTGCTGCTCACGATCGGCTTCGTCGACGTCGTCGACTCGACGGGTCTGGCCGACGCGCTCACGCCTGACGAGCTGGCCTCGGTCATGCTCGACTTCGAGGAGCGGGCCTACCGGGTCGCCGGCCGACAGGACGGGCGGATCGTCAAACTCATCGGGGACGAGGTGATGTTCGTGACCGTCGATGCCGTCGCCGGTGCCGCCATGATCGGCGACCTGATGGCGGAGTTCGCCGAGGCGGCGTTGATCCCGAGGGGCGGCCTCACCCGCGGCGAGGTCGTGAGCCGCGGTGGCGATGTGCACGGCCGAGCGGTGAACCTCGCCGCCCGTCTGGTCGATCAGGCGGTGCCGGGTGAGGTGCTCGTCGACGACGCGGTCGCCGCCGCTCTCGGTGCGGCACGGACCGAGACGGCGGGCCGGCGCATGCTGCGGGGCTTCGCCGAACCGGTGCGGGTCCACACCCTCGTCGAGGCGTCGACACCCGGAAGCGAATCGATTGGGTGTTGAAAGCCGACGTGGTTCATTTGAATCAAATGTCTCGTTCGGTGGGGAGTGGACAGAGAGCTGTTTAACCTCCAAGAACGACGCGGGGTCGTGAATGAGGAGTTGTGCACATGTCTGCCGAAGAAGCCGTCCGGAACTATCTCCAGTATCTCGATGATCCGGATTCGCTGCGCGACGACGCGAAGATCGCCGAACTCGAAGCCGCGGCCGCCTCGGCCGGCGACGCGATCGAGCGGCTGCGGGCACTCGACGCCCTGGCCAAAGCCAACGTCGTCGACGGTTCGCAGGTACGGATGGCCTTCGTCGCTCATGCCAAGGCCTGGGCCGACGGTGAAGGCATCGATGTCGCGGCCTTCCGAGCCATGGGCGTCCCCGCCGATGTGCTGCGCGATGCCGGATTCGGTGGGCCCGCACCACGGCGCAGCCGCCCGTCGTCCGATGGAGGGACCCGGAGCCGGGTCACCCAGGCCGAGATCCGTGCGGCGGTCCCGAGTGCCCCGTTCACGAAGAAGGACCTCGTCGCCACGTCCGGAGCCAGCATCGGGTCGGTCACGAAGGTGATCGACGAGATGATCGCCTCGGGTGAGTTGGAGAACCGCGGGCAGGACCCGGATTGGGCCGGTCGGGGTCGGGTTCCCACCCTCTACGCCCGAGCCTGATCTGGGCACACATCCCATCCGCCGGGGGAACATCTGCCCCGGCCCGTCGCAGGCTCGGTTCCTACGCTTTCGGGTGTGTGGAGCTGGTTCGATCGAGCGATGCGATTCGTGGTTGTGGCGTTCATGGTGTCGGTCGCGGTCTCGTTGCTGAGCGAACGTCTCGGCGCCGCCGGCGCGGAGAACCTGACCGGCCGGGAACTCGTGGAGTCATCAGCACTCGCTCGTGCGTCGACGGCTCGACTCTCGGCCGAGACGTGTGACGGGTTCGCCCGGGGTTCGGCGTTCGCCGTCGACGGTGCCACGATCACGAGCCATCACCTCGTCGACGGCGCGGTGTCCGTCCGGTTGGACGACGGACGGGCCTCGGTGGAGCGTCCGGTGCTCGCCGGCG
This sequence comes from Acidimicrobiales bacterium, assembly GCA_020629695.1. GTDB lineage: Bacteria > Actinomycetota > Acidimicrobiia > Acidimicrobiales > SZUA-35 > JAHDBV01. Next base: position 32,576 of record JAHDCV010000020.1, on the reverse strand, counting down.
TCGAGGAGTTGGACGCCGCACGATTGGCCGAGACCGGCCTGCCGACGCTCCGCTTCGCCGCCGAGCCCGCACAGGTCGGCGACCCGGTGGTCGTCGCCGGCCACCCCGCCGGCGGCCCACTCCAGATCCGCACCGGCACGGTGCACCTCGTCACCGAGACGCCGGCCTACGGGTTCGATGTGCCGATCCTGTTGCTCGATGTCGCGACCTCGGTCGGCTTCAGCGGCGGCCCGGTGCTCGACGTCGACGGTGGCGTCGTCGGCATGCTCGCCGCCACCGACGAGGTGACCGGTTTGGCGATCGCCATCCCGACGACCGCCCTCGACGGTTGGCTCACCGCGGAAAGTGATACCGTCCCGAACTCGTGCCGGGGTCAAGACACGGATGAGTGAGCCGATGTCTGAGAGAGAGCCGAACACGACCGACCGTTCGGCCTCGGACTGCGGAAGCGACGTCATGGACACACGAACGAACTCGGGTGGCGGCCTCGGACGGGGACTCGCCGGCATCCTCGGCGATGCGCTCGGGACCGACCGCGCCCCCGAGGTCAGCAAGCTGCTCGGCGCCGAGGCGACGGTGCGACCCCCTCGGATCAGGGAGATGGTGGCGCGATTGGCGCTCGGCGCCGTGCGGGATCGATTCGGGGCGGAGGCGGTGCTCATGGCCCGCCTCGATCAGGGAGACCCGGTCGCGCTCACGACCTCGGCCGGACCGGCGTGGGGCTCGGACGAGGGTGCCCGCTTCGAGGTGCACGGCCGTCTCTGGCGCACGCTCGTCGCCGCCCGCGGCCAACACCATCAGGTGTCGCTCGACTCCGGCGCGTCGGCGTGGTTCTGCCATCAACCCGGCACGGCCGGCTCGACGGCCGCTGCGGTCGTCCGCACGGTCCCGTTCAGCGAGACCGACGAAGCCCTGCTCGCCCGCCTCGTGCGCAGCGTCGTCGCCTCGATGACCCACGACGCGGCGCTGATCGCCTCGTGGGGCCTCGTCGTGACCGCGGGCGAGCCCGAGTCGGACGATGCCGCCAGCTCCGCGGCGACCGTCGTCGCGGGCGGACGTACCGAATCGGCCGGCTCGGTCGCCGCCGCAGCGCTTCGACACTGCGCCGACCACCTCAGTGCCCCGTTCGTGGGGACGACCGAGGTCGACGGCCAGGAACTGACCCTCGCGGTGGTCGACGACGGCGCCGGTGCACCGGTGATCGGCGTGGCGGTCCGCCCGTTCGGCGATCCCGCCGGGGCAGCCGAGGCGGTGCTGCTCGGCGCCCACCTGCTGGGTGCCGGACCCGTCGTCTGAGCGCTCGCTCCGGTCACCGGTCACGTCGAGCGGTTCCACCGACGGGGGTGACCCGTTCCGAGGGGTCCGCAGGGGTAGCTTGTCCGGGTGCTCGGCCTGATCCGGAAGTTCCTCAGGATCGCCGTCCGCACGAGCTCCCTCGGTCTCGTGGTGCTCGGTGTCGCGGCGGTGTTCGCGGTGGTCGGTGGTGTCGTGCTTCCCCAGCTCGTCACGATCGCCACGGCCAACGAGGGTGTGGCGGCCGAACTCGAGCTCGAGAGCCTCGAGGAGCGATCGTCGGTGTTCGCCTCCGATGGCACGTTCCTGAGCTTCCTGGTTGGCTCGGAGCGGAACCGTGAGAACATCCCGCTGGACGAGATCCCCCAGCCCGTCATCGACGCGGTGCTCGCGATCGAAGACGAAGCGTTCTATTCCCACAACGGGGTGAACCCGCAGGCGATCGCCCGCTCGCTGGTGGAGAACATCAACGCCGGCGGCATCGAGCAGGGTGGTTCCACGATCACCCAGCAGCTCGTGAAGAACGCGCTGTTGACCAACGACCAGGACCTGTCCCGCAAGACACTCGAGGCGTTCTACGCCCTGCGTCTCGAGCGGCAGTTCTCCAAGGACGAGATCCTCGAGCGGTACCTCAACACGATCTATTTCGGGTCGGGTGCCTACGGGATCCAGGCGGCCGCCGAGGTGTACTTCGACAAGGACGCGGCCGAGCTCGGCTGGCCGGAAGCGGTGATCCTGGCCGGGGTCATCCGGAACCCGACCGCGAACGACCCGACGCTGAACCCCGAGCAGGCGCGGTCGCGTCGCAGCGTCGTGCTGAACCGGCTCGTCGCCACCGGCGATCTGGACGCCGAGGAAGCCGAGTCGCTCGATCGTGGGCCGATCCCGTCGGAACGCAAGCGTCCCGCTTCCTTCGTGCCCGACAGCTACTTCGTCGACGCTGCCCTGTCCGAGCTGCTCGAGAATCCGGACATCCCGATCGGGGAGACCCGGGAAGACCGTCTGAACGCCATCTACGGCGCCGGTCTGCGCATCTTCACCACCTTGGAGCCGGCGACGCAGGAAGCCGCCGAGCGGGCGGTCGCCGAACTCGGACCGATCGACGACCGTGGATTCACGACCTCGATCGCCACGATCGAGACGAGCACGGGTGCGGTCCGGGCGATCGTGGGCGGCGAGGACTTCAACCGGGTCGAGTTCAACCTCGCCACGCAGGGCCGCCGCCAGCCCGGCTCCGCCATGAAGACCTTCGTGCTCGCTGCGATGTTCGAGCAGGGCTACGGCCCGAACACCCAGCTGCGTTCCACCGCCCCGTGCTCGTTCGAGAACCCCGGTGGTGCTCCGAACCCCTATGAGGTGCAGGGCGGCAGCCGTCGGGGTGGACAGGCCTCCGTGCGGTCGCTCACGCAGGTCTCGTCCAACTGCGGCTTCGTCCGGATGGGCATCATCGCCGGCAACGAGGCCGTGGTCGAGGTCGCCCAGCGCCTCGGAATCACCACCCCGCTCGATCCTGTGCTGTCGCTGCCGCTCGGTGTGAAGGAAGTCATCCCGGTCGAGATGGCGGAGGCCTACGGCGCCATCGCCAACGACGGCATCCACAACGACGGGTACTTCATCGAGCGCATCGAGGACCGCAACGGGGAGGTCATCTACGAACACGAGCTCGCCGGGAGTCGTGCCATCTCCACGCAGACGGCCCGGCTCATCACCGACGTGCTCGCCTCCAACGTCACCGGTGGCACCGGCACCGCGGCCCGGCTCGAAGGCGGGCACGAGGCGGCCGGCAAGACCGGGACGACGCAGGACTTCTCCGACGTCTGGTTCGTCGGGTACACCCAGCACTACGCCACAGCGGTCTGGGTCGGCCATCCCGAGGAGCGGATCGACATGCGGAACATCCGTTTCCGTGATCGCACCGTGGCCCGTGCCTTCGGTGGCACGGTCGCCGCGCCGATCTGGGGCGCCTACATGAACGAGATCCACGCGAACCTCGAACCGATCGACTTCGACCCACCGCCCGACGGTTCGGGTCCGAACGAGTACGTGAAGACGCCGGGTGAGATCGAGTCCTGCGGCACGGGCGGGCTGTCGGCGTTCGGCTCGTCGACCACGCTGCGCGACTCCGACAACGACGGCGAACTCGATTGCTTCGACATCGTCGAACCGCCCGACTGCACCCTCACGACCCTCGAGGACGGTTCCGAGGGGTTCAACGTCGATCCCGACGAGGACGGCGAGCCGAACTGCAAGATCCCCGAGACCACCACGACGACGCTCGGCGCCGGCGAGACGACGACGACGGTCGCCGGTGGTGGCGACACCACGGCACCTCCGGCGACGACCGCGCCGCCGGCCACGACGGCACCGCCCGCGACCACCGCCCCGCCGGCGACCACGGCACCTCCGGCGACGACGGCGCCGCCCGCATCTGACGGCTAGGTTCGCCGGGTGAGCGATCTCGACGCACTCCTCGACGTGCAGGCCATCGACACCCGACTGGACGTGCTGCGGCACCAGCGGGCACACCATCCGATCCAGGCCGAGATCGACGGGATCGCCGCCGAGCGTCGCATCGCCGCCGACGCCGCGGCGACCATCGACGCCGAGCGGACCGAGATGGTCCGTGCCCAGAAGCGGATCGACGACGAGGTCGTGTCGGTCCGCGCCAAGAAAGACGGCGCCGAGGCCAAGCTCTATGACGGCAGTGTCCAGGCCCACAAGGAACTGATGGCGGTGCAGGCCGAGATCGCATCGTTCGGCGACCGCCAGACCGAGCTGGAGGACGCCGAGCTCGAGGTGATGGAGCAGGTGGAGGAGATCGACGGCCGGCTCGCCGACGCCCGGTCGGCCGTCACGGTGTACGACGACCGGATCGCCGTCCTCGAAGCCGAGCTGGCGGTTGCGTTGGAGCGCGTCGATGTCGAGCTGGCGACCGTCGAGGCCGAGCGTCTCGGGGCGGCCGCCGCCATCCCCGCGGCCCTGCTCACCCGCTACGACGGGATCCGCGAGGCACTCGGCGGGGTCGGGGTGGCCCGACTCAGCGGCGGGACGTGCCTCGGCTGCGGGATGACCCTGTCGGCGGTGACGGTCGACCAGATCAAGAAGCTGCCACCCGACGCCGAACCGACGTGCGAGGAGTGTGGCCGACTCCTCGTTCGGTGATCGAACGCCGCCACACTGTCCCGGTGCTTCTCTGGTTCGTCGTCCTGGCCCCCGTGCTCGTCGCGGAGGTCTTCCGCTCGCCGATGGTCGACTATCGACTCGTCGCGATGGGTGCCGTGCTGCCGCTCACCGAGATCGTCCTGGGCGGGGCCCGGGTGCTCCACACGCTGCTCGGTGCCACGGTCGTGATGGGCGTGGTGATGGCGGGGACGGTCGGTCGTCGTTTGATCCGGCGGCGTCTGCTCGGCGTGCCGATCGGCATGTTCTTCCATCTCGTGCTCGACGGCACCTGGACTCGGGCATCCGACTTCTGGTGGCCCTTCGCCGGGTGGCGTTTCGAGTCCGACTCGTTGCCCGAGTTCGACCGACCGGTGGCCGTCGGCCTCGTCATGGAGCTCGTCGCGGTCGCCGTCGGCATCTGGGCCTGGCGTCGCTACGGGCTGGATGACGAGAACAACCGACGGTTCTTCGTCTCGACCGGCCAACTCGTTCGAGGGGTGCTCGACTGATGCTGCACGTGATCCGCCACGGACGGACCGAGGACAACGCCGCCGGACGCCTGCTCGGCCGGGCCGATCCCTCGCTCGACACGCTCGGTGTGCAGCAGGCGTCGGCGGTGGCCGCAGCGCTCGGCCACATCGACCGGATCGTCTCGTCGCCGTTGCGTCGATGTGTCGAGACCGCCGAGGCGATCGCGGCCGCGACGGGCGCCGCCGTCGAGATCGACCCGCGCTGGATCGAGCTGGACTACGGCGAGTTCGACCGGGTCGGTCTGTCGCAGGTGCCGGTCGAGACCTGGCGCGCCTGGCAGGCCGACGTGCACTTCCGCCCGCCGGACGGTGAGACGCTCGCCGAGCTGGCGACGCGGGTCGGCGCGGCCCTCGACGAGCTCGCCCCCGATGTCATCGACCGTGAGATCGTGGTGGTCTCCCACGTGTCGCCGATCAAGGCGACCATGGCCTGGGCACTCGGGGTCGGCATCGACATCTCGTGGCGGAGCCATGTGGCCGTTGCGTCGATGCACCGGGTCGCGGTGCGCCGTGCGGGGTCGGAGATCCGTCCGAGCCTGCACGCCTTCAACGACGTGGGTCCGCTGGTCGGCCTGGAGGACTGATCGCGACCGTCGACGCGATCGATGGTCAGTCGTCGTCCATCCAGCCGAAGCGGGTGCCGTGCCCGAGGGGTGCGAACCTCGCCTCCCGTTTGTCGAGGAAGCTCTGCACGCCTTCGGCGACATCGGCTCCCCGGAGCGACTCGTGCATCAAGGCATCGGCCTCCGCCATCGCCTCGGCGAGCGATTGGGTGGCCGCTCGGGTCGTCTGACGCTTGATGGTCGCCATCGACGCGGGCGACGAGCCCCCACCGAGTTGTCGGGCGAGCGTGATCGCTTCGTCGACGAGGTCGTCGGCATCGACCACCCGGGTGAGGAGTCCGAGGTCTCGCATCTCCTCGCTTCGGACCACCCTCGCCGAGAGCAGCAGATCGAGCGCCACGGCTCGACCGGCGATCTCCCGCAGCAACCAGGCGAGTCCGTACTCGGCGATCAGACCCCGCTGGGCGAACGCCGTCGTGAACTTCACCCCGGGTGCGGCCAGGCGGAGATCGCACTGGAGCGCGAGGGCGAGTCCCATGCCGGCGCAGGCACCGTTGATGGCGGCGATCATCGGCGTGCCGATGCCGAGCGGGATCGTGGTCGGCATGATCGTGTTGGGCAGGGGTTCGTCGCCGGGACCGGGGCGAGCGGCGAGATCCGCCCCGGGACACCAACCGCGACCGGTGCCGGTCACCACGATCGCCCGGACCTCGGGGTCGGCGTCGGCCGCGAGCAGGCGCTCGTAGTAGGCGACCTCCATGTTCCCGGTCATGCCGTTCAGCCGGTCGGGTCGGTTGAACCGCAGCACGGCCACGCCGTCGATCGTCTCGGCGGTGCACAGCTCGGGATGTCTCATGGCCCCGATGTTGCCGGTTGGGGCGACGCCGAAGCGAGCCGGAGCAGCACGGCGGCGCCGCCCAGCGAGGCGGCCATGGCCACGGCGATCGCGGTCTCGTACCCGGCGCCGTCGATGATGAACCCGGCGATCGCCGGGCCGAACAGCGCACCGATCGCCGCCGAGGTGTACAGGGTGCCGATCACTCCGCCGAGACCTTCGAGCCCGAAGAGTTCGGCGACCACGGCGGGGGAGAGCGCGATGAACCCCCCGTATCCGAGCCCGAGGGTCAGGGCGTAGACGACGAGCCACGGGTAACGACCGTCGGCCAGGAGCCAGACGAGGTGGGAGATCCCCATGACCGCGAACGAGAGTTTGTAGAGCCGAACGGCACCGACTCGCGCCGCGAGCGCTCCCAGGCCCAGACGGCCGACCACGGACGAGCCGCCGATGACCCCGACGAGGGTGGCGGCGGCGACGCCGCTGACCCCACGCTCCTCGGCGTAGGTGGCGAGGAAGACGAAGGGCACGAACAGCGCGAGCGAGGCGAGCAGCGCGGAGCCGTAGAGGAGACGGAACGACGACGACCGGGCGAGTTCGGCCAGCGAGCGTGGTGTGGCCGTGGGGACAGCCGCCGGTCCGGTGCGGGCGATGGTCGACACGGCGAGCAGGATCGTCGCCCCGACGGCGGCCTCGATGAGGAACGTCGTGCGCCACGACGTCGCCTCGATCAGCGCCGCCGCCACGGGGGACCCGATCAGGGTCCCGAGCCCGATGCCGGCGACGGCCACCCCGATCGCGGCCGTTCGGCGCCGTTCGAACCAGCCGCCGACCGTCGCGACCATCGGGACGTAGCCACACGCCACGGCCCAACCGACGCCGAGGCCGTAGGAGAGGTACGCGAGCCAGATCGTGGGTGCGACCGTGGTCGTCACCAGTCCCAGGACGAGGGACGCTGCGCCGGCCCGCAGCACCGGTGCCGGTCCCGCCCGATCGGCCCAGCGCCCTGCGACGGGGGCGAGGAAGAAGCTCAGCCCCGTGGTGATGCCGAAGACGAGCGCCGTCGTGCCACTCGACGTGCCGAAGTCCTCGGCGATCGACTCGAAGAACGCACCGAAGCTGTAGAGCACGCCGAACACGGCGAACATCGATGCCGCGGCACCCGCGGCGACGATCCAGCCGGCCCGGCTGTCGAGTCGGTCATCCATCGAGGGCCACCCTCGGACCAGCGGCGGGATGGTGGCGTTGGCTGATCATGAACACGACGCCGGCGGCCGCGACCAGTGAACCGGCGACGATCAGCGCGGTGCCGATCGAGGTCCGGTCACTCAACCATCCGAGGAGGAACGGCCCGAGCAGGAAACCCACATCGCCGGCCGACCGGTACATCGCGACCCCCATGCCCCGGATGTGGGCGGGGGTGATCTCGGCGGCGAACGCGCTCGGTGCCGGTCCGGCCGTCCCGGTGCCGAGGGCCATCACGATGTTGCCGACGACGAACCCGACCGCCGTCGCCGACCCGGCGACGATGATCGTGCCGAGCCCGGCGGCGCATCCGGAGAACAGGACGAGATGCCGCCGACCGATCCGATCGGCGAACCGAGCGGCCGGCATCAGCGTGAACAGCGTCATCGCGCCGGTGAGGGTGAAGACCAGCCCGATCTCGGCCGGCCCCCAGCCGAGTGCCTCGTCGGCTCGGAGCGGCATCAGCACGGCTCTCGCCCCGGCCCGGATCATGAAGATGGTCATCGTGGTGCCGGCCAACGCGAGGAACGGGCCGCTCCACACGAGTGCCCGTGCGGCCCGTCGACGGTCGGCCCTGGCCTCGACGGCCTCCGCGACGGTGGACGGCTCGGTCTCGGTCGAGCGGGTCTCGGGCAGTCGTCGGACGGCGTAGATCGCGGCCACGATCGCGAGGACACCGACGACCTGGAATGGTGCGGCGAGTCCGTATCGGTCCGCGATGAGTCCGCCGAGCCCGGGCCCGAGGGCGACCCCGAGGCTCAGTGCCCACTGGTTGGTCGCGACGAACCGCGACATCTGGTCGGGTGCGGCGATGTCGATGAGGTAGACGAGCGCGCCGCTCATGTAGAACGCCGAGCCCGCGCCGGCGACGAACCGCCAGGCGAGCAGGGTCCAGATGTCGCCGGCTGCTCCAGAACCGAACATGCCGATCGAGGTGATGATCGGCCCGCCGACGAGGAGGAACCGGCGTCCGTACCGGTCGGCGATGATGCCGGCCGGCACGTTGAGAACGAGCCGAGCCGCGGCGAACACCGTGAGGGTGAGGCCGACCATCGTCGTCGACACCCCGAAGTCCTTCGCGAACAACGGGGTGACGGGGGAGACGACACCCTGTCCGGCCATGACGAGGAACGTGGCCCCGCACAGGGCGAGCAGGCGCTCGTTGGAGCGCAGCCGTTGCACGAACGACCCGTCGGAGGTGATGGTCACTGCGGCGCAGTCTGGCGGCGCCGGGGTGGACGGGTCCAGCGGGCGGGAGTGGAAGGGGGCGGATCGAGGATGTGTGCCCGATCGCGGGCACGGCTCAGACCGGGGACACGGCCGTGGCGTCGAGCACCCCTTCGGCGCGGAAGCCGGTGCGGTCGGTCGTCCACCGTGCCAGCCAGCGTCGGAGCTCGTCGATCGGGAGTGGGCGGCTCAGCCCGAACCCCTGGGCCACGTCGCAGCCGAGCTCACGGAGACGCTGCATCGTCTCGAGGTCCTCGACGCCCTCGGCGATCGCGATGAGTCCCAGATTGTGGGCGAGCTCGATGGTCGAACGGACGATCACGGCGTCTTCTCGTTCCGCTGCCATCTGCATCACGAACGACCGATCGATCTTGACCTCGGCGATGGGCATCTGCCGAAGCGACACGAGTGAGGAGAAGCCGGTGCCGAAGTCGTCGACCGAGATCTCGATGCCCCACACCGCCAGACGCCGCAGGAGGGCCTCGGTGCGGTCGCCGTCACCCATCATCGTGGTTTCGGTGATCTCGAGGGTGAGACGATCGGGGGTGAGCCCGCCGGCCTCCAGCCCACGGAGCACCAGGTGTTCCAGTCGGGCGTCGAGCAGGCTCTGCGCCGAGAGGTTCACCGACAGCCGCAGATCGAAGCCGTCGGCGACGAGTGCGGCGACGTCGGTGCTCGCCTGGCTGAGCACTTGTTCGGTGAGACGATCGATCAGACCGGCCTGTTCGGCGAGCTCGACGAAGACGTCCGGCGGGATCCACTCGCCGAGCGGGTGTCTCCAGCGGACCAACGCCTCCACGCCGATGACGGCGCCCCCGTCGATGGCGACCTGGGGTTGGTAGTGCACGGTCAGCTGCTCGTTGCGGATCGCGCTGCGCAGCTCGGTCAGGAGCGTGAGTCGACGCTCGTCGCGGGATTCGAACGAATCGTCGTAGAGCACGGCCCGCACCCGCAGCCGCTTGGCGTGATACATCGCGAGGTCCGCGGCCCGTAGCAGTGCCGAGGCGTTCGTCGCATGGCCGGGAGCCGAGGCGACACCGATGCTCGCGCCGATGGCGACCTCGACCCGTTGCAGGTCACCGCCGTCGTCGGGCGGTGCGTCGAACACGAACGGCTCCTCGAGGGCCTCGGCGACGGCGTCGGCCCGAGCGAGTGCACCCGACTCGTCGAGCCCCGGCATGAACACGACGAACTCGTCGGCGCTGAGACGGGCGACCTGGTCGCCGGTGCGGACGATCTCGTTGAGCCGGCGAGCTGCTTCGATCAGGACCCGATCGCCGGCACGATGGCCGAACGAGTCGTTGATCTCCTTGAACCGATCCAGGTCGACGAGCATCGCGGTTCCGGTGTGGCCGGCGCTGAGATAGCGGCGAACCCAGGTGCTGTAGTGGGTCCGGTTCGCGAGGCCCGTGAGCGGGTCGTGCTCGACCTCGTTCGAGCTCGCCGCCGGCAGGGTCGATGCCCGCACGGCGGTGGTGACGTAGGGGCTGAGGGCGGCCATCCACGCGGTCGCGTGGTCGTCGTCGACGGCGCCGCGGGCGATCATCACGCCGACGCTGCCGCGTGCGTCGAGCAACGACGCGATGAAGATCGGTTCCTGTCCCGCGGCTCGGACCGTTCGCTGCCGACGCTCGCCGCGAGGTGCCCGGCCGACGGTGGTCACCCCGGCCGTGGCCAGCACCTGGACCCAGGTCGCGCCGTCACTCGGCGACGCCGGAAGGGTGAGACCGAGCTGACCGCCGGTCGAGGCGTCGATGGAGGGTCCGTCGGCGCACCAGAAGCGCACGCCGACCGCGCTCGCTCCGATGGCCTCGGCGACCGCGAGACAGGCGGTCTCCGCGATGTCGGACGGCTCGCGACGACGGGCGAGGCCTTCGCCGAGTTCGTGGATGTGGAGGAGCGAGTCGTGGTGATCGGCCAACTCGACCTCGGATCGGATCAGCAGCCAGATGAGCGGCAGAGGGGCGAGGCCGAGCATCGCGGGAACGTCGCCGAGCGGCATGAGCGCGTGGACCGCAGCTGCGACGACCAACATGGCCGATCGCTGGAGCAGGGCGAGCGGTTGCACGCCCGACGCCTGCCGGGCCGCCGCGCCGTCGGTGATCGCATCCCGCGCGATCGATGCGAGCACGAGTGCGACGGTGGTGACACCGAAGACCGAACCGATGGAGTCGGTCGGCGCGAGCGACCAGACCGACCAGGCGACCACGGTCTCGGCGAGGACCGCCACCGTCGCACGGGCGCCACGGTCTCGCTCGACCCGCCCGCCGACGGCCAAGGCCGCCGCGATGGCCACCCCCCGGGCGAGCAGGAGCCCGGGCAGGGACAACACCGACAGCGAGAGTGCGAGCGGAAGCGACGTCGGCGCGAGACGCCGATCGAGTTCGCGTCCACCGGAGCGCGCCCCCATGACCTCGGCCAACACGAGGCCGAGGCCGAACATCGTCGCGACCCCCAACGAGTCGTCGGCGAGCAGGCGCGATGCGGCGACGAGCCCCGCCGTGATCGCGGCAGAGCCGATCACGACCAGCGCAGCGCGCGTGCGGTGTTCCGAAGAGGTCTCGTCCATAAGTGGTTCGGGTGTCGGCGCATCCGTGCGTCGACGTCTCAGTTGTCGGCGCGTGAGGCGACGAACTCAAGCCCGAACCGTGCCGGATGTTCCAGGAGGGGCCGATCACGGTGGGTGATCTCGCTCAACGGAGCGTCGGACTCGCCGATTGGAGCGGCATGACCATGACCGGCGACCCGACCGCGCCCGACGCGGCCGACATCGTTCCCGGCGCGGATCTGCGTGGTCGACGCCTCGTGGGCGTCGATCTGACCGGTGCGGATCTCCGGGGCTGTGTGCTCGACGACACCGATCTGACCGGTGCCGACCTCACCGGCGCGACGTTGTTGGGAGCATCGATGCGGGGCACGAACCTCACCGGCGCCCGCCTCGATCGGGCACAGATGGTCGGCGTCGACGCCACGGGTGCTCGGGCCCGTGACGCCTCGCTCCGCAGCACCCAGCTCGGTTCGGCGCACCTGGACGACATGGACCTGTTCGGTGTGGACCTCACCGAGGCGTCGCTGACCTCGGCGTCGCTCTGCCGGGTCGACCTCCGCACCGCGACGATGGTGGGGGCCCGACTGCTCGATGCCGACCTGTCGGAGGCCGACGCGTCGCGTGCCGACCTGTCGGGTTCTGATCTGACGGGTGCGACGGTCACCGGCGCACGCTTCCGCGACGTCGACTTCTCGTCCGGCCGGCTCAGTCGGATCCGCGGCGACGAGTCCGCCGACTGGATCGGCGTGGACGTCGTCGGCGTGGACTTCGCCGGTGCCTACCTGGCTCGGCGCACGATCATGGACCAGAACTACCTCCATGAGTTCCGTCACCGGAGCCGCCGGCACGAGTACCTGTACCGCGTGTGGTGGGCGACGTCGGACTGCGGGCGCAGCTTCGCCCGCTGGGGGGTGTTGACGCTGCTGTTCGCCGTCTTCTTCGGGTTCGCGTACGGCGCGGTCGACATCGACTACGGCGACCACGAGACGGGGTTGTCGCCCTGGTATTTCTCGGTCGTCACCCTCACCACGCTCGGCTACGGCGACGCACTCCCGGCCTCGACGGGAGCGCAGATCATGGTCATGACCCAGGTCATCCTGGGTTACGTGATGCTCGGCGGCCTGCTGAGCATCTTCGCGACGAAGATGGGACGCCGGGCCGAGTAGGGCCCGGGCGCTCCCGCAGGAGACACGACATGCGACTGCGTCGACGCAGCGAAGCGACCGATCCCCGAGCCGCGTTGTCCCAGATCATCGGCGACGCCGAGCTACCGGTGTTCCCGGGCACGGTGACCGAAGCGCTCGATCGCATCGGGGACCCCGATGCCGGGCTCGACGACGTCGCCGAGGTCATCGAGCTGGATCCGGGTCTGAGCGTGAACGTGTTGCGCACGGTGAATGCCGCCGCCTTCGCGCCACGCACCCGGATCGGCAGCGTCGACCAGGCGACGCGGATGCTCGGCAAGAACCAGCTCGAGTCGATCCTCATCGCGTTCGCGGTTCGGCATGCCCTGCCGACGGCGTCGGCACCGGGGTTCGAGTCCTCCCGCTTCTGGTCGACCGCCGCCCGCCGGGCCGGACTCGCCGCCGCGTTGGCCGAGGTCGTCGACCCGTCCCGCCGGTCGGAGAGTTTCACCGCAGCGCTGTTGCAGGACATGGCGGTGCCGCTGCTCGTGCATCGACGCGACGACTACGGCGCCGTGCTCGAGTCCTGGCAGCAGTCCGACCACGACCTCGCGGCCATGGAACGCCGCAGTTTCGGTTGGGATCACGCCGAGGTCGCCGGGATGATGAGTGCCTCGTGGGACTTCCCCGACCATCTGACCGACGCGGTGAAGGACCACCATGACCTCGGTGGTGACGGCGACTCCCTGGTGGCGGCCAAGCTCGTCGGAGGGATGCGCGAGGTCGACCCGCACGGCGTCGCCGAGGCGGCCATCCGTGCGCGCATCACCGAGGCGACGGGTCTCGTCGATGCCCGTCTCGATGCGGTGTTCGATGCCGGCGAGGCGAACGCCGCCTCGATGGCCGGTCTGCTGAGCGGCTGAGTCGGGCCGGCGACCTCAGGCGATGGTGACGCGGTTCCTGCCGGTCTGCTTCGAGGTGTAGAGCGCCTCGTCGGCCCGGTGGAAGGTGTCTTCGGACGCGTTCGGCGCATGCGGATCGGTGAGCAGCGCCCCGCCGAACGACGCCGTGACCTGCAACGTGCCGGACGGGATGCCGATGATCGTTGCCTCGACCGCTCGCCGGAGCCGTTCGCCCGCGAGGAACAGGCTGTCGCTGTTCGCGTGGGGCAGGATCACGACGAACTCCTCGCCGCCGAACCGGGCCACGACCTCGTCGGTTCGGACCTGTTGGGCCAACACGTGGGCGACGCTGCGCAGCACGGCATCGCCGGCGGCGTGGCCGTGGGTGTCGTTCACGCTCTTGAAGCGGTCGAGATCGAGCACGAGCAGGCCGAGCTGGTCCGAGAACGTCTGGCGTTGCCGGGCCGCGATCTGGCGAGTCATCTCCTCGTCGAACGCCCCGCGGTTCATGAGCCCGGTCAGTGCGTCGGTCCGGCTGGTCTCGGTCAGCGCCTGGTTCTCGGCACGGAGCTCCTCGTTCTGGCGCTGGTTCTGGTTCGCCGCCGCGGCCATGTCGACCGTGAAGGTCTGCAGCGAGGCCATGGCGGTCGCCACGAGCATCGCGTGATCCGAGCCCGGTGGGAGGTCGAACGACAGGAGCTCGGCGGTCTCGGTGATCACGGGCTCGGTCTCGAGCAGGATCTGCTCGACCTCGTCGCGGTTCAGATCGAGATCACGCTCGGCCAGTGCGAAGAGCCGCCCGAGGGCGGTGCCGGCGTCGTTCTCGACACCGCAGAGCAGTTCTTCGGCGGCACGGGCCGCACGCAGCACGATCGCGAGGGTGTTGGCTCGTGGGTTGTCCACGACGACGGCCTCGGACGAGCCGCAGCTCGCGATGGCGAGGCCGAACGAGGCATGCATCCCCCAACGATCGAGCAGCTCGGCCGAGAGCAGGTCGACCGGGAAGCCGAGCACCTCGTGCTGTCGCGCCGCCGACGGCCAGGCGGTCTCGACGAACAGTGCGTCGTAGTGGTCGGGCCGACGGTCGGCGATCGCGATGAGCCCGATGTTCGAGAGCAGACCGGCCAGGAACGCCTCGTCGGCCAGGTCCGGATCGACGCGCTCCATCAGATGTCGGCCGACGACGGCGGACACGAGCGAGCGCCGTCGGGTCGCCGAGCCGTCGTTCAGTTCGTTGGTCCCGCCCGGCATGAGGGTGCGCAACGAGAGTGAGATCGCCAACATCTTCACGGTCTTCAGACCGAGCAGCATCAACGCTCGGTCGATCGAGGTGATCTCCCGACCGAGGTTGAACATCGAACTGTTGGACATCCGGACGAGCTTGGCCGCGAGAGGCGCGTCCTTGCCGATGAGCGCTGCGAGCTCGGGGATGGTCACATCGTCGGCCTCGGCCCGCTTCGCGATCTCCATCACGATGGGCGGTGGCGACGGAAGGGACTCGGCGTCGACGAGGTAGGGCGTCAACGCGGGAGCATGCGGAGTGGTCGTGGTCATTCGCTCGTGCTTCCTTGCAACCGGGGGCTGATCTCAGGGCCCACCCATGGATCGGTTGTTTCACCCACCGACTTGAGGGGGTGGGTCGATCACCCACCCCCTCGGCGCCTGGTCATCGCTTCATGTTCACGATTTCCTGGAGCATCTCGTCCGATGCGGTGACCATGCGGGAGTTGGCCTGGAAACCGCGCTGGGCACGGATCATGCTCGTGAACTCCTCGGCGAGGTCGACGTTGGACATCTCGAGTGCACCGGCGGCGAACGTGCCCCGGCCACCCGAACCGGGCACGCCGATCTGGGCGAGACCGGAGTTCGCCGTGGCCCGCCAGTTCGAACCGGTGACCCGCTCCAGACCCTCGGGGTTGGCGAAGTTCGCCATGCCGAGCTGGCCGAGGGCCCGGAGCTGACCGTTCGAGTAGCTCCCCATGATCGTGCCGTCGGCACCGATGGCGAGCGACTGCAGCGAGCCGGTCGCGGACCCGTCCTGGGTGATGACCGCGGCCGAGGCGAGGCCGCCGTACTGCGACATCTTGGTCGTCACGTCGGGCCCGCCGACGGTCAACTCGATCGCGCCGGCGTTCGGGAGCTGCCCGGCGCCGATGTTGATCGTGAAGTCCGCCGGTGCGGTGAGCTCGCCGTCGTTGCCGAACGTGAGCACGTTGTCGGTGAGGGCGAAGGCGGTGGCTGGGTCTCCATAGGCGCCGCTCATCGTCCACTGATTGGCCGCGGTCTTGGTCAGCGTCAGCTCGACATCGATCGGCAGGCCCTGCTGGTCGTAGACGACCACGTTCAGGATCTCGTCGTCACCGACGAGGGCCTCGGCGGGAAGATTGCCGCCGATCTCGATGTCGGACGTCGGCACCGGCTCGACCTCGCGGCCGATCGGGATCCGCAGCTCGGTCGGGTTCAGCGAGGAGTCGATGTCGCCGACGTCATCGGCGGCCCAACCCTGGATCAGTGCACCGTCGGACGTCACGACCCGGCCGTCCGCGTCGAGGAAGAAGCTGCCCGCCCGGGTGAACATCCGCTCGCCGGCGAAGTCGGCGATGAAGAACCCGTCGCCCTCGATCGCGATGTCGAGGGAACGGCCGGTGCGCTGCAGCGCACCCTGCTCCATGTTCTGGGCGATCGCCGCGACACGGGTGCCGAGGCCGACCTGGGCCGGGTTGGTGCCACCGATGGTCTCGGTGGGAGCACCCGCACCGGCGACGGTCTGGGAGAGGACCTCCCGGAACAGCGCCTGGGACTTCTTGAAGCCGTGGGTGTTGACGTTCGCGATGTTGTTGCCGACCACGTCCATCATCGTCTGATGGGATCGCAGGCCGGTCACCGCCGCATACATGGATCGGATCATGCCGATGCCTCCTGTGGAGTGTCCGCCGAAGCCGAATCGCCCGCCGTGGCCGATTCGACGCCGGCTCCGCCGGCGGTTTCCGTCGCATCCGAGGAGGCCGTGTCGGTCACGGTCCCGGATGTGTCGTTGGCACCGGCTCCGCCGGTGTCGGTGGTGTCCGAGGACACGGCACCTTCGTCATCCGACGGAGTGTCGGACGTCGACTGGGGGTCGGCATCGGGCGCGCCGATGCCGATGATCTGGTTGAGGTACACGCCGCCGAGTTCGGTGACGAGGATGACCTCTCCGCTGATGATCTGGGCCTGCTGCACCGTGGCCGAGACGGGCAGACCGGTTGCGTCGAGCACCGTGATCTCCCGACCGACCAGCGCGCTGCCGGTGTTGAGGGCGGTCGAGGTCGCGGAGGCTTCACCCTGTTCGGTCAGCTTGGTGAGCTGCTCGACGGTCGTGAACTGTGCCGTCGTGGAGATGAACTCCTCACTCGAGCTGGGGTCGAGCGGATCCTGGAACCGGAGCTGGGCCACGAGCAGCTTCAAGAACGCGTCCTGATCGATGGTGGTGTTGTCCTCGGCGCCCGTGGTGGGCAGGCCGTAGAGCTGTGTGGGGTCGACGGTCGAACCGGCGACGGCGCTGACGATGTTGGTCATGTCGTTGCTCCTCAGAGATCCAGATCCAGGCCGGCACCGCTGGCGGCGGTGCTGCGGCGGGCGTTCCGGTCGGCGTACGGGACGGTCATGTCGTCGGCGTCCACCGACGTCAGCGGGGTGGGGGTGCCGGGGTTGTCGGGATCGCGGTGGCCACCGTCGGCCCGCACATCGAGGGAGGCGAGTCCGATGCCGGCACGGCGCAGGTCGGCTGCGAGGCGATCCCGGGCGTCGCCGAGGCGGGCCAGCGTCTCGCCGGCCTCTCCGGAGAGCACGACGCGGATCTCGTCGCCGGAGCGACGGAGGTCCACTTCGATCGGGAGCCCGTCGTCGGTGTGCAGCTGGATGCGGAGCTCCTGCGCGCCGTCGGCCCGGAGCCGGAAGTTGGCGATCGCGGGTCGGAGCGCCTCGGCGAGAGCTTCATCGAAGACGGGGGCGGGCGATGGCCGGGCCGCGGCGGTTTCGGTGGGTGTGTTGGGGCGGGAGCGGGCCTCGACCCCGTTCGGGGCCGTCGTCCCCAGCTCGGTCGGACCATCGGCGGTGATGCGGTCCGAGCTCGGCGTGGGAGCCGCGACCTCCGAGGTCTCGGTCGACGTCTCGGCCTCGTCGGCTCCGGTGGCGTC
>JAHDCV010000020.1:0-14872 GCA_020629695.1 Acidimicrobiales bacterium | reverse complement strand
CCGCGACCTCCGAGGTCTCGGTCGACGTCTCGGCCTCGTCGGCTCCGGTGGCGTCGGCTCCAGTGGCGTCCGTGGCCCCGACCGCCTCGGCCGTGTCCACGACCTCGACGTCGGGGTGGCCGGCCCCCGTCTGCTCCGGTGCGGCGTCATTCGTGTCGGCACCCGCGCCGGTCATCCCGCCCGACGTGATGCCGGCGGTGATGTCGGACGCGGTCGTGCCGGCGGCACCGCCGGCATCGGCGGCTTCGTCCGGCGTCGCTCCGTCAGCGGCCTCGGTGGCATGGAGGCCAGCGGCCTCGGTGGCATGGAGGCCAGCGGCCTCGGTGGCATGGAGGCCAGCGGCCTCGGCGGCGACCGCACGCGCCCGGTCACTGGCGCGGGGCGAGTCCGCGTCGCGGGCCGGATTCGAGCCGGACAACGCCGAGCGGGCGGCGGCGCGGTCGATCGCCCGGTCGTTCGCCCGCGGTTCCGATCGCACGATCTCGTCGCCGTTGTCCGATGTGTCGGCGTCGGTCGCATCGGCGACCGCCGTCGTGGACGCCGGGTCGGCGGCATCGGGATCGGTCGCGCCCTGATCTGCCGGTTCCGACGGTGCAGCGCCGACCTCGGCCGTGTCGGACCCGGGCGACGTGCCCGTCCCGAGGGCCTCGAGGGTGATCGCTGGGTCCGCGCCGTCGGCGGGCGACGTGTCCGTGTGCGCGTCGGTCCCGCTCGTGACGGTCCCGTCGATGGTGGTGTCGTTCGCTTCCCGGAGCAGTGCCGACCGTTCGTCGGCGACCAGGTGCGCGCGGTCCGCAGCGTGGGCGACCGCCGCGGGAGCTGCGCCCGCCACGGACTCGCCGTCGTCGGTCGGCAGGTCGGCTCCCTCGGCCTCGGCGTCGTGTTGCGTGGCGCGTCCGTGCGCCGGTGGGGTGACCGATGCTGCGCCCCGATCCTCGGATCGGTCGACCTCGGCGCCGCGGGTGCGGCCGGGTTCCCGGGCCGCCACTTCCTCGGCCAGCATCCGACCGAACCCCTGTCGGTCGCCATCGTGGCCCCTTCGGCCCCGCCCGTCGCTCGCGACCGGGGTCGCGGCGGGGGTGGGCAGGGTGGAAACGATCGGGTTCATGCGCCTCTCCAGGAAGCCAGGACCTTGCGCACATACGCCTGGGTCTCGTCGAACGGGGGCACCCCGCCGTACTTGCGGACGTTGCCGGGGCCGGCGTTGTAGCCGGCGAGAGCGAGGTCGACCGAGCCGAAGTCGTCGATCAGCTGGCGCAGATAGCGGGCGGCCCCGTCGATCGCCGATGCGGGATCGAACGGATCGACACCGAACTGGGCCGCGGTCGCCGGCATGAACTGCATCAGTCCCTGCGCGCCGGCGGGGGACACGGCGTTCGGGTCGAACGCCGACTCGGCCTTCGCCACCGCGGCGAGCAGGCCGGCATCGACGCCGTGGGCTGCTTCGGCGGCGTCGAACAGCGGCTGGAGTGACGCCGGAGAGACCGGGCCCGCGCCTCCCGTACCGATGCCGCCGACTCCTCCCAGGGCGAAGCCGGACGTGCTCGGAGCGATGACCCGGCGGATCGTCGCGATCGGTCGGTCGATGTCCTCGACCTTCACGACCTCGCCGGTCCGGGGTGCGTGGATCATCTGCCCGTTGCCGACGTAGATCCCGATGTGGTTCACCGTGGGTTCGCCGAAGGCGACGAGGTCACCGGGCAGGGCCTGGTCGAGCGATGCGACTTCCACACCCATCTTCGCCTGGTCGCGGCTGACCCGTGGCATCTCGACCCCTGCAGCCCGATAGGCGTGCTGGACGAGCCCGGAACAGTCGAATCCCTTGATGGCGTCGGTGCCGCCCCAGAGGTACGGGACGCCGAGATTCGCCATGGCCGCCGAGATGACGTTGGTCTGGGCGGTGCCGACTGTCGGGGACGCACCGATGCCGGTGCCGCCGAGCGACAGGGCGGGGGAGAGGTTGGTGAGATCGAGCAGTCCGGTCGGGGTGGACGCCCCGAGCTGACCGGCGGCACCGAGCCGGGCCAGTTCGGCCTGGAAGAGGTCGGTACGCGTCGTCGGTGCCGTGCTCGGGGGAGCGAAGCGCTGTTCGAGGGCGTCGACCCGTTCCTGGACGGCGGCGATGGCGAAGTCGCTCATGTCTGCTTGCTCCGGGCGATGCGGGACGAGACGAGGTCGTCGGTGGCGAGGGCGTCGAGACGGTCGAGGCGGTCGCTGGCGATCCGGTCGGCGCGTCGTGCGAGCGTGGTGACCTGTTCTGCTCGTCGGCGACGGGCGATCACGAGGGCGTCGAGTGCGCGCTCACGCTCGCGCAGCGCGTCGAGTCGACGCTCGCCGGCGGCGATGGCGGCGTGATGGGTGCGGCGGGTCGCGGCGAGCGAAGCGCCGTGTCCGACGGCGTGATCCAGCGGATGGTGCATCGCCTCGATCAACCGGGTGCGTTCGCCGCGCACGAGTGCGCGGTCGGCCTCGGCCGCGGTCGCGGCGAGATCGGTCGTTCGAGCGAGTCGGTGGAGACGGGTCATCGGCGCAGCTCCTCCAACCGGAGCGCGGACTCGAGTGCGGCGAAGGCGGCGGTGCGGGTGGCCGGGCCGCGAAGGTCCTGACGGAGCACACCGCGCAGGGCGGGGCCGATCCGCAACGCTCGATCGAGCTCGGGGTCCTGGCCGGCCACGTAGGCGCCGATGCGGACGAGGTCGCGGTTCTCGTCCTCCAGCGCGAGCAACCGGCGAACCTCCGCGGCGAGGCGGAGTTCGTCGTCATCGCTGACTGCGCCGGCGACGCGGCTGGCGCTGGCCAACACGTCGATCGCGGGGAAGTGACCGGCCTGTGCGAGCTCGCGGGACAACACGATGTGGCCGTCGAGAAGCGACCGTGCCGTGTCGGCCACCGGCTCGTTGGCGTCGTCGCCTTCGACCAGCACGGTGTAGATCCCGGTGATCGATCCGGTGCACGACGTGCCTGCTCGTTCGAGCAGGGTCGACAACATCGCCGCGGTGGTCGGGGGATAGCCGCGCGAGGTCGGCAGCTCGCCGGCCGCGAGCCCGATCTCGCGATGGGCCATGCAGAAGCGGGTGACCGAGTCCATCAACAGGAGCACGTCCTCGCCCTGGTCGCGGAACCACTCGGCGATCCGGGTCGCCACGAAGGCGGTGCGTCGGCGGACGATGGCCGGCTGATCGGCCGTGGCGACGAGCACGACGGTGTTGGCCATGCCCTCGGGGCCGAGATCACGATCGATGAACTCGCGGACTTCGCGACCCCGCTCGCCGATCAGCGCGAGCACCCGGATGGGAGCGTCGGTACCACGAACGAGCATCGAGAGCAGGCTCGACTTGCCGACACCGGACCCGGCGAAGATGCCGGTCCGCTGACCCTTGGCGAGTGGCAACAGGGCGTCGATCGCCCGGACCCCGCTCGTGAGCGCTTCGTCGACGAGGGGCCGGCGGAGGGGATCGGGTGCGTCGAACTGCAGCGTGACCCGCTCCTCGAACCGGAGGGGTGGTCCATCGTCGATCGGTCGACCGGTGCCGTCGAGCACACGCCCCAGCAGAGCGCGGCCGACGCCGACACCCCGAGCGGAGGTGGGTTCGACCGGACTCCCGGGACGGACGCCGTCGAGGGAGCCGAACGGCATGATCGTGGCCGCGTCCGGTGTCGAGGCGATGACTTCGGCTCGACGTCCGCCGTCGATGCTGACCACGTCGCCGACGGCGAGTTCGAGGCCGTGCACGACGGCGTGTGAACCGAGCACCTCGTGGAGGCGGCCCGAGATGGTCGGTCGGCAGTGGGCGTCCAGATCGACGGTGACGCCGGTGGGAAGGGTCAACACGCGATCGCCCCCCGGATCCGGTCCAGCCGATGGGCCAGGCCGTCGTGGGCGACGCGGGCGGAACTCTCGACGCGGCAGTCGCCGGGGGCGAGGGTCGGGTCGGGCCGGCAGTCGACGCTCGGCGGCAGCTCGCCGGCCCCGCGGAGCATGGCGAGGTCGTCGGGGTGGAGATGCAGTCGGAGGCGGCTGTCGCCCGCCAGTTCGAGCAGTGCCGCCCGCACGGGAACGAGCACGGCGGCGGGGTCGGTGGTTCGAGCCCGTTCGAGAATGGCGTCGGAGATCTCGAGTGCGAGCGCGGTCGCGCCCTCGGCCAGTTGCCCGAGGGCGTCCTCGGTGTCGGTGGCCGAGCGGCGGCCCGCGTCGTCGAGGAGCACGAGGAGGCGCCCGAGCTCGGCGCGAGCGGCCTCGGCTCCTTCGGCGTGCCCCTCGGACTCGGCCCGACGCCTGGCGTCGTCGCCCATGCGGGTGAGCTGTCGAGCGACTTCGGCATCGACGACGGCCTGGAGGGCCGGCGTCAGTTGGACCGGCGCGGGAGCGTCGGTGCGCGGGGTCGACCACGCCGGAACGGCTCGGTCGGCATCGGCGCCGCTGAGGACTCGTTGGTCGGCACGATCAGGAGACAAAGTCGCCACCACCCCGGTTGATGACGAGTTCGCCGGAGGCTTCGAGTTCCCGGACTTTCTCGAGGATGCCCTCGCGGGCTTCTTCGACATCGGCGAGGCGGACCGATCCGGCCAGCTCCATCTCGTCGAGCAGGTTCTCCCGGGCACGGGACGACATGTTGTTGAGGATCTGATCCCGCAGCGACGGGCTGGCGCCCTTGAGCGCCAGCGGCAGCACCGAGGCGTCGACGTGGCGGAGCAGCGTCTGGATCTGGCGATCGTCGAGCAGGCGGAGGTCGTCGAAGACGAACAGCAGCGCCCGCACCTCCTTGGCCAGTTCGGGGTCGGACGTCTCGAGGGCGGCGAAGATGGCGTCGGCGGACTCGGCGTCCATCCGGTTCAGCAGTGAGACCAGGATCGGTCCGCCGCCGGCTTCGCGGAAGCGTCGTTCGAGGACGGGGGCGAGTTTGACCCGGAGCCCTCGTTCGAGTGCGTCGACGGCGGCCGACGCCACTTTCTCCATTCGTCCGAGCCGGACACCGGTGTCGGCGAGGAGCTCCTCGGGAAGCGCGTTGAGGACCCCGGCGGCCTCTTCGGGACCGATGTGGGACAAGACGACGGCGATCGCCTGGGGATGCTCCGACGAGAGGGCGGCGGCGACGATCTCGGGGTCGAGCGGGTCGAGGTACTGGAACGGAACCGCCGGCGCGGTGTCGTCGATCTTCGACAGGACCTCACGTGCGGCGCGGTCGCCGAAGTGCGTCTCGAGCATCTCCCGGGCGAGGTCGACGTTGCCGGTCGGCAGGGGGCGGGTGCCCGAGGCCGCCAGGCTGGCGAACTCGCTGTACACCTCGCTCGCCACGAGGCCGTTGACCTGCCCGAGTGCGGCCATCTCGGCGATGATCGCCGAGACCTCGTCGGGCTTGAGCTCGCGCAGCAGTGGCCCCGCGTTCTCGACGCCGAGGCGGAGCATCAGGATGGCGGCCTTCCGGATGCCCGGAGCGGTGACCGTGGTCATGCGTTGACCTCGTCATCGGCCATCCACGAGCGCAACATGCCGGCGACGTCGTCGGGCTGGGACTCGATCAGATCGACCAGCTCGTCGTCATCGCCGGGAGCGGCCCCGAGGCGGAGTGTCGGGGCGGCGCTCACGGCGGCGGTGACGGCGGATGCTTCGAGTTCGGCGGGGCCGACCTCGGCGATGACCACGGGCTTCCGGCTGCGGAAGCCGAAGACCCCGAGGAGCACCGTGGTGATGACGGCGACGGCACCGGCCAGCCCGAGGCGGAGCATCGGGACGAGGCCCGAGGTCGCCGGGTCGGTGAACGTCGCCGGGGTCATCGCGGCCTCGAGTGACGCCTGAATCGTCTCGTCGAAGGGGAGGAGCGACACGGCGAGCACATCGCCGCGCTCGGTGTTCAGGCCGACGGCCGCGGTCACGACCGACTCGATCTCCGGAAGCCGGGTGGCTTCGATGGCGGTCTCGTTCATGACCACGGCGACGGACAGCGCGGTCACCGTGCCGGGCGCCTCCTCACTCGTGGTCACGGTCCGGCCGATCGCGAACTGGGTGTCGTTCTCGTCGAGGTCGTAGATGACCCCGTCGGCGTTGGTCACCGTCTCGGCCTCGTCGCCGAGGTCGTCGCCGTTGCCCTCGTCGTCGACGATGAGGTCGTCTTCGGGGCCGAGCACACCGGTGTCGAGCGAGGCGCCGTCCCCCCGGTACCGCTCGACTCGGCTCGACTGGACGAGCATCGGTGCGGTCTCGCCCTCGGCAGGGGTGTCGTAGGACTCGACGGTCGTCATGCTCGAGCGGAGGTCGACGTCGGCCGACACGGTCACCACGGCGTTGCCCGGACCGACGACGGCGGCGAGCATCGTCTCGACCTGGCGCTCGAGATCGCGTTCGATCCCGGACCGCGCCTGCTGACCGGCGTCACCCACGACACCGCTCTCGCCGTCGCCGGCGAGCGGGCGACCCATCTCGTCGGTGATCGACACGGCGTCGGGCACGAGGCCCTCCACGGAGTTCGACACGAGATTGACGATCGCCTGGATCTGGGACGAGGTCAGCGCAGAGCCGCCCGTCTGGAGCAGCACCGAGGCGGTGGCCCGCACGTCGTCGCCGGAGAACAGGTCGTCCTCGGGCATGACGAGGTGCACGTTGGCGGCGGCGACACCCTCGATCACCGTGATCGTGCGGGCGAGCTCGCCCTCGAGGGCGCGCTGGTAGCCGACCTGCTGGTCGAACGCGGACGAGGTGAGTCCCTGATCGTCGAGGACCGACCAGCCCTCCGCCGCTCCCACGGTGCCGGCGCCGGCGAGCGCGACCCGGAGATCGAGCACCTGGTCGGCCGGCACGCGGATGGCGCGGCCGCCGTCGATCAGGTCGTAGGGCACCTCGCGGGCGTTCAGCTCGTCGATCGTCGCCGAGGCCGAGGCCGGTTCGAGGTCGGTGAACAGCATCGCCATCGGTCCGTTGCCGCCCAGTCGGGAGATGAGGAACACGGCGGCGACCGTCGCGGCGAAGGCAACGGCGAGCAGCGCCTGCTGGGCCGAGGAGAGGCCGCCCACGAAGGAGCGGGCCGAGGCCGGTGAGAGTCCGGAGGACACGGGTTCAGCCATCAGATCTGCATCCTCATGATGTCGTTGAAGGCCTCGAGGGCACGGTTGCGGACCGCCACGGTCAACTCGGTGGTGAGCTGGGCTTCGGTGGCGGCGATCATGTAGTCGCCGATGGAGGCGACGTCACCGGTGGCGGCGGCACGGGAGGCCGCGGCGGCATTGGCGTCGGCCGTGGACATCGTCTCGAGGGCCGATCCGATGGCATCGCCGAACGCGGTCGCGGCGGTGCGATCGGGGCCGGTGGATGCGGTGGAGGCGGGATCGACCGTGCGGGTCGGGTCGATCGTCGGGACCTGGATGGGGCGGATGGCGTCGACCATGTCAGCGTCCGATCTCGAGGGCGGTCTCGTAGGCGGAGCGGGCTCGCTCGAACGACACGACGTTGGCCTGGTAGCTGCGCTGGGCCATGAGCATCGAAGTCATCTGGTCGCCGAGGTCCATGTCGGGAAGGCGCACGAAGCCCTCCTCGTCGGCCAACGGATGGCCGGGGTCGTAGACGATGCGACCGAGTTCGTTGCCGAACTCGGCGGCGGCGACCCGCACACCACCGGGTTTGCCGTTCACCGTGTTGGATCGAGCGACGATGAGGCGCTCGGCGAACGCCGGCTCGTCGGTCGACGACACGGTGTTCAGATTGGCGATGTTGTCGGCGATCGCGTCGAGCCAGGTCTGGTGCACGTCCATGCCGGACGACGCGATGTCGAGGCTGCGGAACAGTTCCATCATCGCTCCCAGGACGTGCGCAACAGGCGGTACCGGGCGTTGAGCGCCTGGGTGACGAGCTGCTGGTGGAGCTGGTTCTGGGTGAGCGAGGTGACCTCGTCATCCAGTCGGACGTTGTTGCCGTCGAGGCGGGTCGGCAGTTGCGAGGTGGACCACTCGACCTCGGCCTGGCCGACGTCGTCGTTGCGCATGGCACGGCGCAGGCTCGAGGAGAAGTCGACGACCTGGGCCTTGTAACCCGGCGTCTCGATGTTGGCGATGTTCTGTTCGTGGGCCTGACGCTGCGCGTCGAGTCCACGAAGTGCCTGGGCCAGGGTCTGGGTGGTGAGGTCCGAGACGAGCACGGAGGGTCCGATCGACGTGGCCTCCCGAACTTGCGGGAGGTCTGACGACCCATCCATGGGCCGAAGGTCGAGCATCCGTGCTCACCCCAACCTTCGGCCCCGCACCCCCCGACTCAAGGGAACATCAAGAGATTCTCAAGGGAATGAGCCCACCAGATTGGGGAGTATGGGCCCATCGTCCTGGCACGGAAGGGGAAGAATCACCCAGCGCCGCACTCTGGTGTTCAGAAACGCGTCAGATCGCTCGGCGATGTGATCCGGCCCACCGGATCAGGCCTCGACGTCGAGCACACTCGGACGACGTCGATCCGGTCGGCTCCGATCGACTCGGCGGGCCGGGCGGTCCCGGAGGCGTTCGGCGATCTGGGTCGCGAGTGCGTCACCCCGATCGTGCAGTGCACGCGCTCGTTCGGCGAGCTCCGGAGGCAGCGGGGTCGACGGCCGAGCGAGGGTGTCCCACGGCGTCGAGGTCGGTTGAGCTCCGGTGAGCGGCTCGGCCCCGGTGAGCAGCAGGGAGTGCTGCACGAGCGATTCCTCGTAGGCGTCCAGCGCTTCGGTCCAGGTCGTCACGGCGAGGTTCAAGCGGTGGCGCCCACACCGGCGATGTCGCGGCTGAGCTGGGATGCCTCGGTGAAGGCTTCGGCGATCGGGGCGAGCAGTTGGGCGCACTCGTCCACGACCTCGGTTCGCTTGGTCGAGTTCGCGGCGATCAGTCGCTCGGTGAGGTAGCCGTAGAGATCGGCGAGGGTCCGTCCACCCTCGAAGCCATCCGGATCCAGTGCGAGGTGGAGCTCGTGGATGATGTCCTGGGCGTGCATCAGCGCCGTGTGTGCCGCCTCGATGTGGTTGCGGGCGAGCGCGTTCCGGGCGTCGTCGAGGTCTCGCATCGCCCGCTGGAGCAGGAGGACGAGGAGCTTGGTCGACGGTGTGGTGGCGAGGCCGTCGGAGGCATAGGCGGCCTGGGCACGGGCGAAAGCGGCGTTCATCAGTTCCCCACGGTCGGGAGGCTGGCCAGCTGGCCGGCCAGGTAGTTCTGCTGTTCGGACAGGGAGCCGAGCGCCACCTCGAGGGCGGCGTACTGGCGTCGGAGGGCGGCTTCGCGGCGCTCGAAACGCACCTCGTAGGCGTCGATCTGATCCGACCATCCCTCGATGCGGGACTTGGTCGCTTCGGCCTCGGTCCAGAGCCGCCCGGAGCCGATCGACGTGGCCTCCTCGGCTGCGGTGACGATGCGGTCGAGAATGCCCTCCTCACCAGCACCACCCGGTGCCAGGAAGAGCCGCTCGAGGTCCTCACGGTCGCTGACGGATGCCTGGGTGAAGGTGTCTCGGTCGAACTCGAGCTTGCCCTCGACCGTGACCGTGATGCCGGCGAAGCCGGCGGAGCCGAGGCTGCTCGCGTCGACGCCGGCCGTGACCGCGAAGAGGATCGCGTCGCGAGTTCGCCGGACCGAGGAGTTGCCGTAGAGCAGGCCGGGATCGGCGCCGGGGTTGGCGGCCGTCGCGGTGTCGGCCCGGGTCAGGAATCCGTTGATCGCGTCGACGATCTCCTGGATGGAGTCCGCGGCGGCTTCGTTGTCCTCGGTCACGGCGATGGTGACGGGAGCGGTCGTCGGCGCCGAGACGGTCACATCGACACCCGGGAAGAGGTTCTCGAACGTGTTGCTGGACGACACGATCGAGTAGGGATTGTCGCCGTCCAGACGGATCTCGGCATCTCGGCCGGCCACGAGCGTCGTGAAGCCGGTGAAGCCGGTGAACCCCGCGAGGTCGAGATCGACCGAGGAGTCGGCGCCGGTCTCGGTCGCCGTGAGCTGCAGGCGGTAGCCGTTGCCGGTGTTGAGCGCGACGGCCTGGTACCCGAGGCCGCCTGCACCGTTGATGGTGGACACGACCTCGCTGAGGGTGCCACCCCCGAATCCGACCTGCTCGACGATCGCCGTGCCGGCCCGGAGTGGACCGGCGAGCGTGGCCTCGATCGTGCCGCCGGTGCCGTTGAGTGTGATCGGTCCCGTCGCCGTGGTGTCGGTGACGGTGGTGCTCACCCCGTCGACCACGACGATGCCGTCCGTGCCCGTGCCGGAAGCGCCGGTGAGACCCAGCGCCGCGGCCGCCGTACCACCGGTGACCGCCACCGTCGCGGCGCTGCCCTCGCCGGTGGTCGTGAGCACGATCTGGTCGCTCTCGTCGGCCGAGGCCGAGACCAGCGGCGACAACGCCGTGTTGCCGGCGATGGCGTTGCTGATCGCGGCCGCGACCTCGGCGGCGGTGTCGTAGGTGTCGTGGGTCAACGTGATCGAGTAGCTCGTGCCGTTGACGTCGAGGGTGAGGGTGTCGTTCGACCCGTCGACGGTCAGCGGCACGGTCGGTGCGGCGCCGGTGGCGGTGGCTCCGGCGGATGCCTGGGTGACCTCGAAGTCGATCGTGCCGTCGGCGAAACCGGTGCCGGTGAGGTCGGTGAAGCCGAGCGAGCTCGTGCCGTTGTAGGAGAAGACCGAGCCAGCGGTGGCGACCACGTCGGTGAGGGCGGCGACGGTCTCGTTCGAGTAGATCGTCTCTGCGGCCGCGGTCTGGATGACGTCGAACTGGAGGGTGCCGGTGAGACCACCCGAGCTGGCGGTCACCGTCACGGACTCGTCGGAGGAGGTGCCGGTGAGGCGATCCCAGCCGGAGGAGAGCCGGAGGTCGGCGGCGAGGGTGCGGATCGACTGGACGTCGGAACGCATCTCGCGGAGCTCGGTCTCGGCGGCACGTGCGGTCGCCTGGCGCTGGAGCAGCCGGGTCTGTGGCTGACGCTCCAGCTGCATCAGCTGGTTGATGATGCTCGTGGTGTCGAGGCCGGTGATGAGGCCGTCGATGGAGGTCATGTCGGGGGGAGCTTCCGTATCGGAGGAGCGGGGTCGACGGTCCCCGGATCCGTCCCGGCCAGCGGCCGGGACGGATCAGCGGGACCCATCGGTGTCGTCGGATGATCCAGACGAACCGGTGTCAGCCGAGGAGGCTGAGCACGGACTGCGGCAGGGCGTTGGCCTGGGCCAGCATGGAGGTGCCGGCCTGCTGCAGGATCTGGTTCTTGGTGAAGTTGACCATTTCGGCGGCCATGTCGGTGTCGCGGATCCGGGATTCCGAGGCGGTGAGGTTCTCGGTGGTGACCTGGAGGTTGGCGATGGTCGACTCGAGCCGGTTCTGGGTCGCACCGAGGGCGCCTCGGGTCGTCGAGATGCCCGCGATGGCCGTGTCGATCGTCTCGATCGCGGCCCGGGCGCCTCCGGCGTCGGCCACGGACAGCGCCGTGATGTTGGCGCCACCGGTCGCGGCCGTGGTGAGCACACCGATCGTGACCGAGATCTGGTTGCCGGCGTTGCCCTCGGAGCCGACCTGGAAGGCCTTCGCCGTGGCGGTGAACAGTGCCTCGCCACCGAAGGTGGTGTCGGCACCGATCCGGCCGATCTCGTCACGCAGCGCGTCCATCTCCGCATCGATGGCGGTCCGGGCGTTGGCGTCGTTGGTGTCGTTGGCGGCCTGGACCGCGAGGTCACGCATGCGGCCGAGCATGTTGTGGACCTCGTTGAGCGCACCTTCGGCCGTCTGCACCAGCGAGATCGCGTCCTGGGCGTTGCGGGTGGCCTGGGTGAGGCCACCGATCTCGGCGCGGAGCTTCTGGCTGATGACGAGGCCGGCGGCATCGTCCGCGGCGCGGTTGATGCGGTAACCGCTCGAGAGTTTCTCGAGCGACTTGCCGATGCTGGTGGAGGTACCGGAGAGGTTCCGGCTGGCGTTGAACGCCATGACATTGTTGTTGATTCGCATGCCCGTCTTGGGTCCTTCCGTGCGGGGGAGTGCTGTGCTGGCCGGTCACCGTCCGTGGTACCGGTCCCCTTCAGCATCGGCAGGTGACCCACCCGGTATGAGGAGAAATCCCATCGGATTCCGGACGCGACCGGGCCCCGCGCCTCATGGGAGACGCGGGGCCCGGAACTCCACCTGGTGGTGGCGCAACCGTCGGAGCATCGCGCTCAGGGCGCGATGGACCTTCGTGGTGAACCGGTGTCAGCCGAGGAGGCTGAGCACGGACTGCGGCAGGGCGTTGGCCTGGGCCAGCATGGAGGTGCCGGCCTGCTGCAGGATCTGGTTCTTGGTGAAGTTGACCATTTCGGCGGCCATGTCGGTGTCGCGGATCCGGGATTCCGAGGCGGTGAGGTTCTCGGTGGTGACCTGGAGGTTGGCGATGGTCGACTCGAGCCGGTTCTGGGTCGCACCGAGGGCGCCTCGGGTCGTCGACACCGCGGCGATCGCGTTGTCGATGTCCTCGATCGCGGCACGGGCATCGGCCGCTGCGGTCGCCGGGGTCGCGAAGTTGAACGCCGTGACGTCCTCGCCGCCGATGGCGTCGGCGTCGAGGGTGCCGATGGTGACCGAGATCTGGTTGCCGGCGTTGCCCTCGGAGCCGACCTGGAAGTTCGTCGCCGTGGCGGTGAACAGGGCGGCGCCACCGAAGGTGGTGTCGGTGCCGATCCGATCGATCTCCGCACCGAGTGCGTTCATCTCGGCCGTGATCGCGTTGCGTGCGGCCGTGTCGTTGGTGTCGTTGGCGGCCTGGACCGCGAGGTCACGCATGCGGCCGAGCATGTTGTGGACCTCGTTGAGCGCACCTTCGGCCGTCTGCACCAGCGAGATCGCGTCCTGGGCGTTGCGGGTGGCCTGGGTGAGGCCACCGATCTCGGCGCGGAGCTTCTGGCTGATGACGAGGCCGGCGGCATCGTCCGCGGCGCGGTTGATGCGGTAACCCGAGGAGAGCTTCTCCAGGGACTTGCCGATGCTCATGGATGTACCGGAGAGGTTCCGGCTGGCGTTGAACGCCATGACGTTGTTGTTGATTCGCATACCCCTGGTGGTTCCTTCCGTGCGGGCGCACCGTCCGTGGTGCTGATGGGAGCCTCGGCGGGACGACGAGAACTATGAGGAGACGTCGGAGCGAACCGGTGTCAGCCGAGGAGGCTGAGCACGGACTGCGGCAGGGCGTTGGCCTGGGCCAGCATGGAGGTGCCGGCCTGCTGCAGGATCTGGTTCTTGGTGAAGTTGACCATTTCGGCGGCCATGTCGGTGTCGCGGATCCGGGATTCCGAGGCGGTGAGGTTCTCGGTGGTGACCTGGAGGTTGGCGATGGTCGACTCGAGCCGGTTCTGCTGGGCGCCGAGGTTGCCGCGAGCTCCGGAGACGGCGGCGATGGCGTCGTCGACGTCTTCGATGGCGGCCCGGGCCGTGTTGGCGTTCGTCATGTCGAGCGCGGTGAGGTTGGTGCCGGCGCCGTCGATGTTCGTGGTGTTGAGTGCCCCGGTCACGAGGTTGATCTGGTTGCCGAGGGACCCCTCGGAGCCGATCTGGAAGAAGCGGACATCCGTGGTGAAGAGCTTGTTGCCGCCGAAGGTCGAGTCGTCCGAGATCCGGGTGACCTCACCGATGAGCGCGTCGATCTCGGACTCGATGGCGGTCCGGGCGTTGGCGTCGTTGGTGTCGTTGGCGGCCTGGACCGCGAGGTCACGCATGCGGCCGAGCATGTTGTGGACCTCGTTGAGCGCACCTTCGGCCGTCTGCACCAGCGAGATCGCGTCCTGGGCGTTGCGGGTGGCCTGGGTGAGGCCACCGATCTCGGCGCGGAGCTTCTGGCTGATGACGAGGCCGGCGGCATCGTCCGCGGCGCGGTTGATGCGGTAACCGCTCGAGAGTTTCTCGAGCGACTTGCCGATGCTCATGGATGTACCGGAGAGGTTCCGGCTGGCGTTGAACGCCATGACGTTGTTGTTGATGCGCATCGAATCCGACCTCCGATCACGACTCGGCGATCGACGGATCGCCGATCCGGGTCACACCGAGAGGTGCGATCGGATCGGCGATGCCGTCGTTCGGTCCGACGCCGCCGAGTGCTCTGTGAGCATCGGTGTCGTCGGATGATCCAGACGAACCGGTGTCAGCCGAGGAGGCTGAGCACGGACTGCGGCAGGGCGTTGGCCTGGGCCAGCATGGAGGTGCCGGCCTGCTGCAGGATCTGGTTCTTGGTGAAGTTGACCATTTCGGCGGCCATGTCGGTGTCGCGGATCCGGGATTCCGAGGCGGTGAGGTTCTCGGTGGTGACCTGGAGGTTGTTCACCGCCGACTCGAGCCGGTTCTGGGTCGCACCGAGCGTGCCTCGGGTCGTCGACACCGCGGCGATCGCGACGTCGACGGCCTCGATCGTGGCCCGGGCCTGGACGGCCGTGCCGACCGTGGTCGTCGTCGGATTGGTCACGTCGCCGATCGCGACCGAGATCTGACCGTTCGTCAGCGAACCCTCGGAGCCGACCTGCAGCGCCACCGTCTGGCCGAACAGCGCAGCGCCGCCGAAGGTGGTGTCGTCGCCGATCCGCGTGATCTCGGTGTTGAGCGCCGTGATCTCGGCGGCGATCGCACCACGAGCAGCAGCGTCGTTGGTGTCGTTGGCGGCCTGGACCGCGAGGTCACGCATGCGGCCGAGCATGTTGTGGACCTCGTTGAGCGCACCTTCGGCCGTCTGCACCAGCGAGATCGCGTCCTGGGCGTTGCGGGTGGCCTGGGTGAGGCCACCGATCTCGGCGCGGAGCTTCTGGCTGATGACGAGGCCGGCGGCATCGTCCGCGGCGCGGTTGATGCGGTAACCCGAGGAGAGCTTCTCCAGGGACTTGCCGATGCTCATGGATGTACCGGAGAGGTTCCGGCTGGCGTTGAACGCCA
>JAHDCV010000090.1 GCA_020629695.1 Acidimicrobiales bacterium | reverse complement strand
CGCTGACGCTCCAGCCAGCCGAGCAGGATCGCCATCGCCCGGGGGTCGTGACGCAGGTGGTGCCCGGCACCGGCCAGGATCCGCAGTTCCGCGTCACCGTGCAACTCAGCGAGCAGGCGCGCATCAAGCTGGGGCACGACGTCGTCGTCAGCGCCGTGGAGCACGAGCAGCTCCCGGTCGGACAACTGCTCGACGGCACCCGACGCCGTGATCGCCCGGAACTCCTCGAGCCAGGTGGTCGGGTCATCGGGGAACGAGGGGTCCGAGACGAGCTTGCGTGACCGCGCGTAGCGCAGGAGACGCTCGAACTCGAGCGGTAGGTGCAGGAAGTCCGACGGTGTCTCGACCAGGGCGATGCCTCGAATGCCGGCATCGACGAGCGCGACCGACGCGGCCACGGCACCGCCGGTCCCGAAGCCGACCAGCCACAGATCGTCGGGCTGCACGATCCGGCGGAACTCCTCGACCATCGACACGCCGTCCTCGACCCAACCGGCCATGCTGAACTGGCCCTCGTGGGATCCACAACCCCGGAACGGTCCGGTCATCGAATAGAAGCCCATCTCCCGGGCCACCCGCTCGCAGAGTTCGGGTAGATCGGTGCCGACGTGGCTCGCCGGGATCCTCCCGGTCGGGAGACCGTGCATGAAGATCACGCCCGGCCGGTGGGCACCGGTGGAGGCGGGTTCGGCCAACGTCAACCGGGGGTCGAGCCGCCCCGGTTCGGCGACCGGGTTGATCAGGCCCCCGTGCCCCGGTAGGGGCGATAGCCACGATTCCGCGCCTCGGCGAGCGTGTCCGGACCGAAGCAGAGGAACCGCTTCGAGGCCAGCAGTTCAGCCATGAGGTCGGGGTCGTCGAGTGCATCCACGTCGTAGACGATCTGGCTGCGCTTGTCGCCGACCCACCGGTGATGTTCGAACTGAGAGGGGCGTTCCACGGGCGCCACGCTAGCCGCACCGCTGCGTGGTGGGTCAGCTCGGAAAACGTGCCACGCCCGGAGGTCGAGACCTCCGGGCGTGACATCCCACG
Organism: Acidimicrobiales bacterium; assembly: GCA_020629695.1. Taxonomy (GTDB): domain Bacteria; phylum Actinomycetota; class Acidimicrobiia; order Acidimicrobiales; family SZUA-35; genus JAHDBV01. The sequence continues at coordinate 10,406 of JAHDCV010000090.1, read as the reverse complement.
AACATCGATTGCTGGGCCTCGCACCTCCTCCGTGGGAGGGGCCGGGATCAATCCCGCCGAGGTGCAAAGGGGTGACCGGCTGGGCAACGCCAGCGGTCCAGCGGCTCCGCGTCAGCGGCCAGCCACCTCCAGGATCCCGTAAGAACAGTCATTCAACTCGGATCACCTCCTCTCTCTGGTCCGATCATTCTGACAGAGATCGACCTCGGTGTGGAGTGATTTCGAATCGGCTCAGGCGTCGTCGTGTGCCTCGCCGACCGGCCGGTCGTCGACCGCGTCGTCGGGCGGCGCGGTTGCACCCGCCTCGATCGCCGCCGTCATCTCGCTGCCGAGCTCGCCGAACTCACCCAGATCCCGCGCCACCAGCTCGGGCTCCTCGATGTGCAGCGCACCCATCACCTGGAGGTAGGCGTCATGTGCCGCGACAACCTCGACGATGTGATCTCTCGAGACGTCCAGGCGCAGCAGATCCGCCCGCTCGACCACGTAGTCGACCGGATCGAACTGCTCGTAGACGACCGGCCCGGAGGGGAGATGGTCCGGTGTGTAGTGGTAGGCCTGGATCCACTCGAGGTGGAGGCGGAGCAACCGGCGGAGCTCGTCGTAGCTCAGCACCGAGGTCACCTCGACCGGCAGCGCCTCGGCGCAGAAGTCGATCGCCTCGTGGACGTCGACGACGATCTGCGGCGGAATCTCGCGGGTCTTGCCGACCGCCCAACCCACACTCCAGAGTCCGATGAGCACCACCAGCACGGCGGCGACGGCGACGGCGATCCAGATCACCCCCGGAGGCTAGGCCATCCGCGGAAATCCCCGCGAAGCCGGGTGCCTCAGCACCCGCCGCCGCGGGGATCTCCGACGAGATTCGCTGCCGATCGGGTGATGCCCGTCGAGCATCATCGACCGGCCGGAGCCGTCCGGGCCGGAGCCCGGCGGATCACAACCCGATGCGCTGGGCGAGCTGCTCGCGGTGGTAGGCCGGGTCACCGAACATGAGCTCGGAGCTCTTGGCCCGCTTGAAGTACAGGTGGGCCGGGTGCTCCCAGGTGAACCCGATGCCACCGTGGATCTGGATGTTCTCGGCGGCGGCGTGGAAGTAGGCGTCCGAGCAGTAGGCCTTGGCCAGCGAGGCGACCGACGGCAGTTCGTCGTTCATCTCGGCGGCGCACCAGAGGGCGTAGTACGCAGCGGACTTGGCCGACTCGACCTCGAGCAGCATGTCGGCGCACTTGTGCTTGATCGCCTGGAACGAGCCGATCGGCCGACCGAACTGCACGCGGTCCTTGGCGTACTGGACCGCCATCTCGAGCACGAACTGCGCACCACCGACCTGCTCCGCGGCGAGCGCCACGGCGGCGAGGTCCATCGTGGTCGAGAGGGCGGCTTCGCCGCCACCGTCGGTCCCGATGAGCGTGCCGGCGGCACCATCGAGGGTGACCTTGGCCTGCTTGCGCGTCTGGTCCATCGTCGACAGCGCTTCGGCCGACACACCGTCACCGGACGCATCGACGGCGAACAGCGAGATGCCGGCATCGGTCTTGGCCGACACGACGAGGAGGCCGGCGGTGTGTCCGTCGATCACGAACGACTTGGTGCCCGAGAGGCTCCACGAGTCACCGGCTGCGGTCGCGGTCGTCTCGGTGCCCGAGGTGTCCCACTTGCCGTTCGGTTCGGTCGTGGCCAGCGCAGCGATGGTCTCGCCCGAGGCGATGCCCGGCAGATGGGCGGCGGCCGCCGCTTCGTCGCCGGTGGCGAGGATGGCCTGCGAGGCGAGCACACCCGAGAAGAACGGGGCGCAGAGCAGCGCCCGACCCATCTCCTCGAGCACCACACCGAGTTCGACGAAGGAATAGCCCTGGCCGCCGTAGGCCTCGGGGATGGCGAGCGCCGGCAAACCCATCTGCTCGGCCATCTGGGACCAGACATCGGCGTCGTAGCCGTTCTCGGTCTCCATCATCTCCCGGACGGCGTCCTCGGAGGACTTCTCCTCCAAGAACGATCGGACGAACTGGCGGAGCTGTTCCTGCTCCTCGGTGAAAGCGAAGTTCATGCGCCGAACGTAGATCTCCGGCCCTGGACCCGACAACTCCCGATGCGTACACTTGCGTACACATGTCGACACCGGACCCTGCCCGACGACGCATCCCGACTCGGGAGCTGCGCGCACAACTCGCCGACGTCCTCCGCCGTGCCACGGGGGGCGAGACGACCGTGGTGACGTCCCGAGGCCGACCCGTCGCCGAGATCGGACCGGTCGGTGCTCGAGGTGCGCAGGATCTCGACACACTCGCCACGGCCGGCTTGATCACGCCCCCGGCGGCCGATCGCCATCCGGCTCCGCCGAGCCCGGCCACCCTGCCGATCGACGTCAGCCTCGATCGCCTCATCGAAGACCGCCGACCATGAGCATCCTCCACATCGACGCCACGGCACTCGTCCGACGCCACCTGGACGACCCGTTCCGGTCATTCGTCAACGACGCGATGCGTGAAGCGGAGCACTGGACGACCAGCGCGCTGAGCGTCACCGAGTGCCGGCTCATGATCCAGGCGGCGCAACTCCCGCCCGCCGAACACACCCGGACGATCGGCGCGCTCATGCTCGACATCGAGGCGATGTGGGTCGTGCCGGTCGACGGACGCTGCCTGGCGAGAGCGACCGAACTCGGCGCGACCTACGGCCTCGGCACGATCGAGGCCATCCACCTCGCTTCGGCGGATCGACTCCCCCGTCCCGCCGAGCTGCTCACCTTCGATCGACGACAGATCCCGGCCGCGACCACCCTCGATCTCGGTCTACGCTCTCCCGTCGATGGGTGAATCCACCGGTTCCACTGGTTCGTAACGAACGCGAAACCGGCGAATCAACCCACGCCACGTTCCGTGGTCGGGGCGTACTCTGAGTGGCGTGCGTGGGCTCGTCGAGCCCGGAGAGGCGATGGATCGTTGCGGATCCTGGTGTTGATCATTCTGAACGTGGGCATCGTGGTGCTACTCGCCACGGCGTTCCTCCTGTTGCGTCGCCCACGCGCCTCCAAGGCCGCCCGGGTCGGCGAGACGAGCGCGGAAGCGACACCTCGAACCACGAAGGAGCGGTCGGACCGTCGCCGTCGACCACGACGTGGTCGAGGACGTCGAGCGATCGACACGCGTGACCCCGGATCGCGAGAACCTCGCGACCAATCCGCGTCGAGCATCGTCGGTGAAGGCGTGGAGCAGTACGGCGGTGGCGGGACCACCGAGAACGAGCGCGCGGCCTCGTCGCGCCACAAGGCGATGGCGGCGCCTGCCGATTCGCTCGATCTGCGCGTCGACGGTGTCGGCCCGGCACCGATCGAGATGCCGTCGCCCATCCGCTCCCACACCGACACCGCACCGGCCGCTGCCGCCAGGTCACTCCCCGAGAACCGGTCCACCCGCGAGACGTTCCGATCCTCCGGCGACATGTTCGCCGTCGATCGACCGGCATTGCTGGAGCGCGACCCGTCACGCATCCGCCTCGTCCGCAACGCCGACAGCGACGTGATCGAACGATCCGCGCTCGTCGGCGGCGTCGTGCGCACACTCGGCGGCCTCGGGCTCGACCCGGCCGAGATCGACGGACGCCGAAGCCGACTGGCCACCTCCGACGGCCGACGCGCCGCCATCAACGTGAACTCGCTCGACGACGGTGCCGACGTGATCGACGTCATCGTCGACGCGTCACTCGCCGCCGACGCCCTCCGTGCGCTCATCGCGTGGCATCGCAGCGATCTCGACCAGGCCGACGACGTGCGCATCAGCGCCTGGATCGACTGAGGACGACGACATGTGCGGGATCAGCGGCGTCTACGCCTACCGGGGCAACCGAACGCTCGACCACGCGGTCCTCGCGGCCGAGGCCGCGCTCATCCGCCATCGCGGACCCGACTCCGGGGGCACACACATCGACGGCGACCTCGGCTTCGGCTTCCGTCGGCTCGCCATCATCGACCTCGACGGTGGACACCAGCCGATCGTCGACGACGAGACCGGCTGCGCCATCGAGTTCAACGGCGAGATCTACAACTACCGCGAACTCCGGGCCGAACTCGAGGTCCGGGGACACCGGTTCCTCACGAGCTCCGACACCGAGGTGATCCTGCGGGGCTACCTCGAGTGGCGCGACGACATCGTCCATCGGCTCAACGGCATCTTCGGCTTCGCCATCTGGGATCCGCGCGGCGAGCGACTGCTCCTCGCCCGTGACCACTTCGGTGTCAAGCCCGTCTACTGGTCCGACCACGGCGGTTCCCTCCGCTTCGGCTCCGAGATGCGGACGATCCTCGCCGACCCGGACCTCCCCCGCCGCCTCGACCCCGACGCCGTGCGCGTCCTGCTGCACTTCGGCTACCTGCCCTCGCCCCACACCCTGATCGACGGCGTGCACAAGCTCGGCCCCGGCCACCTCCTCGTGTGCGATCGCCACGGGGTCTCCGTGCGCCGCTACGAGACCACGGTGCCCGAGATCGACCGCTCGATCGACGAGGCGACCGCCGTCGGCACCTACACGCAGCTCTTCGACGAGGCGGTGACCCGCCAGATGGTCTCCGACGTCGAGGTCGGCTGCCTCCTCTCCGGCGGCGTCGACTCCGGCATGGTGCTCGCTGTCGCCTCCCGCACCAGCCCGACCCCGGTTCAGACCTTCACCGTCGGGTTCGGCGGCGACTTCGACCACGACGAGTCGGCCGATGCCGCCGAGACCGCGGCCCACTTCGGATCGACCCACCACGATCTGCGCGTCGACGTCGACGACGTCGAGGCGCTGCTCCACGAATGCCTCTGGCACCTCGAGGAACCGGTGCTGTCGCAGTCGACCTTCGCCTACCAGGTCATGACCCGGGAGGTCCGCAAGCACGTGAAGGTCGTGCTCACCGGTCAGGGGGCCGACGAGCCGTGGGCCGGCTACGACCGCTACCTGGGTGAGCGCTACGGCGCCCGTGCCCGTTGGCTCTTCGGCTCGACCGCCGCGGCCTCGGTGGCCGGACGTCTCGGTGGTGCCGAGCGGTTCCGTCGGGCGACCGAGTCGCTCGGACTGACCGACCCCGTCGAACGCTTCACCGCGATCCACACCGTCTTCGACCCCGGACTCGTCGCCGACCTCGGCGGACGAGGGCTCGCCGACGCGACGATCGACCCGAGCGATGTCGTCCGGGCGTGGCAGCAGCCGGTGTCCCATCTCGACGAGTTCTCCCAGCTCCTCCACATCGACACCCGACTGTCGCTGCCGGACGACCTGCTGCTCTACGGCGACAAACTCTCGATGTCGAACTCGGTCGAGGCCCGGGTGCCGATCCTCGACCGCGAGCTCATGGCCTTCGTCGAGTCGCTGCCGCCGGAGATGAAACTCCGTCGCCGCACGGCCAAGTACGTCCACAAGCAGGCCGCCGAGAACTTCCTCCCCCGGGACTTCGTGTACCGGAAGAAGCGGGGATTCGCGACCCCGATCGATCGTTGGTTCGCCGATGAGTTGATCCCGTTGCTCGAACGCACGGTGCTCGCACCGGACTCGGTCTGCTCCGAGATGCTCGACCCCACGGCCATCGCGGCCATGGTCGAGGATCATCGGACCGGCCGGCGGAACCATCGCCGCCAGCTCACGACGCTGGTGAGTCTCGAGATCGTGGCCGGCCAGCTGCTCGGCACCACGAACTCACATCATCCATCGAGCAGCAACCAACCATCCGGTGCCGTCGCGGCATCGACCCTGAGGGAGACCCGAGCATGAGGATCGCCGTTTTCGGACTGGGCTACGTCGGCAGTGTGTCGGCGGCCTGCCTCGCCAACGAAGGCCACACCGTGGTCGGGGTCGACCCGAACACCGACAAGGTCGACCAGATCAACGCCGGTGTGTCCCCGGTGCTCGAGCCGATGGTGCCGGAGTACCTCGCCGCCGCCGTGGCGGACGGGCGCATCCGTGCCACCACCTCGGCCGCCGACGCCGTGGCCGAGACCGACATCTCGCTGCTGTGCGTCGGGACGCCGAGCCGTGCGAACGGCGACATCGATCTGCGCTACATCGAGCAGGTCGCTGCCGAGATCGGGACCGCACTCGCCGGCCTCGATCACACCCACACCGTCGTCATCCGGTCGACCGTGATGCCCGGCACCGCCGACCGTGTCGCCGAGATCCTCACCGAGACCTCCGGTCGGGTCGAGGGCGAGACCGTCTTCGTCGGCAACAACCCCGAGTTCCTCCGCGAGGGCCAGGGTGTTGCCGACTTCGTGAACCCGCCGCTGATCCTGATCGGCGCCGACGACACCCACACCGCCGAGATGATCGAGGCGCTGTACGACGGCATCCAGGCGGAGCGCCTCGTCGAGCAGCGTCGCCTCGCCGAGATGGTGAAGTACGCGAACAACTCGTGGCACGCCACCAAGGTCACCTACGCCAACGAGATCGGAGCCGTCAGCCGGGCGATGGGCATCGACGGCACACGGGTCATGGAGATCCTCTGCGCCGACACGAAGCTCAACATCTCGCCGGCCTACATGCGTCCCGGCTTCGCCTTCGGTGGCTCGTGCCTGCCGAAGGACGTGCGGGCGCTCACACATGCGGCGAAGATCCGGGACGTCTCGGTGCCGCTGCTCGGCAGCCTCCTCATCTCCAACAGCATCCAGGTGCAGCGGGTCATCGACCAGCTGGTCGAGTGGGGTCCGAGCACCATCGGGTTCTTCGGTCTCGCGTTCAAAGCCGGCACCGACGATCTGCGTGAGTCGCCGTTGGTCGAGGTCGTCGAGCGGGTGCTCGGCAAGGGCTTCGCCGTTTCGATCCACGACGCCGATGTCTCCGCTCCGGATCTGATCGGCGGCAACGCCGCCTTCATCGAGCGGGAGATCCCGCACCTGTCGTCCGTGCTGCGGGACGAACCGGCGGCGGTCGTGGCCGAGTCGGACGTGATCGTGATCTCGAAGATCACCCCGGCCGCACTCGACGCCCTCGCCACACGACGCCCGGGCACCAAGGTCATCGATCTCGTCCGGCTGCCCGACGCCGTCCGCACCGCCGTCCCGGCCGAGGACTACCTCGGGGTGGCGTGGTGAGCGTCGTGTCGAGACTCCGTGCCGCGAGCCCTCGCCGTCGACGTCGTCGCGACTCGCGCAAGCACCTGCTGCTCGTCGTCGAGAACGCCGCCGTGCCACACGACCGCCGGGTCTGGAACCAGGCGCGGGCGGGCGCCCGCAACGGTTACGAGGTCACCGTCATCTGTCCGAAGGGCCGACCGCCTGCCGACGTCGGGTCCGAGGACGTCGACGGAGTGCACATCCGTCGCTTCCCGATGCCCTTCGGTGGCCCACGCAAGATCGACTTCCTCCTCGAGTACGGCTGGGCGATGGTCTGCATCTTCGCCCTTTCCATCACGACCTACCTCCGCCGTCCGTTCCACCTGATCCACGTCGCCAACCCGCCCGACCTCTTCTTCGGGCTCCAGTGGATCTTCGGCCGACTCGGTGTGGCCTTCGTGTTCGACCAGCACGACCTCGGTCCCGAGACCTACCAGTCGAAGTTCGACGAACCCACCGAGGACGCGATGTACAAGGCGCTGTGGTGGATCGAGCAGCGGTCCTACGCCGCGGCCGACACCGTCATCGTCACCAACCACAGTTACGAACAGCGGGCGTTGGGCCGGGGCGCCATGGCCGCCGACGACGTGTTCGTCGTCCGCAACTCCCCCGACCTCGACCTGTTCCAGCCCCGCACGCCGTCACCCGGGCTCCGCCGGGGCTTCGATCACCTCGCCGTGTTCGTCGGCACGATGGGCCACCAGGACGGCGTGCACATCGCCCTCGAGGCCGCCGCCCACGTCCGACGCACGCTCGGGCGAACCGACATCGGCTTCGTGTTCATCGGCACGGGTGACACCTGGGAGCGGCTCCAGGCCCGACTGACCGAGCTCGATCTCGGCGACGGTGTCTGGTTCACCGGCTTCATCTCCGATGACGACATGCTCGACTACCTGTCGTCGTCGACGGTCGGCATGGCGCCCGATCTCGACAGCCCCCTCAACAACATCTCCACGATGATCAAGACGATGGACTACATGGCCATGGAGTTGCCGGTCGTGTCGTTCGATCTCATCGAGTCCCGGTTCTCCGCCGGAGAGGCCGCGATCTACGCAGCCGATCACTCCCCGGAAGCCTTCGGCGACGCGATCGTGGAGCTGGTCGACGATGCCGAGCGCCGCGAGAAGATGCAGCGGCTGGGTGTCGAGCGGATCCACGGACCGCTCTCGTGGTCCGTGTCCGAGGCCAATCTGATGGCGTGTTACGAGCGGGCCTTCACCCGCGCGAGCGAGCGCTGAGTCGGCGATGGCTGGTGTGCGGGGAGGTGTGGGTTCCGGCGCCGGACGGCGAGGCCGGTTCGTCGCGCTCGCCGTCGCGCTCGGCCTGACCGCCGCGGCATGCGCCGATCAGATCGACCCGGCCGACGCACCCCTCGGGTTCCCGACCACCACCGAACCGACCACGACGCTGCCCGCGGCCGCGACGATCGCCGAGGACGAACCCGACGAGATCGTCTTTCCCGAGCAGATCGCTTCCTGGGGCGACATCGACTGGACGCACACGGGCCGACGCTCGACCGCACCGGCGAACTCGGTCTCCGTGCTGGACTTCGGCGCGATCGCCGACGACGGGCAGTCCGACACCGAGGCCTTCGCAGCGGCGGTCCAGGCGGCGGGCGACGCCGGACGCAGCAACAACCCGACCTCGGTGCGGGTCCCCGCGGGCCGCTACCTGCTGACCGAGACGCTGCAACTGCAGTCCAACGTCGTCCTGGTCGGTGACGGCAAGGACGCGACCTTCGTCGACCTCGACCTGGGCGGACGCGACATGGAGGGCATCACGATGGTCGGAGCGCCGTTCGGCAACGGCGAATGGACCCCGCTGCGGGCCGATGTGGATCGCAACTCGAATCAGATCCTGATCCCCGAGGGCATGACGTTCGCGACCGGACAGATGCTCGAGATCGAACAGGACAACGTCGACCGGATGTACAGCCGGGACGAATGGATCGTCGAGTGGGGCCAGGGCTCGGCCGGCGAGATCATCCGGGTCATCGACGGCGGCGACGGGCTCGTCATCGCAGGCCACGATCTCTACGAGGCCTACGAGGTCGCCAGGAACGCACGGGTCCGCCCGATCTCGGCCCTCGAACGTGCGGGCATCGAGTCGATGCGTGTCGAGCGCCTCGACCCCGGATACGGCCACACCGTCGCCATGCGCTACGCCACCGACGTCTGGATCGTCGACAGCGAACTCGTCATGACCTCCCGAGCCCACGTCGGTATCGACGTGAGCTCCCGCTGCGAGATCTCGGGCAGCGAGATCCACGGAGCCCACGACTACGGCGACGGTGGCCGCGCCTACGGCATCTCGATCGCCCGACACACGACGGGTTGTCGCGTGGACGACAACGCCCTCTGGGACCTCCGGCACGCGATGATCATCCAGCTCGGGGCGTCCGGCAACGTCTTCGCCCACAACGACGCCCGCGGGTCGGCCGGCTACGAGGACCGCCAACCCCGGGCCGACATCTCGATCCACGGCCACTGGCCTCAGGCCAATCTCTTCGAGGCGAATGTGGTCGACCGGATCGTGTTCGCCGACTGGTGGGGACCGTCGGGACCCAACAACGTCTTCTACCGAGGGTGTGCGCTCGAGCACGTCATCGTCGCCGAGAACTCGAACGACCAGGGCATCGTCGCCTCGGTCATCGGACCCGGCGGCTTCCTGATCGAACCGGACATCACCGGCACGATCGCGGCCGGCAACGTGGTCGCCGGCGAGGCGATCGACGATCTCACCGACTTCGGCGACGCGGCGCTGCCGTCGTCGCTCCACGGCGACGACCGCACCCCACCGACGGTGCAGAACTGCACGGTCGGTGCGAGCGAGCGCAACCCGTGGGCGGACCCGGAGGTCGAGCGACCGTGACGTCCCGTTTGCACACGAAGGGCCTGGGCCTTCCGGCCCGCCCGTCGACCCCCACTGGGTTCGTTCACCGGTTCGGATCCCCGACTTCGATGCGAAGCTTTTTCCCTGGCAGCTCTGGAGGGCAGCGATGAAGAACACCACTGACGAGGCGCGTGTGCTGCACGTCGCCGTGATCGGCTGCGGCTACTGGGGCTCGAAGCACGTCCGAGTGCTGTCGGGGCTTCCCGGCGTCGAGGTCTCCCTCGTGGACCGTGACGACCGCCGTCGGGCGTCGCTCGAAGCGGCCTATCCGATTCGCTCCTCCGTTGCCGACCTGGCCGAGGTCCTCGACGACCTCGACGCCGCCGTGATCGCGACGCCGCCTCTGGGCCACTACCCGCTGGCGAAGGCCTGCCTCGAGGCCGGGGTCCACGCGCTGGTCGAGAAGCCGCTCACGACCACGGTGGCCCACGC
>JAHDCV010000019.1:17569-63766 GCA_020629695.1 Acidimicrobiales bacterium | reverse complement strand
CGAGCGCGGCGTGGCCATGATCTTCACCGGCGAGCGTCAGTTCCTCCACTGATCGTCCGCAACGACCGCCTCGTCGTCAGTCGAGCACAACAACGCTGCCGCTTTCGGCAACCGTGGTGCCGGAGCGGCTCAGCACGCCCGTTTCGGGATCTCGTAGCGGCCCGGCCGACACCAGGGCCTGTCCGTCGCCGAACTGCACGAAGTCGGTGTACGGCGAACGCCACGGACCGGGCCAACCGTCGTAGGCGACCATCGTCCACTCGAGCGGGCCCCAGAGGCTGAGGTGGAGCGTCCACGCGCCCGGCACCCATTCGGAGACGGGCACGTCCCACCAGATCACGTACGAGTCGGGCTCCACGGTGAGCACGTCGGTCTTGCCGCCGTTTGGCCCGCGGATGGCGAACTCGTAGCCGATCGGCTGGTTGGTCGGGTTCACGAGCAGGAGATCGGCCCGGACATTGTCGAGGTGCCCGACACCGAGATCGACGTTGTTCCACGTGCCGCAGGTGTAGACCACGTGATGCCCGTACCACTGGAGATAGCCGGCGAGGGACGGTGCCGTCTCGGTTCGGATCACATACTCCTCGGATTCGGAGAAGGCGATCATGACCGATCCGCGGGGGTAGCCGCTGTCGAGCGCTCGCACCCAGTGATCGAGCCCGGCGGGATCCGGCTCGCGCCCCAGGACGTTGCGGTAGACGAGGTCGACGAACTGGGCGTTGTCGAGCGATCCATACGTCACGCGGAATTCCTCGGAGTCGGCGAACGCCTGTGACATCGTCGGGAGTCCGGCGAGCTCGCGCCCGAAGGCTCCGACCCAGTAGTCGTACCCCGCCAGATCGGGTTCACGACCGAAGTAGGCGGTGTAGAGACGGAGAATGGAATCCGTCATGAACGGACAATCGGATGGTCGCAGTTCGGCGAACGTTTTGAACCACACGCTGTCGAGCCATGCCTGATCTACCGGGTGGTCGGACGCCAGGCGAATTGACATGGCGTCGCCACAGCTGTGCATGAGATCGACCGCGAGACTCGTGACGACGCCGAATCGATCGGTCTCCCACTCATGGATATCGAGCCAGGCGAGGTCGCCCGAACCGCAACCCACATGCTGATCGTTCGCCTCCAGACTCCAGAACGTGGACGGCAGGTCATTGCTGTCGTATCGGCCCGGGCCCGGCGGAGCCACGCCGTCGAGGTCGAGTCTCAGCAGGTCCTGACGGCGGAACGGATCTGGTTGGCTGATGTCCAGCTGAAGCGACCAGGTGTCTGAGAAGGCGAAGACGGTGCGTTCGAGCTCGACGAGACGGCCCTGTTCGAGGTCGTCACCTCGCTCGGCGACGATCACTCGCCCGTGGCGGATGAACGGGTCATAGTCGTCGATCCATGCAGCGTCGGCGGGGACCGACGACCCGATTCGGATCGACAGGTGTTGCCCGACACCGTTCGAGCAGAGGTTGTGGGCGTCCACCGCGAGGCGAACGAGCACGTCGTCGACGACCTCGACCTCGCGGATCAGGAACTCCTCGGCTTCACCACAACCCGTGTGGCTGATCGACACGCGCAGTTCCGCGTCGTCTTGGGTGTCGCCGACCGCGAGCGGACCGTCGTTCGACATGATGGTGAGGTCGATTTCCCCGCCACCATCGGCTGTCTCATCGATTTTCAGCCAGATGCGGTCGCTGTTGGTACTCGGCCACGAGACCTGCACGACGGGATCGCTCCAGCTTTGTCGTTCTCCCGGACGGACCTCGTCGCTGAGGTCGCTGCGGAGGAGCACCACCGTGTGTGTGCCGTTTGCTGCTGCTGCTTGCGCGCCGACACCGGCTGCGACCGCAAGACTCGCAAGGCAGCCGACGACAAGCATTCGAGTGACCCAACCCATGGTGCAGGAGTCGGCGGGTTCTGGTCGCTCTTGAGAGCCCGCCGCTGACTCAACCCACGGCCCACTGACCGACACACCACGTCGTTAGCCTCACGAGGTGGATCACGGGGGCGACCAGCGCGAAGCCGGGGCGACGGATCGTCGAACGGTGCTGGCCCGTGGCTTCCGCCTCGTGGTCCGGTTCATCCGGATGCACCCGTGGGTCTTCGCGGTGTCCATGGTCGGAGCGTCGGCGTTCTCGGTCGCGACGATCGTGTCGACCGTCGTGCTCGGTCGTGTCACCGACGAGATCATCCTGCCCACCTTCGACACCGGCCGGCCCGCCGATGGCACGGTGGCCGGCCTCCTGGCGCTCGTGCTCGCGGTGGCCCTCATCCGTGCGGTCGGGGTCGTCTTCCGTCGTTACTTCGCCGCGATGTTGAACGCTCGGGTCCAAGCCGACATCCGTCGAGAGCTGGCCGATCGTTACGTCAACCTGCCACTCGGATGGACACGGCAGCGTCCGGCGGGTGACCTCCTCGCCCGGGCCGACAACGACACCGAAGTCGGCACCAACGCGCTCAACCCGCTTCCCTTCGCCGTCGGGGTGATCGTGCTGATCGTCGGTGCCGCCGTTGCGCTCCTGCTCGTCGATCCGCTGCTCGGACTGATCGCACTGGCGATCTTCCCCGTGCTCGGCGTCGCCAACCGGATCTACTCGGCGAAGATCGAAGGGCCGGCCGCACAGGTACAGCACGCGATCGGCGACGTGTCCTCGGTCGCCCACGAGAGCTTCGAAGGCTCGCTGGTGGTGAAGACGCTGGGGTTGGCCGCGCACGAGCAGGAGCGGTTCGACGCCGAGGTCGCGCACCTGCAGGACCGCCGGGTGCGTGTCGGATACCTGCGTGCGGCGTTCGACTCGATCATGGATGCGCTGCCCACGTTCGGCACCGTCGTCGTGGTCGTCGTCGGCGCCATCCGCGTCGAGGCCGGGGCGATCACGACCGGCGACGTCGTGCAGGTGGTTTCGCTGTTCCAGCTCCTCGTGCTCCCGACCCGGATCGTCAGCTTCTTCCTGTCGTCGCTGCCGCCGGCGGTCGTCGCCGTCGATCGGATCGACGAGATCCTCGTCGACGACGTGCCGCCCCGGCGGCGCGGCGCCGACCTGCCGGGCACCGGGCCGCTCGAACTCACCGTCTCCGACCTCGAGCGTCGCCACGACGATGGAGCGCCCGGCGTCGTGGGGGTCAGCTTCGACGTCGCGGCGGGCGAGACGGTCGCACTGGTGGGCTCGACCGGGTCGGGCAAGTCGACCCTCATCCACGCCGTGGCGGGACTCACCGAGCGGACGAAGGGCAGCGTGTGCCTCGACGGCCACGACCTGGACGAGATCGATCCCGGTGCCCGAGCCGCAGCGGTGTCGATGGTGTTCCAGGAGGCCTTTCTGTTCGCCGACACGGTTCGAGCCAACATCGACCCGACCGGCGTGCGGTCCGACGGCGAGATCCGGGCCGCCATCGAGCTGGCACGCGTCGCGGAGACGGTCGACGACCTCCCGGCCGGTCTGGAGACTGTGGTCGGGGAGCGTGGCGTGACGTTGTCCGGGGGGCAACGCCAGCGGGTGGCCCTGGCCAGGGCGTTGGTCCGCCGGCCGAGGCTCCTGCTCCTCGATGACGCCACCTCCGCGGTCGACCCCCGGGTCGAGACCGAGATCCTGTCGGGTCTCGATGACGGCATCGGGGCGTCGGTGCTCGTCGTCGCCCAGCGGCTGTCGACGATCCGTCTGGCGGACCGGGTCGTGTTCCTCCAGCACGGCACCGTCGAGGCGACCGGCACCCACGAACAGCTGCTCGAGCATCCGGACTACGCCGCGATCGTCGAGGCCTACGAACGAGCCGCCCGGGCGGAAGCCGGCAACGAAGAGGTGCCCTCGTGATCGGCATGGGTGATGTCGTCGGTGACGACGGCAAGGGTGCACTCCGGGTCCTCCGTCGAGGCCTCGCGACTTCGCCGTCGCTGCGCGACGGCTTGAAGACGACGGTCGCCCTGGGCCTGTTCGTCGCCGCCGCACGACTGGTCGTGCCCCTTCTCATCCAGCGGGCGATGGACGACGGCATCCTCGTCGACGGCGGGCCGGAGCTGGGTGCGGTCTGGCGGGCGGCGTTCGCCGCGGCGGCCGTCGTCCTTCTGGCGATGGCCGGTTCGTGGTGGACCCAGCGACGTCTCGTCGATCGGGCCGAGATCGCCTTGGCCGGGTTGCGGCGGGACGGTTTCGCCAAAGTGCACGAGCTGTCGATGGCCGCTCAGTCGGCCCGGCCGAAGGGTGTGTTGGTGGCCAGGGTCACCTCCGACATCGAGGCGCTGGCCCGCTTCGCCCAGTGGGGCATGTTCTCCTGGACGGTCAATCCGATCGTGATCGTCGGAACCTTCGTGGCGCTCGCCTGGTACTCGTGGGTGATCGCCGTGGCCGTGGCACTGGTGTTCGCTCCCATCGTGCCGGTGCTCCGATTCCTCCAGAGCCGGCAGCTCCGGGCCTACGACCGGTTCCGGACCCGGGTCGGCGAGATGTTCGCCGCCTTCAGCGAGACGGTGGCCGGTGCCGAGGTGGTCCGGGCCGATGGCTCCGAGTCGGTGGTGGCCGAGCGGCTCGAGTCGACGATCGAACGGCGGTATCAGACGCGCCTGGAGGCCAATCGCTACATGGCTGGGATCGCGGTGCTCGGCGACCTGTTCGGGGCGATCGCCACCGTGGTCGTGATCGTCATCGGGGTCTTCTTCGGGGAGGACCTCGGGCTCACGTCGGGCGAGTTGTTGGCCTGCGTCTTCCTCGCCAACCTGCTCGCCGGCCCGATCGGCGAACTCGGGGAGACCCTCGATCAGACGCAGACCGCCGTGGCCGGTTGGCGAAAGATCCTCGAGCTGCTCGACGAGCCGATCGATCTGACGGAACCGGACGATGCCGTCGGCGCCCCGCCGGCCGGGCCGGCCTCGATCCGCGTCCGCGATCTCCGTTTCGCCTACGTCGACGACGTCGACGTGTTGCGAGGGGTCGAGGTCGACGTCGCACCTGGCGAGAACATCGCCGTCGTCGGCGAGACGGGTTCCGGGAAGACGACCTTCGCCCGGCTGCTCGTCCGTCTCGCCGATCCGACCGAGGGCTCGATCGAAGTGTCTGGGGTCGAACTCGCCGGGCTGTCCTCCACCGACCGGCTCGGGCTCGTGCGGCTCGTCCCGCAGGACGGCTTCCTCTTCGACACGACCATCGAGCGCAACGTGGCCCACGGTCGTCGCGGTGCCACACGGGCCGATGTGGTCGACGCCTTCGATCGGTTGGGCCTGAACGAGTGGCTCGAACGACTGCCCGAGGGCATCGACACCCACGTCGGTGACCGTGGTGGTGCGCTGAGCGTCGGCGAACGACAACTGGTCGCGCTGGCTCGAGCGTCACTGGCCGATCCCGGGTTGCTGATTCTCGACGAGGCGACCTCCGCGGTCGACCCCGAAACCGACCAGGCGCTGACCTCTGCCCTGCGACGCTTGGCCGAGGGGCGCACGTTGGTCTCGATCGCCCACCGGCTCGCCACCGCCGAAGCGGCCGACCGGATCCTCGTCTTCGACGAGGGTCGGCTGGTCGAGGTCGGTCCGCACGCCGAGCTCGTCGCCGCCGGCGGTGTCTACACCCGCCTCCACGCCGCTTGGATCGGCGGCACACGGGTGGTCGCCGACGGTGCGACGGAGTCCGAGGCGAGCGGTCCGACGGGGTAGGGTCGGAGGTCGGCCCGGCGGTTCGGGCCGTTCTCCCCAACTCCCAGGAGCGTTCGTCGTGTCCAAGCCCCCCGTTCGAGTCGCCGTCACCGGTGCCGCCGGCCAGATCGGTTACAGCCTCCTCTTCCGGATCGCCTCTGGCGAGATGCTCGGTCCGGACCAGCCCGTCATCCTCCAGATGCTCGAGATCACGCCCGCACTCGGTGCGCTCGAAGGTGTGGCGATGGAGCTCGACGACTGTGCGTTCCCGCTGCTCGCCGGCATGGTCCGCTCCGACGACGCCGAGGTCGCGTTCGGTGATGCCGACTATGCGCTGCTCGTCGGTGCGATGCCCAGGAAGGCCGGCATGGAACGCGCCGACCTCCTCGAGGCCAACGGCGGCATCTTCGGTCCGCAGGGCCGGGCGATGAACGCTGCCGCCAGCCGGGACATCAAGGTCCTGGTCGTCGGCAACCCGGCGAACACGAACGCGCTGATCGCGTCGTCGGCCGCACCGGATCTGCCGAACCGGAACTTCCACGCCATGACCCGCCTCGACCACAACCGGGCGATGAGCCAGCTCGCCGCCAAACTCGACGTGACGGTGAACGACATCACCAAGATGACGATCTGGGGCAACCACTCGACCACGCAGTACCCGGACCTGTTCCACTGCGAGGTGAACGGGCAGAACGCCGCCGAGGCCGTCGGCGATCAGGACTGGCTCGAGAACACCTTCATCCCGACCGTCGCCAAGCGCGGTGCGGCGATCATCGAGGCCCGTGGTGCGTCGTCGGCAGCATCGGCGGCGAACGCCGCCATCGATCACATGCACGACTGGGCTCTCGGGACCGCCGAGGGTGACTGGGTCTCGATGTCGGTGCCGTCCGACGGCAGCTACGACGTGCCCGAGGGCATCATCTCGTCGTTCCCCTGCACGTGCAGCAACGGCGAGTACGAGATCGTGCAGGGTCTCGACATCAACGAGTTCAGCCGGGGCAAGATCGACGCTTCGGCCGCCGAGCTGGTCGCCGAGCGCGACACCGTCTCGGGCCTCGGCCTGATCTGATCGGCTCCCGGCTCCGGCCGGCGACGTTCTCGAGCCCGTCCGGTCCTGGGTGCCGGGCGGGCTCGTTCGCGCCCGGACGGGTTGGCCGCGGAGCTACTTCAGGAACTTCGACGTCGTGTTGTCGGCGAGGATCTTGCCGCCGGTCTGCTCGGTCGGGCAGTAGACGACGGTGTAGCGGCGGTACTCGACGGAGCGGATCGTGTCATCGCAGCCCGCGCAGGTCTCGCCGACGTGGTGGTACACCCGTGATGGTCGATCCGCCGACTTGCCGATGTCGTCGAGGGAACGTTCGTGGGCGAGGGCGTCGTCGACCACCACACGGATCGCGGCGTGCAGTCGTGCGACTTCGTCGGCGTCGAGTTTCGCCGCGTTGGCGAACGGCGAGATCTTGGCGACGTAGCAGATCTCGTTCGACAGCATCCGACCGATGCCGGCGATGATCCGCTGATCCCGGAGGAGACCGTGGATGCGCATCGAGTTCTCGCCGCAGATGGAGGTCAGGCCCTCGAGGGTGACGGCGTCGGCGTCCGGCCCGAGGTCCTCGAGCGGACCGTTGCCCTCGACCTGACCGCGCATGGCCCAGACCCCGGCCTTGCGTTCGGTCCCCGCCTCGGTCAACAGCCAGTTGAGCGGGGCGCCGTCGGCGTCGCCGAAGCGCCACCGGACGAGCCCGCCACGCGGCTTCCTCGATGCGTTCGGGTCGGGTCGGAGCCGACCACCCTGCATGAGATGCACGGCGTGGGTGAGGCCGCCTTCCCAGCGCAGCAGCAGATACTTCGCCCGCCGACCGACCTCGACGAGCTCCGCTCCGTGTGCCGCATCCGCCGGTGGGTCGAACGTCTTCAGCGCCGCGAAGTTCAACAACTCGAAACGTTCCAGGCGACGCCCGGCGAGCGCCGCGGTCATGCGCTCGGCATGCGCTTGGACCTCGGGCATCTCCGGCATGGTCAGTCCCCGCTCGGCTCGGGTCGGATCTCGGCGAGCAGGTCGTCGACCTTCGCGAGTCGTGTGCCTTCGCCGAGCAGCACGTTGATGTCGCCGCCGAGGCGGAGCTCGCCGTCGAGAAAGGCCGATGATGCACTCTGGTCGCCTCGGGCGATGCGGTCGGCCAGCACGCGGTCGAGCGTGAACGAGACGTCTGCGGCGTCGATGGCATCGGGATCGGTCACGACGGCGACCGGTCCGGGGCCGAGGCGGATGGCGTAGCGGCTGGGTGTCCCGTCACCGGTGACGGTGTAGGCGACGGTGACCTCGTCGGGTGACGGTTCCAGATCGGCGAGACGGCGACCGGCTTCGGTGAGCCACTCCGGGCTGAGGTACTTCACGGAGGCGAGGCTACTGTCCGGCCCCGGTGGCCGACCTGCTCCGCATTCTCGCCGACGTCCTGGCCCCCGTGTTCCTCATCGTGGCCGCGGGTGCGATGCTCGGCGCCCGGCGTCCGGTGGACACCACGACCCTTGCCGCGCTGGCGTATTGGGTCCTCGGCCCCGCCTTCGTCTTCGACCTGATCGTCGGCGCCGAGATCGACCGTGACCTCGTGACAAGGCTGGCGGTCGCGGGCCTGGTTGGCATGGCGGCCGCAGGGACGATCGCGGCCGTGCTCGTCCGAGTGCGTGGGGCCGAACGTGCGGTCGTCGCGGCGACCGCGATGACGGCGTCCTACGGCAACGTCGGGAACACGGGGTTGGCGGTCAGCGCCTTCGCGTTCGGGGAGGCCGCGCTGCCGCTCGCGACGGTGCTGATGCTGGTGATCAACGTGACCGGCATCGCAACCGGTGTCGGGCTGGCTTCGAGCCGGGATCGGTCGCTCGTCGGCTCACTGCTCAGCGCAGTGCGGGCACCGATGACCCTGGCCGTCGTGCCGTCGGTGCTGGTCAACATGCTCGGCGTCCAGCCACCGCTCGTGGTCACGAGGCCGGTGGCGCTGCTGTCGGCCGCGCTGATCCCCATCATGTTGCTGTCGCTCGGAGCACAGCTCCAGCGAACCGGGTTCCGTGCCCCAACCTTCGATGTCGGCGTCTCGATCGGCTCGAAGCTGCTGATCGCACCCGTCGCCGCCGCCATCGCCGCCTGGCTCCTCGGCCTCGAGGGCGATGCCTTCGGCGTCGTCGTCGTGCAATCGGCGATGCCGGCAGCGGTGTTCACCTCGGTCGTGGCGACCCAGGAGGACCTCGAACCCGAACGGGTCGTCGCCGCCCTCGTGCTCGGCACGTTGGCGGCCGTCCCGACGCTGTTGGTCGCCGTGGCGCTCGTGACCTGAATCGTCAGGAACGGAGCACGCGGGCGGCGTCGAGCAGACGATCGTGCGCGGCGGCTTCCAGCCGGAGTGGCTGGAGGATCGAGGTGTCCGCCACCGTTTCGATCTCGTCTCTCGCGAGTTTGCGGAACCGCCGGGCGCGGAACCGGCCGGCCCGGGTGAGGATCGGGCGCATCAGCAGCCCCAGGAGCCAGCCGACTGCCGCACCACCGATCGCCATCAGCGTCGGATACGGCCAGCCGCGGTACTCCGGCAGTGGAGGCTCCGGGATCTGGAACCAGGCGAGCACCCACAGTCCGGCGAGCCACAGCAGACCCAGGAGCGCGATCACGGCGAGAACCTGCTGCACGAGTCCGACCGGTCGCCACCAGCGGGGAGACCGGCGATGGAGCTCGGCGGTGCGCGCGGCTCGACCGAGTGCTTCATCGAGGCCGTTGCCGAGGTCGTCGTCGTCCGGTGTGGCCAGCGCGTCGAACCGTGTCGGCCAGGGTTGAGGCACACCGTCGGCGACCCGATCCACGGTGGTGCGGATCGCCCCGTGGACGCGGGTGCGCTGCACCCCGCTCATCTCGGGCAGGTTGGCCCGCCGCACGGGTCCGTCGGCACTGGTCACCGCGGCGTTGCCGCTCACCAGACCGAGGCGTCGGAGTGGATGCGCCCGGAAGCCCTGGACCCAGCGCGTCACCGGCCACCCCATCACGGCGAGACCGTCGCGGCGATGACCTCGCACGATCGCGTCGGTGATGGTGCCGATCCCCGCGGCATCCGCCAGTTCGTCGAACAGCAGGCCACGACGACGGTCGACCCGGTCGGCGAGTTCGTCGTCGGCGAGGTGGCGGCCGATGTCGTCGGCGACCCGGGTCGCCTCGGCCCGCAGTCTTGCCATCCCGGCCGCACGCGATTCGACGGAGCGAGCGAGGCGTGCACCGACGGCGTCGATGCCCGCGCCGGTCGTCGCCGAGGCGGCCAGGACCTCGGCGCCGGTGAGGCCGGATGCGCGAAGGAGGCGACCGAGGTCGGCGCTGGCGGCCATCGCCTCGTCGGGGGTGAGCCGGTCGATCTTGTTCAGCACGACGATGATCTCGGTCTCGCCGCGGTGAGCGTCGGCGATGCGTCGGTGCAGGGTCGCATCGGCGTACTTCTCGGGGTCGGCGACCCAGAGCAGCACATCGGCGCGGGCGGCGATGCGTTCCATCTCCGCAACGTGATCGGCCGCGATCGAATCGAAGTCGGGGACGTCGAGCAGGACGAGTCCGGGTTGTCCGTGCCCCCCGTCGACGCGCCGGCGCTGGGAGATCTCCAGCCAATCGAGCAGGTCGGCACTGTCGTCGTCCCACACGATGCCGGTCGTGATCGACGTCGTGGGTCGGGTGACGCCGGAGGTCACGACCTCGGTGCCGGCGAGGGTGTTGGTCAGCGACGACTTGCCGCTCCCCGTGGGTCCGAGGAGCGCGACGACCGTCTGGTCGGCGCCCACGGCCAGGCGTCCGTCGAGGCGGGACCGCAGCGCCTCCGCCGGCTCGAGCACCGCCGTCGGCAGTCGGTCGGCACCGTCCAGTGCGAGGACGTCGACCGCATCGACGATCTCGCCCATGTCCGGGCCACGTCGTCGACCGATCACCGTTGCGCCCGCACGGCGTCCACCGCCTCGGCCAACTCAGCGGTGACCTCGGGGGGAGTGGCATGAGACCAGAGCAGCGTCCTGTAGCGGTTCGCATCCTCTTCGAACAGGACGCCGATGCGATCGGTCAGCATGGTCCGGGCGTCGTTCGTGAGGTCCCGGACCGCTTGCTCGCCGAAGAGGGCGTTGAGCAGCGTCTGCGACAATCCGGCCGTGCCGGACGCAACCGCCACCTCGCCACCGGTGAGCCCGCCCGTCTGGGAGAACACGAGGATCATGAGGGCGATCCCGGCCGTGTTCAGGCCGGCGGCGAGCACTCGAGCGGTGGTCCGCTTCGAACTTCCACGCTCCGCCACCAGCGCCAGCACGTCGCCCTGCCAGTCGCGCACCGCCCGCCCGGCCTGGTCACGGACATCGGCCGACGCCCGCCGCAGGGAAGGGTCGTCGGCGACGAGGTGGGCGCCGATCCGTTGATCGAGCCAGCTGCGATGGAGTTCGTCGGCCAAGGCGTCCGCGTGATCGACGATGAGACGCTCGACGGTCGAGGTGAGCTCCCCGGCGACCTCCTGGGTCTGTCGGGTTCGCCCGGTCAGGGTCGCCGTGACCCGGTCGCGGATCGACGACAGACGCGACTGGAGGGCCCGCATGATCTCGTTCGTGCCGATGAGCTCCTGCCATCGGTCCAGCACCTCGTCGCGCAGCAGCGTTCCTCCGGAGAGGTCGCCCTCGAGCCGTTGACGGGCGCGACCGACCTCGGAGGTCACGGCCTCGAGCAGGTCGGCGACCCGTTCGTCCTGCGATCGGGCGCCACGGAGCACCCGGTCGGCGCGCACGTCGAGAGTCGCGAGTGCACCGTCGAGTGTCCGACGGATGACCGCTCGCCGCTGATCGACATCGCTTGCGAGTCCTGCGAGGAGATCGGTGATGGGAGCGATGTTCTCGGTGGGCAGGCGGCCGTCGACGAGGTCGGTCTCGGTGAGCGGGTAGACCTCGACGTCACCGAGCCCACCTTCGGCGAGCATCGAGCGGAGGTGGGTGGCGATCTCGTCCTCGGCGCCGGCGGGAATCCGGTTGATGATGACGGCGAGTGTGACCCCGCGTTCGACGGCTCGCTGCAGGAAGTCCCACGGGACGGCATCGGCGTAGCGCGCCGCCGTCGTCGTGAAGAGCCACAGATCCGCGGCGCCGAGCAGCTGGGTGGCCAGATCGCGATTGGCCTCCTCCACCGAGTCGATGTCCGGGGCATCCAGGAGGCCGAGGCCTCGGGCCATCGAGGTCTCGCCGACGAGGGTGAGTTGGCGGCCCGTGGCGCCGGCCGCCGTCGTCCTCGGGAGGTCGGGGAGGATGCGCTCGTCGGCGAACGCGGGAAGGTCGTCCGGATGGCAGACCAGCACCGGGGACCGGGTCGTGGGACGCAACACGCCGGCTGCGGTCACCTCGGTGCCCACGATGGTGTTCACGATCGTCGACTTGCCGGCCCCGGTCGACCCACCGATCACGGTCAGCATCGGGGCGTCCATCGACGCCAGACGCGGCAGGAGGTGATCGTCGATCTGGTTCGCCAGCTCGTCTCGCTCGGCCCGGGCGTCGTCGACACCACTGGAGGGCAACCGCAATGTCGTGGCCGTCAAGGCATCGCGTAGGCGTGTGAGCGCCCGCGACAGCGCGTCCACATCGTCGCCGAGGTTCTCAGCCAACTGCTCGCCCATGATCCGAAGACTACGCCGGGGTCGGGACGTGACCGGCGAACCGATCGGCACGAGTACACGAACAGGTAGGTTCGCCCCGTGCAGACCGCCGACCGCGAGCGCCGGCACCCCATCGATGGGGGAGACGAGGGTCATCGCCTGATCGCCGGCTCGGCCTCGGGAGGCGACGAGCTGATGATCCAGACCCGCCGCGCGGTCGACGGCACGATCAGCTACGTCGCGATCTGGTGGCCGTCGGTCGGCGACCCGGTCGTGCTGGCCGAGCGGGGCGTGGTCGACAACGGGAGGTCCTGGGAGATCCGCCACGACGGTCTCTGGGCCGAGCAGGTGTGTGAGGTGCCGTTCGAGCACTGGTCGTACGGACTCGAGGCGTTCGCGCTCGAACTCGACGATCCCGAAGCGCTGCTCGGTGCGGGGCTGGGGCACCGGGTCGCGTTCGGGTTCGAGCTCGACTTCGTCGCCGGAGACGATCTCGTGTCCGCCGAGTCGAGCGACATCCAGATCGGTGAGGTGTCGGGTGTCGTGCTCCTCGGGGTCGATCAACTCGAGATCGAGGGTTGGCCCGCCCACCGGGTGCACTGGTGGGATGGCGCCGTGCCGATGGCCGAGCGTGTTCCGGCCGGAGCGCTCGCCATTCCCGAGGACGAGACGATCTGGGTCGGGCGCGACGAACTGGGTCTGCTCGTCGGCCGTTCGGCGGACCCCCGAGACCCGCGAGCGATGGTGGAGGAACGATGAGTGCGATCGCCGTGGTGCTCGGCGTCGGTCTGGTGGTCGGGGTGCTCGCCGACATGGTCGGCACGCTCGTGTCGACCTCGTCGCTCCAGGGCCGATGGTGGCTGTCGAAGGTGCTCTATCGGAGCACCTGGCGGATCGTGCGCACGATCGCGCTGGCTCTTCCCGACGGCAACGCTCGACACACACTGCTGGCGACCTACGCCCCGCTCACCGTGCTCGGTCTGTTGGTCGTGTGGGTCGGTCACCAGATCGTCGGATTCGGTCTGATCTGGTGGGGGCTCGGTGGTGTCGACGGCGCCGTCGGCCTGGTCGATCACATCTACTACTCAGGCGTCGTGTTCTTCACCGTGGGGTTCGGTGAGGTCGTTCCCGCCGGCACGGTCCCGAGGTTCGGCGCTCTGGTGGAAGCGTTCACCGGTGTGCTGACCACGGCGCTGGTGATCGGCTATCTGCCGGCGCTCTACACGGCGTACTCCGAGCGTGAGCGCAAGCTGATGACCCTCGATGACGGTTCGGAAGGGCGCATCGTGCCGACGAATCTCGTGATGGCCTGGTCACCGAACGCACAGGTGGAGGAGCTGATCCACCACTTCGACGGCTGGAACGAGTGGATGTCGTCCGTGCTCGAATCTCACTCGTCGTTCCCGATGCTCCAGTACTTCCGATCGCAGGAATACCGACAGAACTGGGTGACGGCGGTCGGTCTCGTCGCCGATGCCGCCCTGCACTGCCAGATGATCCGGGGCGCGGACGACCGGACCCCGTTCTGGACGCTCCGTCAGGCCACGGTGCTCCTGCACGATCTCGTCGGCGATGCCGACCTCAGCACCTACCGGGCGCACTTCGACGCGGTGGCGAACGACAGCGACACGGACGACATCCTCGGCGAGATCCACACACTCCTCGCCGCACACGGGTTCGACGTCTACCCGATCGACGAAGCGCGTGCCCGGGCCGAGCGGGTCCGTCGCGGCTACGACACCCACCTCGAATACCTGATCGACGAACTCGTCGCCCCTCGCGGGTTCTGGGCCAGAGAGATCGGCCAGCCGGCCCCCTGGGCCCGCATCGCGCCGCTCGAGGATCGCTGAGCCCGCGGCCGTCGAATCAATCGGCGGGCTTCGACTCCGCGACGCGGACCAGGATCATCGTCGCCACGAGCGCGGCGCCGGCGAGGGCCAGTCCACCGACCAACTGCCCCGGCTCGGGCCAGGCGAGTTCCGTGCCCTTCACCACCTCGTCCGCCTCGTCGGAGATGAAGCCGACCCCGTTCGGCCACGGCCAGAGCACGCGGAACGAACCGATCATCAGCCCGAGCAGTGAGGCGAGGACGAGCTGTTCGTGTTTGGCCAACAGCCAGCTGAGTACCGAGGAGAACGCGCCGAGACCGATGGTCGCCCCGACGCCGAACACGGCCAACTCCGGGATCGAGCCACCCAGGACCGCGGCGTACATGCCGAGCATGAGCAGGATGAACGACCCGGAGATGCCCGGCAGGATCATGGCGCAGATCGCGATCGCGCCGGACACGAAGAAGAAGGGCAGGGCCGGCTCCGACACGGCACCGGCCTGGTAGCCGAGCAGCACGAACGCCGCCGCGGCGACACCGATGACGGCTCCGATGGTCGCTCCGGTCCAGCTCGTGATCGTCCGGAAGACCAACCAGCACGAGGCGAGGACGAGTCCGCAGAACACGGCAGCGGTGCCTTCGGCGTGGTCGTGGAGGAGGTCCTCCATCGGATGACGCAGCAGTGCGAATGCAGCCAGTACGCCCGATCCGAGCGGGATCAGGAACAGCCAGTCGATGGCCTTGAGACGGTCGAACCCGTCGCCGAGGTTGCCGGTCACGAGTTGTCGCAGCGCGCCGGCCCCGGCACGGACATTGGCGATCAGGTCGTGGTAGATCCCCAGGATCAGGGCGACGGTGCCTCCGGAGACACCCGGGACGATGTCGGCGGTTCCCATGAAGAACCCCCGCACGAACTGGAACAGGACAGCCACGGGTCTGACGCTAGCGATGGTGTCGGTCGGGCGATCGGTTCCATCCGAAACGGAGGTCATCGATGCCCATCGGCGGGGATCCGTGACCGCTGAGCGGTCCGAGTTGACCACTGGCCGGATCCGCCGAATCGACCGTGGACGTGTCGGACGACACATCACTACGGTCCACTCGCGGTCCATCGGGCCGATGGAGGGGTCATGATCGCGAAGCTGCTGGTCGCCAACCGCGGGGAGATCGCCGTCCGTGCGTTCCGGGCCGCCAACGAACTGGGCATCGCCACCGTGGCCGTGCACACCTGGGAGGACCGGCACTCCCTGCACCGCTTGAAGGCCGACGAGGCGTACCAGCTCGGTGATCCCGGGCAACCGATCCGGAACTACCTCGACCCGCAGCGGATCGTCGAGATCGCGATCAGCTCCGGAGCGGATGCGGTCTATCCGGGCTACGGCTTCCTGTCGGAGAATCCGGAGCTCGCGGAGGCCTGCGCCGAGGCCGGGATCACCTTCGTGGGGCCTCCGGGAGACGTCCTCACGCTGGCGGGCAGCAAGCTGCGGGCCCAACGCGCCGCCGAGGCGGCGGGTATCCCCGTGCTCGCCCAGTCCGAGGCGATCGACTCGGTCGCCGCCGCGGTCGCCGCAGGTGACGAGATCGGCTTTCCGCTGTTCGTGAAGGCCGCGGCCGGAGGTGGCGGCCGCGGACTCCGCGTCGTCGACGATCGCGCCGATCTGGCCGGTGCGGTCGAGACCGCCATCCGCGAGGCCGAGAGTGCCTTCGGTGACCCGACGGTGTTCCTCGAATCGGCCGTGCTCCGACCCCGTCACATCGAGGTCCAGTTGCTCGGCGACACCTCCGGGCGGGTGGTGCACCTGTTCGAGCGGGATTGCTCGGTGCAACGTCGCCACCAGAAGGTCGTCGAGATCGCTCCCGCGCCCGCCCTCGACCCGCACCTGCGTGACCGGCTCTGCGCCGACGCGGTCGCCTTCGGCGAAGCGATCGGCTACGTCAATGCCGGCACCGTCGAGTTCCTCGTCGACCAGGCGGGCCGCCACGTCTTCATCGAGATGAACCCGCGGATCCAGGTGGAGCACACCGTCACCGAGGAGACGACCGACGTCGACCTCGTCCAGACCCAGCTGTTGATCGCCGGGGGAGCGACCCTCGAGGGACTCGGTCTCACCCAGGACCGGATCCGCCAGCGCGGCGCAGCCCTCCAGTGCCGGATCACCACCGAGGATCCGGCCAACGACTTCCGGCCGGACACCGGTCGGATCGTCGCCTATCGCCAGCCGGGTGGCGCCGGCATCCGACTGGACGGTGGTGGCGGCTACGCGGGCGCCGAGATCTCGCCCTACTTCGACTCCCTCCTCGTCAAAGTGACGGCACGGGGCCCGGACTTTCCCGCTGCGGTGCGCAGGATGAGCCGGGCGCTGGCGGAGTTCCGGGTACGCGGCGTGTCGACCAACCTCGGCTACCTCCAGGCGGTGCTCGACGACGAGGAGTTCGTGGCCGGTGGTGTCACGACGTCGTTCATCGGTGACCGGCCCGAGCTGATGGTCGCGTCCGCCTCCGGCGACCGGGCGACGAAGTTGTTGCGTCACCTCGGCGACGTGACGGTGAACCGCCCCCACGGACGTGCGCCGACGCTGGTGGACCCGGCCGAGAAGCTCCCCACACGTCCGACCGTGGCCCCACCACCTGGATCGAAACAGCGGCTGGACGCTCTCGGGCCTGCAGCCTTCGCCGCCGAACTCCGGTCGGCGCACGAGGTCGCGGTCACCGACACCACGTTGCGCGACGCCCATCAGTCGATCCTGGCGACCCGGGTGCGAACCCACGACCTCGTGCTCGGCGCCCGACATCACGCGCACCTGCTTCCCGAGCTGCTGAGTCTCGAGTGTTGGGGCGGCGCGACGTTCGACACCTCGATGCGGTTCCTGCGGGAAGACCCGTGGGAACGGCTCGAGCGGATCCGTGCCGCGGCGCCGAATCTCTGCCTGCAGATGCTGCTGCGCGGTCGGAACACCGTCGGCTACTCGCGCTATCCCGATGCGGTGGCCGAGGCCTTCATCGAGGAGGCGGCCGAGACGGGCATCGACGTGTTCCGGATCTTCGACGCCTTCAACAACATCGAACAGATGGAACCGGCGATCCGTGCCGCGGCGGCGGCGGAGAAGCTGGTCGAGGGCACCATCTGCTACACCGGCGACCTCCTGGATCCGGGTGACACTCCGTACGACCTCGACTACTACCTCCGTCGGGCCGAGGAGTTGGTCGATGCCGGTGCGCACGTGTTGTGTGTGAAGGACATGGCCGGTCTGCTCCGGGCGCCGGCCGCGCAGCGCCTGATCGAGGCGCTGCGCTCGGCGTTCGACGCCCCGGTCCACCTCCACACCCATGACACCGCCGGTGGGCAGCTCGCCACCTATCTGGCCGCGATCGACGCTGGTGTCGACGCCGTCGACGTCGCGTCGGCGCCGCTGTCGGGCATGACGTCGCAGCCCTCGATGCCGGCCCTCGTCGCCGCGACCGATCACGGGGCCCGTCCCACCGGATTGCAACAGTCGGCCATCCGGTCGCTCGAGCCGTATTGGGAAGCCGTCCGGCGGCTCTACGAACCGTTCGAGGCGGGGCTCCGAGCCCCCACGGGTGCCGTCTACGACCACGAGATCCCTGGTGGGCAGCTGTCGAATCTGCGCACACAGGCGATCGCGCTCGGCCTGGGAGATCGCTTCGAGGCGATCGAGGCGGCCTATGCCGGCTGCGACGCCGTCCTCGGCGGGTTGATCAAGGTCACGCCGTCGTCGAAGGTCGTCGGTGACCTGGCGCTCCATCTCGTCGCCACCGGCACCTCGCCGGAGGCGCTGCTGGCTGACCCGGCGGGTGTCGATCTCCCCGATTCCGTCGTCGGCTTCCTCCGCGGCGAGCTCGGGACACCGCCCGCGGGTTGGCCCGAGCCGTTCCGCAGCCAGGCGCTGGCCGGTCGGCGCGAGGCGAAGCCCGACGATCCGCTTCCCGATGACGCACGTGCCGATCTGGGTTCGGAACGGCGACGGGCGACGCTCAACCAGTTGCTCTTTCCGAAGCCGTGGGCCGACTTCAACGAGCATCAGGAGCGCTTCGGCGACACCTCGGTGCTGCCCAGCCGGTTGTTCTTCTACGGCCTCGAGCCGGGTGAACGCGACGTGGCGGTGAGCCTGGACCTCGGGGTGCGTCTCCTGGTCGGGATCGACGCGGTCTCCGAACCGGACGAACGGGGCGACCGGACCGTCATGTTCCGGCTCAACGGCCAGCTCCGTCCGCTCGATGTCCGTGACCGTTCGGTCGCGGACGAGACGCCGGCGGTCGAGCGGGTCGACCCGTCGGACCCCGGCCACGTCGGTGCCCCGTTCCGTGGTGTCGCTTCGGCTCGGGTCGCCGTCGGCACCGTCGTCGAGGTCGGCGATCAGGTGGCGGTGATCGAGGCGATGAAGATGGAGACCGTCGTCCGATCCCCGATCGACGGGACCGTCTCGCGGGTGGTCGTCGATGGCCCACGCAACGTGGACGCGGCCGATCTCATCCTCGTGATCGAACCGGGTCGTCCTACCTAGCGAAAAGCCCTCAGTTCAGGGTGCGTATCTGCCGATCTGTACCGGGTGAGCGGCAAGGGCCCGACCCAGGGTGCAGAGCGTCACGCTGCCGGCGTGAATCGATGGCAGGCGCATCCGCGCGCCGCCATGTTGCTGCGAGTGCTGATCTTCATCGGTCCGGTGTTGATCGGTGTGGTGTTCACCTGGTGGATCGGTCGGGCCTATCCCCCCGAGCGCGTCGGAGTGCACCGGTACCTCTGGTTCGCCGGTGTGTTCGTGGTCGCGAACACCCTGCTCATCGCCTCCGGTCGCGCCTTCCGGCGGCTCACGCCGCTGGTTGCGCTCATGCGACTCTCGTTGGTCTTCCCCGACGACGCACCCTCACGAGCGAAGTCGGCCCTGCGGACGTCGAACGGGCGCGCGCTCATCCGCGACATGCAGGCGGCGAAGGCACGCGGCGAGGACCGCGGCGACGTCATGAACGGCGAGATGCTCGTCACGCTGCTCTCGGCACTGAACGAACACGACCGCATGACCCGCGGTCACTCCGAGCGGGTCCGTGCCTACTCCGAGCTCCTCGGTGAGGAGATGGGCCTGCCCGAAGAGGAGATGGACAAACTCCGCTGGGCGGCCCTGCTGCACGACGTGGGCAAGCTCACCGTGCCGTCGGAGATCCTGAACAAGGCCGGGCGCCCGGACGATTCGGAGTGGGCGATCCTCCAGGGCCACCCGGGCGCCGGTGGCGTGATGCTCGAGCCGTTGCGGCCCTGGCTCGGCGACTGGGTGCACGCCGCCGACCAGCACCATCTGCGTTGGGACGGCAACGGCTATCCGCTCAAGATCGGGGGGAACGACATCTCGCTGCCGGGCCGCATCGTCGCGGTGGCCGACGCCTACGACGTGATGACCTCGACCAGGTCGTACAAGAAGCCGCTCTCGCCCGAGATCGCTCGCCAGGAGCTCACGGACTGTGCTGGCTCGCAGTTCGATCCGCGGGTGGTCCGCGCCTTCCTGAACATCGGGCTCGGCCGACTCCAGCGCGTGGTCGGCCCGCTCGGCTGGATCGCCAACGCCCTCGGTTCGATCAACATCCCGGTGCCGGTGGCCGCCTCGGTCGGCTCGACCGGCTGGGCAACCGCGTCGACGGGTGCCGCATTCGCGGTGGCGTCGGTCGGGGGGTTCGTCGCCCCGGAACCACCGGCGGAGCTGGCGTTCGAGGACCCGGTCGTGATCACCACGACGACGGCGCCGACCACGACGGTGGCGCCGACCACGACCGTGGCGCCGACCACGACGGTGGCGCCGACGACGACGGTGCCTCCGACCACGACCACGCTGCCTCCGACCACCACCACGACGGTGGCGCCGACCACGCTGCCGAATCGGGCTCCGCAAGCGTCCGCTGACGCCGTGCGGACCGACGAGGACACGGTCACACGCATCGACCCCCTGGCCAACGACGCCGACCTCGACGGCGACGATCTCGAGATCGTCGCCGTGGGTGCACCCGAGTGGGGAGAGGTGTCGATCGTCGGCGGCGAGCTCGTCTTCCAGCCCGAGCCCGGACGGAGCGGGACGGTGTCGTTCGACTACACGATCAGCGACGGCGAATACGAGATCACCTCCACCGTCACGATCACCGTCGATGCCGTCGACGACCCGCCGGAGCTCGAGAACCGAAGCGTGACCGTGTCCGAAGCAACACCCTCGGACACGATCGTCGCGAGTTGGCCGAACACCGACGCCGACGACGAAGCACTCGACTTCACCATCGTGGGCGGCGACCCTGCCGGTGACTTCACCATCGGAGGGTCCGGGGACCTCTGGTTGATCGGGAGCCTGGATCACGAAGCCGACGCGACCAGGACGCTGTCGATCGAGGTGACCGACGGAACGAACACGCAGACGATCACGGTGAGTGTGACGGTGGTCGACGTCGATGAGGCGCCGATCGCTCTCGGAGAGCTCGCCTCCGTCGTCGAGGACGAGCCGGCCACGATCGCGATCGGCGCGAACGACGCCGATCCCGAGGGGGCGTTGCTCGAGTGGATCGTCGCCGGTCCGTCGGCACAGGGGGTCTCGGTCGCCGTCGTGGACGGGGACCTCTCCTATGCGCCACTTCCCGGATACAACGGGCCCGATTCCGTCGACTATCTGGTCCGCGACCCCGCCGGGAACGAGTCGGCCCCGGTGACGCTCAGCATCGACGTCACGGCGGTCAACGATGCTCCGATCCCGCTCGATGACGCCGGCCCGGCGTTCACCACGACCGAGGACGCCCCGTTCGTCACGGGCAACGTGCTCGACAACGACGGCGACCCCGAGGGTGACGCCCTCGATGCCGGCTCGATCGAGATCGTGTCGCCGATGACCAATGCGTTGCTGATCCCGCTCGGTGACGGGACGTTCAACGTCAACCCGATCGCCGACTTCTCCGGGACCGATCAGTTCTCCTACACGGTGGCGGACGTCGGGGGTGCCCGCTCCGAGCCGGCCACCGTGACCATCACGGTCACACCGGCCAACGACCCTCCCGTGGCGGTCGATGACGCCGGCATCGGGTTCTCGGTGCTCGAAGACACGGTGCTCGTGACCCCGGATCTGACGACGAACGACAGCGACGCCGAGGACGGCACGATCGACGGCGCCACGGTGGCGATCACCGCGCTTCCGGCCAGTGGTGCGACCGTCGTCTCGCTCGGTGACGGCACGGTTCGATACACGCCGCCGTTGGACTTCCACGGCACCGACAGCTTCACATACACCGTGCGAGACGCCGACAACGTCGAGTCCGCCGCGGCCACCGTGACGATCGTCGTCGACCCCGACAACGATGCGCCGGCGGTCACGCCGCCGGCCGATCGTGCCGGCGGCGTCGGGCAGGCGATCACGCCCTTCGCGATCGTCGCGTCCGACGTGGAGGGCGACGGGCTCACGTTCTCCGCGACCGGCCTGCCGCCGGGAATCACCATCGACCCGACCACGGGCGCGGTGTCCGGTTCGCCCACGGCAGGCGGTGCGTTCGACGTGACATGGAAGGTCACCGACGACGGTTCGCCCAGTCAGTTCGGAACGGCGACCTCCCGATTCGAGATCGCCGACTACGTGGTTTCACCCGCCGCCGGGGACCTGGTGGTGAACGAGGTGCTGTTCAAGCGCGAAGGCCTCTTCGTGGCCGAGTTCGTCGAGCTCTACAACTCGAGTGCCGCGCCGATCGACCTCTCGGGTTGGCGACTCGCGAATCGCGACGTCCGCAACGAGGCACCGGATCTGTTCGACCAGGTCCTGCCGGCGACCGATGTGCACGGCTCGGCGAGTGTGCTCCAACCCGGCGCGTACGCGGTCGTCTTCATCAACATCGAAGGCCAGACACTGCCGGATCACACCGCGCCCGGCAGCGGTCTCGAGTTCCAGTTCGCCGGTACGGGAAGCGTACTCAATTCCACCGCCGACGCGATCTGGGTGATCGACGGCGCCGATCGCCTGGTCGACTACGTGGCCTGGGGGGGAGCGACCGCGGCGCCTCCCGCCGACCTGATGCTCTGGGACGACACCCATCAGGCGTCGCTCATCACCGGCGTCGGCGGTCAGTCGATCGCGCTGGCGGTGCCGGGCGTCGATGGCGACACGGCGTCGTGCTGGGAACCGACGGGAAGCGGTGACGCGACGGCGCGGTGCGCTGGGTCCGAGCCGACCGTCGACGCCGATGCCGGGGACCCGACCGGGCACGTCTCCTCGCTCGGCCGGCGCAACACCGCCTATCCGATCGGCCTCAAGATCTCGGAGTTCTCGAACAACGGAGCGTCGGTCGTCGGTGACTTCGTCGAGCTCTACAACGCCGGCGTCGACGCCATCGACCTCGAGGGTGTGCAGCTCGGTGTCCTGAACGAGGTCGGGACCCAGCACGTCGAGGTCCTCACCGGTCCGAACACGGTGCTCCAGCCCGGTCAGCACTTCCTCGTCGCGCCCGCCGCTGCCGGGCTCTCGGCGGACCAGGACCTCGGGACGACACTGCCATCGGCCCTGGCGCTCCAGCTCGTCCACTTCGGGGAGAACTTCGATCTGGTCGGCACCCGGTCCGTCGGTGCGACGCCGGGCTCGGTCGCCGCCGAGACGATCGGTGTGGTCGCCCTGCAGCCGACCGCCGGCTTCGACCAGTCGTTCGAGCGGCGCGACGCCCTCGGGTTCGGCAACTGCCAGGACACGGGCAACAACGGCCGGGACTTCCTCCGGAACCACACCGGCGCAGCGGTCAATCCGCAGTCGACGGCCGCCCCGCTCGAACCCTGTGCCGCCGAGCCGACGCCGACCCCACCGAACCATCTGGTGATCTCCATGTGGCAACCAACGGGTGACAACAACGGCGCAGGTGGTGGTGGAGACGACTTCTTCGAGCTGTTCAACCCGACGTCGAGCAGCATCGACCTCGGGGACTTCATCGTCGTCGACAGCGCTGCCGAGCTCCGTGCGTCGTTCACCGCCGGCACGATGCTCGTGCCCGGTCAACGGTACCTGGTCGCCGGAGCGGACTTCCCCGGTCCGTCGGATCAGGCCGGCGGCGTTCATCGCGACCGGACGCTCTTCATCGAGGAGGTCGCGACCGGCAACATCGTCGACGATCTGACCGTGTTGAACGAACCCGATGCGCTGCCGACACTTCCCGAGCCGGCCGACATCGCCTACGTCCGTCGGGGCGACGGCTGCTTCGACACGGACTGGTCCATCGACGACTTCACCTGGAGTGGAGCTGCGGTGCCGCGAACGTCGGCGGACACACCGACGCCGTGCCCCGGCGCCGTGCCGGCCGGCGCGCTCTCGATGGTCATCTCGGAGTACTCGAACCGCGGAGCGGCGTCCGTCGGCGGGTTCCTCGAACTCTTCAACGCTTCGTCTGCGCCGATCGACGTCGAGGGCTGGGAAGTCCAGGTCTCGAACGACCTCGGGCTCGTCGAGGCCCTGACCCTGACCGGCCCGAACACCGTCGTGCCGGTCGGCGGGTTCT
Organism: Acidimicrobiales bacterium; assembly: GCA_020629695.1. Taxonomy (GTDB): domain Bacteria; phylum Actinomycetota; class Acidimicrobiia; order Acidimicrobiales; family SZUA-35; genus JAHDBV01. Next base: position 40,191 of record JAHDCV010000019.1, on the reverse strand, counting down.
ATCTGATCGGGTCGACCGACTACGTCGGCGGCCCGGCCGCCGATCAGTCGTTCGCCCAGCCGACCCCCGACATCCTCGGGTTCCGACTCACCAACGACATCGGTCAGATGGCCGACGTCGCCGGTCAGCGTGCGTGGCTCGGTGAGCCGGCGGCGTTCCTCCGTCACGGGTCGGGCCTCAACCCGCTGAACGACGCACCGGCCCACGAGTTGTCCTACGAACGTCTGCCCGGTCGCGGCTTCGGGCACTGCACCAACTCCGATGACAACGGCGCCGACTTCTTCCGGAACCATCTCGCCGGGCACGTGAACCCGGAGTCGAGCGCGAGCACACCGGAGCCGTGCACGACTCCTGGCGATCCCATTCCGCCGAACCACCTCGTGATCAAGCAATTCCGCGCCGGTGGATCCGTGACCGAGTTCGTCGAGTTGTTCAACCCGACCGATGGCCCACTCACCACCAACGGGCTGGCCGTCCAGCGTCCGGGCGGAACGGGTCGTGTCGGTCTCACCAACGCCACGATCCCAGCCGGTGGATCCTGGTTGGTGGCTGGGGTCGACTACCCCGGACCGAAGGACGACACCGGCTCGTTCCTCGCCAACACCGACGTGCAACTCGTGGTGAACGCCACGGACGAGATCATCGACGAGATCCGGATCGGCAACGTCGCCGACGAGCTCCCCGTCGACAACAGCAACTCGGACGAGGGGTACCTGCGCTGGTTCGGTGGCTGTCAGGACACCGACGACTCGCTGTCGGACTTCCGCTGGACCGGCGCCACCGCGCCACGGAGCTCACTCGATCCCGCCGAACCCTGTGTGAACGCGCCCGCTCAGCAGGCCGTCGTCATCTCCGAATTCTCCAACCGGAATGCGTGGCTCGACACCGACTTCGTCGAGCTCTACAACGCCGGCGACTCGGCGGTCGACATCGCCGGGTGGACCCTCGACGTCTATGACAACGGCGGCGTGACCGACTCGATCACGATCGCCGCTGCGACGACACTCCTCCCGCCGGGTGGTCACTTCCTGATCGCTGACCCGGGGGTGGGCGGTCTCGACCAGCTGCTGCCATCGACCCTGCCCAACTCGCTCGGCTTCGTGCTCCGCGATGGTGCGTCCAGGATGGACACGGTCGGCACGCGGGCCGACGGTGACTCGGCTTCGTTGGTCATGGAGGGCAGCGGGCTTGCGCGGCTCGAGAATCTCGGCGACTTCGAGATGTCGTTCGAGCGGCTGCCCGGTCGCGGTGACGGCAACTGCACCGACACCGACGACAACGGTGCGGACTTCTTCCAGAACTTCCTCGACACCCAGGTGAACCCGCAGGGCACCTCGGCGCCGGCGGAACCGTGTGTGACCCCGGCCGCCCCGGGAGCGCACGGACACCTCGTCATCTCGATGGTGCGGACCGACGGGCCGAATGGCGGCGGCGACGAGTTCGTCGAGATCTTCAACCCCTCGACCGGGCCGCTGTCGACCGGTGGGCTCGAATTGCAGGAGGCGGGTGGCAACGTCAATCACGTCTTCGCCGATGTCGTGATTCCGCCTGGTGGCCGCTATCTGCTCGGCGCCTCGGCCTATCCGGGCCCGGTGGATGCCAACCACGGCGGCTTCGGCAACGGCAACGACGAGATCAACCTGGTCAGGGCCGCCGACAACGCGGTGATCGATCAAGTGCTGCTCGGTAACGTCGCCTCGGGGCTCCCCGAGCTCGGAGGTCAGCTCGATCAGGCATGGATCCGATGGGACGGTGGATGTCTCGACGACGTCGGTACGTTGAACGAGTTCACCTGGACCGGGGCGCCGCGCCCGCGCCCGTCGTTCGAACCTCCCACGCCGTGCGCGCTTCCCCTGGCCGATGGTCTGGTGATCAGCGAGTTCGCGTTCCACGGGTCGTACCACCACGGTGACTTCATCGAGATCCACAACCCGACCGGCGCCGCGGTCGACCTCGACCCGATGCAGCTCCGGGTCGGCGGTGGTGGTATCACGAACTTCCTTCCGTTCGGACCCGACACCATCCAGCCCGGTGGCTACTTCCTGGTCGCCAGCCCCGGCTGGACCGGTCCGGTCGCCGCCGACGAGGAACTCGCCATTCCGTCGGCCCTCGACATCGCCATCCGGTTGGAGTCGGGGGCGACCACGATCGACGAGGTCGGGACGCGGGCCATTCCCGGAACCGTCGAGTCGCTGTTCCACGAAGGCCTCGGCGTCGTGCCTCTCGACACGCAGACCCCCTTCGACGTCAGCTACGAGCGTCGCGGCTCGCGCGGCCTGGGCAACTGCCTCGACACGCAGGACAACGCGTCGGACTTCACGAAGAACGTGACCGAGGCGGGGATCAACCCGCAGAACTCGGCGAGTGCGCCCGTCGGATGTCTCACCGGCAGTGATCCGACGCCGCCGCGGTTCCCGGTCATCTCCATGATCCAGACTCGCGGCGACAGCGGTCTCGCCGACGAGTTCCTCGAGCTCTTCAACCCGACGTCCTCACCCGTCGACCTCGGGCAGTTCGAGATCCGGAGCAACGGCGCCATCGTGGTGTCGCTCCCGGCCACCGTGCTCCAGCCGGGACAGCGGTTCCTGCTCGCCCATCCTGACTTCGATGGAGGCGCCGTCGCTGACCTCACCTATGCCGGTCTCGTGGAGACGACCAACCTCGTGCTGTGGCACACCGCGGAGGCCAGGATCATCGATGCGGTGTCGATCGGGACGAGCGTCGGCACGCTTCCGGCACAGATCCGCGAGGCCGACGAGGGCTACGCCCGTCGGTTCGGGGGCTGCCTCGACACCGGCACCGTTCAGAACGACTTCGACTACACGGGGCGACCGCAGCCCCGGAACAGCTCCTCGCCGGCCACACCGTGCCCCGGGGCGCTGCCCTCGGAGTACTGACCCGCCGGGTCTGCGTCGCCGACCCACGGAAAACGACGAACGCCGGGCCCTGCGGCCCGGCGTCGTTCACGGCGTTCGAGTCGACGCGCTACTTCTTCTGTCCGGCGAGCTTCCGATTGACACGCTTCGACTTCACGTAGTCCCGGTTCATGTAGGCGATGAAGTCGAGACTGATCTCCTTGGGGCACGCCTCGGAGCACTCACCGTGGTTCGTGCAGGATCCGAAGAACTGCTCCATCGTCTCGACCATGGCCTCGGTTCGCTTGAACCGCTCGGGTTGTCCCTGTGGCAGTGAGTTGAGATGCCACAGCTTGGCCGAGGTGAAGAGCTGGCCGGCCGAGTTCGGGCAGGCGGCGACGCAGGCGCCGCAACCGATGCAGGCCGCCGCGTCCATGGCGGAGTCGGCGGCCTCTTTCGGGATGAGGATCTCGTTGGCGTCCGGAGCGTTGCCGGTGGCCGACGACATGTAACCGCCCGCCTCGATGATGCGGTCGAGTGCCGACCGGTCCACGACGAGGTCCCGGACGACCGGGAAGGCCCGGGCCCGCCACGGTTCGACCACGATCGTGTCGCCGTCGGAGAACTTCCGCATGTGGAGCTGACACGTCGCCGTGCCCTTCTCCTTGCCGTGGGCCCGCCCGTTGATCATCACGCCGCAGGTTCCGCAGATGCCCTCACGGCAATCGTGCGGGAACTCGATCGGGATGCGGTTCGCCTCGATGAGCCGCTCGTTCACGATGTCGAGCATCTCGAGGAACGAGGCGTCGACGGGGATGCCGTTCGCCTCGTAGGTCTCGAAGGTGCCGGCGGCATCGGGGCCGTCCTGGCGCCAGACCTGGAGGGTGAGGTTCAGCTGTTCTGCGTGGCTCATGTCGGGGGCGCTCACTTGTAGGACCGCTGGGTGAGCGGCACGTTCTCGTAGGTCAGTTCTTCCGCGTGCTTGGTCTGCGGAGTGTCGGCGTCGTGCCACTCCCAGGCCGAGACGTGACGGAAGTCGTCGTCGTCACGGAGGGCCTCACCCTCCTCGGTCTGGGACTCCTCCCGGAAGTGCCCGCCGGCCGACTCGCTCCGATCGAGAGCGTCTCGTGCCATCAGCTCGGCCAGTTCGAAGAAGTCGGCGACGCGGCCGGCCTTCTCGAGCGACTGGTTGAGTGTGTCGGCGTTGCCGAGCACGCGGAGATCGGCCCAGAACTCCTCGCGCAGTGCCCGGATCTCCGAGATGGCCTTCTCGAGGCCGTTCTGGTTCCGTGCCATGCCGATGTAGTCCCACACCAACTTGCCGAGTTCACGGTGGAAGTACTCCGGACCCTTGGTCCCACCGATCGACATGAACGTGTCGATCCGTTCCTGCACGGCGGCCTCGGCGGCGACGAAGGCGTCGTCATCGATCGACATCGGCGTCGTGCCGAGCTTGCCGGCGAGGTAGTCGCCGATCGTGTACGGCAGGACGAAGTAGCCGTCGGCCAGGCCCTGCATGAGGGCCGAGGCGCCGAGGCGGTTGGCGCCGTGATCGGAGAAGTTCGCCTCGCCGCAGGCGTAGAGGCCGGGGATGGTGGTCATCAGGTTGTAGTCCACCCACAGCCCACCCATCGTGTAGTGGGTCGCGGGATAGATGCGCATCGGGCGCTCGTACGGGTCCTCGCCGGTGATGCGCTCGTACATCTCGAACAGGTTGCCGTACTTGGCCTCGATCACGTCCTTGCCGTCGCGGTTGATCGCATCGGCGAAGTCGAGATACACCCCGTTCTTGAGTGGCCCCACACCGAGTCCTTGGTCGACCACGGTCTTGGCGTTCCGTGAGGCGACGTCACGGGGGACGAGGTTGCCGAACGCCGGATACTTCTCTTCGAGGTAGTAGTACCGCTCGGCCTCGGGGATGTCGGCGGCCCGGCGCTGTTCGTCGGGATCCCGGGGCACCCAGATGCGGCCGTCGTTGCGGAGCGACTCCGACATGAGCGTCAGCTTCGACTGGAACTCGTCGGAGGCGGGGATGCACGTCGGGTGGATCTGCGTCATGCACGGGTTGGCGAAGTACGCCCCCTTGCGGTGCGCCCGCCACGCCGCCGTGACGTTGCACTGCATGGCGTTGGTGCTGAGGTAGAAGACGTTGCCATAGCCACCGGTGCAGAGCACGACGGCGTGAGCGGTGTGGCGGCTCAGCTGACCGGTCACGAGGTCGCGGCAGATGATGCCCTGCGCCTCTCCGTCGGCGACGACGAGGTCGAGCATCTCCATCCGGGTGTGCAGCGTGACCTTGCCGGTCTTCACCTGACGCATCATCTGCTGGTAGGCGCCGAGCAGGAGCTGCTGACCGGTCTGGCCTCGGGCGTAGAAGGTGCGGGAGACCTGTGCACCACCGAAGGAGCGGTTGTCGAGGGTGCCGCCGTACTCGCGGGCGAACGGCACACCCTGCGCGGCCATCTGGTCGATGATGTCGACCGAGACCTGCGCGAGGCGATACACGTTGGCCTCGCGGGAGCAGTAGTCGCCGCCCTTCACGGTGTCGTAGAAGAGGCGCCAGACGGAGTCACCGTCGTTCTGATAGTTCTTCGCCGCGTTGATGCCACCCTGGGCGGCGATGGAGTGGGCGCGGCGGGGGGTGTCGTGGAAGGTGAAGGCGTCGACTTCGTAGCCGAGCTCGCCGAGGGTCGCGGCGGCCGACGAACCGGCGAGCCCGGTGCCGACGACGATGATCTTGAACTTCCGCTTGTTGGCCGGGTTGACCAGCTTGATCTTGAAGCGGTGGTTGTCCCAGGCGTCGGCGATGGGACCTTCGGGGACCTTGGATTCGGGGAGTGCCATGGTTGTCTGACTCCTCAGGCGAGATCGGCCATGATGGCGATCGGGAAGCTGATGTTGCCGACGAGGATCAGCCCGGCGATGCCGGCGGCGACGTAGCGCCGAGCTGCGTTGAAGCGGGGGTTGTTCCACCCGAGGCTCTGGAACATCGACCACGCACCGTGGAAGATGTGGATCGACAGCAGGATGTTGGCGACGATGTAGAAGATCGCGACGAGCCCGTTCCACCGGGTGAACGAGGCGACCATGTTGTCGTAGACGTTGCCCTTCACGAAGTCCGGGTTGACGAGACTCCAGCCGATCGTGAAGTCCAACAGGTGCCAGATGATGTAGAAGAGCACGATCACGCCGGACACGCGCATCGTGCGGCCGGCGAAGTTCGAGGCCACCCAGTCCGACTTGTTCTCGTACTTGGTCGTCGACGCCTGGTTGAGGCGGGTCAACGAGTAGGCGGCGTGGATGTGGATGGCCACCATCGCGAGCAGGCCGAGGCGGGCGACCCAGAGGAAGACTCCCTCGGGCAGGATGGGCGAGCCGAGGGTCTTGAGCGCCTCGGCGTACACGTCGAGATCGTGGACCATCTCGCCGTCGTGCTCGACGAAGCCGATGTAGAGCTTCAGATTCCCGAACATGTGGGCGAGCACGAAACCGAGCAGGCCGATGCCGGTCAGGGCCATGGCCCACTTCTTGCCGACGGCGCTCTGATAGAGCGACAGCGGGAAGGGCAGATCCCTTGGCGGCTTGCGCAGCGGCTGGACCTGCGGTCGCGGCCGGGTCGTGGTGGTCACCGGGGTGGCTCCTTTCGTTCCGTCGGGCGTGACGGAACGTCCATGGACGGTAGCAATCCTCCGCCATCGTGGCCCAATACGGCGGATCTGGCGGACACTTCCATCATCGGCGCCGGCCGCGACGTCGTGAAGGGATCTCGGCGGGGTCGACGCACACCGTGCGGTAACGGTTGGACACGACGGTGTCGCCGGCGTCCAGCTCGACGTCGAGGGTGACCACGCCGGTCTCGTCGGGCAGCTCGATGGTCCAGGGCGCGATGAACGCGACGTCATCCGCCATGATGCGGCCGGACCAGCACGACTCGGCCAGCACACGCCCGTCTCCGAGCGTGGCCCGGGCACGGATCGTCGCCTCGCCGAGATCCCGACGCAGGTCGGAGACCACGTGGATGTCGAGGCTGAGCGACGTGCCCTTCGCCGACGTCGCGGGTGGACGATCGGCGATCACGACGACGGGTCGTGCGGCGTCGACGAGGCTCTCCAGCGCACGTTTCGGGCGGCGCTCGATGTCGTAGACACCGAATCCGCCGCCACGTTCTGCGTCGATCAGGGCCGTCAGGCAGAACCCGCCGGCCGGGCGGTACTTCAACCGTCGGATGGTCTCGATCTGGTGTCGGATCAACTCGGCCTGGTACGCCTGGGTCGCCTCGGCCCAGGCGTCACCGTCGGTGTGCGCCGCTCGAGGTGTGGTCCGGTCGAACGCCTCGATCTCGGCCCGGGCGAAGGTCGGCCCGTCGGGTCGGTCCGGTCCGAGTGCGGCCGACTGTGCCCCGAACCCGCCGAGGAACGCGCCGAGGCTCGGCCACCGACGCAGCGTGGGCCCGAGGTCCTCGGCCGTGCCGGTGCGCCAGCCGAGCCAGAGGTGGGCGTCGGTCGCACTCGCGGTCGTCAGGCCGGGGATCCCGCCCGAGTGCAGGATCACGGAGCGGCTTGGGTCGGCGGCGCGCAGCTCCCGACGGAGAAGCGGATCGAGGACCGAACGACTCCAAGACGGCAGGAGGTGTCGCCCGAGGTGGCGGGCCAGGGCACCCGTCGGGCGCCGATGGGTCGTCGACTCGGGAACGGGAGCGGCGTTCGGTTCGTCGTGGACGCACCACAGCGCGACCGATGGGTGATGGGTCAATCGGTCGACGATGGCACGGGTCTCCTGCCGGGCGAGTTCGCGGGTCGACGTCGAGTAGGTGCCCACGAACGGCAGGTCCTGCCAGACGAGCAGCCCCAGTTCGTCGGCCGCGGCGTACACCTCGTCGCGGGTCACATGACCGTGGATCCGCACCAGATCGAGCCCGGCCTCGGCCGCTCGATGGAGGTCGGCCACGAGCGCACGCGGGTCCGCCGAGCCCAGATGTGCGCTCTGCGGGCCGAGCCCGACACCCTTCACGAAGAGCCGCTCGCCGTTGACCCGCCACTGGAGTCCGTCGACGTCGACCGTGCGGAGACCGGTGCGCCAGCTCGCCCGGTCCGATGATCGCCCTCCGACCCGGACGACGACGGTGACGTGCGACATCGGTTGTCGGCCGAGCGCGGCCGGCCACCACAGGTCGGGTTCGTCGATGTCGACGGTCCAGTCGAGGCGGTTCTCGCCACCGGCGAGGGAGTGTCGTCGTTCGTCTCGGGTCACCCGGCCGTCCTCGCCCACGACGGTCGTGATGACCTCGGCGTCGGTCGCGGCCGCCGAATCGAGCACCACATGCACGCCGATCTCCGCTCGTGCGGTGTCGGCCCGCAAGCACGTGAGGCGACGGTGGAGGATGGTCACCGGGCCGGTGTCGACCAGTCGGACCGGACGCCACACGCCACCCGGGTCATCGGTCGGTGCGAGCGGACCGGCCTGCAGTGATCCGGTCGCGACCCGCTTCGCCTGTCCGTCGCTCGGTCGGGGCGCGTCGACCTCGATGGCGAGGAGGTGTTCGGCGCGTTCGCCGAGCCGATCGCTGACGTCGAACCAGGCGGGCACGTGCGGACCCTCGGTGTCGCCGAGGTAGCTGCCGTCGAGCCAGACGTCGGCCTGAGAGATCACCCCGTCGAGCACCAACCATCGTCGGTCGCCCGGAGCCAACTCGGTCGTGGACCACCGATGGCGATGCAACACGGCCCGCCCTGCGGGGTCGAAGCCGGACAGCTCACCCCAGTGGCCGGGTAGTTCGAGGGTCGGCCAGCCGGCGTCGTCGAGGTCCGGGTCGGCGCCGGTTCGGGTCAGGTCACCGTCGATCGGAGCGACGCGCCACGGACCTCGCAGTTCCACGATGCTCACGCTACCGGGTCCGTCGGGGTCGGCCGGTCGGCCCCCGCCGGCCGAGGCGGCCCCGCGCCGGGTGCGGGGTTAGGGTCCGGTCATGACCGATCGACCGACCACATTGGGGGCCCTTCGAGCGTCGGGATGGGAGTCCCGTCCCGTCAAGACCGAGCTACGGGCCAACGCCACGGCCCGGATCCGGGCCGGTCTCCCGCTGTTCGAGGGTGTGCTCGGCTACGAAGACACCGTCGTTCCGCAGCTCGAGCACGCCATCCTCGCCGGACACGATGTGGTGTTCCTCGGCGAACGTGGGCAGGCGAAGACCCGGATGATCCGATCGCTGACCGGGCTGCTCGACGAGTGGATGCCGATCGTCGCCGGGTCGGAGATCAACGACGATCCGTACCACCCCATCTCCCGCCACGCCCTCGATCTCGTCGCCGAGCACGGTGACGAGACCCCGATCGAGTGGATCCACCGGGATCGCCGTTTCGGCGAGAAGCTGGCCACGCCCGACACCTCGATCGCCGATCTGATCGGTGAGGTGGATCCGATCAAGGTGGCCGAGGGGCGCTACCTGTCGGATGAATTGACGCTCCACTACGGACTCGTGCCCCGGACGAACCGCGGCGTGTTCGCGATCAACGAACTGCCTGATCTGGCCGAGCGCATCCAGGTCGGCCTGCTCAACGTGCTCGAAGAACGCGACGTCCAGATCCGCGGCTACAAGGTCCGCCTGCCGCTCGACGTGATCCTCGTCGCCTCCGCGAACCCCGAGGACTACACCAACCGCGGCCGGATGATCACCCCGCTGAAGGACCGCTTCGGCGCCCAGATCCGCACCCACTATCCACGCGACATCGACATCGAGATGGCCATCGCGGCCCAGGAAGCGGCGCTCGACACCGAGGCCGACATCTCGGTGCCGGGCTACATGGCGCGGATCATCACGACCATCACCCACGCGGCCCGCTCGTCGAGTCAGGTCAACCAGCGGTCGGGGGTCTCGGTGCGGATGACGGTCTCGAACCTCGAGACGCTCGTTGCGTCGGCGACACGGCGAGCGCTCCGGCTGGGTGAGGATCGGATCGTCCCCCGGGTCTCCGATCTCGATGCGCTCATGGCCAGCATCGCCGGCAAGGTGGAGATCGAGGCCCTCGACGAGGGCCGGGACGGCGAGATCATCGACCACCTCATCAATGCCGGCGTGCTGACCGTCTTCCGCGAGCTCGTGTCGGGCGAGGGGCTCCGTCAGGTCGTCGATTCCTTCGAGGAGGAGCTCGTCGTCGGAACCGGCGACGACATGCCGGCATCGGCCTACGCCGCGATGATGGCCGAGATCCCGGCGCTCGCCGGTCCGGTCGCGGAGTTGAACGGCGACGACGACTCAGACGAGGCGACGGCGGCCGCCATCGAGTTCATCCTCGAGGGTCTCCACCTCTCGAAGCGCCTCAACAAGGACCTGGACGGCAACAAGGCCGCCTATCGCGGTCGATTCTGATCGATGCCCGGCGCCCGCAGCGCCGCCACCTCCGGTCGGGCGTTGCGATCCGCGTCGAACACGCCCGCTCCCGGGGTGAACCCGTGTTCCCATCGCCACCCGTCGATCGGGTCGGCCTGCCACCAGCCCGCCGGGGCGGCCTCGCGTAGGGCCATGAGATGGTCCGACCGGTGCTGACCGTCGTCGGCCACACCCGCGAGGTCGGCCGAGCCGAGCACGGGTAGCTCGTCGAAGGTCTCCGTCGCCCGAACGAGGGCCCGCACCTGCTCGGCGCGGTCCGTTCGGGATCGCCAGGATCCGTCGGCCGCCACGACGAGAGTCGGGCGGACCGAGGCGATGATCCGGTCGACCAGGCGGCCGGCGGGACCGTCGAGCGCACGGTCGGACAGGTTCGGGACCTCGATCCGGCCGTCGACGAGCATCGACGCCGCCGGCGCCCACCAGAGGCGTTCGTCGATCCGGGTGTTGCGGGCCGCCTCGATCGTGTCGTCCGCGGCCACGACGAGCCGCGCGGTCACCGAGGCCGCGACGGGCGCCGTTCCGGCGAGCAATCGCCACGCTTCGAGGTCGGCGAGCAACGCGTCGCGGATTCCGGTGGCGGTCGCCTCGGCATCGCGCCGGCCCGGTGGGGCGAGCCCGAGCAGCCGGGAACGGACCACACGCCGCACCGGTTCCCGCTGGGCGATCCAGCCGTCGACGAGATCGCCGACCCGCTCGCCGACCCGGTCGACATGGCGAGGCCAGAGCAGACCACGAGCGCGGTCGTCGTCGAACCCACCCTCGTCGTCGGTGAACCAACCCGGCAGGGTCGTGTCGACGAGCACGGCCCAGGCGGACAGCCCCAGCTCCCGCGCCCGGACGAATCGGTCCCGGACCGTGGCCCAGGCGACCTCGTCGCTCGATCCCATCTCGGGCTCGACCGCGGCCCACGGGATCTCCAGTCCGACCTCGGACACGCCGTGGGCGACGAGGAGGTCGAGGTCCTCGGCCCAGCGTTCGCCGAAGCCGACACCGTCACCCGAGTCGGGCGCTCGGCCGGTCTGGATCCATCGGGCCCAGTCGGCCCGGGGCGGCACACCTTCGAGCGGCGCCGAACCGAGCCATGCCCCGACGGGGGCGGTGTCAGGCATCGGACAGGCCGATGAGCCGTCGGGTCTGGCGGACGGCGTCGGTGGCGTCGTCGCCGACGGCGATCGCCTGCATGCCGAGCTGGCGTGCGCAGCGCAGATTCGCCTCGTTGTCGTCGAGCACCAGCACCCGTCCCGGGTCCAGCTCGAAGGTCTCGAGGACGAGTTCGAAGAAGGCGGGGTCGGGCTTGCGGATGCCGATGAGCGCCGAGTTCACCACCGCACTGGCGAGGAACCCCCCGAGATAGCGGGCCGACAGACGATCCTGCGCTGCGGCGAAATTGTTCGTCGTGATCGCGACGAAGACGTCGGCCTCCATGAGATCGGCGAGCAGCTCCGCCATCTCCGGTCGGTCCGGGGCGTTCAGGAAGGCCCACGGCTGATCGCCAGCGAACAGCTCCTCGGCTTGGGCGTCACCGGTCGGGGTCTGGGCGTCCAGCCAGTCCCACAGTTCGTCGTCGGTGATCTCCCCGCGCTCGGCCTGGTGCAGCGGTGAGTCGTCCCCGGTGAGGTACTGCGCCAGGCCCGTGATGACCGCGTCGGTCGTGGGCTGGTCGAGGGCCGCGCCGGCGATGGCGTTCCGGAACAGCTCGATCATCGGTCGTGTGATGGTCCCGGCCCAGTCCACGAACACCGCATCGATCGCCCGATCATCGGTGTCGGCCGCGGAGTCGGAGAGATCCACTTCGTACTCGTCGTGCACGTGCCGAACGCTACGGCTCGAGGGGCGGCTCCCCGACGCATCGTCCGCGCATCGTCGAGCGGTACTTGAACCAGAGCGGTCGGGCCGTCGAGACTTCGTCGGTGATCGACCTGGACACCGCCACCCACGACGGCATCGCCGTGCTCACCATGAACGCCGGCGACAACCGCTTCCGCCCGGAGTTCTGCAACGCGTTCGAGCAGGCACTCGATGCCGTGGAGGCCGATCCGGCCGTCGGTGCGCTCGTGATCACCGGCACGGGCAAGTTCTTCTCGAACGGGTTCGACATCGAGGTGCTGGCCGAGCTCGGTACCGAGGCGCCCGCGCTGGTGGCCCGATCCGAGGCGATCGCCGGGCGACTGCTGGCGGCTCCCTACACCGTGGTCATGGCGATCAACGGTCATGCGTTCGGCATGGGTGCGATGTTCGCGCTCGCCGGCGACGTTCGGTTGATGCGCTCCGACCGCGGCTTCTGGTGCCTCCCCGAGGCGGATCTCGGGATGCCGTTCTCCCCGGGGATGCAGGATCTGATCACGGGTGCGCTGCGACGGACGGATGCGGTGTTCGCGATGACGACGGCGACCCGGTTCGACGGCGGGGGAGCGGTCCGTGTCGGCGTGGCCCATGCGGCTCACCCCGAGGCCGAGTTGTTGCCCGCAGCGGTGGAGGTGGCCCTGGGGGCGGCCGGACGACGTGGCGCCAACCTCGCCGGCATCAAGGCCCGACTCCATGCCGGGCCGATCGGTTCCCTCGGCACCCGGCTCGGTTGATCGGATCCGACGGCGCCGACCGCCGATGGCAGGCCGCCGGTCGACGGGGGTTAGTGTCGGTTCATGACGGGCTCGCGATTTCGCTACTCACGATGGGACGGATCGCAGGTCGGATTCGAGCTCGACGCCCACGACATCCTGGGTGAGATCGCCGACGACCTCATGTATCACGGCGACCCGAACGCGGCACTGCGTCGGTTGATGCAGGAGGGCTTCACCGATCGCAACGGTGAGCGGATCCAGGGGTTGCGCGAGCTCATGGAACAGCTCCGGCAGGAGCGTGCCGAGCGGCTGGAGAACCACAGCCTGGGTGGGGTCTACGACGACATCGCCGAGCAGCTCGCCGAGGTCATCGAGACGGAGCGTGGGGCGCTGGCCGATCGGCACACCCTCGCCGAGATGCAGCTGGGCGATCCGGACGCCTCCGAGAGCGCGAAGCGGAACGCCGAACTCGCCGACACCACGGCGACCGAGAAGGAGATGGCGCTCGATCTGCTGCCGCCCGATCTGGCGGGTCAGGTCCGCAGCCTGCAGAACTACGACTTCGACTCGGCCGAGGCGCAGCAGCGTTTCGAGGATCTGGTCGATCAGCTCCGGCAGGAGCTCGTGAACCAGCAGTTCTCCCAGATGGCCGGCGCCATGGAGGACATGACGCCCGAAGACATGTCCCGGATGAAGGACATGATGGCCGAGCTCAACCACATGCTCGAGCAACGGGCCAACGGTGAGGAACCGGACTTCGACGGGTTCATGGAGCGATTCGGCGACTTCTTCCCGGAGAATCCGCAGAACCTCGACGAGTTGCTCGAGACCATGGCCCAGCGCATGGCTGCCATGCAGGCGATGATGAACTCGATGACGCCCGAGCAGCGTCAGCAGTTGATGGAGTTGTCCAACCAACTCATGGAGGACATGGACCTCAACTTCGAGGCGAGTCGACTCGGACAGAACCTGCAGCAGATGTTCCCGCAGATGAACTGGGGACAGCAGTACGACTTCTCGGGCTACGACCCGCTGGGCATGGCCGACGCCTCCCAGATGCTGGCCGAGCTCGGCCAACTCGATCAGCTCGAACAGTTCCTGCAGTCACCGAGCTCACCGGCCGCACTCGCCGAGGTCGACATGGAGCAGGTCCGGCGGCTGCTCGGCGACGACGCCGCCCGGTCGCTGGAGCGTGTCTCGGAGCTCAACAAGATGCTCGAGGACGCGGGTCTCGTCCGGACGAAGGAAGGTCAGCTCGAGCTGACGCCGCGCGGGCTGCGCCGCTTGGGGCAGCAGGCACTCGGCGATCTCTTCTCCAAGCTCGATCCGTCGACCATCGGCAAACACGACACGAGCCGTTCGGGGGTCGGACACGAGCGCAACTACCTGACGAAGCCCTACGAGTTCGGGGACAACTTCCAGCTCCACATCGGCGAGACCGTCCGCAACGCCATCCGACGGACCGGCGGCGGCACGCCGGTGCGTCTGCACCCCGACGACTTCGAGATCGAGCAGACCGAGAAACAGGTCCGATCGTCGACGGTGCTGATGCTCGACCTGTCGCTCTCGATGCCCATGCGGGACAACTTCCTGCCGGCCAAGAAGGTCGCGATGGCGCTGCACTCCTTGATCTCTTCGCAGTTCCCGCGCGACTTCCTCGGTCTGGTGAGCTTCTCGGAGACGGCGCGGGTGCTGCAGCCGCAGGAGTTGCCGGAGGTCTCGTGGGACTTCGTCTACGGCACCAACATGCACCACGGGTTCTCCCTCGCCCGGAAGATGCTCGCGGCCGAGACCGGCACCAAGCAGATCATCATGATCACCGACGGGGAGCCGACCGCCCACCTCGAGCCGGATGGGCATCCCTTCTTCTCGTACCCTCCGGCACAGATCACGATCGAACACACGATGGCCGAGGTGATGCGCTGCACGAAGGCGGGCATCACCATCAACACCTTCATGCTCGAGCCGGACGCCGGACTCCGCCGGTTCATCGAGCGGATCACCGAGCTCAACCAGGGTCGGGCGTTCTACACGACCCCCGAGACCCTCGGCGACTACGTGCTGGTCGACTTCATCGAGCACAAACGGAAGTTGCTGCAGGGGCGCGGGCGATAGTCCGCCCGGGGCACACGTCCGACGCGTCGCACCCGCGCCGGACCTGGAAACGCGCGTGGTGACCGCCGAACGCGTCGAGTGGTGGCTGAGGTCGCGAGAACGTCGCGTCATCGACCGCGATCAGGGAATTCACGAACAAATGCGCCCATCCGCTTGTCAGATGCAGGCAGTCCCGGCAAGATTCCAGGGATGTAATTCCACGGGTGTGACCGCCGGATCGAGGCCTACCTCGACTCGCCCGGTCACCTCGACGGAGTCTGAGGACGAGAGCGAGGACCCGGCCCGTCGGCCCGGTCCCTGGCGGAGGAACAGCATGCGGATCGGGCGGAAGCACTTGATGCTGGATACGTCGTGGCAACACGAAGCGAACTGCCTCGGTGTGGATCCCGACCTGTTCTTTCCCGAGCGGGGTGCGAGCACCAAAGAGGCCAAAGAGGTCTGCCGTGGGTGTGTCGTTCGTGAGGACTGCCTCGAATTCGCACTGCAGAACGGCGAGAAGTTCGGCATCTGGGGTGGGATGAGCGAGCGCGAACGCCGTCGCATCCGGCGCCAGCGCGCCCTCGCCCGAGCCGAGCGCGAGTCGGGCACGGCCTGAGATCCGGCCGCAGCGCGGCTACGCTGAACTCCATGTTCGCTTACGTGGCCGGCCTCAAGCCGACCGAGCTGCTCATCATCCTCGCCATCGTGCTCGTGGTCTTCGGCGGTGCCAAGATCCCGCAGCTGGCCAGGAACCTCGGTCAGGCACAGAAGGAATTCAAGAAGGGCATCGACGAAGGCGCCGAAGAGGCCGAGTCGGAAATCGCCTGAAGCCGGGAACCCGGCAACACGGGGTGGCGTTGAACCGATGTGCTCACCATTGCACCTTCCACGCTGTCTCCGTCCGTCTTCCGGGTGACCCCGGAGGTGTCGGACACCCGCGCTGAGGCTCCTCCGGTCGTCCCCACGTGGGACGACGTCGCCCGTTCACATGGCGGGTTCATCTATTCGGTGGCGTATCGGCTGACCGGCAACCATGCCGATGCCCAGGACCTGGTGCAGGACGTTCTCCTCCGCGTGCGGCGTGGTCTGCGGACCTACCAGCCCGGCAACCTCGAAGGTTGGTTGGCTCGCATCACGACGAACGCCTTCCTCGACACGACGCGGAAGAAGAAGCGGCGGCCGACCGTGGCGCTCCCCGACGACCCGGATCGGGTGCTCATGGGGTCGCCATCCGCGGATGCGGAGTCGGCATCTCGCGACTTACCGGACCATCTGCAGCGTCTTCTCGGTGAACTCGCTCCGGAATACCGGGCTCCCGTGGTGCTGAAAGACGTGCTCGGCTACTCCTACGACGAGATCGCCGACCACCTCGGGGTGCCGATCGGAACGGTCAGAAGCCGCATCCACCGGGGCCGCGCCAAGCTGAGAGAGGCACTCGCCCGATGATCGACCATCACGAAGAACCCTGGGAAGCCGAGATCTCCTCGCTTCTCGGTGCGATGGGGTCGGTCGAGCCGCCGGAGGGATTCCTCGATCGGGCCGTCGATCGCCGACCCGCCGCGGCCGGCCGTGCCGTCGGTGCCCTGCTGTTCGCCGTGGTCGCGCTCGCGGCCGTGGGGGTCGCCACGGGACTGACGGGCACCGCCCGATCGATCTCGCCGGACTTCACCGCGCTCGAGACCCGCCACCGTGCGGTCGACCCCACCTCGAGTGGTGTCGTCGATGATCCCCGGGGTGACCTGCCACCCGGGGTGCCCGAGGGTTTCGTCCTCGTCGACCGGCTCGACGACGGTGCCTGGGATCACGAGGTGGTGGCTCGAGCCGGAGGCGCCGCCTCGGTGTTCCGGCAGGCCGGGACGCTCGACGTCGCCGAGCTCGGCGCCGCCGGGGAGCGACGCACGATCGGGTCGACGGACGTGTGGGTCACGCATGCCGACGTCGTGATGTTCGAACACGAGGACGAGGTGTTCGTCGTCGTCGGTCTGGAGGTCGATGAGTTGGTCGAACCCGCACCGTCGTCGGTCACCGATCGCGTCGGCGGCTTCGTGGGTGACCTCACGCGGGAGTTGGGCTTCCCGAGTTGACCGGACGTGGGCGGGAACCCGGTCGATGACCGTGGGGCCGCCTCAGCCGACGGTGCTGGGCACCTCGGCCCGACGGGCACGCAGGATCCGGCGACGCTGCCGCTCGGACGTCCCACCCCACACGCCGTGATCGATGCGTTGGGAGAGTGCGTACTCGAGGCAGGGCCCGGCGACCGGGCACGTCTCGCAGATCTTCTTCGCGACTTCGACCCCGACGCCGTCGCTCGGGAAGAACACGGCGGGCGGGTGGTTGTTGCAGTTGCCGGTCGCCATCCAGTTCATGTCCATGTGTAGTGAGACGTATGACCCAGCCATTTGGTTCCCGGTAATCCGAAGTACTCACCGAATCCGCGCACGTTCTTCACACTTCGGCAGGGTTCCGGCGCCCGAGGTGGGCTGAACAGGGCCTCGGCTATCGTGTGGAGATGACCGATCTCGGCACCGAACTCGAAGATCTTCCGCCGGTGGCGCACGTGTCGATGGTGTACCTCGGCCCGGTCTCTCCCCATTGGGAGTTGCGCACTCATTACGGCGACGAGAACATGCTCGCCGAGTTCTGGCGGCGCGTGCAGGCCCGCCTTCTGCTGCTCCCCAAGCACGATCCGCAGTTCCGTCGGAACCGTGAGCGAGTGAATCGGGACGCCGAGCGTGAGCGCATCACCGTCGACTGGGACCTCGGCGAGGACGACGCAGAGTCCACGCACAATCAGCGCGGCTGACCCGTGGTCGTGATGTCGGCACCGGTGATCGGTGTCGATCTCGGTGGAACGAAGGTGCTGAGTCGGATCGTGGATCCGTCGACCGGCGCGACGACGGGTCGGGCGAAGGTGCCGACGCCGCGCACCGGCATCGACGACGTGGTCGACGCGATCGTCGGCACCGTG
The DNA here is from genome assembly GCA_020629695.1 of Acidimicrobiales bacterium. Taxonomy (GTDB): domain Bacteria; phylum Actinomycetota; class Acidimicrobiia; order Acidimicrobiales; family SZUA-35; genus JAHDBV01. Next base: position 22,326 of record JAHDCV010000019.1, on the reverse strand, counting down.
TCGACCCTGGACCCCGACGGCGAGATCGGTGCGGTCGGTGTCGGTGTGCCTGGTCCCGTCGATGACGGGGTCGTGCTGCGATGCCCGAACATCGCGGGATGGGACGCGCCCTATCCGCTGCGCGACCGGCTCGAGCAACGTCTCGATCGCCCCGTCGTGGTCGTCAACGACGTCGACGCGGGCGCCGTCGCCGAACATCGACTCGGTGCGGGTCGTGGCACCGATGACCTGCTGGCGGTGTTCGTCGGGACAGGGGTCGGGGGTGGCCTCGTGCTCGATGGTCGCCTTCGGACCGGACCGCGTGGGCTGGCCGGCGAGTTCGGTCACCTGACCGTCGTCGAGAACGGTCGTCGGTGTGGGTGCGGCGGCCGGGGTCATCTCGAGTCCTACGCCGGTAAGGCCGGCCTGGAGGCCGAAGCCCGGCGACGTCACGCCGAGAGCCCGAATCATCTGATCGGCCTCGCCCAGGACGGCCGGATCAAGTCCCGCCACCTGGCCGCCTCGATCGAGGCGGGGGACGAAACGACCATCGCGCTGCTCGACGACGCCGCTCGGGCGCTCGGCTCGGCGATCGGGTCGTTGGCCACCGTGGTCGATCTCCCGCTCGTGGTGCTCGGTGGCGGGATCGTCGACCGACTCGGCGAGGCGTTCGTCGAGCAGATCCGCGGTCACCTGGATCTCGGCGGTTTCGGCGCCGACGTCGTCGAGCTCGTCATGGCCGAGCGCCTGGACGACGCCGGGGCGGTGGGCGCAGCGGCCCTCGCTGCCGACATGTTGGCCTGACGATTCGAGTCGGGTCGGCCGAACCCGACGGGTTCGCTCACGAGCGCTCTTTTTCGGCCGACCTGCGAAGATGTGTCGGTGCCTGTGAACGAGACGAGTGAGCGGACGGATACCGCGTCGCGGTTCACGAATCGCGAGCTCTCGTGGCTGCAGTTCAACGAGCGTGTGCTCGCCCTGGCCGAGGACCGGACCCAACCGCTGCTGGAACGGCTGAAGTTCGGCGCCATCTATTCGTCGAATCTCGATGAGTTCTTCATGGTGCGGGTCGCCGGCCTCGCCGATCAGGTCGCCGCCGGTGTCACGAGGACTCCGCCGGATGGATGGTCACCGCCCCGGCAGCTGGCCGAGATCCGGCACCGTGTCCGGGAGCTCGACGGGCGACTCCAGCAACTCCTCACCACCGACCTGTTCCCGGCGCTCGCCGCAGAGGGTGTGGAGATCGTCCACCCCGACCATCTCGAGGTCGATGAGCGGACCTTCATCGCCGGACAGTTCCGCGATCGAGTGTTTCCCGTGCTCACGCCGCTGGCGGTCGACCCCGGTCACCCGTTCCCGTACATCTCGAATCTCTCGCTCAATCTGGCGGTCGAATGCATCGACCCCGTCGACGACCGCCGTCGGTTCGCCCGGCTGAAGGTCCCGCCCTCGCTGCCGCGCTTCATCGAGGTCGCCGAGGGTCGTTTCGTCACCCTCGAGGCGGTCATCGCGGCGCATCTGCCCGATCTCTTCCCCGGTATGGAGATCGTCGGTGCGTGGCCGTTCCGGGTGACCCGCAACGCGGACCTCACCCTGAACGACGAAGACGCCGACGATCTGCTGGAGGCGGTGGAGATGGAGCTGCGGCGTCGTCGGTTCGGCCGGGCGATCCGGCTCGAGATCGCACACGACACACCGTCGCACATCCTCGGTCTGCTCACCCACGAACTCGAGCTCGACACCGATGAGATCGACCACGTGGAGGGACTGCTCGACGCCTCTTCCTTCTGGCAGCTCCATGGGATGAAGCGGCCGGATCTGAAGGACCCCTCCTGGTCGCCGGTGACGCCGCCGCAGTTGTTCGAGATCTCCGGCAGCGGTGACTTCTTCTCCCGGCTCGACCGCGGCGATGTCGTCGTGCACCATCCGTACGAGTCCTTCTCGGACTCCGTCACCAAGTTCATCCGGACCGCGGCCGCGGACGACAAGGTGCTCGCGATCAAGATGACGCTGTACCGGACGTCGGGTGACAGCCCGGTGATCGAGGCGTTGATCGACGCGGCAGGAGCCGGCAAGCAGGTCGCCGCACTCGTCGAGCTGAAGGCGCGGTTCGACGAACAGAACAACATCGACTGGGCCCGGCGGTTGGAACAGGCCGGCGTGCACGTCGTCTACGGACTCGTCGGACTGAAGATCCACTCGAAGATCACGCTCGTGGTCCGGTCGGACAGCACGGGCGTGCGCCGCTACTGCCACGTCGGCACCGGGAACTACAACCCGAAGACGGCGCGCATCTACGAAGACGTCGGATTGCTCACCGCCGACCCGGCGGTCGGGAACGACCTGTCCCAGCTCTTCAACTACCTGACCGGTTTCGGTCGGGGGATCGAATACGAGCGACTGCACGTGGCGCCGACCACCTTGCGTCCAGCGATCGAAGAGCTCATCGACGGCGAGATCGCGGCCGGACCGGGCCGGGGCCGGATCGTGATGAAGATGAATTCACTGGTCGATCCGGGGCTGATCGACCAGCTGTACGACGCCTCCCGGGCCGGCGTGTCGATCGATCTGATCATCCGTGGCATCTGTTGCCTGCGGCCCGGTATCGCCGGTCAGTCGGAGAACATCCGGGTCCGCTCGATCGTCGGCCGCTACCTGGAGCACTCGCGGATCTTCTACTTCGCGAACGGCGCGGGGGACTCCCAGCCCGTGTACATCATCGGCTCTGCCGACCTCATGCCCCGCAACCTGAACGCCCGCGTGGAGGCCATGGTCACCGTGACCGACGCCGCCGTCCAGGCCCGTCTGCGTGAGATCCTCCAGGTCAACCTCGAGGACGACACGCTGGCGTGGGAGCTGGATGCGGACGGCGTGTACCGCCGCCGGACCGGCGGCACCTCCGACGCGCATCGCAACCTCGCACGGCTCGCGCTCGAGCGGACGAAGTCCCAGGTGGTGAGCGGCAACGCCGAGACCCTGCACCTGGAGAGCCTGCGACGGCTCGGCAATCGGGATCCTCGGCGCCGATGACGGTGCGAGCCGCGGGCTGCGTCGTGTTCCGCCGAGACGGGGACGGCTCGATCGAGTACCTGCTGACCCATCGACCGCGCTACGACGACTGGTCCCACCCGAAGGGCAAACGCGACCCGGGGGAGATCGACGAGGAGACGGCCGTCCGTGAGGTGCGGGAGGAGACGGGGTTCACCGGTCCCCTCGGTGTCGAACTCTCGGCCTCGATCTACGTGGACCATCGGGGGCGGGACAAGATCGTGCGGTACTGGCTGATGGAGCCGGACGGTGGCGGGTTCGAGCCGAACGACGAGGTCGACGAGATCCGTTGGCTCGACCTCGGCTCCGCCGTCGACCTCGTCAGCTACGACCGGGATCGCCAACTCCTCGTCGAAGCCGCCGCGCTGCTCGAATCGTGAGTCGGGCGCTTCCGGCGACACCGGGCCGGTGGTTCTCCGAGGACGAACTCCGCCGATCCGTCTCCTATCACCGCCCGCTCCGCCGGGCGGCACAGGTCGCCGATGCTGTCCTGATGGTCGTCCTCGCGCTGATCTGGGTGATGGATCCGCCGGTCGCGGCGGCGGCCGGCACGTTGGCCGGCGTCGTCGTCGCACGGGCCATCGGTGGCGATCTCGTGATGGACCGGGTCGCCGAGCCGTCGATCGGCGCGGCGCCGTTGCCCCTCCGACGCCTCCTCGTGTCGTCGATCCCGGTGGCGGCGTTGCGCGGCCTGATGGTCGGTGGTGCCGTGGTGCTGGCCGCCTCGTCGGAAGGGGCGCGGTGGCTGCTGGTGATCGGCGTCGCCGCGGTGTCGGCCGTCTCGCTGACCGTGGCCGAGCGCTGGTTCGACCTCGTGCACCGGCCGTCGGATTCGAGCGGCGCGATGGCGGCGATCGTCGCCGACCTGGCCGCACGGCAGGGTGCGACTCCACCGCTCGTCCAGGCGACGTCGAGCCCGGCCTTTCCCGGTCCGACGGCCATGACCCTCGGCGTGCGTCGTCCCCGGATCGTCGTGACCGATGCGCTCGAGGACGCCGACCGACGCCTCGTCGAGTGGGTCGTCGCCCACGAGCTCGCCCACGTCCGCCGGAGGGACGTGGCCCGCGGTCGGGCGACGATGCTGATGGCGGTGGTCGTCGCCTCGTCGATCGGGGTGCTCGTCGGTCAGTCCGTCGATCGCACCGGTGCTCGTGGTGTCGTCGCCGTGTTCGTCGCCGCCTCGGTGGCGTGGTTGCTCGCCCAGCTGGTGCTGATGGCGCGGAGCCGTTCTGCCGAGCGTGCCGCGGATGACGCCGCCGCCGGCGCACTCGGGCCGCAGCCGGCCGTCGTCCGGGCACTCGTCAGCGGCCCCCGGGCCCGTCTGGCCCCGACGTGGTGGGAGCGGGCGACGGCTCCTCATCCGACGCCGGCGGAACGGATCCGACGCATGTCCGCACCCTGAACTCGGGGTCGATCCGTCGCCCACACGAGCATTCCGGACTCGTTCATCTCTCGTTCACCTCGGTCGGGGTTGCGCTTCACCCGCCACTCGTACCTTGCCGACTGTGCCGGTCCGCCCGGCGCCTCCGGATCGCTGGCCAGAGAGGTCGCGAACGGGGCCGATCGAGGAGAAACCGTGTCCAAGACCATGCTGCGCCTGTTGGCGTTGTTGTTCAGTTTCACGCTCGTCGCCGCCGCCTGCGGTGGCTCCGATGACGCCAGTGGTGACGCCGCCGCCTCTGGTGACGCCGTCGCCTCTGGTGACTGCCCGTCCGGCACGGTGAGCGCCT
>JAHDCV010000019.1:0-17469 GCA_020629695.1 Acidimicrobiales bacterium | reverse complement strand
CGCCTCTGGTGACTGCCCGTCCGGCACGGTGAGCGCCTCCGGATCGTCCACGGTCGAGCCGATCACGACCCGCGCGGCCGAGCTCTACGAGGACGTGTGCGGCGATGTGAGCATCACCGTCGACGGCCCCGGCACCGGCGACGGCTTCGCCCTGTTCTGCGCCGGTGAGACCGACATCTCCGATGCCTCCCGCCAGATCAAGGACTCCGAGGCCGAGGACTGCGCCGCGAACGGCGTCGAGTACACCGAGCTCCTGGTCGCCTTCGACGGCATCGCGGTGATGACGAACCCGAACAACACCGCGGTCGAGTGCCTGAGCTTCGTCGACCTCTATGCGCTGCTCGGTGGTGAATCCAATGGGTTCGCCACCTGGGCCGATGCGTCCGACCTCGGCGCCGGTCTCGGTTCCGACGTCGCGCCCTACCCCGACGCCGAACTCTTCATCTCCGGCCCCGGCACCGAGTCGGGCACCTACGACTCGTTCATCGAGATCGTGCTCGAAGGTGTTGCCGAGGAGTCCCAGGGTGAGGAGACCCCCGAGGGCTTCATCCGCACCGACTTCGCCGGCAACGCCGAGGACAACGTGATCATCGAGGGCATCGCCGGCAACGACACCAGCCTCGGCTGGGTCGGCTTCGCCTTCGCCGAGGAGAACGCCGACATCGTGAAGACCCTGGCGATCGCCGAGGAGCCCGGTGGAGACTGCGTGCTCCCGACCGTCGACTCGATCGCCGACTCGAGCTACCCCGTCAGCCGGGGCCTCTACATCTACGTGAACAACGAGAGGGTCGGGTCCAACCCCGCCCTCGGCCCGTTCGTCGACTACCTCCTCGGCGATGCCTACGTCGAGGCCGTGACCGAGGCGTTCGGTGACTCCGGCTACGTGCCGCTGCCCGACGACCTCAAGGCCGACACCGACGCCGCCTTCGCCGCCGCCGGCTGACCTCCCCCAACCACCGGTGGTGCGCCGCCGGTGGAATCACGTCCCGAGGTGGACCGAACCCGTCGTCGCACGGGTTCGGTCCGCCTAGGTTTCCAGCGGAGGTGTTCGGCCGCCGCTCCCATCGGAGCAGAACTCGGACACAGAAGGGAGGAACGACCATGGCAGCAACACTCGTTCCCGACGAACCCGACCTGCTGGCGGGCAATCCCAGACGCCGGCAGAAGGAGACCACGGTCAGAACCGTGTTCGCCGCCGCTGCGGCGTTCTCGCTCCTCGTGAGTCTTGCCATCGTCGGCTCGCTCGTCGTCAAGGCGGGCAGCTTCCTCTCCGATCTCGTGAGTCCTCCGATCGAGGCGCTGGAGTCGACGACCGACGGCATGCTCGGCTTGTCGAACCTCTGGACCGAGCAATGGGCGCCGCGGTTCATGGAGTTCGACATCCGGACGCTGCTCGTCGCGTCGATCATCGTGACGATCGTGGCCATGGCGGTCGCCGGTCCGATCGGCCTCGGCGCAGCGATCTACCTCTCGGAGTACGCCAAACCGCGTGTTCGTCGGATCCTGAAGCCGATCCTCGAGGTGCTCGCCGGTATCCCCTCGGTGGTGCTCGGCTTCTTCGCCCTCCGCTGGATCGGTCCGAACGTCGTGGCCAACCTCTTCGAGTCCGCCGGCAACCAGTCGCTGCTCGCCGCCGGCCTCGGCGTGGGCCTGTTGACCATCCCGCTGGTGGCGTCGATCTCCGAAGACGCCATGCGCTCGGTTCCCAACGCCCTGCGCGAAGCCTCGGCGGGCCTCGGTGCCCGCAAGTTCACGACGTCGACGAAGGTCGTGCTGCCGGCCGCGGTGTCGGGCCTGGTCGCCGCGTTCATCGTCGCCACGTCGCGAGCGATCGGCGAGACCATGGTCGTCTTCCTGGCCGCCGGCGGATCCGGCAACTCGGCCCAGTTCACCCTGAACCCGCTCGACCGGGGTGCCACGATGACCGCCGCGATGGCCTCGCAGGCTTCCGGCACCGACGGCACGATCGTCGAGACGGCGTTCAATTCGCTCTTCTTCGTTGGTGCGGTGCTCTTCGTCATCACCCTGGCCCTCAACGTGATCGCCGACCGGTTCGTCCGGCGGGTCCGGCAGAAGTACTGAGGAGGCGGAGATGGGACTCACCGCACCGATCGTCGATCCCGAGCGCACCGCCGAACGGGTGCGCTCCCGGATCGAATCCGGCGGACGCGACACCAAGGACCTCGTCTTCCGGTCGCTGCTGCTCGGCACGCTGCTGTTCTCTCTGGTCGTGCTCGCCGTGCTGGTCGTCGACGTGGTCGGTGACAGCTGGGCGGTGTTGTCGGACCACCTCGGCATCTTCCTGGCGAATCCGCTCCGCTCCCGACCCGACGAGGCCGGCGTGTTCACCGGGCTCCGTGGCACCTTCTGGATCGGCGTGTTCGTGATCCTGCTGTCGTTCCCGATCGGGATCGGCGCGGCGATCTACCTCGAGGAGTACGCGACCGACAGCTGGTTCTCCCGGCTGATCGACGTGAACATCCGCAACCTGGCCGGGGTCCCCTCGGTGGTCTACGGCATCCTCGGCCTCGCCGTCTTCGTGGGGTTGTTCGAGGCGCTGAACGTGGGTGGCAGCGACACGCTGGGCCGCACGACGGCGGCCGGTGGCCTGACGCTGGCCGTCTTGTCGTTGCCGGTCGTGATCATCACTTCGGCCGAGGCGATCCGGGCCGTTCCCCAGTCGATCCGGGAGGCGGGCTACGGCGTCGGGGCGACCAAGTGGGAGGTCGTACGGAACCACGTGCTGCCCTATGCCGCCCCGGGAATCCTGACCGGCACCCTGCTCTCGCTCGCCCGGGCGTTGGGTGAGGCCGCCCCGTTGATCCTCGTCGGCGCTGTGCGCGGCAAGCTCGGCTCGAAGTCCGGTTTCTTCGACCTCGGTCAGCTCAGCGAGCGGTTCACGGCGATGCCGATCCTGATCACCGAGTACGCCTCGAAGCCCGGCGACGACTGGGTGCCGGTGACGGCGGCGGCCATCGTGGTGTTGTTGCTGGTGGTTCTGGGGTTCAATGCGGCAGCCGTGCTGTTGCGCAACCGGTTCGAAGCCAAGCGCGAGGGAAAGTGACGCACGGGACATGATTGAAGTGAGGGACATGACGGTCGACGACTCCGCCGCCGCCGATCCGGCGATCGATGACAACCCCGTGCTGATGGAGGTCGAGGACGTCTCGGTCTTCTACGGCACTTTCCGCGCCGTTCGCGACGTGAACATGCCCGTGCGTGAGCACGAGATCACGGCGATGATCGGGCCGTCCGGCTGTGGCAAGTCGACCCTGCTGCGCAGTCTCAACCGTATGAACGACCTGATCGAGGGTGCCCGGGTCGAAGGACGGGTGACCTACCGGGGTATCGATCTGTACGGGCCCCGGGTCGACCCGGTCGAGGTCCGTCGCCGGATCGGCATGGTCTTCCAGAAGCCGAACCCGTTCCCCAAGTCGATCGAGGAGAACATCACCTTCGGTCCTCGGATCGCCGGCATCCCGAAGTCCGAGTTCCCCGAACTCGTGGAGCGATCCCTCCGCTCCGCCGCGTTGTGGGACGAGGTGAAGGACCGGCTGAAGGACTCCGCACTCGGTCTGTCGGGTGGTCAGCAGCAGCGCCTCTGCATCGCCCGCGCCATCGCCACGACGCCGGACATCCTCCTCATGGACGAGCCGTGCTCGGCACTCGACCCGATCGCGACCGGGCGGATCGAGGATCTGATGCAGGAGCTCAAGAGCGACTACACGATCGTGATCGTCACGCACAACATGCAACAGGCCGCCCGTGTATCGGACCGGTGTGCGTTCTTCACGACCGAGGTCGACTCGGTGAGTGAACGCCGTACGGGCCAGCTCGTGGAGTACGACCGCACCGAGCGGATCTTCTCCAACCCCGCCGACGAGCGCACCGAGAACTACGTCACCGGACGATTCGGCTGACGAGGTGATGACCGGGCTACCGGCTGACCTCGAGGAGCTCCGACTCCAGGTCGAGGTCATGGCCATCCGGGTCCAGACCGCCGTCGCCCGCGCCGTCGAGCTGGTCCGCACCGGCGACCGCGAGATCGCGGCGGCGCTGATCGCCGGTGACGACGAGATCGACGCCATGCACGTCTCGCTCACCGAGCGGTGTCACGAGACCCTCCTGCTCCGCCAACCCATGGCGTCGGATCTCCGGCTCGTCGTGTCGGTGCTCCGGGTGCTCAGCTCGCTCGAGCGAGTGGGTGATCTGTCGTTGCGCATCGCCAAGACGATCGACGACCGCGGCCTCGTCGTGGATCAACAGACCGTTGTCACCCCGCTGCTCGGCCTGGCCGACAACGTCCGCGCCCGGATGGACATCGTCGTCGGTGCGTGGTCGGCGGGTTCAGCCGACGGATTGGCCCGTCTGGACGAGCTGGAATCCCTGGACTCGTTCGTGGAACCCTTGAGCGAGCGCATCCTCGAACTCGACGGCCCCGGCGCGGCCCGGACTGCCGTCGCCGCGATCACGATGACCCGGTCGCTCGATCGCATCGGCGATCACGCGGCGATCATCGCCGCCCGCCTCGGCTACCTGCTGACCGCCGACCCGAACTACCTCGCCGAAGAGGTGCATCCATGAACACGAACGGAACCGAGCAACGATGAATCAAGACGGAACCGAACAGCGCGTCACCTGGCACCGGGAGCTCGACGGCCTGTCGGCCGATGTGCTGCGGCTCGGTGCGATGACCTGCGAGACGGTGCCGCGCGGCACCGACGTCCTGCTCACCGGTGACCTCGACGGGGCCCAGTCGCTGATCGAGCTCGACGACGAGATCGACGCCCTGTCGGTCGACCTGGAGGAGCGCTGCTGGTCGATCATCGTCCGCCAGGCACCGAAGGCCGGCGAGCTCCGTCGGGTCGTGACCGTCATCAAGCTCATCGCCGAGCTCGAGCGTTCGGCCGACCTGATGGTCAACGTGTGCAAGGCGACCCGTCGGATGTACGGCTCGCCGATGACCCCCAAGATCCGCGGGATCCTCTCGGCGATGAGTGCCGAGGCCCACCAGTTGCTCCGTTTCAGCCTCGATGCCTTCGCCGACGCGAACGCCGGCCTGGGCCGGGCCCTCGCCGACATCGACGACCGCCTCGATCAGCTGAACCGGGACATGGTCGAAGCGATCTTCGAGGGCAACGGAAGCGGCGACATCGACCTCGCCGTGGCCGTTCAGTTGGCGCTCGTCTCCCGCTACTACGAGCGCATCGGCGACCACGCCGTGAACATCGGGGAACGGGTGACCTACATGGTCACCGGCTGGCTGCCCGAGCACACCGGCGCGATGCGTGCCGCCGAGGCCGGCGGCCGTCAGCCCGGCGACGAACAACCGGGTGGCGCCGTCGAATCGCCATGATCTGGTTCCTCGCCGGGCTCGCCCTCGGCGTGCTCGCGACCTACGTGGTGGCCCGTCGCCCGGCCGGTCCCGACCACGTCGCCATCGTGTCGTCGACCCCCGAGCCGGCGACGGAGGAGGCCGCCGACACCGGGCCGCAACGCCCGGCGGTCGATGCCGAGGCCCAGCGCCTCGCGGCGGTCGTGCGGGTCCTACCGATCGGTGTGGTGATCGTGAATCGCGATGGTGCGGTCACGTATCGCAACGACCTGGCGGCCGGTTTCGCCTCTGGCCGTCACGGCGACGCGATCGTCGACGGTCGTGTGCGGGCCCTCGCCGCGGTCGCGCTCCGGGGCCGGGCCGGTGAGGATGCCGTCGATCTCTACGGGCCGCCGCGCCAGGCGCTCGAGCTCCGGGCGAGTCCGATCGTGGAACCCGGTGACGATCGCCCCACGTCCGCCGTGGTCCTGATCGTCGACCGCACCGAGGAGCATCGCACCGAGGTGGTGCGTCGGGACTTCGTCGCCAACGTGAGTCATGAGCTGCGAACTCCCGTCGGAGCGATCGGCGTGCTGGCCGAGACCCTCGTCTCCTCGGACGATCCCGAGGTGGTCGACCGGCTCGCCGGCCGTCTGCACCGCGAGGCGCTCCGGCTCGGCTCGACCATCGAGGACCTGCTGACCCTGTCGTCGATCGAGGGTGGTGAGGGTGTGGCCACCGCCCCCGTCCCGGTGGCCACCCTGATCGAGGCGGCACTCGACCGGGTCCAGCCCGCCGCAGAGGCGCGCCGGGTGAGCATCGAGACCTCGTCGGCCGACCGCCTCGCCATCCTCGGAGACCATCGACAGCTCGTCTCGGCGCTCGCGAACCTCGTCGAGAACGCGATCAAGTACTCCGAACCGGACGCGTCGGTCCAGATCGTGGCCGAGCGTGTCGACACGCTGGTCGAGGTGCGGGTGATCGACACCGGTCGGGGCATTCCCGAGCGGGATCTCGAGCGGATCTTCGAGCGGTTCTACCGCGTCGATGCCGCCCGCAGTCGGGAGACCGGCGGTACGGGCCTGGGGCTGTCGATCGTGCGCAACATCGTGCACGGTCACGGAGGCGAGGTCGACGTGACCTCGATCGAGGGTGAGGGCTCGCAGTTCACGATGCGGCTGCCGTCGGTCGCCCCGTCGGCTTCGGGCGACGATGCGTCACCCGCCGAGACCATCACCGTCGGAGGCGAGACCGCATGATCGGACCCACGGTGCTCGTCGTCGAGGACGAGGAGGCGTTCCTGGACGCCCTCGAGGTGGCGTTGACCCAGGAGGGGTTCCGGGTCGTCCTGGCCCGCGATGGAGCGCAGGCACTCGAGCGATGGGAGGCGGTCGACCCCGACCTGATCCTGCTCGACGTGATGCTGCCGCGGGTGTCCGGTGTCGATGTGTGCCGCGCGATCCGGGCGAAGTCGAACGTGCCGATCATCATGGTGACCGCGAAGTCATCCGAGATCGACACCGTCGTCGGGCTGGAGGTCGGCGCCGACGACTACGTGACCAAGCCCTATCGGATGCGGGAACTGGTGGCCCGGATGCGGGCGGTGATGCGTCGCTCCGAGCACCTCGGCGATGGCGACGTCACCGACGACGATGCCGTGCTCGAGGTCGACGATGTCCGTCTCGACGTCGCCCGCCACGAGGTGACGGTGCGTGGCGAGCCGGTGTCGCTTCCGCTGAAGGAGTTCGAACTGCTCGAGTTGTTGCTGGCGAACGCCGGTCGTGTACTGAGTCGCGACGTGTTGATCGACCGGGTCTGGGGGCACGACTACGTCGGAGACACCAAGACCCTCGACGTCCACATCAAGCGCCTGCGATCGAAGGTGGAGCCGGACCCGCCGAACCCCACCCGGATCGTGACGATCCGCGGGTTGGGGTACAAGTACGATCGGCCTCGCCGCTGACCTACGATCGGCGCCGATGACGGCTGAGACCTCCACCCGCACCGGTCGGACGCGCCGGGCGAGACGGGATGGGGCCGCGCCGGAGCGGCCGGGCGTCGTGAGCCCCTTCGTCCGTGTCGCCCGCACCCACGGTGCAGCGATCGCGGGGGACACGCTGATCGCGATCGCGCTCGCCGATTCGCTGTTCTTCTCGATCGACCCGAATGACGCCCGCTGGCGGGTGGCGCTCTACCTGCTCGTGACGATGGCGCCGTTCGCGTTCGTCGCGCCGTTCCTCGGGCCCTTGATGGACCGGCTGCGCGGTGGTCACCGGTTCATGATGATCGCATCGGCCGCACTCCGGGTGCCGGCGGCGATCGGCATGATCGTCTACATCGATTCGCTGCTGCTCTTCCCGCTGGCGTTCACGATGTTGGTGCTCGGCAAGACCCACCACATCTCGAAAGCGGCGACGGTGCCGGCGATCGTCGAGGACGAGTCCGAGTTGGTCGAGGCCAACAGCCGCCTGGCCCTGCTGGCCGCCGTCTCCGGGGTGCTCGCGGCCATCCCCGGTGCCCTCCTGCTCCGCTTCGGTGGCGCCGCCGCGGCGCTGGTGCTCGCGGCGTTGGTGTTCGCCGGCGCCGCGCTGCTCGGCACGCGGATTCCGGCGAGGACGGTGGCGTCCAAGCCCACGGCCGCCGCGGAACGGGCCGAGTTGCGGGGTTCGGGCATCGTCCTGGCGGCCTCGGCGATGGGATACGTGCGCGGCGTCGTGGGCTTCCTGACGATGCTGCTCGCGTTCGTGCTGCGCGGGGGGATCGATCCGGGCCCGACCGGCCCGGCAGTGGCCGTTGGTCACCGCGTGCGGGAAGCACTCGGTCGCGATGCGATCGACCTGTCGTCCGGTGGAGCGCCGACGTGGCACTTCGGTGTTGCGCTCGGCGCGCTCGGCATGGGTGGGCTCGTCGGCAGTGTGATCGCGCCGCGGGTCCGGGCGATGGTGTCGGAGGAGCGGATGCTCGCCGGCACACTCGCCGCCATCGGCGTCATCGCCTTCCTGGGTGCCCTGGCCGGCGGTCTGCTCGGGTTGTTCGTCGTCGCCTTCACCGTCGCCGCCGGTGCCCAGACGGGGAAGCAGGCCTTCGATGCCATCGTGCAACGTGACGCCCCGGCGGCGAACCTCGGCCGGTCGTTCTCCCGCTTCGAGACGCGCTTCCAACTGGTCTGGGTCATCGGTGCGCTGATCCCCGTGATCATCCCGATGGCGGCATGGATCGGGTTCATGATCGTCGGGGCGGCCTCACTGTTCGCCGCGGTCAGCTATTGGCTCGGCAAGGACCCGAGCCCCTCCGTCGATCGAGAGAAGGCGAAGGAGTTGGGGGCGTCGGTCCGGGCGCGTCGGGCCGCCCGTCGATCTGCGAACTCGGACGTCGAGACGGCCGCGACCGTCGAGCCCGCCGACACGGCCGCTTCCGACTGAGGGGGCGGACGGTCAGAGGTCGTCGAGGCCGGACAGGTCGTCCGGGATCTCGACGTCGAGCGCCGGCAACTCGCCGTCAACGCCAGTCCGGGCCAGCCAGAGCCCGGGGGCGTTCACCTCGGCGGCGGTGGGGAGGTCGAGCTCGTCGGCCCACAGACGTCGGAGCGCGTCGTCGCCGCCGCGCTCGACGAGCCCGGCGATGAAGGTCCGGCCGCGGTCCAGCGTGGCCGCGGTGATCTCGAGTCCGAGCAGCCGTTCCATGATCCGGTCGGCGGGTGCGGTGTCGATCCAGCGACGATCCATGTTCGCCCGGATCGTGGCGTGACTGGCCACGAGCGGACCGCAGATCCGGTCGACGGTGTGGTCGACGGCGCCGAGCACGGCGGCGACCAGGGCGTCGATCTGGGGGACGAGGAGGTCCTGGCCGGGCGTGCGCATGGCCGACAGCATCCGGTCGGGGTCGCCGAACTGCTCGGACAGTCGCTGGATCTCGGAGAGGTCGGTGAGGTCACCGAGATCTCCGAGCACGGCCTCGGCGTCGAAGCGGAACCCGGCGGCGAAGTCGATCAGCAGGGCCTCGAGCTGCTTGGCCACGTGCGGAACCGAGAGCACGGCGTGGGAGGCGAGCTCGTGGACGAGCAACCACAGGCGTAGCTCGGTCGCGGGCACGTCCCACGCATCGGCGGCGTCGTCGATCGCCGGCGGGACGAGCAGCACGGTCGAGCCGGGGCGCGGGACCGGCAGGTCGTAGGAGCCGAGCGCCTGGGCGCCGAGTTGGCCGACGAGTGACCCAGCCGACGCCGCCACCATGTTGGGGCCCATCATCTGGAACATCTGGCCGAGCATCATGCCGAGTGGGTCGGCGGGATCGGCGGTCGTTGCGGGACCAGCGGCGAACGCTTCACCGAATCGCTCCAGGAACGGCCGGTAGGCGGCGAGCGATCGATCGCTCCACGTGGTGCGGTTGACGGCCTCGACCCGGAGACCGCTCGGCAGCGCCGGTACCGGCGCCTGCGCGAGCTGGAGTTCGGCGACGCGGAACAGGTCGTCGATCTCGAATCGGGCGGACGGGTCGACGTTGTCCTCGCTCGCGCCCTCGTTGGCGACCGACCGGGCGATCTGGGAGGCGATGGCCCACGGATCGCCACCGCCCTGGAGCATGCGTTGGAGATCGAAGAACGGAAGTCCTCCGCCGTCGGGTGGATCGAAGCCGCTCACGAGGGCATCGTAGTTCCGTGCAACGAGTGGTCGTCATCGGCGGCAACGGCAGGGTGGGGCGCCGGGTGATCTCCGAACTCGCCCGGTCCGGGGCGGCGGAGCCCGTGGCGGTCGATCGCGCCCTGCGTGGGTTCCGTTCCGACATCGAGACCCACCGGCTGGAGGTCGGGCGCGACGATCTCGCGTCCGTGCTCGCCGGCGCCGATGCCGTGGTCTCGGTGCTCGAGGATCCGAGCCGACGCGACGATCTGGCTGCAGCACAGGGACCCGCCTCGGCGCTGATCGCCGCGGTTCGCTCCGCCGGCGTGCCACACGTCGTGCACGTGTCGTCGGCGCTCGTCTACGGCGCGCATGCCGACAACCCGGTGCCCCTCACCGAAGCGGCGCCCATCCGTCCCGTGCTGGCGCTCGGGCCGGCGGTGGTCAAGGCCGAGCTGGATCGGGCCTTCACCGCCCTGTCGGCCGCCGATCGTACGGTCGCCGTGCTGCGGCCGACGACGACGCTGTCGCCGGGTTGGGATGCCTGGCTCGCCCGTGGGCTGCGCCGGGGCATGACCGTCCGGGAAGACGAAGCCGATCCGCCGGTGCAGTTCCTGCACCTCGACGATCTGGTGTCCGCGGTGTGTCTCGCCGCCCTCGACGGGCTCGCCGGCCCGTTCAACGTGGCCCCCGACGGCTGGATCGGACCGGAACGCTTCCGCCAGCTGGCGGGCGGATTCCGGGTCCGGGTGGGTCCGGTGGAGGCCTCCGGACGTGCCGCCGACGTGGCCGCCGCGGCGCGGGCGGCGGTACGGCGTCCCGTTCCCGAGGGACTCGACGCACACGTCCGCCATCCGTGGGTCGTGGCCAACGACCGGCTCCGAGCCGCAGGGTGGGACCCGGCCTATTCGAACGAGCAGGCCTACGTCGCCGGGACCTCGGCGCCCCCGTGGGCCGCGGTCAGTCCGAAGCGTCGCCAGGAGCTCGCCCTCGGGGTCGGCGGCCTCGGTGTCGCGGGAGCGACGGCGGCGGCACTCTCGGTCGCGAAGCGCCTGACCCGCTGAGCCTCAGGCGGGGGAGTCGGTCTCGAGTCGGATGACGAGGCGGTGGCGTGTGCGCTTGGCGCCGTCGCCGTCACGCCGGACGAGGAGTTCGATCTCGCCGTCGTCCGAGGCCTGCCCGAGGCGTTCGCGCAGGTCGAGCAGATCCCCGATCGGGTGACCGTCGATGTACTCGACGTGATCGCCGACCTGGATGCCGGCGGTCGCGGCCGGCCCGTCCGGCTCGACCGCCGTCACGGTGGGCCCGAACTCGTCGGCCTCGACGACCCAGCCGATCGGGAGCCGCTCGGCTTCGACACCGTCGACGACCCGAGCGATGACCTCCACGGGCACCGCGGCGACGAGGGTGTGTTCGGTGTCGAGTGTGAGCCCGACGATGTTGCCCGAACCATCGGTGACGATCGCGGCGTGCTCGGTCGCGATGGCGGTGATGTTCGTCAGCATCGCACCTCGGATCCGCCCTCGGCTCGTCTCGACGTCCGCGGTCAGATCGATGATCTCACCGCTCCGGAGACCGTCGGCGGTCATGCTCACCACGGTGTCGCCCATCCCGATCGCGGTCAGGGAGATCGGGGTCGCAGCGGCACCCGCGAGCACGGCGATCCCGCGATCACGGTCCACGTGCACGATGAGCATCGGGCCGTCGGGCCCGGTCACCGAATCGCCGGTACGGAGATCGATGCCGTCCAGGGCCATGGCGGCGTGGCGCTCGGTCATCTGGACGCACGTGCGCTCGACGTCGCCCACGCGTATCGACGCCAGCGACGTGGCGTCGTCCGGATGGACCAGTGTGGCCACGGTGGCCCCCGCCTCGTCGTCGATGGCCACCGACGCCACGGACGCGGTGGAAGGGCCCTCGATGGTCGGCGGATCCACCACGGCGACCGTCGCCGCCGCGCTCACCGGAGCCGGTGCCGGTGCCGGTGCCAGGGCGGTGTCGTTCGTCGCGGTGATGCCGAGTCGGATCGGAGCGATCGACTCCGGGTCACGTTCGAGCGCCTGGACACCGACGATCAGGACACCGCAGGTCAGGGCGAACCCGCCGGCCGCGCTCAGCGCCAGCGTGCGCCGGCGCTGCACGATCGCGGCCCGCTCGGCTTCCGCTGCGAGCCGGTGGGCCGCGGCGATCTCGGACGGATGTCGCCACATCCGATCGACGAGTTCGGGCGGCGGAGCACCCCAGTCGTCGTCGTGAGGATCTTCCTCCGGCCCGATCACGGTCGCCAGCGTAGTGAGCGGCGACGGAGCGTGGTGGTCGCCCCTCGCCGTGGTCGGGTTGTGAAGCGGTGCGCCGACCGTTGGCTCTACGATGAGCCTGTGCAACCACCCGACCGCGGCGACACCTGGACCGGCCTCCACGAGGGTCCGCTGCCCGTCGAACTCGCGTCGGCCTGGGCCGTGCTCCCGTCGTGTGGGGCGGTCGTGACGTTCTCCGGTACGGCCCGCGACCACGCCGATGGTCGAGCCGGGGTGACCGACCTCGAGTACGAGGCCTACGTGGAACACGTCGTGCCCCGCCTCGACCAGATCGTCGCCCGCGCCCGCGAGCAATGGCCCGATCTCGGGCGAATGGCGTTGCTGCATCGCATCGGTCCGGTCCCCGTGACCGAGTCGGCCGTGGTGGTCGTCGCCAGCTCCCCGCACCGCCCGACGGCGTTCGAGGCCGCACGGTTCGGCATCGACACGCTGAAGGCGACGGTGCCGATCTGGAAACGCGAGACATGGGAAGGCGGCACGAGTTGGGGGCTCGAGCCACAGCACATCACCGACGTCGACACCGCTGATTCCGCCGTCGACCGCTCCCCACCGTCCGACGCTGCCTGATGTCGCGCGATCTCGCCATCGACCTGGGGACGGCGAACACCCTCGTCTACGCCCGCGGCGAGGGCATCGTGCTCAACGAGCCCTCGGTCATCGCGCTCAACCAACAGAGCGGTGAAGTCCTCGCGATGGGTCATGAGGCGGGGAAGATGATCGGCCGGACACCGAGCCACATCGTGGCGGTGCGTCCCCTCCGCCAGGGCGCCATCACCGATTTCGACATCACGGAACGGATGATCCGTCTGGTCCTCCAGCGAGCCGGCGTCACACGGTTCAACCGCCCCCGGACGGTCATCTGCGTGCCGTCGGCCATCACGGCCGTCGAACAACGCGCCGTCCGTGAGGCGGCCCGGCGCGCCGGCGCGTCGGAGGCCCACCTGCTCGAGCAGCCGATGGCCGCGGCCATCGGAGCCAAGCTCCCGATCGGTGAGGCCGTCGGATCCATGGTCGTCGACATCGGCGGCGGCACCTCGGAGACGGCACTCATCGCGCTCGGTGGTGTGGTGGGGCTCGAAGCGGTCCGGCTCGGTTCGTTCGATCTGGACGCGGCGATCCAGCATCACGTGAAGCGGGTGCATGGCATCGCCATCGGTGAGCAGACCGCCGAGCAGGTGAAGATGGCGGTGGGCTCGGCGTGGCCGCTCGCCGAAGAAGTCGCCGCCGAAGTCCGAGGACGGGAGTTGTCCTCCGGGCTGCCGCGGCTCGTCACGATCACCAGTCCGGAGATCCGTGAGGCGCTCGACGAGACGGTGCAGGCGATGGTCGATTCCGTGCTGGGCTGCCTCGGCGCAGCGCCACCCGAACTCTCCCAGGACCTGATCATGCGGGGCATCAATCTGGTGGGAGGCGGCGCGATGCTCGCCGGCTTCGCCGAGCGGCTCGCACACGAGTCCCATGTGCCGGTGCAGCTGGTCGCGCAGCCGCTCGAATCCGTCGTGCTGGGCGCCGGTCAGTGCGTCGAGAGCTTCGACGAGGTGCGCGACATGTTCATGCACCGCCCGGATCGTCGCTGAGCAGATCCTCCGCTGCCTGGCGAACCTGCCAGTCCCGGTCCTCGAGCGCGCGGCGCAGCGCGGCCTCGACGCGATCGTCGTCGAACGGGGCGAGGGCGATGACGGCGCGTCGTCGCACCGTCGCCCGGTCCTCCAGTGCGGTGAGGATCGTCTCGAGGCCCACGCCGATGGCCCCCAGGGCGGCCACCGCGGCTTCGCGGACCAGTGCCTCGTCGTGTTCGATGACCGTGGCGCTCAGGGCGGTCTCGGCCGAGGTGGCACGTCCGGCGAACTCGCCGAGCGCGAACGCGGCACGCTCCGCGACATCGGCCTCGTCGCCCAGCGCGGTGATGAGGCGGGCGATCAGGGCGTCGTGAGGCCCGAGCTCGCCGCCGCTGTCGGTCGCGATCCTCGCCGCCTCGTCCGCCGCCCGACGTCGCACCCGCATCTCGGGGTCATCGAGAAACGCGACGAGCTGGTCGATGGACAGCCGCTCCTGGCGCCTCAGGGCACCGATCGCGGCGGCTCGAACGGCCGGATCGGGGCTCGAACAGCCGGCGTCGACCGTGACGATGTCGCCGCGATGGCCCGCGACGACCACGGCGGCGCGGTCGATCTCGTCGATCTGGGGCTGAGGGTGGCGATTGGTCACGTAGTCTGGAATGCTTCACTGGCCGTTTCGAGAGAAGCGGCACCCGCAAACATCTCACCGCCCGACCGCCCGGGCGATGAAAAGGAGCAACGCCGTGTCACACATGGTGATCTACCGCGGTCCGGACGGCAAGCCGGGCTACCACCAGACCGACGAGATCCACGATGCTGTCGGCTTCGTCGAGAAGCTGAAGAACGAGCAGGACGTCGAACACGCTCGCATCTTCCGGCTCGAGGAAGTGGAGTTCAGCTACCGCCCGTACTTCCGGGTCGAGCTGGGCGATGCTCCGGCCGTGGCCGCGGCCCCGGCCACGCCGGCGGTCTCCGCTCCTGTCGAGACTCCTGCGGCGCCGGTCGTGTCGGCACCGTCGGTCGCCGTGCCCGCAGCCGCGGCGCCGAGTGTTCCCGAGACCCCGCCGGCCGCAGCCGCCGCACCGGTCGTCGAAGAGGAGCCCGCCGAAGAGACGACTCCCGAGCCGGCCTCGGAGCCGACCATCACCGCTCCGGGTTCAACGGGTTCGGATTCGGGCCTCGGGGCCCGTCGCGGTCTCTTCGGCCGCTGAGTTTCCGCCGCCGGTCCGGCGGCATGGCGCGCGGTTCCGGCCGCACCCGGCGAGAGCGATCACCGACCGTGGGTCGGTGATCGGGTCGCGTCCGGCGGGCTCAGCCGATGGCGCGTTCGACCAGCATGATCACCGTCATGATGGCTGCGGCGAACACCGCGGCGATCCCGACCCCTGCCAGCAGCACCACCGAACCTAAGCTCACCAGCGCCGTGATCCGGCGCCAGATCGGCGTCCGGACTCGGGGAAATGCAGGATCGGGCTGCCTGAGCATGTCGTCGCCCCTCTGGGGGAGTCGAGGTCTGGGGAATCGAGCTGTAGGTCCCGGCGGTTTCCACCGATGCCCTATGACGATGAACGACGACAGCGTAGTCAGCCCACCCGGTTCCGCCGGGCCAGTGCTGGGCGATCCCGCGACGCCGGCCTCCCGATGGTCGCGGTGGAACAGCCCCCTCTGGTACGGCATCGCCCTCGGCGTGTTCATCGTCGGCAGCATCGTGACGATCGGCTTCTGGGTGAAGACCGACACCGTGGCACTCGTGCCCGGGTCCGCCCGCGACACCGAGGATCTCGTCGAACTCGGTGAGGACGTGGAGGCGTTCCCGAGCGATGGCGAGATCCTCCTGACGACGGTGCGCCTCCGTCAGCCGCTGTCGGTCTGGGAACAGCTGTGGCTCGGCCTCGACGACGACAACCGCCTGGTGCACCGCGACGTGGTGTTCGGCGATCGGACCTCGGAGGAGAACACCGAGATCAACCTGCAGCTCATGGCGGACTCCAAGCAGGTGGCGGTCGCCGTCGCCCTCGAGGAGCTCGGCTACGAGGCGATCACCTCCAACGGTGTCGTCATCACCTCGGTCCAGGAGGGCAGCGCCGCCGACGGGGTGGTGCAACCGGGCGAGATCGTGGTGGCCGTCGACGACACACCGACGATGATGTCGGCCGACCTCGTGGATG
Organism: Acidimicrobiales bacterium; assembly: GCA_020629695.1. Lineage (GTDB taxonomy): Bacteria > Actinomycetota > Acidimicrobiia > Acidimicrobiales > SZUA-35 > JAHDBV01. Next base: position 1,491 of record JAHDCV010000019.1, on the reverse strand, counting down.
CGGTCGGCGGGATCGAGCCGGGCACGACCATCGTCCTCACCGTGCTCGCGTTGGACGACGGTGAGCAGGACCGACGGACCGTCACGGTCGGGGCGCGGGAGGACGATCCGGAGCGGGCGTTCCTCGGGGTCGGCCTGGCCGACAATCTGGCGTTCGCCGACGTCGGTTTCGATGTCGCGATCGACACCGGGGAGGTCGGCGGACCGTCGGCCGGACTCGCGTTCACCCTGGCTGTGCTCGATCAGCTGACGGCGGGGGAACTGACCGGCGGTGCCGACGTCGCCGTGACCGGAACCATGCGACCCGACGGGTCGGTGGGGGCCATCGGCGGACTCCCGCAGAAGGCCGCGGCCGTGCGCGACGAGGGCCTCGACACGTTCATCGTGCCGGCCGCGCAGTCCGAGGCCGACCTCGCCCTGGCGGAGGAACTCGTCGACGGCAAGGTCCGGATCGTGCCGGTCGAGAATCTGGAACAGGCCCTCGACGCCCTCGCCGAACTCGGCGGGGACGTCGCCGCCATCGACTCGTTCGCCGCGGCGAACCCGGCTGCTGGCTCCTGATCCCGGACGTGGGGTCGTGCGGCCCCGTACAGTCGGGCCATGGCTGCTGCCGAATTCGATTCCGCCCGTCTGCGTGCCGCGAGGTTCGCGACGTCGTTCCGGGGGTTCGATCCCAACGAGGTCCGTCGGGTGCTGGACGGTGCTGCGGATGCGATCGACGCCCTGCATGAGGAGCGAGCGGATCACGAGGAGCGGATCGCGGAGCTCGAGGCAGAGCGTGCCGCTCTGACCGAGCGCCTCGAGTCGCTCTCCGACGAGCTCGAGCGGGCGAACACCTTCGACGAGGCTCGGGCGACCGAGATGCTCGGGCGGGAGGCGGCGGGTCTGCTGACCTCGGCACGAAGCGCAGCGGCCGACATCACCGGTCGCGCCGAGGTCGAAGCCGAGCAGATCCGGTCCGACGCGTCGAGTGCGGCCGCCTCGATGCGTGCCGAAGCCGACTCGGTCCTGCAGACGAAGAGCGTCGAGGCGGAGCGGGTGGCCGAGGGGATCCGAGCCGATGCCGAGGCCGGTGCGGAGGAGACCCGGGAGCAGGCACGCGAGCACGCTCGTCAGATGGTGTCCGAGGCGCAGTCGATCCGGGAACGGGTCCTCGGCGATCTCGTCAACCGTCGTCGGACGACGAGGCAACAACTCGACGGAGCGAAGGCCGCTCGGGATCGCATGGTCCGCGCACTCGAGATGGTCGGGCGTCAGTTGCACGAGGCGACGTCGGAACTGGAGCGTGCGGTACCGGCGGCGAAGACCGCCATGGATCTGGCGGCGCGGCGGGAGGATCCGGCGTCGACCGAGGGTCAGGTGGCCGAGCTCGAAGCCGAGATCGACGCTGCCCGGGTGTCGGGCGTGCCGCTACCAGGGGGCCAGACGAGCGCGACCAGACCACTCGCCCGCGATCTGGCCGAGGACCCGGAGGCCGACGATGAGCCGCCGG
>JAHDCV010000018.1:54462-63894 GCA_020629695.1 Acidimicrobiales bacterium | reverse complement strand
CTGGAGAGGAAGGGTTCCCGCCGGTGTTGGGTGTGTCTCCACGGGACCTCGGTCCCTCATGACCCGGGTAGGCGAGCCGACGGGACGGACATGTATCTGGCCGAGCGGCGCGCCATTGCACCCGCTGCGGAGGGGAGTCCGCCCGAACCCTCGACGGGGGCAACGGGTGGGATCCGCCGTCGGGCGCCCCTCGCCCTCCTCGCGCTCGGTCTCACGAGCTTCTTCACCGACATCTCGTCGGAGATGGTGGCTGCGGCTCTGCCGCTCTATCTGGCCGGCGAACTCGGTTTCACGGTCGCTCAGGTCGGTGTGTTCGACGGGTTCCAGAAGGCCGCGTCCATCGCCGTCCGCCTCCTCGGAGGTCGCCTGGTCGATCGTTCCCGCCGACCGAAGGCCGTCGCCGTGGTCGGGTACGGCCTGTCGATGCTGACCCGCTGGGTGCTCGTCGTGTCCGCCACGATCTGGCCGATCCTGCTGGCCACGGGCGCCGATCGACTCGGCAAGGGCCTGCGGACACCGGCACGTGACACGCTCATCAGCCGCAACACCGGCACGTTGGGAACGGCGTCGGCGTTCGGTGTGCACCGCGCGCTCGACACCGCCGGTGCACTGCTCGGACCGTTGCTCGTGTTCGCCTTCCTCGCCGTCGCACCGCGCCAGTTCGCAACACTCTGGCTCCTCAGCGCACTCGCGGCGATGGCGGGACTCGTGTGGCTGGTCACCTTCGTGCCGTCCGACCGCCCGGCACAGGCTCCCGCCATGCCTGACACCGAGGCAGAGCGCACCGAGGCGGAGCGCACCCAGCCGGTGCCTGCCGACGCCGCGACCGCATCCCCACCACTGCGAGCGCTGTGGACCGATCGACGGAGTCGACGGCTCCTCACGCTCGCCACCGTGCTCGGGCTCGGCACCGTCGGTGATCCCGTGCTCTTCATCGCCCTCGAGACGACGGGTGCGGTGTCCCTCGCGTCGCTGCCGTTGCTGTTCGCCGGTTCGGCGCTGGTCTTCGTCGTGTTGGCCGTGCCGATCGGTCGACTGGCCGACCGGGTCGGCGCGTGGCGGATGTACGTGCTCGGTCACCTGCCGCTCCTCGTGATCTACGCAGCGCTCGCCGTCGCCCGCCCCGCTGGCGGCGCCGCATTCGCCGCCCTCGTGGTCGGGGCGCTCGGCCTGTACTACGCCGCGACCGATGGCGTCGGTGTGGCCGCCGTCGTGGCCCGGATCGACGACGGTCTCCGTGGCCGTGCCATCGCCGTGTTCAGCTCCGCCGTCCTGCTCGGTCGCCTGATCGCCTCGGCGATCTTCGGCCTGTTGTGGAGCGCAGGGGGTGCGCTCCCGGCCACCGCCGTCGCCGCCGGTTCGGTGCTGATCGGTTTGTATGCGGCCCGCCGCTGGTCCGGACAGGAGCTGAACGTATGGCCTCGGATGTGAACACCACGGCCTCCGGCACCGATGCCGCGGGGAGCCCCCGCCCGGAGCGATCACTCCTTCGCATCAGGTTGCTGCTCGTCGTCGCCACGACCGCGGCGATGTTCGCCGTCGGTGCATTCCTCGTGGTTCGGGCACAGGACGCCGCCTCGACGTCCGGGGGTGCGCTCGCCGCCGCGTTGCCCGAGCGCGCCCTGGCCCCCGGGGTCCTCGCCTTCACCGATCCCGTACCCGCGGCCCGTGACGCTCCGACGGGACTCGACCGAACGATCGAGGTCATCGACCGCACCCCCGATTCGCCGACCTATGGCCAGGTCGTCTCGATCGACCCCGACGGGCTGCGTCGATCGACCGGGGTCGTGTGCGATCGTTTCCACGAACGCAACGGCGTCGCCGTGTGCGTCGCTGCCGGCCCCGCGTTGTCCGAAGCCTCCGAGATGACCGTGTTCGACCGGGTCGATCATGGGCTCGTGGCGCGCGACGTGCACCGTTTCCAGGGTGCACCGAGCCGGGTGCGGTTGAGCGAGCAGGGCGATCGGCTGGGGTTCACCACATTCGTGACGGGGCACGGTTACGGCGACCCCGGCAGCCTCTCGACCTTCACGGCCGTCATCGCGCCGAACGAGCGTCTGTTGAACCTCGAGGAGGTCGCCGTGGCCGACGGTGACCGCGACCTCTCCGACGAGTCGAACAACTTCTGGGGGGCCTCGTTCGCCCCCGACGGTGAGCGGCTCGTCGTGACGATGTCGGCCGCCTCCGGCCCGACCTCACATCTCTTCCGTCTGATCGAGGTCGACCCGGCGTCGACCAGCGGGCGAGTGGTCGGCGAAGGCGAGTGTCCCTCGTGGTCTCCCGACGGGTCGACGATCGTCGTCAAGGACCGCGTCACCGACGGCACCATGACCCTCGGTTGGCGTCTCGTCGCCATCGACGTGGTGACCGGCGAGCGGACGGTGCTGCCCGAAGCGCGCTCGATCGACGACCAGGTCGAGTGGTTCGACGAGCACACGATCCTCTACGCCGTCGACGCCGGAGGATCGGCGCTCCGACCCCGTCGGGACGTGTACTCGTTGCGGGTCGACGATCCCGACGCTCGACCTCGGCTCGTCGCCACGGGGGCCGAGTCGCCTTCGGCCCCGAGCGGCCCGGATCGCTGAGGTCCGACGGACGCATCCGGGTCCGACTGGTCGCCGTGGCATCGGTCCGGCCACACTCCCGAGGTGACCCGGGTGATCATCGTCGGCGCAGGTGTCGCCGGTCTGGCGGCGCTCGATGCCGTGCTGGACCACGACGTCACCGACGTCGTCGTGATCGAGGGCGGTCCGTCCGGGCTCGGCCCGCCCCCGACCGTGGGGTTCCACCCCGCCCTCGACCGCCGTCTGGCCGCGCGGCTGCGTACGCCAGCCGATCGCCCCTGGAGTGGCGTCGGGCTCGGCGGGTCGGGTTCGGTGAACGGCTCGGTGTTGCACCGTCCGACATCGATCGAGATCGCCGGTGACGTCCGGCCCGAGGCCATCCAGCCCTGGATCGATCGGTGGTGGAACGAGCCGCGCGTCAGCCGTCCCCGAGCCGACCCGGTCGGTCGACGTCTGTTGGACACGGGTGTCGTGAACCGCCCGATCCGACTCGCGATCGACCCGCGGACCGGGCGGCGACATCTCCCGGGAGTGGATCGCGTCGACGATCCGAGGGTGCACCGGGTCGTGGCGACGGCCGAGCGGATCGACCACGTCGACCGACGCGTGATCGACACCACCGGGACGACCTGGTCGGGTGACCTCGTCATCGTCGCGGCCGGCGCCGCGGCGACCCCGGTCCTGCTCGCCGGCACGAGGCTGATCCGCCGCCCCGGCCGCCGTCATCTCGCCCGCGTCGTCGACCTCACCATCGACGAGCCCCTCGCTCCGGTCGGTTGGTTCACGACCTCGATCGGTCTGCCGGGTGGCTCCGCTCTGCTCGGGGTGACCCGAACCGGCCCCATCGCCGTGGTGATGCTCGCCGAAGCGGTCACGGTCGGGGGAGAGGCCGGCCGAGTCGGAGCGCTCGACGAGGCGACCGATGCTCTGGTCGAGCTGGGCGCGTACGCCGGCGTCGGTGTCGTGGACCGTCGGACGAAACCGGGCGGTGTGCACCACGAGGCCGCGACGGCCGAGTGGGCGGTCAGGCACGACGGTGTCGTGGTGGTCGACCCGTCCACGTGGGTCGACCTCGTCGACGGCCCGCCGATGTTGACGGTCGCCGCGGTCGCCGCAGCACGCGTCGCCGATGCACTGGCGGGTGTGACGCCCACCCGACACCACTGACAGAACGGGCCGTCGACGCCGTGTCGCCGGGCTGCGGGAGCGGCCGGGATGCGCTGGTCGATCGTGCTACGTTTCCGGCGCTGGACGGCGACCGACGCCGTACCTCGGCGTCTCAGGGGGACCGCGTTATGCCGCAGACCGTGAAGGGTGTCGTCGCCATGGCCAAGGGGGAGCCGGTCACCGTGACCGACATCGTCATCCCCGATCCGGGGCCGGGCGAGGCCGTCGTGGCCATCCAGGCCTGCGGTGTGTGTCACACCGATCTGCATTACCGAGAAGGCGGCATCAACGACGAGTTCCCGTTCCTGCTCGGACACGAGGCCGCCGGCACGGTCGAGTCGGTCGGCGAGGGAGTCACCGACGTGGCCGTCGGTGACTACGTGATCCTCAACTGGCGAGCGGTGTGTGGTCAGTGTCGTTCGTGTGCGAAAGGCAAGCCGCAGTACTGCTTCGCCACCCACAACGCGACACAGAAGATGACGTTGGCCGACGGGACCGAGCTCTCGCCGGCGCTCGGCATCGGTGCGTTCTGCGAGAAGACCCTGGTCGCCGCCGGTCAGTGCACCAAAGTCGATGAAGCGGCGCCGCCGGAGGTCGCCGGGCTGCTCGGTTGCGGCGTGATGGCCGGCATCGGCGCGGCCATGAACACCGGCAACGTCGGCCGGGGCGACACCGTGGCCGTGTTCGGCTGTGGTGGCGTCGGCAACGCCGCGCTCGAAGGTGCCCGTCTGGCCGGCGCCCGCACGATCATCGCGGTCGACATCGACGACCAGAAGCTCGAGTGGGCCAAGGACTTCGGTGCCACGCACACGGTCAACTCCTCGCAGGTCGACGCGGTCGAGGCGATCCGCGAGCTCACCGACGGCAATGGTGTCGACGTCGCCATCGAGGCCGTCGGTCTGCCCCAGACCTACGAGCAGGCGTTCTACGCCCGTGACCTCGCCGGCACCGTCGTGCTCGTCGGGGTGCCCAACCCGGAGATGAAGGTGGAGCTGCCCTTCATCGAGATCTTCGGCCGGGGCGGAGCGCTCAAGTCGAGCTGGTACGGCGACTGCCTGCCCAGCCGGGACTTCCCGATGCTGATCGATCTGTACCTGCAGGGTCGGCTCAACCTCGGCGGCTTCGTGTCGGAGACCATCGACCTCGACGCGGTCGAGGAGGCCTTCCACAAGATGCACAACGGCGAGGTCCTCCGCTCGGTCGTCACCCTCTGATCGTCGTTCGCTCCGCTCACTTCCCGAGTCCCGCCTTCGGCGCGCCTCCATCAACCGTCATGGGAGTCCTGTCATGAGTATCGAACTGGTCGTCACCTCCGGGGTGTTCGCTCTCGACGGAGGCGAATGGGAGGTCGACAACAACGTCTGGATCGTGGGCGACGACCGTGAGGTCGTCGTCTTCGACGCCGCCCACGACCACGCTCCGATCGCGGCGGCGGTGAACGGCCGCAAGGTCACCGCCATCGTGTGCACGCACGGCCACAACGACCACATCAACGCCGCGGTCGCGCTCCGTGACGCCGTCGATGCGCCGATCCTCCTCCATCCGGACGACCGGATGTTGTGGGATGTGGTGTATCCCGACACGGCGCCGGACGGCGATGTCGTGCCCGGCGAACTGATCACCGTCGGTGGGACCGAGCTGGGTGTGCTGCACACGCCAGGACACTCACCGGGGTGTTGCTGCTTCGTCGATGCGGGCTCGGGTCGGGTGCTGTCGGGCGACACGTTGTTCTGTGGCGGCCCGGGTGCGACGGGGCGGAGCTTCTCCGACGAGCCGACGATCCTCCGCTCGATCGCGTCGCAGTTGCTCACACTGCCCGACGCGACCGTCGTGCACACCGGGCATGGCGACACGACGACCGTCGGCGACGAACGCGACGGCGTCATGGCCAGGATGGCCGAGCTCGGCCTGACCTGACCCCGCCCCGGCGGGTCAGGCGAAGCGGGCACCGCCGGCGCGTGGCCACATGATGGCGGCGAACCCGAGCAGGCTCGGCAGCAAGACGGCTGCCACCGCCGTCCCCACACCGAGCGCATCGGTTGCGGCGAGTGCACCGACCACGAGTGGTGCAGCCAGACCGACGATCCTCGTCCCCGCGGTCACGGCGCCGAGGCCGCCCGCGCCGCCGCCCGGCATCTTCGCGGCCTGGTCGTAGAGCGTGGGGAAGAACGTGGCGACGCCGAGCCCGGTGGCGAAGAGTCCGAACAACACCGCGGCCGTGGCGTCGACGAAGTTCGCGACCAACGTGCCGGTCGTCGCCAGGGCGATCGAGAGCCGAACCAGATGGTCGTCACCGAGCCGGACCATGACGCTGTCCCCAGCGAACCGGCCGGTCGTCATCCCGAGGGTGTACGCGACGTAGCCGAGGGCGGCGAGGCCGGCCGAGGCGCCGAGGTCGTCGGTGAGGCGGAACGCCGCCCAGTCGCTCGACGTGCCCTCGGCGGCGTATGCCGCACCCGACGCGGCGCCGAGGAGCACCAGGAGGGTCCAGCGTGACCCGGCACGCTGTGAGCCACTGGGTGCGGTGTCGTCGTTGCGTTCGTCGACCGACAACAGATTGCGGCCGACGGCGAGGATCGTGACCGCGAACACCCCGGCCGCGACCAGCAGGTGCGTGCGGAGTGAGACCTCGCTCGCCGAGGTCTGCGCGGCGATCAGGGCGCCGACCACCGTGCCGAGACTCCAGAGGCCGTGCAATCGGTTCATGACCGGTGCATGCCGGCGTGCGCTCAGCCAGCTGCCCTGGAGGTTCATCGGCACGTCGACCAGCACGTCGAACAGCTGCACACCGAGCAGGCCGACCACCAGCATCCACACCGACGAGGACAGCCCGATCACGGCCAACGAGGCGACGAGACCGAGACCGCCGGCGACGATCAACGCCCGAGTGCCGACCGAGGTGACGATGCGACCGACCACGAACGAACCGGCGATGCCGGCCAGCACCGCCAGCGCGAGGATGAGGCCGAGCCGATCGAGCGTCAGGCCGACGTCGTCGCGGATCTCGGGCAGACGCGGGATGAACGACGCGACCACCGCGCCGTTCACGAAGAACTGTGTCGCCACCGCGGCGAGGGCCCGCCGGTCGGCCCGGGAGAACGGCGTGGGGGTCGTGGTCGTCAAGGCCGCGAGGTTAGCCACCCCCGACCTGCGCCTCCCCGAGATCTAGGGTCGAGGGTGTGCGGATCTCGATCGTCGGCAACTCGGGCTCCGGCAAGACCACGCTCGCTCGTCGGGTGGCGGCGCGGACCGGCGTCCACCGCATCGAACTGGACGCTCATCATCACCTGCCGGACTGGACCCAGATCGATCGTGAGACGATGCGAGCCAACGTCCGGAGCGAACTCGACTCGCACGATCGTTGGGTCTGCGATGGGAACTACAACGGCTACGTCGGTGACATCGTGCGAATGGCGGCGGACACCATCGTCCTGATCAGCCTGCCGCGATCGGTCGTGATGTCCCGCATCATCCGGCGGACGATCCGCCGGGCCGTGACCCGGGAAGAGCTGTGGAACGGCAATCGGGAGCCGCTGACGAACTTCACCAGTTGGGATCCGGCGAAGAACATCATCCGTTGGTCGTGGACGAACCACGATCGATACCGCGATCAGTACCTCGCGGAGTTCGACTCGGGACGATGGCCGCAGGCCGAGACGGTGGTGCTCCGCTCGAGCGATGAGGTGGACGCCTGGGTCGACACCTTGCCGAGCGCGCCAGCGCACTGACCAGCCCGACCCGACCCCGGTGGGGTGTCGTCGTCGATGATGCACCGATGCCCGAAGGTCATGTGCTCCACCGTCAGGCCCGACTCCAGCGTCGACGCTTCGTCGGTCGGACGATTCGGGCCGCCTCACCGCAGGGGCGATTCGACACGGGCGCCGCACAGATCGACGGTCAGTCCGTGGACCAGATCCGGGCGGTGGGCAAGCACCTGCTCTACCGCTTCGAATCGGGCGACCACCTCCACATCCACCTCGGACTGTTCGGCAAGTTCCGCCTCCGACGCCAGCCCGCACCGGAACCGTCGCCGAACTGCCGCCTGCTGCTCTGGACCGAGCAGGACGAGCTCCACCTCGCTGGTCCCACCGCGTGTGAGGTGCTGGAGCCCGCCGCCGTCGAGGCACTCGAGGCCCGGCTCGGACCCGATCCGATCGCCCGTCCGGCCGACGGTGCTCACCGTTTCGCCGAGCGTCTGGCGAAGCGGTCGATCCCGATCGGGCGTGCGCTGCTCGATCAGAAGGTGATCGCCGGGCTGGGCAACGTCTATCGGGCCGAGTTGTTGTTCATGCTCGGTATCCATCCATTCGTGCCGGCCCGCGACCTCCTCACTCACGAGGTGGCGGCCTTGTGGGACCTCTCGGTCATCGAACTGATCGAGGGTGAACGTGCCGGCAAGATCGTGACCGTCGACCCGGCCGACCTCGGTCGTGAGCGGCGAAGCGAGCTGGGGCGCGGAGAGAAGCTCTACGTCTACAAGCGGCATGGCCGGCCGTGTCGTCGATGCGGGACGGAGATCGTCGCCGCCGAGATCGACGCCCGCACGATCTGGTGGTGTCCGTCTTGCCAACCTGAGCGTTGATCCGGGGGATGGCCGTCTGGGTCGAATGGACCATTCAAGGCGCGAGCCTCGCCGACCTGTGACCACGCAGGGTAGTGTCGCCCACGGCGAGTGAGGGAGTCTGGCGATGCGTATCTCGATCCGGCGGGCAGCGGTCGTCGCTGTCGCGTGCATGATGACCACGCTGGTCGCGCCCGTCGCCGCGGCCCAAGACGGACGGCGCATCGACGTGGGCGTCTCCGCGGGTTCCAACGGCCTCCAACGGGCGACCGACATCGAGAACTCGACCGGTGAGCGAGTCGATGTCGTCCGCGTGTTCAAGAAGCTGACCGACAACTTCCCCAACCGGCAGGAGCAGCGGCTGCTCGCCGCCGGCTACGACCTCATCGTGTCGATCGACAGCTCCACCGCAGGCGGTCGTGTCGGCTGGCGAGCACTGGCCGATGCCCGACCAGGCAGCCAACTCCACGCGGAGATGAGCCGCTGGGCCGAGTCGCTGCGTCCGTGGGGCGATCGTGTGCACATCACGTTCCAACACGAGCCCGAGTCGCGCATCAACCTCGATCGTGGCGGTGCCGGTGACTTCATCGCCGCCTGGCGCGCATTCATGGGCATCCTCGACGACGCCGGGGTGCAGACCAAGGGTCGGATCTGGACGATGACGACGTACTCGTTCGGGGTCGACGGGGCCGATCGCCGCGCCGCGTCGCGCTGGTATCCGGGCGACGCGTGGGTCGACGGCTTCGCTGCGGCGGCCTACAACTGGGGCGGTTGCCGGCCCGGCTTCAACGACCCGTGGCGCTCGTTGGCCGACGCCCTCGGTCCGTTCCGTGCATTCGGGGCCAACCATCCCGACGCCGAGCTCATGATCTCGGAGCTCGGATCCACGGAGGACCCGAATCGGCCCGGACGCAAGGCGGCGTGGATGCGCGACGCCGCCGCGACGCTGACGAGCCCGGGCTATGAACAGTTCTCGACGGTGGTCTGGTTCGACGGTCGCCACGACCAGCGCGACGGCGCCAACTCCTGCGACTGGCGGCTCGCATCGAGCGGCTCGGTCATGCCCGCCTTCGGCGACATGATCCAGCAGCTGCACGGCGAGGCTCCACCGGCACCGGCACCGGCACCGGCACCGGCACC
>JAHDCV010000018.1:33797-54362 GCA_020629695.1 Acidimicrobiales bacterium | reverse complement strand
ACGACGGCTGCTCCCACCACGACGATCGCAGCGCCGGACCCGGCCCCGACCACGGTCGCGCCGACCTCCACGACCACACGCCGAACCCCCACGACGCCGCCCCCGACCACGACCCCCAGCACGACCACGGTGTCGCCCTCGAGCAGCACGACCCGGAATCGGCCGGCGAGCACCACGACCACCGTCGGTCCTGCGGGAGACGGCGTGGACACACCGCGCCCCGACCGGTCCGCCGGCGTGCGGATCGGCAGCGGCAGGCTCGACGGAGATGGTGATTGGTTGCGGTTCGAGCTGACGGCCCAGGCCGACGGACTGCATCGCCTCGACGTGAATGGGGCCGTCCCGGCCGATGTGGGATTCAACGTTCGTGGTCTGAATGGCCACTTCGTCGCTGCCGCGGCACCCGGCGAACGGTCGATCGTGATCGACCTCGTCGCCGGCGAGATCCGTGAGGTGACGGTGTGGTCACGACGCGGCTCGGGCGAGATCGAAGTGCGCCTGATGGCGCCGGCCGCCGACGAACGGGCGATCCGGTCGAGCCGGGTCGACGGATCCGGCCGGGATGCCGAGCCGAGCGAGACCGTGCGGTGGACCTCGGACCAGGCCGGTCCTGCACGATTCGTGCTCGACTGGTCGCAGGATGCGGATCTCACCCTGGCCGTGGTGGGTCCCGGCGGCACCGTGCTCGGTGTCGACGACGACGGCGCCGACCTCGCGTTGGTCGAGGTCGACCTCGTCGCCGGTGCCGTCTACGAGATCACGGTCTCGGCGGCGAGGGGGAACTCGAGCTATCAGCTCCTCGTCGGGTCGAACTGATCGGGCTCAGCCCGCACCGACCCGCAGCGCGGTGATCGGCTCGATGGAGCTCGCCTTCCAGGCTGGATAGACACCGGCGACCAGGCCGATGATCGCACCCAGCACGGGTGCGGCGAACGGCAGCCATGGTTCGAGCACGGGGGTCCACTGACGGGCGGCCGACACGCCGACGACGCTGAGGATGCCCAGGCTCGCACCGAGCACACCGGCGAACAGGCCGAGCGCGGCCGATTCGGTGAGGAACTGCCCGGCGATGTGGCCACGGGTCGCGCCGAGCGCCCGTCGGAGTCCGATCTCACCGGTCCGCTCGAGCACGGACACGAGGGTCACGTTCGCGATGCCGATCGCGCCCACCAGCAGAGACAGCCCGCCGAGCACGAGGAAGAGTGCGTTCACCTCGGACTCGACCGTCGATCGCACCGCTCGGGGGGACGGGGGTACACGGGCTCGCACGAATCCCGGTTCGTTCGGTGAGAGCGCGATCGGCGCTTGTGCCCCGATGAGGTCGGCTGCGCCGACCGCGACATCGACGTGGACCTCGTCGATCCCGGCGAGCTGGAACCGATCTCGGGCGAGCCCGTTCGGGATGATGATCGAGTTGAGGAGATCGGTCTCCCGGGCGACGTCGTCGAGGATGCCCACCACGGCGAAGGCCTCTTCGCCGACGAAGATCGCCGGCAGGTTGTCGATGCGTTCGACGCCGAGCCGATTCGCCGCGCCCGGGCCCAACACCGCCACGGCGTCGCTTCGCTCGTCGTGGCCGGTGTCGAAGAATCGCCCGGTCCGCACCGTCGCCCGGACGGCGTCGAACAGCCCCGGGCTGGCGGCGATCACGGGGATCTGGAACTCGTTCTGTCCCTGTGGGTCGATGAGCGGTACCGATCGGGCGAGCCCGCCGCCCACGTCGACCGGGGTCTTCGTGCCGGCGGCCTCGACCCCGTTCAGCCGCGTGAGGCGGTCCTCGGCATCGAACGGGATCGCCGACAACTGTGTCTCGTTGCGGCCCTGGCGCTCGGCGTTGCTCAACACGACCCTCGTGGCCTCGAGTTCGTCGAACTGCCGAACGATCTGATTACCCGCCGTCTTGGCCAGGCCGAGTGTGGCGACCAGGGCGGCCACGCCGAGGATGGTGCCGAGGGCGGTGAGCATCGTCCGTGCTGGGCGGGCCGTCAGCGCCGTCGTGACCTCACCGACGAGGTCGGCCGGGCGGAACCCGGGGGCGGGCACGGCGTTGCGCCGCCGGGTCGACCGGTCGAGCCACGGCGGCGGATTGCGGAGCAGTTCGCTCGGCTCCGGCCAGGTCCACCTCACCGCCAGCTCCGTTCCAGCTCGGACAGTACGCCGTCACGGATCTGCACCCGGCGCTCGGCCACGTCCGCGACCTCGAGGTCGTGGGTGATGACGGCGAGTGTGAGGCCGTCGTCGTGCAACTCCCTGAAGAGCTCGAGGATCTGTTCGGATGTCGCGGTGTCGAGGTTGCCGGTGGGTTCGTCGGCCAGCAACAGGCTCGGGCGACCGACGAGGGCGCGGGCCACTGCGACACGCTGACGCTCACCACCGGAGAGGGTGGTCGGCATGGCGTCGATCCGGTGACCGAGGCCGACGCGTTCGAGGGCTTCGACCGCTCGGGCCCGACGCTGTTTGCGCGGACCCTTGCGGTACACCTCCGACAGCATGACGTTCTCCGCCGTCGTGCGGCTGGCGAGCAGGTGGAACGACTGGAAGACGAACCCGATCCGATGCGCCCGCATGCCGGCCCGTTCGCGATCATCGAGCGACGCGGTGTCGACACCGTCGAGGGCATAGACACCACTCGTGGGCCGGTCGAGCAGGCCGAGCAGGTGGAGCAGCGTCGACTTGCCGGAGCCCGACGGGCCGACGATCGCGAGGTAGTCGCCTTGTTGTACGAGCAGGTCGGCGTCGCGCAGCGCGTGCACCGGTGGGGTGCCCGGGAACGACCGCGACAGGCCGACGAGTTCGACGACCGGTGCCGTCACGAGCCCTCGTCGTCGTCTGCGTCGGTGATGTCGCCGTCCTCGTCGGCGATGTCGGCGTCACCGCCGGCCTGGCCGCCGGTGCGGCCGACCACGACGCGGTCGCCCTCGGCCAGCTCGTCGTCGACCGGTGTGATCTGCACGAAACCCTGAGCCCGGAGCCCGGGCACGACCGTCACGATGCGGGTCGTGCCGTCGCCGGCTTCGACCTCGACCCGAGCCGACCCGTCCGCGGACGCGGACAACGCCGCCAGCGGAACGGCGAGCACGTCGCCACCCGTCGTGTCGATCGGGATCGTCACGCGGAAGTTCTGGTAGTAGGCGTCGACCGGCACGACGTCGATCGGCTCGAACCGGACCCGGAACCGCCCGGCACCGCCGGACGCCTCGTCGGCGATCTCGGTGACCTCCGCGTCGAACTGCAGCCCCAACGACTCGTTGTCGAGCACGGCCCGCTGTCCGACACTCACGAGTGGTCGGTCGGCTGCGGACACGCTGCCATCGATGCGAGCGCCGGAACCGGTCACGGTCATCACCGAGTCCTGCGGGATCTCGCCGGCCCGCACGTTCACCTGCTGCACCTCGCGGGGCAGGAACGGAAGGAAGAGGAGCTCGGAAGCCGGGAATGTCGTCCCGATCTGGGCCTGGACCCGGGCGAGCGACTCCTGTGCATCGACCAGGGCGGCCTCGGCGTCCTGGATCTGCTCGGCCTGGTTCACGCCCGTTTCCGGGTTCTGGGCCTCGGCCAGGCTCGCTCGGGCCACGGCGAGACGGTTCTCGGCGTCGGCGACGTAGCCGTCGTGTTCGCGTTTCGCCGCGGCCTCCGCAGCGGCGGCTTCGTCGACCGACGCCTGCGCCGCGTCGCGGGCGACGATGGCGGCGGCTTCGGCCTCGGCCAGTGCGGTCATCGACGACGCCGTGATCGGCTCACCCGTGTCGGGATCGGTGCCGCCGTCGCCGGTCACCCGTCGTTGTGTCGCGGTGTCGAGCGCGGTCTGGGCTCCTGCGAGCACCTCTTGGGCTGCCGCGGTCTCGGCCCAGAGGGGGTCGACGACCTCGGAACGAGCGATCGTGGACTCCTCGAGCGCCCGGACGGCCGCGTCGATCTCGCCCTGCAGCTGCAGTCGCTGCGACTCGGGCAGTGCACTGCCCTGCGCCCGCAGATCGCGGAGCGACCTCCTCGACTGCTCGACGGCGTCCTCGGCCAGATCCAGCCGATCGAGTTCGTCGACACTCGGCAGGTTCGGGGTGTAGCCGGCGTCGCGATACAGCGTCTCGATCGCGGCCTGGGTCTCGGTCGTGTAGGTCCCGTCGATCGGGCCGGGGTCGAGACCGAGTCGCGACAGCGCCGCTTCCAGCTGCTCCACATCGGGGCCGTTCACCGACGGTCCGAACGACCGGAACACCGGGAGGTCGCCCTGGAGGGCGAAGACGGGACGTCCGCCGACCTCCACGATCACATCGCCCTCGGTCAGTGTGTCGCCGACCTCCCAGGGCATTCTCGTCACGATCGACGAGCCGTCCGTGGACGGTCCGACGCGAAGGCTCAACGAGTCGGCGAAGACGACGTCGCCGCGCGTGATCACACTGGACGACAACGAGATCGTCTCGATGGGCACGGTGATGAGGGACGCCGGCGGGGGAGCGGCCTCGGCCGCGGCATCGGCCGGAGACTGGATCTGGCGCCCGGCGACCCAGCCGAGCGCGGCAGCGGCGACCGCGACCGCGGTCACCACCGCCAGGACGACTCGCCGGCTCATTCGCCGAACACGTTGCGGTACTGCTCGATCTCGGCAGCGTTCGCGTCGAGGAACTCCTGCTCGTACTCGGTCATGACCTCGAAGAAGATCTCCGAGTCGCCGAGTCCGCCGAAGGCCGACCCACCGCACTCGACGAGGGCGAGCGCCGTGGCGATCTCGCGTTCCTGGAGCACGGCCAGACGGGCCTTCTGATCCTCGGTCAGCTCGGGCTGCTCGAAGAAGAAGTCCTCGGCCCCCTCATCGGCGACCTCGTCGACGCTGCCGACGGCCTCGCCGCCGATGCTGTCCTCGCCGATGCCCTCGTCGCCGTACTGCTCCTCGTAGAAGGCATCCATCGACGCCCAGACCTCTTCCTGGAGCGGTTCGAGATCTTCGTAGAACAGGCTCCAGAAGTCACCGTCCTCCGGGAGCGCCGGCTGGCCGGCTGCGGCCATGCACTCGTTGATGCGGTCGGTCTCGGCCTGGATCCGTGGATCGGCCTGCACCCGCTCGTAGATCTCGTCGAGCTGATCACCGAACTCGGTGTAGAACCCCTCGACGTCGCCGCCGTCGCCGAAGCCACCGTTGCCCCACACCTGCTCCGAGGCCTCGTTGTAGCAACCGTCGGGCTCCCAGTTCATGTAGAGCTCGTCGATCTCCTCGTTGGTCATGTCCTCGGTGATCTCGGGCTCGTTGCCCCACAGCACCGCGTAGTAGGCCTCGCGCTCGGACTCCGACAGCGACTCGACGTAGATCTGATTCGGGTCCTCCGCCATCTCCTCTTCCGACGGGAACGCCATCTGCTCATCGGGCCAGCCGAGCAGATCGGGGCCGACCTGGCTCTGGCCGAAGGCCTGGGTCGTGACGCCGAAGCCCCACTTCTTCGTCCATTCCTCCGAACCCCAGTCCTCCTCGAACGGGTCCTCGAAGTCGGCGAACCGCTCCGGGTCCTCCGGGAAGTACTCGAATCCCTGGGCGCTCATGCACTCGACGACGAGCGCCTGGGTCTCGCGCTCCATCTCGATGTACATCTCTTCGTTGTCCTCATCGGGCCCGAAGCTCGGGGCTCCGAGGAAGGCCTGGATCGGCGACTCATAGGTCTCCCAGGTGGTGCCCTCGCCGTCGGTGCCGGAGGTGTCGTCGGCGTCGTCGGACGAACGATCGGTGCTCTCGCCGGCCTCGCCACCGCCATCGCCATCGTCCTCGGACGGGTCGTCCTCGGCGCCGGTCGCCTCGACTGCTTCGCTCGCGGTCGCGTCGTCGGCACTCGCCGTGTCCGCCGGGCCGTCGGATGCTCCGCACCCGGCGGCCACCATGAGCAGCACCAGCAGTGCTGCGAACGCCTTCTTCCAACCCACGACCATGATCGCCTCCTCGATTCCCGTGGCGAAAGTCTCTCACGCCTCGGCCATCCAGTGTGAGCGCGATTCCTGAGAGGAACCTGAACGCCCCGCGTCGGGAACCAGGCTGATCGCGTCAGGCCAGAAGCGCCCGGATCGCGTCGAGGTCGTCGGCGTCGGCCACGGCCTTGTCGGTGCGATAGCCGCGCACGCGTGCGAAGCGCAGGGCCACCCCGCCCGGATAGGTCGTCGAGCGTTGCGCTCCGTCGAGCGCGATCTCGACGACGAGTTCGGGTCGGACCGGGACGACCCAGCCGTCCTCCGGTGTTCGCTGCGACGGGTCGAGGGCCAGGTCGAGCAGCGCCGCGGTCTGCCAGGCGAGGAGTTCGTCGGTGAGGCCCTTGAACGTCTTGCCGACCATCACGAAGCGCCCGGGCTCCTCCGGATCGCGAGCCCCGAGGTGCAGATTGGAGAGCCAGCCGGTGCGCCGACCGTGCCCCCACTCCACGCCCAACACCACGAGATCGAGGGTGTGGACGGGTTTGACCTTCTGCCACGACTTGCCCCGGCGTCCGGCGTCGTAGGTCGACCCGAGGGCCTTGACCATCACCCCCTCGTGGCCGGCGGCGAGGGTGTCGGCGGTGAAGGCCTCCGCGGTGGCGGGGTCGTCGGTGGAGATCGCGCCGAGCCGATGGGGCCCGGCCACGGCCTCGAGTTGCGTGAGTCGATCGCTCAGGGGGTGATCGATGAGGTCCTGCCCGTCACGGTGGAGGATGTCGAAGAAGAACGGCACCATCGCCGGACCCCGGGCATCCGGGCGGCCGTCGTCTTCCTCCGAGCCGAACGACGACATCGTGTCCTGAAAGGCTCGGGGGCGGCCGTCCGGATCGAGCCCGAGCACCTCGCCGTCCAACACCAGCGACGTGCCGGGAAGCGATGCCACGACGGCCACGACGGAGGCGAGGCGTTGTGTCACGTCGTTGAGGTTTCGGGTGTAGATCGTGATCTCGCCGTCGCGGGTCCGATGGGCCTGGATCCGTGCGCCGTCGAGCTTCTGCTCGATCGACGCGGGTCCCGTGACCTCGAGTGCGGCCGTCACCGACTCGGCGGTCGAGGCGAGCATGGGGAGCACCCCTCGCCCGATTCGCAGCGTGACCGCCTCCAGCCCGGCGCGCCCCTCCAGGGCGGCGATCGTCGCGGTCGACGCGAGATCGCCCGAGAGCATGTGTGCCCGGCGGACGACGGCGGCGGGGATCGTCGTCGCCTTCGCGAGACCGTCGACGACGAGGGACTCGAGCGCGCCCTGGCCGAGGTCGCCGAGGATCATCGCCTGCAGCACGTCCCGCTCCGACGGATCGAGTCGACGCATCACGGCCTCGATGATCGACCGACGCCGTGCGGTACTCCCGCTGCCGCGCACGTCGCCGAGGTCGGTGAACATCTCGTCGACCTCGGTGACCGACACCGGTGCGCCGGCCCGTTCGACGCCGTCCATCGCCGCTCGGATGTCCCGGAGTGCGGCCCAGCCGACACCGACCTTGCCCTGCCGGGGTGCTCCGGCGAGCAGTGCGGCGGCCGGGCCGATCTCCGTGGTCGGGGTCGCGGCGAGCACCGCGGCCAATGCATCGGTCTTGGCCTTGCGGGAGCGAGTCGAGCCGACCTCGGTCGAGGAGAGCACCAGCTCGGCGAAGTCCATGCCCGGATTCTTCCACGTCGAGGCGGATCGTCCCGACGGCGAGCACGACGAAGGTCCTCTTCGCGCTCATATGCGTTCATATACGCTTGACGGACTCCAAAAGAGTCTGTTCACTGTCGATTGACGTTCACGGCGGCATCTCAGCCGCGACAACAGGAGATGAGACGCGATGGTGATGCTCGGTGCACAACTCGATGATCTGGATGGTCTGGCCCAGCGCCTGCGACGGACCGGGGACGAGATCGATGCGGTCCGAATCGAGGCGCAGGGGACGACGACGACCGTCGTCGAGGCCGTGCGCGGCTCGATCGACCGGGCCCGGGGAGCGATCGACGTGGCCATGATGGACCTCATCCGATCGGTCGGCGCCTCGGCGGAGACGGCCCAGGCGACGCAGTGGACGGGCCGCAATCAGGAGGTGTTCCTCGGACACCACCTCGACTTCCAGGTCGCGATGGACCGTGCCGGCTCCGCCACCACCGATGCGTTCGCCCAGTTCGGCCAAGCGGTCGAGCAGATGGCCCAGGCGCTCGTCGACTACGACTCGTCCCTCGCCGCGGCGCTGACCGACGCCGCCGCGTCCTCGACGTCGATGGCGATGGCGGTCGACGCGCAGCGCCAGAATCTCGACCAGGTGATGAACGCCGGGATCGCCTGACCGGGCACAGACGGGTCGGAGGAGTCATGCCCACGGCGGAGGCCTACGACGTGCTCGCCATCGCGCTCGACACGCAGGCCGAGGCACTCGAGGTGGTCATGGTGCCGTTGCATCCGATGGTCGAGCGCGACGTCATGGCAGGCGGCCTCGTCCGTGACGAGCTGGCCCGGCGCCTCGATGACGACGCCGGATGGATCGTCGTGGAGGTCGGCCAGCTCCGCGACGCTGCCGACGAGTGCCGGCGGCGAGCCGAGGTCTGCCGCGTGGCCGAGGCGGCCGCCGTCGCCCACGCTGCGGCCTGGCACCGCTACGAGCGTGAGCTCGTCGCCTGGCGCCATGACGACACGAGCGGGATGTGCGGACCGCGGCCGCTGCCGCCGACCGCTCCGCTGAAACCTCCGCCCTGGGTCGAGTGGTGAGCGGATTCGTCGGGTTCGACCCGGATCGGTTGCGTGACGCGGTCGGCGTGCTCCGTCGGCAGGCTGATGTCGTCGACCTCGCCGGGACGATCGTGCGGAGTTGCCTGATCGAAGCGCAGCTGCCCGACGGGGTGAGCCGCCCACTGCTCGACCGATCGGACGAGTGGCGGCTCCGAGCTGCGCTGCTCGAGCATCGGATCGACGCTGCGGAGTTCTTCGGACTCGGGCTCGACCCGGTCGCTCGGCGGCTCGATGCCGCGACGACGTCGGTGCGCGATTGGTCGGGGAGCGACAACGATCCGATGCTCGAACGCCGGATCCGGGAGCGTCGGGTCGCCGCCGAGGCGGTCGTCGTCGCACTCGGACTCCCACCCTCGGCGACGCAGCGCTTGCTGGGACTGCTGGACGATGGCGTGCCGGCCGCGGCCGCGATCGCCGCCATCGAGCGGGTGACCAGGATCGGGCAGGTCGCGGCCAGGACCGGGCTGCCCGATGCGACGGCCGCGTCGCTGCTGGATTCGGTGACCGACGACGTCGACCGCCTGCTGCGTACGGGTGTCGACCCGCACGAGGCGGTGGGCACGGCGGCACTGCTCGGACTCGTCGACGTCGATCTCGACGTCGCGCTCCACCAGGCCGCGGCACTCGGCATCGATCCGGCCGAGGCCGGCATGATGGTCGGCGCGGCGCGGCTCACCGGTCGTTCTCCCTCGGAGATGGCCGCTCTGCGCGAGCTGGAGATCCACTTCGATCTGTTCGACGCGGCGGCGACAGGTGAGGTCGACGGCCTGGTCTCGGATGCCGACCTCCGCCATGTCGTGGACCATCCCGATCGGTTCTCGGCGGTCGAGGTCGCGGCGGCCGCCCACCTGCTCGCCGAACCCGAACTCCGGCGTGCCCTCGACACGGCGGCCACCCACGCCGATCTGATGGCGGGTGACCGGTTCGGCTCGGAGCGTTGGGACGACCGGCGATACTCCCTCGACGATCTCGGGGCGCTGCTCCAGCGGTCGATGATGCGGACGACCCTGGAACCGTTCCGGGATGCGCTCGACGTGGCCGGGCACGGCGGTGCGGTCGACGGCTTCTTCTCCCGGGCGGACTTCGAGGCGGTCGCCGCTGATCCGTCGTTGCCGTCGGAGGTGCGCTCGGCAGCCGAGGCGGCCCTCGTCGGCGAGTTGTTCGACGCGACCTGGTTGGAGGCCAACCGTGATGCCCTCGCCATCGGTGCGGGTGTCCTCGCCGGTGGGATCATCATCGTCGCGTCCGGCGGCATGTTGACCGCCGTGGTGGTCGGCGCCGGCACCTCCGCGCTGTCGACGACCGCGATCAACCGCTCCGGTGATGCCGAGTCCGACTGGGACGGCGTCGCCGCGAACGCCTTCCAGTCCGGCGTGCTCGTGGTCTCGGTCGCCGGCGCACCGGCGGCGGCGCAGGTGCTCACCACCGGGACCACGGCGGGGGGCACCGCGGCGTCCGCCTCCGCCCGGGTGTTCGCCGCGACGTCGCTCGTCGAGACGGGCGCCGGCCTGGTGGGCACGGTCGGTCGCCCGGTGGTCGGCGACGAGGTCGCGGACGTGTCGGATGACGTCGCCGTCGGCCTCGGCATCGTGAACCTCGCGAACCCGCAGCTGCGAGCCCAGGCCGACGACCTCGTGGCCGCCTTCGCTGATGACGTGCCGACCGGCGGTCTCACGCTCGACGGGATCCGGTTGACCGACATCGACGAAGTGCTCCAGGCCGGTCCTCGTGGGTGGCAGGGTGCCTCGGCCGGATGGGACGAGTTCGGGCGCGACGGAGACGGGCACCTAAGGTCGGGCCCGTGATCGCGACGACCGAACGACTCGATGCCGCCGCCCTCGCCGAGCTCGGCTGGGTACTGAAACCCGAAGGGCTCTGTCAGGACGACGTGTGTGTGCCACTCCCGCCGGATGCCGAGGTCGCCGACGGTCGGGTCGACGCGGCGCTCGTCGCAGCGCGGCTCGGGCGTCCGTTCGTGCGCGACGACGCAACCGGCACGGTCGCGATCGGCCCGGCGGGTGGCGGCCCGGTGCTCGAATCGACGACGCTCCCGGATCTCGAACTGACCGACACCGACGGGAACCCGTTCCGGTTGTCGGCTCTGCACGGCCGCCAGACGCTTCTCGTGGCGTGGGCCTCGTGGTGAGGCTGCCGTGACGCTCTGCCAGGTTGGCAGGCACTGCATGAGATCACCTCGCCGATGGGCCTCGACATCGTGTCGATCTCCCTCGACATCGACCCGGCCAAGGCCCGTCCGTTCATCGACGCCGCACCGGCGAGCGACGGAGCCCCATCGATCCGCGCGCTGATCGACACCGGACACGCGACCACCGCCGCCCTCGGTTTCACCAACGTGCCGATGGTCCTGTGGGTGGACGAGACCGGCACGATCGTCCGGCCACCGGAGTCCGCCTCGATCGAACGCTCGGCGCTTGCCGACATGGAGATCGGCGACGAGTGGCCCGAGCGCCTCGCCAACCAGTTGCGGGTCGCGCAGTCGATCCCGTCGAACGCCGAGGCCTATCGCGCTGCGGTGCTCGATTGGGCCGAGCACGGCGCGGCCAGCCGATTCGTGATGTCGCCCGCCGAGGTGCTCGACGCCGCCCAACCCCGGGACCACGACGCCGCCGAGGCGGTCGCGGCGTTCGAGCTCGGCCAGGCGCTCTACCGGCGGGCCGGAGGCGGGAGCGACGGGCTCGCCGCAGCCCAGCCGTGGTGGCAGCGAGCGCATGATCTCGACGCCGACAACTGGACCTACAAACGGCAGGCGTGGACGCTCGTGACGACACCGGAGGGCCAGCCGTCCGATCTCATGCAGGGGCCGAACGACGTCTTCACCGGCAATTGGCTCGACGATGTCGTGGCCAACGGCGGTGGTGAGGCCTACGTGGTGGCGCCAAAGGGCATCTGAGCGACGGGCGGCCCGGTTGGGCTCCGAGCCGTTCGGGGCTGGGACACTGCGGGTCCCCGTCCTCGCTTCCCTCGGAGTTCCCATGACCGTTCTCTCCGGTGCCCGTGCACTCGTCCTCGGCGCGTCCGGCGGACTCGGCGCCCGCATCACCTCCCAGCTCGTGGCCGCCGGTGCGACCGTCGTCGGTGTCGGCCGCGACGCCGATCGCCTGTCCGCCTCGGGTGCGTCGTCGACACTGCTCGCCGATCTCCGTGATCCGGTCGCCATGGCTGCGGCGATCGAACAGGCGGTCGCCGGAGGCCCGCTCGACGTCGTCGTCAACGCCGTCGGTGTCGTGGCGTTCGGGCCGGTGGCGGAGCTCGACGCCGACACCGTCGAGGAGCTGTTCCTCACGAACGCCTTCGTACCGATGTTCGCCGCCACCACGGTGGTCGGTCGGATGGCCCCCGGTGGGGTGTTCTGCACGATCTCCGGGGTGATC
Organism: Acidimicrobiales bacterium; assembly: GCA_020629695.1. Taxonomy (GTDB): domain Bacteria; phylum Actinomycetota; class Acidimicrobiia; order Acidimicrobiales; family SZUA-35; genus JAHDBV01. The sequence goes on along the minus strand of JAHDCV010000018.1, from coordinate 42,287 downwards.
GCCGAGCAGAACCTGCCCGGCATGGCCGCGTACGGTGCGAGCAAGGCCGCGGGTCGCTCGTTCTCCGAGGGGTTCGGTCGGGAGGCCCGGCGGGCGAAGATCCGGGTGCTCGACGCCCGGCCCGGACACACCGAGACCGGCCTCGCCGACCGGGCGATCGCCGGCACGGCGCCGAACTTCCCGGCCGGACTCTCTGCGGATCACGTCGCCGACGTGATCGTCGCGGCGCTCGCCGACGACTCGGTCAAAGACCTCCCCTCGACCGCCTTCTGAGAACCCGACCCGCTACTCGGGGCCGGCGTGGCCACCAGCAAGCACGCGGTTGCTGGAGTTGCCGCCCGGAGGTGACCGACGTTGTCGTCTCAGCCTGGGATTTCGCCGATGAGGTCGGAGCTGGTGCAGTGGCCCGAATGGGCGAAGCGACCACCCCGTGCTGACCCGACCGTAGGGTGCGACGTAGAATCCCGTCAGATCCCGTGCGCACTGCCCGGGACCGACCCCACAGGAGTCTCGATGACCTCGCCCTATGCCGGCGCCACCATGATCCCCGCGATCTCGGCCCCCGCCGAAGATCGTGAAGCGTTCGTCGTGCGCGTCTACCAGCACGTCGGCCTGGCGCTCGCCGCATTCGTCGCCTTCGAGGTGATGCTCTTCGCCACCGGCATCGCCGACGCACTCACCGATTTCGTGTTCCGAAACGGCGGTGGCACGTGGCTGCTGATCCTCGGCGGCTTCATGGTCGGTCAGTGGTTGGCCTCCAACGCTGCCCATCGCCTCGAGAACACCGGCCTCCAGTACGCCGGTCTGTTCGGATCGGCACTGCTCCAGGCCCTGATCTTCGCCCCGTTCCTGGGCATCCTGATCGGCACGGGTGCCTCGTCCGACATCTGGATCGCCGGTGCGATCACGGCCGTGTCGTTCGTGGCGCTCACCATCGTCGGCATGACCACGAAGAAGGACCTGTCCTTCATGCGGCCCATGATGATGTGGGGCGGCATCGTCGCCATCGGCCTCATCGTCGCCGCCGCCATCTTCGGCTTCCAGCTCGGCGTGTGGTTCTCGGCCGCCATGATCGCCCTGATGGGGGCGACCATCATCTACCAGACCCAGGCGATCATCCGGCAGTACCCGGTGTGGGCCCACGTCGGTGCCGCCCTGGCACTCTTCAGCTCCCTGATGACGCTGTTCTGGTACGTGCTCCGCCTCGTGAGTGCGCTCCGCCGCTGACCGTCGGCGTCGCTTGCGGGCGGCCTCGGTTTCCTCGATCGCCCCGGGCTTCGGCCCGGGGCGATCGTCGTTCGGGTGAGGTCGTCGCCGTACGGCTCAGGAGTAGTCGTAGAACCCGCGTCCGGTCTTGCGGCCGAGTAGACCGGCCTCGACCATCCGGGCGAGCAGCGGGGGCGGCGCGTAGAGCTGCTCCTTGAACTCCTCGTAGAGGCTCTCGGCCACGGCCTGGGTCGTGTCGAGACCGATCAGATCGGCGAGCGCGAGCGGACCCATCGGGTGGGCGCAGCCCGTGACCATGCCCTGGTCGATGTCTTCCTTGGACGCGAAGCCGGACTCGTACATCCGCACCGCTGAGAGGATGTAGGGGATCAGGAGGGCGTTGACGATGAACCCCGCCCGGTCCTTCGAGTTGATGACGCGCTTGCCGAGTTGCTCGGCGGCGTAGGACTCGGCCTTGGCCTGGGTCTCGGGTGAGGTGTGGAGGCTCGTGACGAGCTCGACCAGATGCAGCACCGGAACCGGGTTGAAGAAGTGGATACCGAGCACCTGCTCCGGCCGCTTCGTCGCCATCGCGAGCTTCATGATCGGGATCGAAGACGTGTTCGACGCGAGGATCGCCGCCGGATCCTCGAGGACGGTGTCGAGCTGGCGGAACAGCGCCGTCTTGGCGTTCTCGTTCTCGACGATCGCCTCGATCACGAGCTGACGGTCGGCGAGGTCGGCCATCTTCGCCGAGACCCGGATGTTGTCGAGCATCGCGACCTGGTCCTCGACGGACAACTTGCCCCGTTGCACGGCCTTGTCGAGGCTCGACTCGATCCGCCGACGGCCGGCCGACGCCGCCTCTTCCGTCGCCTCGATCACCACGGTGTGGATGCCGGCCCGGGCCGACACCTCGGCGATGCCGGCCCCCATCTGTCCGGCGCCGATGACGCCGATTCGCTCGAATGTCATGCGGGTCAAGCTAGACCGGCGCGACCTCGCTCACTCGCCGAACAGGCCGGCGCCCAGCTCGTCTTCGGAGATGATCAGGTCGGCCGGCGGGGGAGCGATCCCCACGTCGGCGCCGTAGTCCCACATCTCGAACACCATCGACACCGACTCGATGTCCTCGGCGTCGGGACCGGGTCCCATCACCTCCGCACCGATTGCGATCGAGAACTTCCGGGTGAGGCCGTCGTCACCGATCCAGATGTCGAACGGCAACTCCGCCAGGCCGTCGAGGCTGCCGAAGTCTCCCTCGAACTCGGCCCGCTCCTCGGCGGTCATCCCCGCGGCGAGCGCCTGCGCATCCACGACCACCCGGTAGCGGGTGGTCGTCGTGCCGCGGAGCGTCTCGCTCCCGACTTCGGTGATCGTGCCCTGTCCGTCAGCGAATCGTGCGAGCAGCTCGTCAGGGTCGACAAAGTCCATCCCGAGGTTGACGTCGTCGGCACCGATCTCACCGGCCTCGGTCTCGATCCACTTCCCGACGGCGTCCGGGCTGAGGAAGGCCATCATCGATCCCGACACCCAGGCCCGGTCACCGATCTGGATGAACTCGAGCGGCTCTGCGAACATCTCGGCGAAGATCGCCATGAACGCCTCGTCCTCGCCCATGCCGGCCATTTCCGGATCGGCCAGCATGGCCTCGAACATGTCGCTCATGTCCATCGTGAGGTGCGATGCCGGCACCTGCGTGTCGATCGCTCCGCCGAAGGCGAGCTCCATCGACGGAACGTCGGCTCCCTCGACCGTGACGATCGAGATCCGCCCGTCGAAGCGCATCGACGAGGGAGCGACGGCGGCGCCGTCGTCGCCTCGGATCGCCCGCGACAGCACCGAGTCGTCGAGGGCGACGACCTCCTTCGCCCCGGTGTCGCCGCCGTCGACGGGCTTGACCGGTTCGCTCGTCCCGCCGGCGGACTCGCCTGCGGACGCCGGGTCGTCGTCGGCGGCAGGAGTGACGGCGGCGCTCTCCGGCGCACTCCCGTCGGTGGTCTCGGTCGGAAGCCCCGGAGCGTCGCGATCGGGCGCCGTGTCGCTTCCCGAGTCGAACACGATGTCGGCCGACGGTGCTGCGGCGTCGGTCTCCTCAGCGACTCCTCCGCAGGCGGCGACGAGCAGTGCGAGGGCCGGGAGCAGGACGGTCAGCCGTCGGCGACGGGAGGTCTCGATCGGTGCGGTGGGCGTGGACATCAACGGGGACTCCGGTCTCGAGCGATGCGGGGCGACGACGCTGTGTCCCGCGTGGGTTCCGTTCATCGGAATCGGCGCTGGCGACCCTGGTCTTGAACGACCCGGGACCACTGGCCCGACCGCCGTGGGCACCTAGCCTCGTGTGGATGGAACCCGAGGACTTCCGGGCCGCCGGCCACGAACTCATCGACTGGATCGCCGACTTCCGGACCGGGGTCGCAGATCGGCCCGTCAAGGCCGCGGTGCGGCCTGGTGAGGTGCGCGGGGCGTTCCCGAGCGAGCCGCCGACCGGTGCGGACGACGTGCGGGCATTGCTCGACGATCTCGATCGGGCCGTCGTGCCGGGGACGACGATGGTGCAGCACCCGATGCACTTCGGGTGGTTTCCGTCGAATGCCGCGCTCTCGTCGGTGCTCGGCGATCTCGCTTCCTCCGGCCTCGGCGCGCTCGGCATCTCGTGGGAGTCGGCCCCGGCGCTCACCGAGGTCGAGGAGGTCGTCTGCGATTGGATGCGTCAGCTCACCGGTCTGTCGGATCGGTGGCATGGTTCCATCAACGACACCGCATCCAGCTCCACCTTCGTGGCCATGCTGGCCGCACGTGAACGGGCCACCGACCACGCACAGACCGGCGGCGGTCTGGGTGCACACGGGCGACCACTCGTCGTCTACACGACCGACCAGGCGCACTCGTCGGTCCGCAAGGCCGCCCTGCTCGCGGGTGTCGGCGCCGACGAGCTGCGGATGGTCGAGGTCGACCCGTGGACGCGGGCCATGCGGCCCGAGCATCTCCGGGACCTCGTCGAGGCCGACGTCGCCGCGGGCCGCCAGCCGATGGCCGTGGTGGTGTCGGTCGGTTCGACCGGAACCACCGCGTTCGACCCCGTCGACGAGGTCGCTGCCGTCTGCGCCGACCACGCCATCTGGTTGCACGTCGATGCGGCGATGGCCGGCTCGGCGATGCTGCTTCCCGAGTGTCGTCACCTCTGGCACGGTGTCGAGCGGGCCGACTCCGTCTCGTGGAACCCCCACAAGTGGATGGGCACGATCCTCGACTGCTCCCTGCTGTACGTGACCGACCCCGAACACCTCGTGCGGGTCTTCTCGACCAACCCGTCGTATCTGCGCTCCACCGCCGACGGCGAGGTCACCCAGTATCGCGACTGGGGCATCCCGCTCGGGCGGCGCTTCCGAGCCCTCAAGCTGTGGTTCCATCTCCGGCTCGACGGAGTCGCCGAGATCCAGACACGGCTCCGGCGTGACCTCGCCAACGCCCAGTGGCTGGCGGCCGAAGTCGAACGGACCGAGGGGTGGGAGGTCGTCGCGCCGGTGCTGCTCCAGACGGTGTGTGTACGGCACCGGCCGCTCGGTCCCGACGGTGATCCGCTCACCGGCGCCGCGCTCGACGACCACACGACGCGATGGCTGGCCGAACTGAACGACTCCGGGCGGGCGTACTGCACCGGATCGGTGCTCGACGATCGGTGGATGGTCCGGGTTTCGATCGGGGTCGAGGCCACCGAACGTCGACACGTCGAGGCGTTGTGGCACATGATGCGGGACTTCGCCGAGACCTGAAAACCACGAAGACCCGCACGGGTGACGGCCGTTTCCGGCACGGTCCCGTACGAGTCTCGTGGGGGAGAGCCCGGGGCGGAGTGAGGGGTCCCCGCCCGGTGTGAGCAGATCAGTCCAGCAGCAGCTCCTCGTCGAGGATCTCGCCGTCGATGTCGTCGAACATCTCGATCTCGGTGCCTTCGGGGAGCAGGTCCTCACAGGCGGCGTACTCGTCGTCGAGTGCTTCGAACTCGGCGTCGAGGGCTGCCTCGTCGAGGACGGTGACCCCCGCGGACTCGGCGATCGTGATGCCGTCGGTCGAGCCGGTGATCGTCACCGATCCGGCCTCCTCGCCGAAAGCGACGGCGACCCCACCCTCGGAGGTGTCGAGCCAGATCATCGCCTCGCCGAAGGGTTCGGCGATGCCGTCGATGCACTCGTCGAACGGCGCCCACGCGGCCTGCTCGGCCTCGATGTCGGCTCGGAGATCCGCCGGGAGGAGCTCGAGGCACTCGGCTTCGATGGCCTCGAAGGCGTCGTCATCGAACGTCACCTCGACGGCGTCACCCTCGAACGTGTCGCCGTCGATCGAATCGAAGGCGGCTTCCATGCACTCGTCGAACGGGGCCCATGCCTCCATCTCGGCGAGTACCTCGGCCGGCAGTTCGTCCTGGCAGACGGTGTCGGCGGCGTCGTAGGCGGCCTCGAGCTCGGCCCACTGGTCCTCGGTCAACTCGGCATCGTCGCCGAACCGGTCGCCGAGCTCTCGATCGATGCACTCGTCGTAGGCGGTCCAGTCGCCGTCGATGCCCTCGAACGCGATCACGTCGCCGTCCTCGAGCTCGAACTCCTCGACGTCGATGCCATCGAGGACGTCGCGCTCGGCCTCGGCCTGCGGGGTCGACCCCACCTCGGGCTCGGCCTGGGCTCCGGCGCCGACGACGCCGAGCCCGGCGATCATGCCGAGGGCGACGAACGCGCCGGAAGCGGCGACGAAGGCCGTCCGGCCGACGCCGTGGCGCTTGCTGGGGGACCGGTCGGGGCCGGTCGTCGGATCGGTGGGGATGTTCATCAGGGGGTGTCGCTCCTCGTGAGGGGTCGTTGTGGATGTGCCGACACCTTCGAACCAGGACCTGAAACGAGCCTGAGTCCGCCTGAGAGACCATTCAGGTTCCTTTCAGCTCGTCCGACGACACTGGGGACATGCGAGTACTCATGGTCGAGGACGAAGTGCAGCTCGGCGCCTCCGTACAGCGGGGATTGGCGGCCGAGGGCATCACCGTCGAGGTCGTGCACGACGGACTCGACGGCCTGTGGCGCGCCCGTGAGGCGAGCTACGAGGTGATCATCCTCGACGTGATGCTCCCGGGCATGAACGGATTCGAGCTGTGCCGCACCCTCCGCTCGGAGGAGATCCACACACCGATCCTCTTCCTCACGGCCAAGGACGGTGAGTTCGATGAGGCGGAAGGCCTCGATCTGGGCGCCGACGACTACCTGCGGAAGCCGTTCAGCGTGGTGGTGCTCGTGGCGCGACTGCGGGCGCTGGCCCGACGCGGACCGGTCGAGCGCGCCGCGACGCTGCGGGCGGGTCCCTACGAACTGGATCCGGGCACCCGACGCTGTCGGCGCGAGGGCACCGACGTCGAGCTGACCCAGCGTGAGTACGCCGTGCTCGAGTACCTCATCCGCCGTGCCCCCGACGTCGTCTCGAAATCGGATCTCCTCGATGCCGTGTGGGGTATCGACTTCGACGGCGACCCCAACATCGTCGAGGTCTACCTCGGCTACCTCCGGCGCAAGCTCGACAAGCCCTTCGATCGCCCGCATCTGCGGACCGTCCGTGGACACGGCTATCAGGTGGTCGTGTCGTGAGGTCGTCCATGCGGATGCGGCTCACCGTGCTCCTGATCGTTCTTGCCGCCCTCGCCGGTGCCGCGGCGACGGTGTTCGGGACGAGCGTCATCCGGGACCGCGTGCTCGACGGTCTCGTCGATGATCAGGTCGCCGCCGCCGAGTTCGTGCTCGCGTTCAGCGAGGAACTGCAGGCCGAGCAGGCCCAGTTCGAGAACCAGGGTTCGATCGTGGTCACCCCGGACGGTGCGCTCGTCGACGGCGTGCTCGTCGACGACGTCGTGGTCGACGACGGCGAGTTCGAACTCGACGGTTTCGAATCGTTCGCGTTCTCGCTCGAGTCGCAGGCCGCCTTCGCCTATGCCGTGGCGCTCGACGACGGTGCGGAGGCGTTCCTCGACCTCCTCGACATCCTCGACGTGGTCCCGGGGGATCCGCTGCCCGTGCTGCTCGACGACGGGCGGGTCGGCTCGATCACACCCTCGTTCGACCAGACGAGTGGCGGCATGGGCCCCGTCGACGACGGGCCGATCGTCCCCGCCTGGTCCCTCTACGCCTTCGAGGCCGGTGCGTTTCTCGCCGAGGACCTCGAGGTGTTCGGTGATCGATCCGAGTTCGGCGTACCCGAGCTGTCGTCACCGTCGTTCAGCATCGTCGAACGCACGGTGTCGGACCGTCAGATCGTGTTCGTGATCGAGGAGAGCGATGTGCTCGGCTCGCTCGACGAGGTGCGGGCCGGTCTCTGGGTGGCGACGGCGTTGCTGGCCGTGCTCGCCGGGGCGGCGACCTGGTTCCTGCTCGGCCGAGCGCTTCGTCCGGTCGCTCGTATCACCGCCCAGGCCGACACGATCTCGGCCGGCACGCTGCACGAACGGGTCCCGGTGCCCGGGGCGAAGGACGAGATCCACGGCCTCGCGACCACCGTCAACCGCATGCTCGACCGTCTCGAGCTCGGCGACCGACGCCGTCGCCAGTTCGTGTCCGATGCGTCGCACGAGCTGCGGTCGCCGGTCGCCGTGTTGCGCACCGAGGCGGAGGTCGCGCTGCGCCATCCGGCGACCACCGAGGTGCCCGAGCTCGCCGGTGTCGTCCTCGGTGAAGCCGAGCGTCTGAGCGTCATCGTCGAAGACCTGCTCACCCTCGCCCGCCGCGACGAGGGACGGGAGGTCGGTGGCGTCGTCGAAGTCGATCTCGACGACCTGGTGCTCGCCGAGGCGAACCGTGCGCGGCGTGTGCCCGTTGCCCGGAGCCAGGTCTCCGCTGGTCGAGTGCTCGGTCGACGGGACGACCTCCAGCGCACGATCGCCCATCTGCTCGACAACGCCACCCGGCACGCGAACGAACAGGTCGAGGTCGGGCTGCACACCGATGACGACGGTGTCTGGTTGTGGGTCGACGACGACGGGGCCGGAGTCTCCGAGCGTGACCGTTCACGGATCTTCGAACGCTTCACCCGGCTCGACGAAGCCCGGACCCGCGATGCCGGCGGATCCGGGCTCGGTCTGGCCGTCGTGGCCGAGACGGTGCGCGAACTCGGCGGCGAGGTGACGGTCGGTGACAGCCCGCTCGGCGGCGCACGGTTCGAGGTCCGCCTCCCCGCCATCGTCGGCTGATGTCGGCCAGCGATCCAGATCGGCCGAGCCCGCACGGAGACGGCCGTTTCCGGCACGTTCCC